>JAZOBN010000001.1:0-94825 GCA_045595965.1 Candidatus Coprenecus sp.
TTAAGTATATACACTACTACAATAATGATAGAATCAAACTGAGGCTAAATGGAAAAAGCCCGGTACAATACCGAGCTTTATTCCAATCTAAGAGCGCCTCTTAATAATGTTAAACCGTCCAACTTTTGGGGGTCACATCAAAAGTTTGGTTTTTTTTTTTTTTTTATGAAAAATTATTGCCCCTTTTAGAAATAAAATGTATACCTTTGGACATAATTTGCTCAAGTGTCGTGTTTTTGGTTTAGAGGGGTGAGGAGTATTTGAGTAAATAGGCTATAATCTATATAAGGCATGAAACGGTTGTTTGTCATACTGTTCTTGATGGTTTTTCTGTGTATTTCCAAAGATGCGAATGCACAGCGTTTCGCCATATCTACAAATCTTCTGGACTACATCCTTATAGCCCCCAACCTTGAAGTTGAGTTAGCAATGAACCAGCACAACACAATTTCAATGTTCGCATCTGCCTCCCCTTGGAGGATCAATGAAAAATATTCCATTTCACAAATAACAGTATCACCTGAGTATAAATATTGGTTTACAATGCCGTTTTTCGGACATTATCTTGGAGCCAATATAAAATATTGCTCTTATGATACATATTGGAATTCTACAAGGTATGATGGTAATCTCCTCGGTTTGGGGGCGACCTATGGATATAGTATAATAATTGGTAAAAAATGGAACCTTGTGCCGAATATCGGATTGGGGGTAGGGGCTGATTTTCAGCCCGATCGTGTGAGATTTATCCCACTTCTGACAAAATTCGGCCTGAATATTCAAATGGTGATCAGGTAAGATGAAGAGATTTGTGTTGTTATTATCTTTGTTGCTGGCCCTGACATCATTTGATAACGAATTGAAGGCGCAGCACGAGATCCGGATACAGGGAGTAGTTAAGGATGTAAATACTCAGGATCCAATTCCTGGAGTGGTAATCCTCTTAAATGGAGATAGAGTAGCTGTATCAGACATTGACGGTAAATATGCTTGTTTTGTTCCGAACAATGCGGAGTTGTTGTTCTACAACCCCGATTACAACGATTATACATTGAATGTCGACAATCGCCAGATCATAAATGTGGCGATGAGTATGAAGGTGGTGGAACTTCAGGAGTCCATCATTGTGGGGAAGATGTCCAAAAAGACAATTGTTGTGGACCAGACCGAACTTGAGGTGGTCGGTAACTATTTCCACCTTAAGACAAAGTTCAGAGTTCCCAAACAGATATTCACCTCAGAAAAGAGATTCATCGTACAGCCTACCCTTGTCGATGTTACCCGTGAAGATTATTCCTATTTCAGACCTGTAGTGATCGATGGTGACATATATAAGGTAAACAGACAGAGGGCTTCCGGTTATCAGGAGAATGAAGATGTTCTTGCACCATATATAGTGGAGAATACCCTTGACGAGACAGAGCATATCTATGCATTCCACGACTCTGTTTTCATCAGCAGGGAGTATTTCAATAATGACTTCAGGGCAGAGTGCTATCTGGCTGTAAATGCAAATTATGCAAATCCCCCCAAAGATTATCTCGATACGGTAATCATTGCAAGGGGTACACAGAACCCTCTCCGCTTCCTCGATTACCATATCAATCCGCTTGAACTTGTCGATACATCATTGATTCCTAAGCCGGAAATGAAACTTGTTGCCGATCAAGGTGTTTCGAAGATCGGATTTGTCATCGGAAAGGCGCAGCTTGACAAGAGCAATCCTCAGAATGAGGTGGAGATGAATGCAATCAAAGAGAAGCTTCATAGAATTGTAAACAACCGTTTCTCCACTTTGAATGCAATTTCTGTAGTCGGCTATGCATCTCCTGACGGACGTTACCGCAGCAATGCCCTTCTGGCACAAGCGAGAACAGATGTGGTTCTGGATGAGATTGTCTCTTCCCTTCCGGAAGATGTGAAGAAGGTCTTGAAACTCTCATCAATGGCTGTGGTGGAGCCGTGGAGCAAAGTCGCCCAGCTTATGAGGGAGGATTCGTTGCCCCTTGCAGCAGATGTCCAGGCTATAGTAGACAAATACAAGGATGACTTTGTAAATACACAGGCAGCCATCAGAAGGCTTCCTGACTATAAAAAAGTGATAGCAGCAGAGTATCTTCCAAGATTGAGAAGGGTAGAGTATGTTATCAACTCTACAGAGTTCAGAAACCTTACCACTCCGGAAATCTGGGCGAGATTCAACAGCGGAGAGGAGGATATATCGAGATATGAGTTCTGGAACATGATCGAATCTTGTGAGGACTCGTTGAAGAAGGTGGAGATGGAGAGATACTCCCTCAAGAAATATCCTAACTTTACACTTATTGCCAACAGGGAGGCTGTCAGACTTCATCAGACCGATTCTGTCAATCTTGAGTTGCTCAAACCTTGTCTGAACAGATATGCTCCACTTGAAATCAAGTACAATCAGGCTTTGATGGCGTTAAAAGATGGAGATGTCGATATGGCTGACTCTCTTATCAGATATATCCCTTCAGAGTCAAGAACATATTATCTTAAATCGATTGTAAATACCCTTAACGGAAACTACGAAGAGGCATACCCTTATATCGCATCTATGGGTGGTCTGAATGAGGTTCTTTTGCTCCTTTGCATGGGTAGGAACAAGGATGCTGATGCCAAGGTATCAAAACTCCTTGAAGATGAAGCGAACTGGGCGGATGCAAGGATATGGTATATCAAGGCTGTCTGCGCAAACAGACTTGACCAGTTGAATTACGCTATGGATGCACTGATGCAGGCCATAACTATTGATCCGAAACTCGAGGAGATTGCACGACTCGACTCGGATGTAATGGATATAATTGAGATTTTAATCCCTTCAGAAGAGGAGGGCAGTTTGGAATGATGAAAGTGAGAAACATACTATTTGTCCTCTGCTTTGTAGCCGCTATGTCGCTGCAAAACGGAGTTCTGCACGCTCAAGTAGTAGGGTCTCCTGTGAATGAAAAGAATGCAATCGACTACCGTTTCCAATATTTTGATGGCAGGCTGCCACGATTTGCCGATTCTGTAAAATTCAGAGACAAAATCTACACTCTCTTCGGTGCGGGTATTGAGGCTAACTGGGAGAGATCTCAGGGCCTCGACTCATACATGATCAATTTCACCTCAAAAGCAACCGTCGGTTATACATTCACACCCGTACATGCTATTGAGGCTGATTTTTTATATAGCAATGTGGGAAGCCATCCAAATTATGGTGCAAACCTCAATTATGTGATGAATCTTACCAATTTTGCATCCAAAGAGGGGTCGTTCAATAAAGTGGAGGCACTCTTTATCAATGGACTCGCATACCGGTATGCCGATTCGAAACATATGTACGGTTTCAATACAGGTATAAGGTTGCAATGGAATCCTGGCATCAATTGCGGTCTCTTCATCGAACCAAGGATTTCTCTCCTCTCTGATCCGAACTCATCCAGACATATATCTTCAATCCCATCTGTAAATATGGGGTTGACAGTGAGATTCCACAAACCAAATTACTATTTGTGGGATTACCTCACCCCGTTTGCTATCAAGACCAACTTGCTTTACGATGCAGTTTCTGCACTTAATGTGGCGATTGAGGCACCTATCGGTGAGAGGTGGTCAGTTGTGGCTGATTGGGTGGCACCATGGTGGAGTGACTACGACAAGCAGCTCTATATACAGCTTATGCAGGGGAGCATAGAGGGACGCTACTGGTTCGGAGACAGGGAAGATAAGCTTCAGCTGACCGGATGGTTTGCAGGTCTCTCTGCAGGGGGTGGTGTATATGACTTCATGTTCAACGAAAGAAAAGGTATCCAGGGTGAATTCCAGGTCTATAGTGCAGTGGCAGGATATGCACATCCTATCAACAAGAGCGGGACACTTAGAATGGAGTACGAACTTGGGCTTGGATGGCTCAATACTGAATATGTAAAATATTGGTGGGACGGTTTTGATTATACATTGGTGGCTCCATCTCCGCAAACATGGGTTACCAATTGGTATGGACCTACCAAACTACAGGTATCTTTGGTATATTATCTGAAAATAAGATCTAAAGTGGGAGGCAGACTATGAGTAGGATAATGATTGCCATATCAATGCTGATGTTGCTTGCAACATCTTGTTACAGAAAAGATCTTCTGGAACCAGACCACCACCATGGTGAGCCTGTATATGTGGATATAAAGGTCGATGTGGCTGTAGATGAATATATTGACGAGGAGAACGCCTTGGCATACGAAGCTATCCTTGAGACAGCAAGGAGTATTACGGTTGTAGCATACCCTCTTGACGAGACCGGTGTGTATGGTGTACACAAGATTAACGGTCTGAGCGGAACCATCTGGTTGTTACCGGGCAGATATGACCTTCTGATCTATACATCGGACTTCTACGATCTGGATGGTACATTCTACAGGGGAATGGATCTACTTTCGCAGGCAGAGGCATATACCAACCAGGCAAAGGTGAGATCAAAGGTGAAGAGTTATGTAATATCGGAGCCTGACCCCACTTTCGTACACGCATATAGAGGATTTCTTGTGACAGAGGGGGACAATACCCTTGAGAGTGGTCTTGATCCTATCAGTTATAGGTATTGGTTCCATGTCGATGTGGAGGGGCTTGATTATATCACCTCTGCTTATATGGAGATCGATGGTATGTATACCACTGCATTTATGGCAGACGGATCACACAGAGAGGATGAATTTGCATCACAGAAGATAGAAACAACTCTCCATAAGGACGAGAACAAGATAAAAGGGGAGTTCTTCTCATTTGGTCCCCATCAGGATGACAGTGTCAAGAACTCAATGGTTTTGACATTCATAAATGGAAGAACCATCAAAATACAACTTGAAGATATCTCTCCGGAGATAAAGAAATTGAGAAAGGGTGGTGAGATTATTATCAAACAGAAGATTGTAATCAATGTGGACGATACAGGTGCCGGATTTGACCCTGTAGTGAAGGACTGGGACGATGAAGAGGTTGTATTCCCTATCTAAAAAGTGAATGAAAACGGTTATAAACGAATAAAACAATTAAAATAAATTATAAACACTTAACACACACTATTATGAAAAGATTCTTAATGTTAGCATCTTTGATGGTTTTTGTAGCGGCTTCTTGTACAAAAACTAACATCAAAAACGAAGTTGAGAGCCCCATCTCTTTCTCAGCTGAATCTGGTAAACTTACCCGCGCCATTGTACAGGGTGGAACATATCCTCTAGATCAACCTTTTGGTGTATATGCTTATGGTAAGCAAGCTAATGAAACCACTCCTGTAATGTCTAATAAAGAAGTGTCATACTCAACAACTGACACAAAATGGAGTGCTACAGGTGATGTCAAATATTACTGGCCTAATGACCCTACCACTACAATGGACTTTTACGCATATTCTCCGTTTATTGGTAATGACAAAACAGCAACAGCTCCAGATAAAGTTATGAATGGTACTATCGAACATACAGAAGCTGCAGGTCTTTCATTGTCTGGCTATACTCACTCCAATATGTATGTTGACTTTATGGTAGCAACCCCTGTCAAAGGTGCAAAATACAGTACCCCTAATGGTGATCAGAATGCTACATCAGTAACATCAGGTCAGGTTCCTCTATCTTTCCACCACCAGATGACTCAGGTTATTTTCAATGTGACCACAGATAAAGCATATACAGGAATCACTTTCCAGATTCAGAAGATTACTTTGAAGGGTATTAATAATACTGCATCTTATGTGCAAGACTATCAAGACGCATATGGTGCTTGGACAGCAACAGGTGCTGCGGAATATGAAATTTTCCCTGCTGAGGCTACTAATGGCGGTGTTGCAGAAGATGAGGAAGCAAAAAAGTTGACAAACGCAGCGAATGCACAAACATTTGCAACATTGACCACTACAGGTGTAACAATGATTCCTCAGACAATTGAGGACGGTGCCCAGAAATTCGAAATCGTTTACAAAATCAGCGGTACCGGTGTAGCAACTGAAACTGTAACGAAAGAGGTTGAATTTTTTGTTGATGCAAATACAACTGTTCAGTGGCAACCTAACAAGAAAATCACCTATACAGTCAAGATCGGCTTGAACGAGATTACATTTGCACCTTCTGTTGTTGCTTGGGATGAAAATACATCCGGCAGCGAATATACTTTCCAACAATAATTACAACATACGGCGAATTTTCACTGATTTATATTGTGCATTAAGAGAGAGGCTATAATCAACCTCTCTCTATGTGCATAATTTATGATGAAAAATATCTGGTCCAAAATATTGTTTTTCTGCACCCTTATTCTGGTCAGCAATTCTGCTTTTTCACAGCAGGATACCCTTTTTGTACCCTGTGAGTTCAAGACCCAGATGTTTTTCAGATTCGACAAATCGAGAGTCGATCATGATTATTTGGATAACCAACGTATTCTAAATGAATTAGTTACGGTGGTTTCTCAACGGGGGGGGGTAGTTATAGACTCCATTCTGATTGTTTCACAATCGTCCCCTGAAGGTCCATTTACCTACAACACAAACCTTTCACACAGGAGAGCATCATCCATTAAAAACTATATGGAGCAGAGGTGCCCGGAGATAGCACATCTGCTGAGAGTGGAGGGTGATGGTGAGTCCTGGAGAAGACTGCGTGAATATATTCTGCAGGATCAGACACTCTCTTCTGAAGATAAGGGCTCGCTTGTTCAAATTATCGACTCCGATGTGAGGATTCAGATCAAAAAAAGGAGACTTGAATCCCACCCCAAATACAAATACCTCCTCAATACCCATTATAAAAGACTACGCTACTCTGCAATTCATGTCATCGGCAGAATGCCGGTAGTTCTTACGACTGCGGAGGAACTCTCATCCTATGATGAGATTGAATATGTGGAAGATACCCTCTATTTGCCACCAGATACTCTTCGCAAGGCACTTCCACTCAATTATACCCAAAAAGAACTCTTCTACCTCAGAACAAACTTCCTTGTTCCCCTCTCAAACTTTGGGGTGGAGGTAGCCCTTGGCAACAACTGGTCTATGGCTGCCGACTACTATTTCCCCTGGATTTTCCGCAACCCCAACCACAAGAACTGTTTGCAGTTGCTCGGTTGGAACCTCGAAGGACGCTACTGGTTTGGAAAGGAGAGGAGAAGGGAAGATCGTCTCGAAGGGCACTCCGTAGGTCTTGGGGGCTCCTTTGGCTATTACGATTTTGAAAAACAGTATGAGGGTATCCAGGGTGAGTTTATAAATGTAGGGCTCGATTACCAATACTCAATCCCGATTTGCAAAGACAAACTCCACATGGAGTTCTCTCTCGGCGTAGGCTACATCTACTCTTATCTCCGTCCGTACGATGTGTTTGAAGATGGTGGGAAAGGGTACCGTAAAGGGTATTCCGAAAAATTCCATTGGATAGGGCCCAATAAGGCATCTGTTTCACTTGTAGTCCCGATCAGGGGGAAAAGGAGGTTGGCACAATGAGATTTAGATGGCTAAAAACAGTCTCGGCGCTTCTCCTGTTATCCTGCATATCTGCAGGGTGCAAGCGTATGCCCTTGTATGATCTTTACACCAAAGTGCTTGTGGAGGTCGACATTGCGACCCATTGCGGTGTAGAACTCGATATGGTGGTAGATACCGAACTTGGTGAAGAACTTGCAAGAAAAAGGGATGGTGTTATGCCCCTCTATATGATGGCGGTTTTCTATGATGTCTCAAATCACGAGGCGAAGGTCTCTACTATCCTTGAGGCGACAGGGGGGGAGGTGAGTGTTCCTGCAGGGGATTACAATCTGGTACTGTATAATTTCGGTACAGAGTCGACACAGATCACATCTGAAAACCATAGGCTGGAGGCAAATGCATTTACAAGTGACGTCACCAAGATGATGGGTGGACAGTTCAAAGCAAATGTGGCAAATGCACTCGCCAAATCTGCAACGAAAGTGAATACAAAGGGGTATGAAGATGATCCTATCATCTACGAACCTGACCACTTGTATGTTGCAAATGAGATGGAGGTAAATGTTCCGGCATTCTCCGGACTTGACACCCTCCATGTGATAAAGACAAATGCAGCAACAATTCTCGATGTTTACACACTGGAGGTGTTAGGTGTAAAGGGGTGTGAGTATATTGAGAAGGCTGAGATATTCCTGACAGGCCAGTCACGGTCACACTATTTCGGATGTGGTGAGATGGATGAAAATCCGGCCACATTATATATGACACTGGAGAAAGATCCCGACAACAACCGTCTATATACAGTATTGTGTACCTTCGGAAAACTCCCGGGGAAGGTGAATAGTGTATATCTCGACATCACCTCTCTCGATGGGAAGAGATACAGATATGTGTATGATATTACAGACCAGTTCGAGGATCCTGAGAATATAAACCACAGACTTGTAATTCAAGATGATATAAATGTGCAGCCTACACAGGGCGGTGGGGGATTGGCCCCCGATGTGGATGATTGGGATGATGTGATTATAGACCTGCCGTTGTAGTGCAATGATATGAAATATAAAACAATAAATAACTAACTAATTATTAACCAATTAACTTTATTTTACATGAAAAAGATTCTATTATTAGCTGCATCGGCAATGGTTCTTTTTGCCTCTTGCAACAAGACGGAGATCATTTACAATAATGAGCCCCAGGAGATCACCATGTTTTCAGTAAACCAGAACGCTACCAAGACCCCGGTGGCTGATGCTGTTTATCCAGAAGGATATGATATGAATGTAGCTGCTTTTCTGGCAGTAAGTTCTACCTCTCCAGTGGGAGACTATTTTGAAGGAACTCTCTTTACAAAAAAAGGAGCTTACTGGGCAGGCGCAACAACAAGCAGGTATTGGCCTTTGACATCTTCTACAATCAACTTCCTTGCTGTTTCACAGCCAAAGACCGCTGGTAATTTTACAGGTACAGTTACAACCACTTTTACTACACCTTATTATGCACAAAATGCTACAACCATACTCGAGAAAAATCAAGTTACTAATACAAAATTTAATCAGTTTGACTTGATGTATGCTGTTGGTAAGGGCAATGTTGCAGATAATAATCCTCCTGCAAATGTTCCTATGACTTTCAATCATGCACTATCATGGATTGTTTTTAAGGTCTCAGGTAGTACAAAAGTTACAATCAAACAGATCGCGCTTAATGGTGCCAGATATGGTGGAGAGTTGACTATTACAAATGGAGCTTATGATTCAGCAACAGATGGTGATGATATTAATCAGGTAACTGCTTCATGGACAAATCCTGAAACTGAATTGGATGGTGTATCAGTGCCAAATGCTGCAGGAACTGATCTTCCAGGTGATATGGCTCTTACAGCAACACCACAGCAATATGGTGCAGGCCTTTTAGTCCTTCCAAATGCAGTTTCAGGACGTTCGATTGATATCCAATATACTATTGATGGTGGTTCGCCTCTTAATAAAACTGTATTTTTGACACAACCTGCTTCATGGGAAATGGGTAAAAAATATATATACAACTTGACGATTAATGTGAATGAGATTTTGATTAACGCAGTAGTTGAACCTTGGGATGAATTACCAGGAGAAGATATCAACATAAATTAATAATAGATTCTATTCCAGTCCGGCCGGGCCTGACCCCCCGACCGGATACAACACAACAAAAGAACAATGAATAACAGACTCTCAAAATATCTTCTTCTGATCCTCTTGGGTATGGCACTACTATCCTCTTCCTGTAGCCGCAGGGAGGTGGAGCCCATATTTGACAAGAGGGGGATCTCCCTGATAGTAACTGAAGCTGTCGATTTCCAGACAAAGTCCGCCTCATCAGATCAATTGCAGGGGGGAGATGATTTCTTCGGAGAAGGATATAAAGAGCTCATCTATGAGGATGATTCCATAGGGGATATCTTCCTGGAGATGACAGAGAGCTATATTCATACAGGTATTTTTGACTCTTTGCCCGGGCAGACCAAAGGGGCTCCATATCAGGGGGACAATATCGGTGATTTTTATGTGACTGCTTTCCTCTCGTCAGATGCCCAAAACCCATATTTTGAAGATCTTAAACTCAACTCCTTAGGTGGGGAGGTGGGTACAGGGTACTATTGGCCGCTGACCACCCCAGAGACCAAATTGAGTTTCTTCGGTTATGCCAAAAATTCAGAGACAGACGGAATCATAGCCTTCCCTGGTGGAGGTGGAAGATTTATCCTCGGTCCAAAAGATGCAAATGATAATTACACATCCATGAGCGGTTTCTTTGCCTACTCTACACCCGATCCCGAGGGTGATGATACTGCCGCTGAAGAGGAGCCGGATGTGGTCTTTGCGATAGCACCTAACCTCCCAAACACCGGAGCAGCTGTCCCTATGAAATTTTTCCACGCCTTATCATCCATCGTGTTTGAGGTGGGAAGTGTCCCTGCCAATTTCGTAGTGGAGAAGGTGGAGTTCAAAAATCTCTATTCGTCAGGCAATTGTACATATACCTCAAATATGGTGGATGAGGTTACCTTCAATTGGACCCCTGCCTTTGAAAAAGAATCTTTCCTCCAGACATTCAACAAAAAAATGTCAGATGCAGATGGTGTGGTGGCCGATGTGAATATCAACTCTGCTGTGCAGACATTCATGATGGTCCCTCAGAGTGTGGAAGATGATGCGCAACTTGAGATTACAGTCTCTATAGAGCATACTAACCCCGATGCATCGACCTACAGAAACGAGTACAAGTTCACCAAATCCCTTGATGATATTTGTGCAGCATTTGAAGCGGGTAAAAAATATACTTTCAGAATCTCATCTCCAGAAGAGGTGGATGTGGAGGTTGAGGACCAATTGAGTGGGGATGGAAGTGTGAAATCTGATGTGGAGATATCGAATACGGGTATCTCTGTGACTTATATCAGAGTCCTTCTTCACGGCTCCTGGGTGAATCCGGGGGTGGATGGCAACCCAGATATCCTCCTGGGGATGTGGAATCAGCCTATGATCTCTACTGCAGACCCTGCAAAGTTGGCCAAAGCAGATGGAGCATTTGTGCAGGCAGCAGGCTTCTCTTCAAACTGGATTGAGGGGAGTGACGGTTTCTACTATTACAAGCACCAGTTGAAGCCCGGGGAGAAGGCGGAGCCCCTATTTGATAAATATACACTTACAGCGGCACCTCAGATTGAAGGGGCAGTACTTGACCTGTCGGTGGTGGTGCAGTCGGTGTTGTACAATAAAATAGAGCAGACCGGATGGCCTGTAAAGGTGTGGAGCATATCTGATGGAGGGGATGGCAAGACTTTAATAAGCAAATAGTATCATTATGAGAAATAGATTCTTACATATATTTTTGGCGGTGTCGGTGTTCTTTTTCATCCAGATAAGTGCATCGGGCCAGCACAATATAGAGTGGTCCGGAACTGTGACTCCGGATGGTACCTATGTGCGGAATTCTGCCGACGGAAAGGCCTTTGTCCTTGAAAATGGTGCATATATCAAGCTGACTGGTGATGTAAATCTGGGGTCTAAGTATCTAAGAGTAGTAGACCTTAACGACTCTCAGGTCTCAAAGGTAACTCTGGATCTGAATGGCCATGTCCTCTCTACCGATATGGGAAAAAGGGTGATCAATATTGAGGGGAACGATATGCTGACAATTATCGACAGCAACCCCACCAGACAGAATACGGTATATGGTTTCAGATACAAAAATGGGAGCTCTTACTCCTCGAACGGAAAGACCTACAGTCAGATAGAACGCTTCACTGTCACAGTGAGCGGAGGTGTGATTACGGGGGGCTCAGGAGACAGAGGAGGGGCCATAATAACGGAGGGCGAGCTCTATTTCAAAGGGGGCTCGATTATCGGCTGTCTTGCTACCAGAAATGGAGATTATGATGATGCAACAGGGAGTTCAGCCATCCATAAATGGACAGACGGGTGTGGTGGTGCTATCTATATTCAGGAGACCGGCTATTGTGAAATGTCTGGAAATGCTACTGTGGCATATTGTGCTACTACAGGCCTTGGAGTCTCAAGAGAAAATTTTATATGGGGAAGGACATATTTTCAAGGTAAAGGGGGAGGGGTATTTGTGGATGCCTATAATGACAAGTATGCGACGTTTGATCTTAAAGATAATGCAAGTATCCACGATTGTTTTGCAGGAAATGGGGGGGGAGTATTTCTGAACTCAGTAGGTGCAGTGATGAATATGTCGGGCTCAACATCTATATACAACTGTTGTGCCCATGCCCACTGGAGCAATACTCAGGATCAGGGTGGTGGAGCTGTGTATGTAAGTGCAGGAGAGAGTTCATGGGCTGTTTTTAATATGAACGGTGGAAAAATATATTGCAACAAAGCAAGAAGGGGTGGTAACGGAGTCCTTGTTTTAGGAAAATTCAATATCTACGGAGATTCTCAGATTTATGAAAATGTCCCTATAGATTGGTTGGGTGACATTAATGTTTACAATCGTATAGCTTATGCTGATGAACAAGATACAGCTTGTGGAAATTGTCATGGTGGCGGTATAATTGCGTGCGGTGAGAATGCATTTATTACAATGGAGTCTGGAACGATCCGTGATAACTATGCTGCTTCAGGTGGTGGAGTTATGCTTTGGAATTATTCAAAAATGGTGGTCAATGGTGGATTGTTCACTAAAAACAGGGCGATAGGTAAGGGAGGATTCGGTAATGGCGGGGCTATTTATTCCAACGGTGGGGTCTGTACCATAAATGGTGGGACAATTACAGAGAATGTAGCTCACAGGTGTGGTGGTGCAATCAATATAAACAATAGTGGTGTAGTCGATGCGGAATTGTATTTGAATAAATGTACCATCACCTACAACAGCGCAAAACAGGGGGGGGCACTATCACAAGAGGCGGGTGACTGCAGTATGACTGTAAATGAGGATATAATCCTCTCTCATAACAAAGCCACATTGACAACAACAGATCCATCTTCATCTGAATCGTTGAGGGTATTGGGTGGGTGCATATATGTTTATCAGGGGACTGTTACCCTGAACGGATGTACTTTGGACAATAACACAGTAGAAGAAGGGGGACCAGATGGAAACGGCCACGGAGGTGCAATATACATAGGGTACAATGTTGACGCAACAAATACCAAGGTGATTGTACCTGCTGGAAGAGAGGTTACAATGCACCATAATTCATCTTTGAATGATGGTGGTGCAATATATATCAGGACCGGATCTCTTGATGTTAAGGGAAAACTTATCCTTTACAACAATGTTTCACAAAATGAAGCGGGGGCCGTATATATCAACTCCGGTGACTTGACTATTGCTGACTGTGTTGTTCACAATAATTCCGCAAAGAGCAATGGTGGTGCTATGTCCATCCAGGGGGGAAACATTACTTTTACCAAAGGGGAGATATATGATAATCAGTCGGGAACCTCAGGAGGAGCTGTTTATGTGGGAAACAATAGTGGAGAACAGAAAGATATCCAGTTGAGCGGAGATGGAGTTTTCAGAAATAACAGTGCAGTTCAAGGGGGAGGAATATATGTGAGTGGTGACTACGACATATCGTTGTCCGGATCCATTATAGGCAATAAGGCAAGATACAATGGTGGCGGCCTCTATGTAAGAGGTGGAAAAATGACTTTCAACGGGAATATTCAGCAGAATACAGCAGCCAATGGTGGCGGATTGTTTTTGTACAAGACAGAGATGACCATTACAGGTGGAATAATTAAAGAGAACCGTGCAGTTTCATCGGGCGGCAAACCTTCTACTGCATATCAGGGTGATGTGGGTTATATGACAGGTCTTGGAGGTGGTATTTATGTGTATCATGGGGATAATGGCAAACCGAGCAAATTGGTATTTGATATTCAGGACAAGTCTCTCGGACTGGGTGTCTATAACAATGAGGCTACATGGGGCGGGGATGATATATTGGCAAGTGGAGAATATACTCAAGTAACCCTTCCTAATGTGCAGAATATGAATTTGACAGATTTCACAGTCCCTACCACATATCTTTATTGGGCAGAGGACTACATCACCAACGATACAGGATATGGTAATGGAAACAAGGGAAAAGGTGCTGCATGGGATTCAGATATGACAAATGACAGATATGACGATGCCGTTTTGAGTGCAAAACCTATCTATACAATCTCATTTGGTACTGGTGAAGAGTACAAGACTCTGATAAACAAGTATCTGTGCCTTGAACTCGGATATGAAATTCTTCTTGTGGATATTGTGAAGAAAGGGCTCAAAAAGGGGGAGAGTGCCCAGATTCTAATATCATCTGCCAAATCCAATGGTGACGGGACATATACCGTCAGTGAAACACCATATCATGCACTTTTATTTGTCGCTACAGAGGATAATCAGGAGATCAAGCAAAAGGTTGCTATCCCTGGAGGTGTATGGGAGATGAAGGAGAGCACCTGGAGTTGGGGATACAATATTCCGGCTGCACAATATCACGAAATCACAAATGAGAAGCAGACTGAGGCGGGTGGCAAACTTGAATATCTCTTTACCAATGTCAGAAAAGACGAATCCGGCACCCCTGTACCCCTTCCCGAGAGCGACGAAGCAAACGTAAAGAACAGGATGAAGTCTCTATAAAATGTTCTTATTATAATCAGAGGTATACTTGTTTGTTGATATTTATTTTGCTATAATTGCAGAATGATTCTGCACAGAAAATTGATATTGGTTGTTGCATCTGCAATTATGCTTCTCTCTTGTCAGAAAGGTGGTGAGAATGATATTGAGATTACATTCTCCCTACCATATATGGCGGAGGTGAAGGCAACTGAATATACTACAGATAACCTCCCCAGTTTCGGTGTGTTTGCTACGCTTGAGGAGGATGGAGAGCCATTCCTTGAAGATGATGCAAATCTGGAGACATTTATGGATAATGTTCCAGTGAGCAAGCAAGGTGGGATCTGGTGTGCAACTCCAAAACATTATTGGCCCGTAATAGCTAATAAAAAATTGAGTTTCTTCGCCTATGCACCTCACAACGGGTCAAATCCGGAGATAGTCCCAGATGAAGACTGGAGCATCGGCAAGAAGAATATCTCTATCCAGTATACCCCACCCTCAAATCCGTCACATCAGGTCGATTTGTGTGTCTCCAGGGCAGTCCTTGATAAAGAGAAGGTGGTGGATGGGGACAATACCGTTTCCCTCGAATTTGACCACACTTTGTGTTGGGTGACATTCTCTGCAAATTATGTTGGGAAAGTTCCGGATGGGTGCTATCTCCGAATTGATGAGTTGAACCTCAATAATATTGCAGGTACAAACTCTCTGGTCTACAATTCGTCATCAACAGGAGATTTTTTTGCATGGAATCCAATAGCAGATGATGCTGTCAAGGATGTATCCTATACCATGACCGTAAGTGGTACTACATTGGGTGGTAATGCGTTGAACAGGATTGAAAAAGGGGAGACAGATCCGGAATATACATCTTTCGTAACTGCAAACGGTAACCTTTACCTCCTTCCCCAGAAGGTTAACCCTGCAGGTGCAGCGGTAAAAACTTCAATGAAGGTGACATTCTCCTATGTGAAGAATGACGTCAACAATACAGTGATTGCACAATTCTACGCAGTGATGGATCTTCCGGAGTCGGAATGGGAGGTGGCAAAGAAGGTGAGATACCTGTTTACAATAGATGTGGAAAAGGTCTCATTGATCAATTTCTCGGCGGTATCGAGCGATTGGATTGTCGATTGGAAGGATTCAGAAAACAGTCATAGCGGTTCAGAAATAAGGTAGGAATATGGAAAGGAAGTGGATTGTTGCAATGTTGTCAGTAATGGTGCTCCTTGTGTCGTGTCAGAGGGAGTTCAGACAGACTAAACTTATGGTTGATGCAGAAATTGAACCATCTGCAAATGCGACAAAAGCAATCTTTACAGGGACAAAATTTTTACAGGGGAGTACAATAGGAATTTTTGTCTACTATGCAGAAAACACTACCCCTATGACCCAATTTGTCCCGTATAGTGAAAAATATGTGAATATCCAGGGAAAATACAGTACATCATCCCCAAACTGGTCATTCCGTTTCACTGGTGCTACTACTACATTTGATGACGGTATCTATCTCATGGATCCCGATGTGGATGTATTTACTGATGGTCTTGCTGTCCATGCTTACTCACCTTGGCTGGATAATGTACAATCTATCAATGCTGTCCCATTTACAGTGGGGGGAAACTATTCTCAGGTGGTGGATCTTATGTATGCAGAGCAGAATAGTACATCAGAGAATGCCAGGATTATCCCCGATGGAAATGCCAAGAGTGTAAAATTTACATTCAGACACGCTATGGCGATGTTGAATATAGGCTTCAAATGTAAACACGACCAGACAAAAATGGCTATTACCTCTGTTACCCTTGAGAAGAAAAACGGTGGGGCTACAGAGTTGTACAGTGGGGGTGTTTTTGATGCGGTCAATGGAGTTTTCAACGATTCTGAGATGACAAAGGGGGAAAGTGTCACCACATCATACGAGGCCCAGAACTATTCATTTGACAATTCGAATTATTTCTATGTCCCATTTCTGATCGTCCCTGTAGAGTATCTGACTGACGGAGACTATATTCTGAAATTCAAATTCAACGGTCAGGATCTTGCGGTTTCATATCCTATAAAGAAAGAGGATATAGCGGTGACAGAGGGTGGTGCCACCAGATATGAGTTCAGGCAGGGCTACTCCTATACATTCAACTTTACGTTTAATAATTTTGTGCAGATAGATGATGTGACTGTCAATGTTTCAGACAGTTGGCCGGTAGAAGAGCACAAGTTCTATTTCTAGATTGTGATGAAGAAATTATTATACATATTGACAATATCTCTGATATTTTGTTACGGGTGTGACAATAATGGGGGAGCTATTGATGACAATGGACAATTGGTGGAGTTTACCTCTACAAAAGGTGTGGGGGATGGCAAAGCTTATAGGATTTATCTGAATGGTATCGTGGGTACCGATTCTGAAGGTGTTGAGGCAACCGGAACCTATTGTGATAAAACCGATGGGGAACAGTTTGTTCCGTGTGAAGTGGATACAGATGGTAAATATGTGAAGGATGATGATACCAAAGGGTTAAGGGCTGTAAATGGTCCATACAAAATGCATATGGTATACCCTGCCATCGCAATGACTCCAATTCCTTATGCCGGTTATACCAATTTGAACGGCTATTTTTATCAGAGAAATGGAGAGGGTGTCGCTATCAGTCAGACATTAGATGTAACACTCCGTGGTGTATATTTGAGTAAAGATAATGGTGATGAGTATATTTTTGACGGATCCGATATGTTGCTTCAGCAGCCACGAAGCAGAATCAAGATAAACTTTGCCTGCGGTACAGCAATACAGGCTACCACTTTGCAAAAATTGTCCTTCAAGAATATCATCTCTGAAGGTTATTACAGACCTGCTGAGTCGAGGTTCTATTACTTGGATGCAAATATCTCTGATAAGGTCCTCTTTGATGCCTCTGCAGCAGGGGGGGAGGAACTTACTCTGACTACAGGCCAAAGCCAGGAGTTGTCTATTGATGAATATATCCTCTCGATGGACTATGCCGAAAAAGATGCTCAGGGTAATACAAAATGGCCACTGCCATCATTTGTTATCGAGATCGGTGAGACCCAGGCGGAGGTGGTCTCATTTACTGCAGCTATCGGTTGGCTTTTCAAACCTCAGCGCACTTATCTGTTTACCTTTACCATAAATTCCATGTATGTGAATGTTACAGTAGAGGCGCTCCCTTGGAATGATGGAGGTGACAATAGTGGCGAGGTGAATAATCCAGAAATCTGGTCAATTGATTTCCCTTTGAAGGATGGGTCGGAGAACAATCTCCTTGAATGGGAGGAGATCGATGGTATTCATGGTGAAATCCAATAATGAGGATTGTAATGAAAAAATTGATTTTTACGATATTGTCTGTAGTTGTCCTGCTCTGTTGCAATAGAGTGGAAGGGCCTGCTCCATCTGTAGGAGAAGAGGTTTCTGCAACATTGGATGTAGATGTTGTGCAGATGGATCTCTCTATGGTGGATGGAGATGTTGCGACAAAAGGTGTTTATGATCCTGCAACAATTGCTTCTACTGAGGATGTAATCAAAAATTTATGGGTGATACAGTTTGACGGGACAGATGAAAATTCAGCACTGTTGGGTGACCCTACATATGTCGCAGATTTCTCTCAATTCAGCGGAAATGTCAATTTCGTTTCGACAGATACCCCTTGCTCCATCTTTTTGATTGCAAATACATTTGAAAACGGGTCTGTATTCACGATTCCCCAGGGTTATACCATTTCAGACCTGAGAACAAGGTTGAGGAGTGTCTCTTCTCAGAATGATATTATGGGGCTTGAGAGTGATGGAGAGACATATCATCCTATTTTCAATTGTGAAATAGAAGCTTCTGATGGTGTGCATGAAGGGGACCATTTCACAGCCCAGCTAAGACGCAATATCGCCAAAGTGAATATTACCCTTATCAACAATACAATCGGTAGTGGCGCTGTGACCATAGAGTCGATGCAGCTCCGTTCAATACCGAATGTAAGTTATTATGTAGGCAATGGGACCGGCAATGTGGCACCTTTCCCTGTGATCGCCTCCGAGAATTATATAGATTATGAAGAGATCCCCTGGAGTGCCGGCGTACAGAACACCATTACAGCATATCTTCCTGTAAACATGAGGGGGACTGTGGTAGCAAATACCTCTCAGTCAAGTAAAAACAGATATGCACCACAAGGGGCGACAAACCTATATGTGAAGGGCTCTTACAAGAATGAAAGTGGGGATGTGATACCATTGACATACACATTCTTCCTTGGTGGAAATATGACAGATGACTTCAATCTGAAAACCAACTTCTCATACAATTATACCTTTACAATTAATGGAAAAGGGGACGCAGATAAGGATACAAGGATATACGATTGGGGGATGGTAGATTTCTCAGATGCAAAGTACCCTCTTGCAAACTGCTATATCCTCAATCCAATCCCACAAGGGACCACCCAGCGTGTCTTCCGTATACCTATCCAGAGGATAATGACATTCTGGGGGAAAGAGGGGAGAGCTTTGTATGAGAACGATGAGTACCTCTCATTGAGGCAAAATGGAGGTAAATGGAGAGCGTGGGTGCTTGCAAGTGATTTCGCTATCGATCCTGCCAAATTCTCTTTGACAAAATATTCTGGTAATAGGGATGCAGACAGATATTTCGAGGTTGCGGTTTCTCCTGGTGTGGAGGGTAATGTGATTGTTGCAGTAGGACCCGATGATGGAAGCAATTCTGTGAGCTGGAGCTGGCATTTGTGGATTACAGATTATGACCCCACAGAGTCGTTATATTGGGAAGGATCAGAAGATGGAAGATATATCTATCCTGTAAAAAACGGGTCAATGCACAGATATGAGGGGGCTTATTGGAATACTCATAAGAGTACATACATAATGGACAGAAATCTTGGATGGAGATCCGATCCGTACCAATATCCTGCTGATAATATAGGACTTGTGTACTACCAGTTCGGACGAAAAGATCCGTTCTTCTTCAGTTCGTCCATCTATATTTATCCAACTTCGGGAGCCGTACACACATTTAAGATTGTGGAGAAGAGTGTTGCAAATGCAGATAATGGAATGTTGTATTCTGTTAAAAATCCTATGCATTTTGTAAAAGGGCCTTTAATCTCTAACAACAGCTATGAGGCTTGGAACAATGGGAATAAATATAATCCTGACAAATGTGACAAGAATCAGTTGTGGCAGGATCCCACTACAGTATATGGAAAACAAAATGAGGGGATGAAGTCTATATTTGATCCCTGTCCTCCTGGTTACAGACTTCCAAACAAGGAGAGCTGGACAGATTTCCGTCTTCATAGTGAGAGCAACAGATCTACAAACTCTTATTATAACGATTTTTTGCCGTCAACATCTCTCTTTACCTCCGATATGTATTACAATGGATTCAAACCGTACAATGATATAAAAGGTGGGCAATATTGGCCATTCCCCGGGGAAGGAATTCTTATTCCGGATAAGGTGGTCTATTATCCTGCTGCAGGATTTCTGCAGTCCAGTGGTACCATTGCACACCACGGAAACAGAGTGACCGACTATAAACCAGGAAGTTCAAATGAAAAATGGGTATTCCTCTGGGCTGAGGACATATTTGACAACATTTTAGGTTACAGTTATACAGCCCAGCAAGACCACCTTGAGGTTCATAATACTATATCCCAATCCAGAGCGTTCCCGGTAAGATGTATAACAGAAAGATAGGAAGTATCGATCATGAAATATAGAATTTTATTATTCTCATTGTTGCTGATGATAGGTTGCAGCAGGGTGGAGACTCCTCAAGGAGGGGCCCCGGGAGATCTTGTTGAACTTCCCATTGTCTTTGCAATAGAGGGTGATGCTGAATCAAAAGGGGTAAATGACCCCGACAATATTGCATCAGTTTCAGAGGTTATAAAAAATATATGGATCATCCAGTTCAACGGAACATCTGATGACTCGAAGGTACTGGGTGAGCCTTGCTATATCCCAGACTTCAGCTCTTTTGATGGTAAGGTGAATCTTGTAGTGACAGACAAACCTTCTACTATCTGCTTCATAGCCAATACCTTTGAACCTGAGGGTGTTTTTCCTGTCAATCAGAATATATCATTGGGAAAACTAAAGAGTACACGTAGGATTATTTCCTCAGAAGTGGATCCCTTAGGGGCAGAGGATGACGAGAATTTTCATCCCATATTCAATGGAGTTACTGTCCTTGATAAAGTTGAAAATGGGTTGTCCATTTCAGGAATTCTTAAGAGAAATGTTGCAAGATTGAAGATCAAGGTGACCAATCAGGCACCACAAGCCGATGCAGTCTCGATAAAGTCTCTTCAGATATGTTCTGTCCCATCTGTAAGTTATTATTTTACATCACACCCATCTGTTGTTGCACCATTCCCCGCAAGGGCAGATTTCACCAAGATAAATTATGAGGAGATTCCCTGGAATGCAGCAGATGGTTCGATGGATATTGTGGCCTACGTCCCTGTGAATCTACGAGGCGAAAATACATCGGTAACCAACCCTTCTGAAAAGAACAAATATGCCCCTGACGGTTCTACCTACCTTCTTGTTTCTGCTACTTATACAGATGACGGAAGGGAGTATCCGATTACCTATACCTTTTTCCTTGGTCAGAATATGCTTCAGGACTATAATCTTTATCCAAACAAGTCGTACAATTTCGATTTTGTCATTAAAGGAAAAGGTAATGCAGATGAGGATTACCGTATAACTGACTGGGGTTATGTAGATTTTACAAATGAGGAGATGTACGAATTGTCCAATTGCTATATCCTGAACCCTATCCCGGGAGGAAGTGTGATGAGATCGTTCCGAATTCCTATCAAGAGGGCTTTGGAGTTCTGGGGGGATGGTTCAACCAACAATTACGAAAATAATGAACTATATTCGTTGAGAAACAATGCAGAGTGGAGATGTTTCATCCTTGCGAGTGACTTCCCTATTGACGACTCAAAATTCAGAATCATTAAAGGATCTGGAAGGAGTGCAGACGATCCATATTTCGAAGTGGAGGTAGCTCCCGGAGTTGAGGGAAATGTAATAATAGGGGTTGGCCATACAAAAGATGACCAATACACTGTAAGCTGGAGCTGGCATTTGTGGATTACCGAATATGATCCTTATGGGGTGTTCGAGTTAGGTGCCGGTGTGGCTGGTCAGTACATATACCCTGTCGGTAACGGATCTGTACACAGATATGCGGGTACATTCTGGAATAACAACAAATCTGTCTATATCATGGATCGAAATCTTGGCTCTTTCAGTGCTGAAAAGTATCCGGATGACAATAGAGGATTGTTGTACTATCAGTACGGAAGAAAAGACCCATTCTTCCAGACATCGGCAAACTATCATATCCCACTTAAAGATAAGAAATTCAGCATTGTAACCTATGCTACAGCAAATGATGAATTCAATGGGGTCATCTATTCTGTAAACAATCCTATGGCATTCATCAAGTATAAGAGCAGTTCTGATGGTTGTTGGACTGATGGTAATAAATATAACCCGTCATCCCATAATGCTAACATTATCTGGAATGATCCCAATACTGTAAGTGGTGGAACCAGATATGGAAAAAAATCTCTTTTCGATCCTTGCCCTCCAGGTTTCAGGATGCCGAACGGAACTATCTGGAGTGATTTTTCGGTTCATGGAACTAAAAAGGATGGATATGCTGAAAAGCCCACTACCAATTCATATTCCTCCGATTATGGGGATAATGAGATAAATGCAGAGACTCCATATATCCGAGGTTTCAAGCCATATTATGTAGTGAAGGGGTTGCAATACTGGCCTTGGGACGGCAATGACATCCCTGCACAGGTCGTATTTATACCGGCATCCGGTTATCTTTCGCAAGGGGGGGGTACCAGATCCAATTATGGAAACAATACCAATAATCAGGAGATATGGAGTTTCCTATGGGCAGAATCTTCAAATTCAATAAATGCGGGGCGCGGATATACATCCCAACCAAACCACTTGGCCCCATCCAATAACACTCATAAATCACGTGGACTCCCTGTGAGGTGTGTTTCAGAAAAGCAATAGTTATTTAGTATCCAATATAATATTATGAAAAAATTTACTGTTATTGTGGTGTCAGCTGTACTGCTGCTCTCTATGTTCCAATCTTGTTCTTCGTCAGTAAATAATGATAAAGTGTGGGCATGGGTATCCGGCAAGCTCGATATGAGTGAAGAGAAACTTGAACATTACTTCAGCAAATGCAAAGAGGTGGGTATTGAGGCTGTGATAATGGAGTGTCATAGCGGTCGTCCCGACATTCTTGATTCTACAACATTTAGAGATAGTGCCGCTCTGGAAATTATCCGCAGAGCCGTTCCCTATGCAGAAAAATATGGAATTGAACTACACGCATGGATGTGGACAACCAACAGAGTGGAAAAACACCTTAGAGAAGCACATCCCGAGTGGTATCAGGTAAATGCCCAGGGTGAGTCATGCCTCGATATAAAACTATATAACAGGGAACACTACAGATGGTTGTGCCCTTCACATCCAGAGTGTACCGAGTACTTGAAAGATAGGGTTAGGGAATTGGCGGAGATCGAGGGGCTTGCCGGTATTCACCTGGATTTCATAAGGTATCCCGATGTCATATTGCCTTACGGACTACATGAGTCAAGGGGTGTTGTTCAGGACAAAGTATATCCATTGTGGGACTTCTGCTACTGCGAAACATGCAGGGCAGAGTTCAAAAAACTCCATGGAATCGATCCTATTGAACTGGAGGATCCCACCTCTTGTAAAGAGTGGATGGAGTTCAGATGGAATCTTATGGCTAAGATGGCAAGCGATGTGGCTGCAGTTATTAAAGAGTGTGGAAAGGTCTCTTCTGCAGCAGTTTTTGCATCTCCACAGGAGTCAAAGAAACTTGTCCGTCAGGATTGGGCAAACTTTAGAAACTTTGACTATCTTTTCCCTATGATTTACCATAAATTCTATGATAAGGAGGATCCTTGGGTGGAGACCGCCACCAGAGAGGGTGTTGAGGCTCTTGCAGCTGCTGGAAATCCTGCAAATCTTGTTTCGGGTCTCTTTGTCGGACATGTCCCTTCAGACAGAATTCCTGAATTCCTCACCTATGTAAAGAATGGTGGCTCAAAAGGGGTATGTTTCTTTAGTCTTGAAGGGATTGACCGCAACCAGGAGTATTGGGATCAGCTCAAAATTGCATTGCAAAACAGATAGATGTTCAGATAAATGAAGATTTCAATCTATACTTTGTCATCCGCTCTGCACGATAAAGCATCGACAGAGCGGATTGCTTTTGAATTCCTATCACAAATAGAGGAAAAAAGCGGAATCAGATTCAACCACTGCGGCTCCGATTTCTCGACCTATGGTAGTTCGGACCTGGATCTGATATATGTTGTTACAGGTGGGACAGAGGCTCTTTTTCAGGAGGTATTCCCATCCCTTAAGGGGAATATCCGCATACTCACCTCAGGAAAAAGCAACTCCCTGGCTGCCTCGATGGAGATACTTTCATATCTGAATGAAAATGGTGGGAGAGGGGAGATCATTCACGGGGATATAGAATATATTGTCCGAAGGATAAATCTCCTTGCAAAGGTGGAAAAGGGGTTAAAAGCTCTGAATGGAGCTAAACTCGGAGTCATTGGAGAACCCTCCGACTGGCTTATCTCAAGTATGCCCGATGAAGAGGCCTTGAAATCAAAACTTGGAATAGAACTGGTCCATATACCTGTTTCTGAATTAGTGGGAAAACTGCAAGGAATCTCATCTGAACCGATGGAGGGTGCGCAGGAGATATATTTAGCATTGAAGGAACTTGTAACAAAATACTCTTTGTACGGTTTGACTATCAGATGCTTTGACCTTCTTGACAAAATAGAAAATACGGCGTGTCTGGCCTTGGCCAAACTCAATGGGGAGGGTATTCCTGCAGGATGTGAAGGGGATGTGCCGACACTTGTTACTATGGCTGTCGGAAATGCTTTGACCGGGAAAAGTGGATTTCAAGCAAATCCTTCCCGGATAAATCCAGCCACATCTGAATTTCTTTTTGCCCATTGCACAGTCCCTTTGAATATGCTTGAGAGCTATACTTACGATACCCATTTTGAATCTGGTATCGGTGTGGCAATCAGAGGGGTATTGCCTCTTGGAAATGCTACAATATTCAAGATGTCAAGAGATTTGTCGCGTAGTTTTGTGGGGAGAGCACAGCTTGTACAAAATCTCTCTGAACCAAATCTTTGCAGGACTCAAATTGTCCTCAAAGGGGATGGGTATGCAGAGTACTTCCTGACAGAGCCGATAGGTAATCACCATGTAGTATTTGTCGGAGACCATCAGGAGTTATTCAAAGCCTTTGTAAAGGCTATATAAATTTGATTTCTCCCCCATTTTCACCAACTGATATCTCGGCCTGTCTGCCGAGGTATATGCTTGCATTGGGGAACTCGTGTCCGCAAGGGAAATCGAAAATGACAGGGATATTGAGCCCTTTTGTGTACTCATGAATGAGATCATATACTGAGCATTGCCACTCATCCTGATCAGAGATGTCGGTGAAATACCCCACAATTATCCCTTTGCATTTGGATAGGATTCCGGACTCACGCAGGTGCCACATCTTGCTGTCTATCTTGTGCATGTGCTCATCGATATCTTCAATGAAGAGAATTGTAGGTTCTTCCCAGTTGTGGTCGATAGGGGTGGAGATTAGATTGCGAAGCAGTGTGATGTTTCCCCCGATGAGTCTTCCTGTACCCTTGCCGAAGTTGTTGTATTTGGATGGAGGTGTAGTGTAACCAGTAGTCTTTCCAAAAAGGGCATCCTTGAGGGAGTTTTGCGAAAAACCGTCAAATCCGGGCTCAAAAGTTCCAGGCATTGCCCCGTGGATCGATTCCAGACCTATTTTCTGAAGTGCGAAATGGAGTATAGTGATATCGCTGTAGCCAATGATCCATTTGGGATTCTCTCTGAATATCTCCATGTCAAGATACTTTATTGTATGCATGGTGCCATACCCCCCTCTGATGGAGACAATTGCCTTAACCTCCGGGTCAAGAACCATCTTTGTGAGTTCCTGGGCGCGCAGTTCGTGCGAACCGGCAAAATCGTAGTGAATTCTATCTGCAATGTGACCTCCAATCTTCACTTTTAATCCCCAACTCTCAAACTGCTCTTTCCAATTTGCCGCAAGTTGTTTTTCTGATGGTGATGATGCAATGGAGATGACTGCAATAGTGTCTCCCGGCTTCAGATACTGTGGTCTCATAGGTGTTGTAATATTCTTATGGTTTTCGTTCAGAGTGTAAAGATAGTAAAATTTATGGTCTCAAACCTGAACCCCCTTGCAGGGAGATGGTTTCTCCGGTGATGTATGAGGCATCTTCAGATGCGAGGAAAACTGCGACCCTCCCTATGTCGTTCATTGGGTCGGCAAAGCGTCCAAGAGGGATTCCCTGGATTGTTTTCTGGAATAGGTCAGGGTAATTCTCTTTCCACTCTTTAAGGCTCTCTGTCATTGCCAGAGGGGCTATCATATTTACCCTGATTCCATCAGGACCCCACTCCGTAGCAGCCACTCTTGAGAGACCTCTGATTCCCTCTTTTGAGGCAGCGTAGGAACTTTGTCCGGGTTTTCCGAAGAATCCGGCTCCGGAAGCAAAATTAATTACGGAACCTTTGCTCTCTTTGAGGTAGGGGTATGCCTCGCGCATATAGAAAAATGTGGCGTAGAGTCCGGAGTTGATTGCCAGGTCAAAGTCTTCAACAGTGTGCTCTATGAGAGGAAGACCTGACTTTGACGCCTGAGCATTGTTGATAAGTGTATTGATTTTCCCGAAAGTTCTGATGGTCTGTCCGATTACATTCTTTACATCCTCCTCTTTGGTCCCGTCAGCAACTATTGCGAGGACCTTTACTCCGTACACCTTTTCCAATTGTTCTTTCGCCTGTTGTAATCTCTCGGCTACCCTTCCGGTAATTACTAAATTAGACCCTTCATTTGCGAATGCCTTTGCGAGTCCGAAACCTATCCCTTTTCCACCTCCGGTGATGATTGTTACGTTGTTATATAATTTTTTCATGTTTCTCAGTATTAAAAATATTATTTCTGAGAAACGGCAAAAATCGTGCAAAAAATTCGGGGACTGTGTCACGACGCAGAGTTTTCCCTGCGTGTTTTCTTGCGTGGTGGCAGGAAAGTGCTTTTTGATTGGGGAATCGTGTCACGACGCAGAGTTTTCTCTGGTGTTTTCTTGCGTCGTGGCAGGAGAAGTTGGTAGATGGGGTAAAAAAAAGAGTTCAGAAAATTTTCTGAACTCTCTTCTTGAAGTGCGGGCGAAGGGACTCGAACCCCCACGCCTCTCGGCACCAGATCCTAAGTCTGGATTGTCTACCAATTTCAACACGCCCGCGTTACCAAATGAACTGTTGTTCCCGTTTTGGGACTGCAAATGTAGTCACTTTTTTTGAAAGTGCAAATTTTAATTTATAAAAATTGACTAAATCAGATTTTTACAAATTTTGCAGCAACCCAGTTGTCTTTTACAAGGTGGTACTCATATTTTAGTGAACATCTTTCTGCCTCCTCTTTGAGCATATCCAGATCCTGCGTATAGAATCCGCTGATGATTAACATACCACCGCTGATAAGCCCCCTTGAATATGTCCCCATATCCTGAAGAAGGATGTTGCGATTGATGTTTGCCAGGATAATCTCATACTTGCCGGCCTGGATGAGAGAGGCATCTCCGCATCGTGAGTCCACTTTTTCATGGACTCTGTTTTTCCAGGCATTTTCTCTGACTGAAAATACAGCGGTCGGATCGATGTCGATAGCGTGGACAGGGGAACTGGCCTTCATTTTTGCTGCAAGGATGGAGAGTATCCCTGTGCCGCACCCCATGTCAAGAACAGATTTCTCCTTGATTACTTTCTCCTCTTTCTGCATTGCCTCCATCATCAGTGATGTTGTCTGATGGTGGCCTGTTCCGAATGCCATCTTGGGTGTGATGGTGATGGTATATTTTGTTCGTGGAAGCCCTTTGTGAAAGTCGGCTTTTACGGTGCATCTTCCTATCACTATCGGCTCGAAAGATGATTCCCAAACAGCATTCCAGTTCTGCTCTTTGATGTAGTTGGTAGAGTAGGTGAGTTCGAAGAGGTCTCTGTCGATACCACTGAGCAGGAGTTTGAGGTTGCGCTCCGAGTATTGCTCTACAGGGATGTACGCTTTCAGGTACGGATCTTCATTGACGTAACTTTCGAAGCCGAGATCGGCAATTTCTGCAACAACTATCTCTGCAAAGTCGTCGCTGTAGGGGGTAATCTCTATTTGAACCTCTATGTAATCCATGTTGCTTAATGGAAATGGGCTGGAAAAGTGGCCATTTCCAGCCCAAAGTGTGTTAATCTGGTGTTTTGGGCTGGAAAACGGATGATTTCGAGCCCGTTTTGTCTGCTAGTAAGATGTTGCGATACCGATGAAATCTTCTGCTTTAAGGGCAGCACCGCCGATAAGTCCTCCGTCGATGTCCTGCTGAGCAAAGAGTTCAGGGGCATTTGATGGTTTGCAGCTTCCACCGTAAAGGATGGTGATCTCTTCTGCAAGTGCAGCACCGAATTTGTCAGCAAGAGCTTTGCGGATAAATGCGTGGATTTCCTGAGCTTGTTCAGATGTTGCAGTAAGACCTGTGCCGATAGCCCATACCGGTTCGTAAGCGATGACAACCTGTGACATCTCCTCTGCTGTAAGGGTGAAAAGTACCTCTTCGATCTGTTTTCCTACAACTTCAAAGTGTTTGCCTGCTACTCTTTCATCTTTTACCTCACCTACACAGAAGATAGGTTTCAGACCAGCTGCAAGGGCAAGTTTGACTTTGGTTACCAATGTCTCTGAGGTCTCTCCATAGTACTCTCTTCTTTCAGAGTGACCAAGAATTACGTAAGAGCAACCAACAGCTTTAAGCATGGCAACAGAAACTTCACCGGTGTAAGCACCTTTTTCGTGATCAGCACAGTTTTGGGCTGCAAGTGCGACGTTTGAACCCTGAAGTTTTGCTGCAACTTCGGTAAGATGGGTGAATGGTGGAGCAACGATCAGCTGTACATCAGAAGGTACATTAGAAAGTTGTGATAAAATGCCGTCAACGAGCGCTTTACCTTCGCTGACAACTGTGTTCATTTTCCAGTTTCCTGCTACAATTTTAGTTCTCATATCTTTTTATTGTTTTAACTTCGTTAATTAGGGGTGCAAAATTAGAAAAATTCAACTAAAATGTATACTTTTGCGGGCTAATTAGGTAAAAAAGTAAATATTATATAATCGATTATGAACGTTACAGAACTAAAAAAGGACGACTTGATGATTCAAGTCCAAATGGACTTCGTTAAAGAAGACTATGCTGAAAAAAAGAAAAGACTTTTGAACAAATTCCGCAGGGAAGCGGATATCAAAGGCTTTAGAAAAGGTATGGCTCCAATGTCTCTTGTGGAGAAATTCCACGGACACTCTGCCCTTTTGGATGCAATCAACGAACTTATCGCAGAAACCCTTGACAACTACATCAAGGAAAATGATCTTGCTATCCTTGGTGAACCTCTTCCAAATGAGGAAGTTGAGTCAAAGAATGACTGGATGTCAGGTGAAAATTTCACATTCGTGTTCGATATGGCTCTTGCTCCCAAATATGAGTTGAACCTCTCTGCTGAAGATGTTATCCCTCACTATACCATTACCTCTACCGCTAAAGCAAAAGAGGAGTACAAATCAAATATCCTTAAACAGTACGGTAAACTTGAAAACTGTGAAACAGTTAAAGAAGAGGACTTTATTGTAGCTGACTTCGAACAGGGCGAGACAAAAGTTGAAAAGACCTATGTGGCTATGAGAAGCATCAAGGATGAGGCTTCCAAAGCTTTGTTCCTTGGCAAGAAGGCGGGTGACTCATTCGAACTTAATGTAAACGAAGTGTTCGTAAATGAGGCAGACCGTGCTGCAATGCTTAAAGTGAAGAAAGAGGAACTTGCTGCTATGGATCCTATGTGGAAACTTACTATTGTAGAGGTTAAGAACTATGTGGACGCTGTTCCTGGTGAAGAACTTTATACAATGCTTTTCGGTAAGGATGTTGTGAAGACAGAAGAGGAATTCGAGGCAAAACTTCAGGAGAGAATGGCTGCTGAATATGCAGAAGAGACTGAATACCGTTTTATCCTCGATGCACGCGAGTATATCATCAACAAAGCAAATATCGCACTTCCTGAAGATTTCATGAAGAGATGGTTGTTCACTGCAAATCAAGGCAAGTTCACAATGGAACAGATCGAACAGGAATTCCCTGCATTTGCTAAAGATTTCCGTTGGCAGACCATTACCCAGCGTATTGTGAAAGAGCAGAAACTCGAGATTAAGAAAGAGGATCTTCTGGAACAAGCTAAGAAACTTGCAAAATACCAGTTCGCTTCATACGGTATTCCAAATATCCCAGAAGAGTATCTTGTAAAACACGCTGAAAGCCTTATCGCTAACGAAAACGAAGGTCGCAGAATCTTTGAAAAAGTGGAAGAGAGCAAAGTTCTTGACTATGTTCGCAGCGTAGTTACCATCGAGAAGAAAAAAATCTCTTTGGACAAATTCCAGAAATTGCAGTAATCAGAAACAATATCCGATAATACACAGAACTTATAGTTATGGCTACAGAATTTGAAAAATATGCTAAAGGTCACCTTGGCATCAGCAGCACTTCTCTTGACAAATACTCAAAAGTGTATGCAGGTTATATCAATCCTACAATCATAGAGGAGAGGCAGTTGAATGTAGCCACTATGGATGTTTTCTCCAGGTTGATGATGGATCGCATCATCTTTCTGGGGGTCGGAATTGATACTGATGTGGCAAATATTGTCCAGGCCCAGCTTCTTTTCCTGGAGTCAACTGATCCTACCTCTGATATCCAACTCTATATCAACTCTCCTGGTGGGATGGTGTATGCCGGGCTTGGGATTTACGATACAATGCAGCTTGTAACACCAGATGTGGCAACTATCTGTACAGGTATGGCGGCATCGATGGCTGCAGTCCTTTTGACCGCAGGGGAGAAGGGGAAGAGAACTGCTCTTCCCCATTCCCGCGTTCTTATCCACCAGCCTATGGGTGGCGCAGAGGGACAGGCTTCGGATATTGAGATCGCAGCACGCGAAATTAAAAAACTGAAAGGGGAGTTGTACGATATTATCTCAAAGCACTCCGGTAAGAGTATCAAGCAGATAGAGAAAGATGCTGACAGAGACTATTGGATGAGTGCGGAAGAGGCTGTCAAATATGGTATGATAGATTCTATTCTATCCCGTACAAAATAATTTCCGGCTATGGCAAAAAATAAGGTAGAAAAGTGCTCTTTCTGCGGCAGGAGCAGTGATGTTGTGGATATGATGGTAGGGGCAGGAGATGCTTGCCTTTGCGTGGATTGCGCTATGGCAGTCTCCCAATATGTCCAGGAGATCTATGGAGATGAATTGGCTGCTATGTCAAAAAAATCCTCCAGAAAGGGTAAAGATTCGAAAGAGACACTATTGTTGACCCCTAAGGAGATTACAGCCTTTCTTGACCAGTATGTAATCGGTCAGGATGATGCCAAGAAATTTTTGTCGGTTGCGGTTTACAACCATTATAAAAGGATAAATTCAGTCAAGAGTGATGATCTTGATCTTGAAAAGTCAAATATTCTCCTTGTAGGGGCTACCGGTACAGGTAAAACACTATTGGCCAGAACTATTGCCAAGATGTTGAATGTCCCGTTTGCTATAGTTGATGCTACAGTCCTTACTGAGGCGGGCTATGTTGGTGAAGATGTGGAGACAATCCTTACAAGACTCCTTCAGGCATCAGACTATGATGTGGAGAGAGCTCAGAGAGGTATTGTTTTCATAGATGAGATAGATAAAATCGCCCGAAAAAGTGATAATCCGTCAATCACCAGGGATGTCTCAGGGGAGGGGGTTCAGCAGGCAATGCTGAAACTTCTCGAGGGGAGTATCGTGAATGTACCCCCACAGGGTGGAAGAAAGCATCCGGACCAGAAGATGATAGCTGTAGATACCAAAAATATCCTCTTCATCTGCGGCGGGGCATTTGAGGGGATTGAGAGAAAAATAGCACAAAGGCTCAATACTTCAGTTGTAGGTTATGGCGCACAGAAGAAGAATGAGGCTATAGATAAAGAGAATCTTCTTCAATATATTGCCCCTCAGGATCTCCGTTCTTATGGGCTTATCCCCGAAATTATCGGTCGTCTTCCTGTCCTCACATTCCTTAACCCTCTTGATAAGGAGGCCCTTCTGAAGATTCTGACAGAGCCCAAGAATGCCCTTATCAAACAGTATATCAAGATGTTTGAGATGGACGGAGTGGAACTTGTAGTGAAGAGCGATGTCCTTGACTATATTGTAGATACAGCGATCGAATACCGACTTGGTGCCCGTGGTCTGAGATCTATCTGCGAAGCGATCCTTCTCGACTCAATGTATGAAACACCGGGAAGCGGGAAGAAGAAGCTTACCATCGACCTCAAATATGCAAAAGAAAAGGTTGCCAGATTCACCGGCAACCTCCTATAATCTGAATCACTCAAAGTTATTTTCTGGGATATACAATGTTGGTGTCAACCACATTTCCTGCCCGGTCAAGAAGGACGATTGTCATCTTCTCCGGGGTTACTTTCATATGTAAGGCACCGACAGTATTTCCCCCTTCGCTCCAGCGGAATTTGATCTTGTCGCTGTTCTCTTTGAGTGGAATATCCTGGTCATAAGCAACTCCACGTTCATTGTCAGATGATGGTGTCTGGATGTAGACTGTACCTTTGGACCCATCTTCCACCACTTTGCCCTCGTAAAGTGGGTGTGTACTTACATATATGTGGTTGTTGCCGGCAAGGGCAAGGGAGATGCCGAGTTCGTCAAACAGCTCACTCCAGCGACCGTATTGTGAATCTTTTCCATCTTTGCCGAAGAACCATTGGTAGTGTTCACATACGACTGTATATGGGGAGGGGTTCTCCTTTACAACCCCTTTTACCCACTTCTGGGCAGCGGCAAGTCCGGCACTGTCCCTCATGTTCTCATTGTTCAGCATGATGAAAAGTACATCCCCATATTTGAAGTGGTAGCATACACCCATTTCCCCTTCGTATCCGTTGCGTGGATATGCCGCAGCATCCCTGAAGAACTCATTGGAGGTGCGGATATACCCTCTGGTCATATTGTCGTGGTTGCCATTGACCCCTGCCCACATATATTTGAGAAACGGTTTCTCTTTGTAGAGGTCTTTCCAGAAGGTGTAGCTGCCACCCCATGCAGTGATATCTCCAAGATGGAGAATCCAGTCAAACGGATGGTACTCCTCCACTGTGGATATCATATCCATTGCAGCCTTTGTCCTGTTGTAGAGAGGTGAGTAGACATGAAAGTCCGAAATGATACACGCCTCCCATCTTTTTGCCCCGGATGTGTGGAAGTAGTGGACAGATGAGGTGTCTTCTGTGATAATTCTGTATTTGTAACGGGTATCAGCCTCAAGACCATCAATATGTCCATTATATTTGTTGATTACAACATCTTCCCAGAAGTCTTCACCTTTGTACGTTTTTGAGTATATGCTGTCGAATGTGGTACACAGAACGCCGTCAAATCTTCTGGTTACAGACTTTTTCCAGTTCCTGTCACCAACTTCGGTTACTTCAAGCACTGCAGAGACAATGGAAGTATCTGTTGCCCAACTGAAATTCATCTCAGTTCCGGTGGTCTGGGCAGGGGAGGTGGTTATTGTGAATGCACTTTTGTCCTGATGAGTTGGTTCTATCTCCTGGCAGCATCCGCAAAGTGCGGCTGTGGCTGTGAATGCCCAAATCAGTTTTCTGATCATACCAATCTCTTTTATTTAATGAAAAGGAGCGAATTGACTACATATCTTTCACCCTCGTTGTCGAATTTCTTGTTGTCAGATGGGTGGTTAACAATACCTTTTCCCTCCACATAGAGAGTTGTCGATCCACCTCCGTCGAGGTTAAGTGCATTTTCTGCACCAATGTAATTCATGATTCGGGTAAATTCAGGGAGGCTCATCCCATCAGCAAGACCTGGGGCACGTCCATCAACAGTGATAAGGAAAATCTTCTTATCATTGGTCGCTACAGCACTTCTTGGGTGGCGTTTGGCATTGAATGATCCTTCGTTGAGGTAAGCATTTTCGCCATTATACACCAATAGCGGTCCACTACCCATTACGTGTGGCTCTTCAATACCAAGTGCCCACTCTTTATCAAGAACCATCCCTATAGAATCGACAGGGGCGGCAACAAGATAAATTTCGCCGTTCTCATCGATTGCAACAGCACCGTTGTCACGCTGTCCCATATTTTCGTTCATTTCATAACACAATTCTCCATATTTTCTGAAGAAACTTACACTGTTGTAAGGGAGACTCATATTGTAGAATGTGCCGTTCATTGCGAATAGGGCACCGCTGTCGGCAGCAAATTTGCTGGTACGGGTAATCTTCCCAGGATCGTTGGCAAATGCCCAGCGCCCTTTTTGTGCAGCGGTCACATCTATTTCTATAATGCTGATGTATTGTGCAGATTCAAAAATCGCCTCTTCACCCTGGAAGTGATATTGTTTGAGGGTAATCCCTTTCTCTATTTCTGTCACCTCCCATTTGGCTTTTTTGAATGTCAGGTAGTTTGCGTCATCACATTTGGGTTGACAGGATAGAGTGATGACAATAGCGATAATTGATAAAAGGAGCTTTTTCATAATTTATATTCTATATGATTATTATTTCTTGAACATAAAGTATACGGCCAGAACCAGAAATACAAAACCTATCAGGTGGTTGAGCCTGAACTGCTCTGTCTTGAAGACCACAAGGCTGAAAATTACAAAGACAGTGAGTGTGATTACCTCCTGGATGACTTTCAACTGCATAAGTGAGAATGGTCCGCCGTTGCCGATGAAACCCATCCTGTTGGCAGGAACCTGCAGACAGTATTCAAAGAATGCTATAATCCAGCTGATGGCTATCACCCCTATCAGAGGGAGGGAGCTGAACCATTTGTATTCAGCAAGTTTCAAGTGGCCATACCAGGCCAGTGTCATAAAGATATTGGATGCTATCAGCAATATGATAGTGACAATTGCTTTTCCCATTTCGTTATATTATTTCCAATAACAACCGCTGTTTTTGGCAGCCTGTGCGGCAGCCTGAGCAAAATCTTCCCCTTTGGAAGCGTATATGATGGCGCGGGAAGAGTTGATCAGCAGACCACATGAATCGTTGCTGCCATATTTTAATACATCTTCTGCAGAACCTCCTTGAGCACCCACTCCGGGTACCAGATAGAAATGTTTAGGGGAGAATTTCCTGATCTGGGCAAGTTTCTCAGCTCTGGTTGCCCCCACAACATACATTACTCTCTGATGGGATTCAGGGACGATGCCATTCATATTCTCGATAACCTCCTGGAACAGAGGACGGCCATCGGAGAGTTGCTTGGTCTCAAAATCTTCAGCTGAGGCATTGGATGTCAAAGCGAGAACTATAACCCATTTACCCTCATATTTCAAAAATGGATCGATAGCATCTCTCCCCATATATGGTGCAAGGGTGACAGCATCAAAATCCATTTTTTCGAAAAATGCTTTGGCATAAAGGGCTGCAGTATTTCCGATGTCCCCCCTCTTTGCATCTGCAATGATAAACATTTCAGGGTATTTTGAACGGATATATGATACGGTCATTTCAAGTTGCTGCCAACCTGAAACACCCTCAGCTTCGTAGAAAGCGATATTGGGCTTATATGCAACGCAATAGGGGGCAGTAGCATCCACAATTGCCTTGTTGAATTCAAAAATAGGGTTCTCCAATGATAGAAGGTGCTGTGGTATTTTATTCAAATCGGTATCAAGTCCGACACACAAGCAACTTTTTTTCTTCTGAATCTGTGAGTATAGTTCTTCGTAGGTCATTGTATCTTATCAACTGTTATTTGTCAAAATATTTATAGAACAGGGCAATTGACTCCATCCCTTTGTGCAGTTGCGAGATAAGGTAGCTTTCGTTAGGGGAGTGGATAGTGTCCCTCTCAAGGCCGAATCCCATAAGGAGTGGATCTGCACCGAGAATCTGCTGCATATCTGCAAGGATAGGGATTGAACCACCACCTCTGCTTGGAACAGGTTCGATTCCATATACCTCTTCAATAGCTTTTGCTGCTGCTTTATAGGCAGAAGATGAGATAGGAATCAGGAAGCCGTTTCCACCGTGGTGAGGGGTCACTTTAACTTTTACCCCTGCAGGGGCAATTGACATGAAGTGATCCTGGAACAATTTTGCAATTTTACCGCACTCCTGGTTAGGTACAAGTCTCATGGAGATCTTCGCATGTGCTACCGATGGAAGTACAGTTTTTGCCCCTTCACCGGTAAAACCACCCCAGATGCCGTTCACATCGAGACATGGACGGATGCCTGTCCTCTCCATTGTGGTGTACCCCTCTTCTCCGGCAACAGCATCTATATCGAGGAATTCCTTGTATTCTTTCTCATCAAAAGGTGCCCTTGCAAGCATTGCCCGATCTTCAGCTGAGAGTTCCACTACATCATCATAGAAACCTTTGATTGTGATGTGACCTTTTTCGTCTATAAGCTGGTCAATCATCTTGCAAAGTGCATTGATAGGGTTCACAACTGCACCGCCGTAGTGCCCGGAGTGAAGATCTTTGTTGGGTCCTGTAACTTCCACCTCGACATATGCAAGGCCTCTCATACCGCAGTTGATGGATGGGATATTCTCCCCAATCATTGTGGTGTCTGATACAAGCATGATATCGCAGGCAAGGAGATCCTTGTGCTCTTTTGCCCAAGCAGCAAGGCTTGGTGAACCGATCTCCTCTTCACCCTCAAGGATGAATTTTATATTGTGGTTGAGTTTACCCCTCTTTACAAGATATTCAAAAGCTTTGATGTGCATGAACAATTGCCCTTTGTCGTCATTTGCTCCTCTGGCGTAGATTGCCCCATCACGAATCTCAGGTTCATAGGGGTTTGATTTCCAAAGTTCGATAGGGTCTTCAGGCTGTACATCGTAGTGACCGTATACAAGGATTGTAGGTCTTGATGGGTCGAAACGTTTTTCTCCGAAGACAACAGGGTGTCCCGCTGTAGTATAGACTTGTGCATAATCTGCTCCGGCAGCCAGAAGAAGTTCAACGAGTCTGTTGGCACAGGTTGTCATATCTTCTTTATGGCTTGATTGTGAACTTACTGAAGGAATTCTCAGCAAATCAAACAGTTCATTCAGGAACCTTTCGTTATTCTCGGCGATGTATTGTTTCATATATCTATGTTTTTATGTGTTCTTATTTAATTTCTGCAATTATTGACTCGCTTCCTGTCACTTTATCACCCACCTTGACATTGAGTTTTGCATCCAGGGGGAGGAAAATGTCGGCACGTGAGCCGAATTTGATGAACCCCTCTTGTCTCCCTGCCTCTACCTTTTTCCCTTTCTCTGCATAGCAGACAACTCTGCGGGCGAAAAGACCGGCAATTTGTCTTGTGAGTACTTCGGTGCCATTCTCGTTGCGGATGACAATTGTTGTCCGCTCATTCTTCTCTGATGATTTCGGATAAAATGCTGCAACATATTTGCCCGGGTGATATTTGTAGTGGACCACCTCTCCCGAGATAGGATACCAGTTTACGTGAACATTGAAAAAGGACATGAATACAGATACCTGTATCCTTTTCCCTTTGAAATACTCAGGCTCTTCCACCTCCTCTACTATTACAATCTTGCCGTCAGCAGGGGCAGATACCAGTGTGCCGCTCCCGTTGGCCTTGCGGTTTGGCTCTCTGAAGAATGAGAGGACAAAGATTGTAAATAGGATAAATATTGATACCCCTGCCCATGCCCAGACGGAGTAGTCGCAGGCCATTAACAGAAGTACAGATAGTCCGATAGCAGATGTGAATGTGATAAGGATAGTTTTGAGCCCTTCTTTGTGGATTCTCATAGGTTTGGTTTTTTAGGTTGAACAGTTTACAAAAGTCCTACTCCATACATATAGGCAATGGCAGCAGGAAGGGCAACAATCGCCCCGTCAAATCTGTCAAGAAGCCCCCCATGTCCAGGCATTATCTTGCCAGAGTCCTTGACTCCAAAGTTACGTTTCAATTGTGACTCTACCAAATCTCCGAAGGTGCCGAAAACATTTATGATTATGGCAATGACCACTGCATGGGTATATGATGTGGGGAGAAAATCGAATTTTGCAAGGTAGAAGCCGGCAAGTATCGAGATGAAAAGACTTCCAATGTATCCTTCCCACGATTTTTTTGGGGAGATGGATGGGAAGAGTTTATGGCCGTTCTTCTGCCCGAAAGTCATACCGAAGAGGTATGCCCCTACATCAGAACACCACATTATGATGAAAAGGGATAGTACCACAATTCCGTTGAATCGTCCTGCGTAATCAAATGCCAGGAGGTTCAAAAGGGTGAATGGCAATGCAATATAGACTATAGAAGAGATAAGATAGGGGAACTCCTTGTATTCATCCTTGTTCCACAGAAGGGTGATAAAAATCATCAGCAAAGGGAAGATCAGGAGGAAGAGATATCTGGAATCAATTCCGAAAGATCTGACTGCAAATACCCCTGTAAACAGGAGAAGTCCGGTTATGATGGTGATCCATTGGGAGAGACAGTGCCTTTTCCCGATGGTGATGTTGAGGTACTCATACATCATTACCAGTACGATAAAACCGAACACTATACAAAATGGGATAGGGGACCATAGCAGACCCCCTAACATAACTCCCAGAAATACAATGCCGCTAAGGCATCTTGTTATAAAGCTTTTCATTCTGTCTCTGAATTTTCAATTTTATTCTCCTTGGCACGCGGACCGAATATCCTTTCGAGGTCTTCTGCAAAGATAACCTCTTTTTCCAGGAGCAATTCGGCAAGCTGGGTGAAACCCTCCATATTGTTCTTCAAGATCTCAAGTGCGGTCTTGTGGGCAGAATCGATAAACTCTTTGGACTCTTTATCGATAAGTTCAGCAGTCTTTTCACTATATGGTTTGCCGAGATTATATCCGTTTCCACCGGTAGAGTCGTAGAATGAGATATGACCTACTTTTTTACTCATACCGAAATAGGTAACCATTGCGTATGACTGTTTGGTCGCTTTCTCCAGATCGCTTAGCGCCCCAGTGGAGATTTTTCCGTTGATGATCTCTTCTGCAGCACGTCCCCCAAGTGTTGCAGCCATCTCATCCATCATCTGCTCAGTGGTGGTTATCTGTCTCTCTTCAGGGAGATACCAGGCTGCACCGAGAGCTCGTCCGCGAGGGATAATGGTAACCTTCAAAAGGGGATTTGCATTCGGAAGTAGCCAGCTTACTGTTGCGTGGCCAGCTTCGTGGTATGCAATTGTCTTTTTCTCGGCAGGTGAGATAATTTTGCTCTTACGTTCAAGACCTCCGATAATCCTGTCAATAGCATCGAGGAAATCCTGTTTGTCAATGAACTCCTTATCTTTTCTTGCAGCGATCAAGGCTGCTTCGTTGCATACATTTGCAATATCTGCACCTGAGAAACCAGGGGTCTGTTTGGCAAGAAACTCCACATCAAACTCTGGAATAAGTTTCAGGTTCCTGACGTGTACCTTGAAAATATCAAGGCGCTCCTTCAATTCGGGGAGGTCCACATGGATCTGTCTGTCGAACCTGCCGGCACGCATGAGCGCTTTGTCCAGAATGTCTGCCCTGTTGGTGGCAGCGAGGATGATGACACCGGAATTTGTGCCGAAGCCGTCCATCTCTGTAAGGAGCTGGTTCAAAGTGTTCTCCCTCTCGTCATTGGAGGAGAATCCTACATTTTTGCTGCGAGCACGTCCCACTGCATCAATCTCATCGATAAATACGATACAAGGTGCTTTCTCTTTTGCCTGACGGAAAAGATCCCTGACTCTCGATGCACCAACACCTACAAACATCTCTACAAAGTCAGAACCGGAGATAGAGAAGAAGGGTACATCTGCCTCACCGGCAACCGCTTTTGCCAGAAGGGTCTTACCTGTGCCCGGAGGGCCTACAAGAAGTGCACCTTTAGGTATTTTACCACCGAGAGCAGTGTATTTCTTTGGATTTTTGAGGAAATCTACAATCTCCATTACCTCCACTTTTGCCTCTTCAAGTCCCGCTACATCTTTGAAAGTAACTTTAGGACCGTTATCTTTTTCATATAGTTTAGCCTGGGATTTGCCGACATTGAAGATGCCGCCACCCCCCTGGCCTCCACCCATATTCTTCTGCATCGGTCTGAACATCAGGAACCAAAGCAATCCGAACATCAAAAGTGGGAAAAGGAGCCATTCAACTATCTTTCCAAAGTAGTTGTCTCTCTCTTCGGTGTTTACGCTGAAGCGGTTCTCTGCAGGGAGATTTAGACGTGCCTCTTCAAGGTTCTCTTCTACATTGAAATTGGGAGATACAATGAAGAAGAAATGGGGACCCACATTGGGCTCCTTCCCTGCAAAATATTTGTTGGCATATTTGGAGAGACTGTCTTTCTTGATAAATATCTCTGCTCTGTTGAGGTTAGTGATGTATGTGATCTTGTCAATGTCTCCGGCAGGAATCATGCTCTCTTTTACAGTCAGCCATTCGGTCTTGACAGGGTCTGCACTTCCAAACATTCTGAAGACAATACCCAATCCTACAATGAGGATAAGGTAGAACCACATGAAATTGATCTTTATGACCTTCTTTTTAGGTCTTTGGTTGTTTGGTTTCTTATTCTCCATCTTCGTCTTTATAATCTTTTCGTGTAGCATCGGCCCAAAGATCTTCGAGCCTGTAAAAATTTCTGTACTCGGTCAGAAAGACATGTACCACAATGTATCCGTAGTCAAGGATAACCCAAAATGCGTTCTCCCGACCTTGCATCCTGTACACTTTACGTTGGCATTTCTCCAACATTTTCTCTTCAATATTGTCAGATATTGCCACAACATTTGTGGTCGAATCTGCATTACAAATAACAAAATGGTCAGCAATGGCTGCCCCAATATTGCGAAGATCCAGCGAACATACATTTTTCGCTTTCTTCTCGAGCATCGCTTCTGCAATAACTTCTATCTCTTTCATCAAATATTTTTATTTTTGTATCGCAAAGATACTGCAAATTTTTTACCAAAATGAATGATGTCAGAGTAACTTGGCTAAAAGAGGTGGATTCTACAAACAGCCTTGCAATGAGAAGCCGTCACGACTATGGTGATTTTACCGTCTGGGGGGCAGAATTCCAGAGTGCCGGGAGGGGGCAGAGGGGTAATGTGTGGGAGAGCAAAAGGGGGGAGAATCTTATGTTTTCAATCCTTTTGAAACCAGATAACTTTCTGTCTGTCAATCAGTTTGTTCTCTCTGAAATTGTGGCATTAGGGGTGGTTTCATACCTCGCGGATCTGGGGTTGGATGCCAGGATCAAATGGCCGAATGATATCTATATTGGGGATAAGAAAATTTGTGGAATACTCATTGAAAATGTCCTTTCAGGTGACAGATTGTCAGTGTGTGTTGCCGGGGTTGGATTGAATCTCAACCAGAAGAGTTTTGATAGTGACGCCCCCAATCCGATATCGGTAGCTTTAGCTGTGGAAAAAGATGATTGGATAGAACCTAAAGAGGCACTTGCCAATATTCTCGGACATATAGCAAAACTTTATTTCCCTATGTGTGATTCTTACGATCCGGCTCCCATCGAGAGAATGTATCTTGAAAAACTCTACAGAAAAGATATATTGTCTCAGTTTCAGGATTTAAGTACCGGGGAGAGGTTCTTCGGATATATCAGGGGGGTAGAGAAAAATGCCTGTCTGAGGATTGAAACCCAAACAGGCACTTTCAGATCGTTTGCCTTTAAGGAACTAAAGTATATTCTGTAGAGCAATAATCTCTCTCTTAGGGTCTTCTGCGTTAAAAACGGAACTTCCTGCCACAACTATATCGGCACCCGCCTTTGCCAGAACAGGGGCATTGACCCTGTTTACACCTCCATCCACCTCAATCAGAGCTGAAGCTCCCTTTTTCAGAATCAACTCTTTAAGATCAGAAACTTTCTTGACAGCATTTTCAATGAATTTTTGTCCACCGAATCCTGGATTTACAGACATCAACAATACATAATCGCACTCCTGTATGATATCTTCCAGCAAAATGACCGGCGTGTGTGGGTTGAGGGCAACCCCCGCTTTCATCCCTTTGTTGCGGATGTTCTGCAATGAGCGGTGAAGATGGGTACAAGCTTCATAGTGAACAGAGAGGTAATCAACTCCAAGCTCTGCAAACCTTTCGACATATCTGTCCGGGTCAATGATCATAAGGTGTGCATCAAGAACTTTTTTTGCCTCTTTGGCAATTGCTTTAACTACGGGGAATCCGTATGAGATATTGGGAACAAAAACTCCATCCATAATGTCGAGATGGATCCACTCTGCCTGAGACTCATTCACCATCTGAATATCTCTGGCAAGGTTGCCGAAGTCGGCTGAGAGTATTGAGGGTGCTACAATCATAATAGGGTTATTTGCAGTTGACGATTACATATTCCAACAGTTTGTTGAACTTGTCAAGGCTGGCAAGATCAAGCCGCTCTCCGGGTGCATGAACACCTCTGATGGTGGGTCCGAAAGAGATCATGTCCAAATTCGGATATTTGTCGAGGATAAGTCCGCACTCAAGTCCTGCGTGGATAGCCCTGACTACCGGCTGGTTGCCGAAAAGTTCCACATACCCTTTCTTGCAAAGGTCAAGAATAGGGGATTTGAGCTGCGGTTTCCATCCCGGATATTCCGATTCATGGGTAACCTCTGCCCCTGCAAGGAGAAATGCTGCTTCCACTTTCTCTGCAGCCCAGTATCTTGCACTGTTGATGGAGCTTCTCTGGCTTGTCCCTACCCTGATTGTCCCATCTTTGCTTGTCTTAACTGAAGCGAGGTTTGTAGAGGTCTCCACAAGTCCTTTCATCTCCATGCTCATTGCAAGAACACCGTGAGGGGCTGAGTTGAAGCATGTAATGGTATTCAATGCGGTCTTGTAATCGATAGCGAAACCTCTCCATTGGGTCTCCTCAAATATAGGGGAGATATTGGGTTCTGTTGCCGCATACTCCTCCTGAATCTCCTTGGCAGCCTGCATGTGGATGTTTCTGATATTTTTAAGATCTTCAGGCTGTATTGCGATGACTGCGTAAGCTTCACGTGCGATGGCGTTTCTCTTGTTCCCTCCATCAAGATGGCAGACGGTGATTTTGTGCTCCTTCATTATACGGTAAAGTGAACGGCTCAGAAGCTGGATTGCATTTGCACGCCCTTTGTCAATATCATCGCCACTATGCCCGCCAACACCGCCACAGAAACCGATTTTATATTTGAGAAGCTCTTTTGCCACTTTTTTTCTCTTGAAGTGGAATTTGGCAGTGGTGTCAATCCCTCCGGCACATCCGATGAAAAGTTCCCCCTCATCTTCAGAGTCAAGGTTGATGAGGATGCTCCCGCTCATGAAATCTTCTGTAAGTGCAAAAGCACCATCCATCCCGGTCTCTTCACTTACAGTAAAGAGCGCTTCAATCTTGCCATGTTCCAGGGTGTTGTCCTCAAGGAGAGCAAGGGTGGCTGCCACCCCGATACCGCAATCGGCACCCAATGTGGTATCCTTGGCAATCATCCATCCATCTTCAATCACCGCTTTGATGGGATCCTTTGCAAAGTCGTGTACGACACCACTGTTTTTCTCGCACACCATATCGGAGTGACTTTGGAGGATGATGGTGGGTGAAGATTCTCTTCCAGGGGTTGCATTCTTGGTAATCAATACATTGCCAATCTTGTCTGTTTTGCATGGAAGATTGTTTTTCTTAGCAAAGTCCTGTAGATATGCAATTATATGTTGTTCATTCCCTGATTCACGGGGAATACAAATAATCTCGCTGAAAATGGCGAGAATTCTATCTGTAGTCATAATGTCAATATATATAGATTAATTGTGTGTGCGGAGGTCTCTCTCGATATCGGTAATGTATTGACGGAATGAGCGGTCGGTGTCCATAAGGTCACAGACTGTGCTGCATGCGTACAACACTGTAGCATGGTTCTTTCCACCTATCTGGCTCCCTATGGAATCCAATGATGCGCTGGTGAGGTTCCTGCTCAAATACATTGCAATCTGTCTTGCCTGAACAATCTCCCTCTTGCGGGTAGATGAGAGGAGGGTGTCGGTAGTGATATCGAAATACTTGCAAACAGCCTCTTTGATTTTGGCCACAGAGATGTCATTTTTAGGGGTGCTGACAATCTTGTCAATAAGTTCCTGTGCAAGACTGAGAGTGATTTTTCTCTTGGTCAAAGTAGCATTTGCTATAAGTGAGATGAGTGTCCCCTCAAGCTCCCTCACATTGCTCACTATTTTGGATGCAATATAGTTTATAACCTCATCGGGGAGAGAAATTCCTTCACGGAAACTCTTGGCTTTGAGGATTGCTACTTTGGTGTCGAAATCGGGTGGAAGCAACTCTGTGGTCAAACCCCATTTGAACCTTGACAAAAGTCTCTGGTCAAGACCCTGCAGATCGACAGGGGCCCTGTCAGATGTGAGGATCAGTTGCTTGCCCAACTGGTGAAGGTGATTGAACACCTGGAAGAATGCATTTTGGGTTGCACTCTTATCGGCAAACTCATGTACGTCGTCAATGATGAGAACGTCGATTGACTGGTAGAAGTGGAGGAAGTCTGTAAGTTTGTTCTTGACAGTGACAGCATCCACATATTGGGTCATGAAGACATTTGCTGTAACATAAAGGACTATCTTCTCAGGGAATTTTCTCTTTACCTCAAGACCGATAGCCTGTGCAAGGTGTGTTTTGCCCAAACCTGAGCCACCATAAAGGAACAACGGATTGAAGGTGTTGTTGCCCGGTTTTTCAGATATTCTGAGACCGGCGGTGCGACCAAGCCTGTTACACTCCCCTTCAATGAAATTTTCGAAGGAGTAATTGAGGTAAAGGTTAGGGTCAATATCAAGTCTTTTGAGACCGGGGATAGAGTAGGGACCTATGCCTGATCCTGGAGAGACTTTGCTTGAATCCATAGGGATAGGGGGATTCTTTACCTCCTGAGAGGTGGAACCCGGATATGTGATAGTCGTATTCTTGACGATTTTTACATTGTAAATAAGTTTGGCATCGGGACCAATCACCCTGCGAAGAGTCTTGCTGAGGATGTCAATGTAGTGTTCTTCAATGTATTCCCTTGCGAATTCAGATGGTACTTCGAGTGTCAATCTGGAACCGTCCAGTTTGATTGCCTTCAATGGCTCAAACCAGGTTCTGTAGCTTGAAGGAGCCAGGTTGTCCTTGATAATGGACAGACAACGCTCCCAAACATCTATGTGTTTTTGCTCTGACATTCGATAAATTTTATGGTTTTCCTTGTTAGGTTAAGGGTTACAAAGATGAGTTAAAATTATGGAATAGAAAAAAGAATTTTATCAAAAAAAATTAAGTGCCTAATATTCAATATGAAAAAATTTTGGGGTAAATTTTTTTTCAGAATTAGGAAAATTTTGCATAGCTTGATGGGTGGATTACAAACATTTTGGTTACAAAATTCTACTTTTATTTCATTTCGATAATGTAGGCACCTGGGAAGCGTTTTTTTACCTCTGATAACGCCCTTTTTGCCTCCTCTCTTGTGGCAAATTTTCCGTGGGTATATTTGTACATGTTACCAGATTTTAGAATATCGCACTCGAGCCCCTTGAACTCTTTAGAATCCAATGCAATTTTTTTTGATGAGGCCATAATCTGAATTCTGAAGTTATCTTCAGAGACCACCTCTTTGATCTCAATCTTTGTGTCGTATTGTTTCTTGTATGTTTCAAATGCCCTGAAGAGCGCTTTTGCCATCTGCTGTTGGGATGTTTTGTTTGTAAGTGCCTTGTAATCATTTGGATTGGTGATAAATCCAAGTTCTACAAGAATTGATGGCATGGTACATTTCCACAGGACAAGGAAGGGTGCCTGCTTGACCCCCCTGTTGTGGAGTATAGGCCCCTTTTTGAACTCAGTCTGTACGGCGGCAGCCATTACAAGACTCTGCTCCAGATGGGAGTTCTGCAGAAGGGAAAAAATGATGTATGATTCGGGGTTGTTCGGGTCAAATCCCGAGTATTTTGTACTGTAGTTATCTTCAAGGGTCAGTACGCTGTTTTCAAGTTTGCAAACCTCCATATTGGAGTTGCTTTTGTCAAGACCCATCACGAATGTCTCTGTCCCCCTTGCAGATGTAGATTTGGTGGCATTTACGTGTATTGATATGAAGAGGTCAGCATTGTTCTTGTTTGCGATAGCGGCCCTCTGGTCCAACGGGATGAATTTGTCAGACGAACGGGTATATACCACCTTCACATCGGGATATTTTTCATTTATCATATTCCCGAGCAGTTTTGCTACCGACAGGGTAATGTTCTTTTCTGCTACCTTACCTTTTATTGCTCCGGGGTCTTTCCCACCATGCCCCGCATCTATGACTACACATTTGAGTTGTACCATTTTTGTGGTTTGTCCAGAAATCTGGGGAGAGAGGGTGAGGAAAAAGGAGAAAAGTATGATAAAAATTGATGTTCTGTGAGAGAATGGCATATTTTTTATGAAAAATTTTTATATTTGCGTGCTGCAAAAATAGCAATAATTTTCAAACGTTGGTTGATGCCGCGACTTAATCTCCTTAAAGTATCCATTTTACATATCCTGTTAATCTTTGCGATTAGTGGGCAATCTTTGTGTGCTCAGTCGGGTTTGAATAGGGGGGGATTGTCCAGAGGGGCTGTAATTCAGAGGGATTCCCTGGCAGTGGCCGATACGGTAAAACGTGCAGCAGCAGATTCCATAAGGAATGTAACCGAATCAGTCAGTGTTGCAGACTCTACAGAGAGTGTGGAGTTCTCCGATTCCCTTTCAGTATTTTCTGACACCTCTGCAGTGGTCAAGAAAAAGGGGATGCTCGATTTTCCTGTCTTCTCAGAGGCTGCAGACACAGTGATCGAAGATTTTTCTGGTCCCCACAAAATGATCTATTATTATGGGGATGTGAAGGTAGATTATGGAAATATGTCCATCACTGCTGATTATATGGCGTATGATGTGGACAAACAGACAGTTTTTGCATCCGGACTTGTCGATTCTCTGGGAAATGTCCTCACAAATCCTGTGATGACGATGGATGGACAATCGTATACAATCGACAATGTTTACTACAATTTCAAATCGCAGAAGTCGAGGATCAAAAATATGGTGATGGAGGAGCAGGAGGGTATTTTGCATGGTGAGAACCTCAAGATGATGCCTAACCGCTCAATCAACATAACCCAAGGAAAATATACAGTCTGTGACCATCCCCATCCTCACTACTATTTGAGAATGTCGGCAGCGAAGATCGTGACAGAGCCCAAACAGAGGACAGTATTCGGACCTTCATGGCTTGTGCTGGCAGATGTCCCTCTTCCATTGGTAATCCCCTTCGGATTTGTCCCCCAAAGACCCCAAAGGGCGAGCGGTATCATGTTCCCCACTTTTGGCGAAGAGGAGGCACGTGGTTTCTATATGAGGGATCTGGGGTACTACATGGTATTCGGCGATCATTTTGACCTTGCTGTCACAACAGATATTTACACCCGTGGTTCGTGGAGTATAGACCTCAATTCGAGATACAAACTCCGTTACAAATTCGATGGAGGATTTGCACTGACCTATTCTGTGGACCAGACCGGAGAGAGGGGGACACCGGACTTCTTCCAATCGAAGAACTTCTCTGTAAGGTGGAACCACAGTCAGGACTCGAAGGCACGCCCCGGAACATCATTCAGAGCATCTGTAAACTTCTCCAGCCCATCCAATAACAAATACAACTCTGAAAGTATCAACCAGGCGTTGCAGAACCAGGTGCAGTCAACTATTTCATATTCAAAGGCTTGGAGTAAGATGAGCCTCTCGATAAATGCTCTCCATAACCAGAACTCAAGAGATAGTTCATACCACATAACACTCCCTAATATCACTTTCAATGTGAACCGTTTCTATCCCTTCAAGAGGCAGAACAGGGTCGGCAAGGAGCGATTCTATGAGAAGATCTCATTGGGATACAACACCTCATTCCAGAATAAGGTAGATTTTAAGGCGAAAGAGATCAGGGATCCCAATTTCCTGTCGAAGGTAAAGGCGGGTATGTCACACTCATTTGCTATAGGACTCCCATCATTTACCCTGCTAAAGTACTTGAACTTCTCCCCAAGTGTGAGGTACGGTATGAACTGGTTTTTCCACGAAACTTCGAAACAATACAATGAGGAGACAGGGAGGGTGGAAACTATTCAGTCGCCGCAATACAGCAGTTTCGGAGCAACACACGATTTCTCTGCCGGAGTCTCGATGAGTACCCGTATCTACGGAACATTCATGTTTACCGGGAAGAATGCAAAACTTAAGGCTATCAGACATATGATCTCCCCCTCTGTTTCATTTTCATACAAACCGGAGATGGGGACAGCTATAAATGGTTACAGGACCTATGAGTATATCGATACCGCAGGGGTTGCACACTCTGTCGATTACAACAAATATGAAGGGGGGATGTATTCTCCACCCAGCAGAGGTCAGACAGCAAGTCTCTCTTTTGAGTTGAAGAACAACCTGGAGGCAAAAGTGGTAGATGAACAGGATACGACAGGAACGGGGACCAAAAAGGTGAAACTGATCGACAATCTTGGAATCAGGGGTAGTTATAACTTCCTTGCCGAGCAGTTCAAACTATCTACCATCAGTGTGAATGCCAACACCACCATCTTCCAGAAGGTTGGAATTTCTGGAAATATGACATTTGACCCCTATGCAATCAATGAAAAGGGGGAGAGATGCAATGAGTTCAATATTGTCAAGGAGGGCGGTTTCCGCCTCGCAAGGATGACTAATGCTTCAGCCTCTTTCTCCTGGAGTTTTGCCGGGGAAGGGAAGATAGAAGGGAATGATGGTATGGGTAACAACGATGCCAACAAAAAAGGTGGGCAAGGGGTTGTAACCAATACAGCACAGGCAAATTACAATAAAATATACTACCATCCATATACCGGAGAATATATTCCGGGAGGTTGGATGTATTATCTCAATCCCAATGTCCCATGGCAAGTGGGGTTGAACTATAACTATTCATATTCAAAATCTTATTCATACGCAAACGAACAATTACAGACGAAGCATAACCATATGCAGACTCTCTCTATAAGCGGATCGGTGAGATTGACCAAAGATCTCAATATCAGTGTCAACTCAGGTCTGGACTTGACCAAGCTGAAAGTGACCACAACCACACTGAATGCTACCTACGATCTCCACTGTTTCCAGATCTCATTTATGTGGGTACCTTTCGGACAATGGGAGAGCTGGAGTTTCAGAATCGCAGCGAAAGCATCAGCCCTTGCCGATCTGTTGCAATACAGAAAGTCATCGTCTTATTGGGACAATTAGTAAACTTAAACACATAAAATTATGAGCAAAAGAGTTATTGCCAGTCAATTGGCACCAAAAGCTGTAGGTCCATACAGCCAGGCAGTTGAAGCAAACGGAACACTTTATGTGTCCGGACAACTTCCAATCGATGAAAAAACAGGGGAATTCGCCCCCGGTGGTGTTAAGGAACAATTAGTGCAGATTTTCAAGAATCTACAGTATATTCTTGAAGAGGCCGGATATGGCTTTGAAAATGTTGTGAAAACAACAGTGTATCTTACAAATATGGGAGATTTCGCCACTTTGAATGAAGTCTATTCCCAATTCTATAAAGAACCATACCCAGCAAGAGTAGCTTATGCTGTAGCAGCACTTCCCAAAGGGGCACTTGCTGAAGTAGATGTAATTGCAGTTAAATAAACCTGAACTATGTACGGAATTTTAGAACTTAAAGCAAAAAGTGTCGAGGAACTCGTCAAAATAGCTGAAGATCTTAAAATCAAGAAGGCAGCATCAATACCTACCGAAGACTTGATCTATAAGATCCTGGATGAACAGGCTATCCAGAGCAAAGAGAATCCCAGACCGAAGAGGGTGAGAACTCGGATTGTGAAGCAGATTGTAGAGCCAGTTGTAGAAATGGCCCCCTCTCAACCTGCTGAAAAAGTTGAAGAGAAAAAAGAGGAGGAGAAACCCGTTGCAGAGGTATCTCAGACAGTTGAAACTGCTCCAGCGCCCAAAAAGGAGCTTCCTGCTGAAAAAGTGAAGAAAGGGAAAGGGAGACCTGCCAAAAAGAAAGAGAACGAAGCACCCAAGCAGGAGCCTGTAGAGGAGGTTAAGAACAATGCAGATGCACCTGTTGAAGAGGAGAAACCTTCAAATGATGAGAAGGTACAAAACAAAGAACAATTCCCTAAAGGTGGCGACAGAAAGAAACGCCGTCAGAAAGAGCATAAGGGTGATGAATCCCAGGAACAAAGCAACACATCAAATGAAACTCCTGAGAATAAGCACCATGAGCCTGCCCCTGCACCTCAGCCAAAAATTGAATTTGAAGGGATCGTTGAGGCAACCGGTGTTCTTGAAATCATGCCTGACGGATATGGATTTCTCCGTTCATCAGATTACAACTATCTGAACTCCCCAGACGACATCTATGTCTCCCAGTCACAAATCAAACATTACGCTTTGAAAACAGGTGACACCATCCGAGGTGAGATCCGTCCCCCAAAGGAGGGTGACAAATATTTCCCACTGATGAAAGTGAACAAGATCAATGGACGTTCTCCTGAATTCATCAGGGATAGGGTTCCATTTGATTTTCTTACCCCTCTTTTCCCCGAAGAGAAATTCAACATCACCTCAAATGGACATAACAATCTCTCTACAAGGGTAGTAGATTTGTTCACCCCAATCGGAAAAGGTCAGCGTGGTCTTATTGTGGCCCAGCCCAAAACAGGTAAAACCATGTTGCTCAAATCGATTGCAAATGCCATTGCAGACAACCATCCTGAGGTATATATGATCGTTCTTCTTATTGATGAACGTCCTGAAGAGGTTACAGATATGGCACGCAGTGTTAAAGCAGAGGTGGTGGCATCAACATTTGATGAGCCTGCAGAGAGACATGTGAAGGTGGCAAGTATTGTTCTTGAAAAAGCCAAAAGACTTGTGGAGTGTGGTCACGATGTTGTGATTCTACTTGACTCCATTACCCGTCTTGCACGCGCTTTCAATACAGTTCAGCCGGCATCCGGTAAGGTCCTTTCAGGTGGTGTGGATGCAAATGCCCTGCACAAGCCAAAAAGATTTTTCGGTGCAGCCAGAAATATTGAAAATGGAGGTTCTCTCACCATTCTGGCTACAGCTCTGACTGAGACCGGATCAAAGATGGACGAGGTAATCTTCGAGGAGTTCAAGGGTACAGGTAATATGGAACTTCAACTTGACCGTAAGTTGTCCAACAAACGTATCTTCCCGGCTGTCGATGTTACCCTCAGCAGTACACGTCGTGACGATCTCCTTTTGCCAAAAGAGAAGCTCAACCGTTTGTGGATTTTGAGAAACTACCTCGCGGATATGAATTGTGTCGAGGCGATGGAATTCATGAAAGACAGACTCGAAAAGACTGCATCCAACGAAGAGTTCCTTGTCTCTATGAATGGAGAATAAGAACGGGCAAAGTGAACAACCCCTTGATGTGGTTACACAGAAGATCCCTGCGATGAAAATCGTAGGGATTTTTGTTGTCCCCCCTCCGACAGGAGTTGCTGCCAAGTATGCATAGTTGCAATGAATCTCATATCGGCTACCTGTTTTTCTACTTATGTCACGACGCAGAGTTTTCCCTGGAGTTTTCTTGCGTCGTGGCAGAAGTGTAAAATAAAAGAGGCCGATCCGCGTGGGTCAGCCTCTTTATTTTGATGTGTGTCAGTGATTAGTTAGCGCTGATAGCACCTACTGGGCAAGCGTCAACACAAGTACCACAATCAGCGCAAAGAGATGCGTCAATTGAGTAAACATCACCAGCTTGAATAGCACCTACTGGGCATTCTGATTGGCAAGAACCACAAGCTGCACACAAATCGGGATCAATTCTATGAGCCATAATTTTTAATTAATTAAATGTTAGTAATTCTAGAATTCGGCGCAAATGTAATGCAAATGCGCCGAACTCGCAAATATTAGTATCCGAAAATCTCTGCTGTAGAGACCTTCTTGATGGTTCCGTACTTCTTGAGAGATTTGAGATCAAGGTCTTTAGCATCACCAAGGATTGCTATAGAGTATGTTCTCCCCTTAACCCATTCCTGCTGGAATTTAACGATATCCTCCATGGTGTAGCCCTGCACCTTCTCAAATATATCACGGTTGATATCGTAGTCAAGACCAAGTTCGCGCATTCTGATGTATCTGCTCAAAACATCAGATTTTACAACTCTGGTTGTTCTGATATTTGCCAGAAGTGACTCTTTGGCGATGTCAAATGCATTTTGTGACTGAGGCATCTGGTTGATAATCTCGTCGAATGCTTCAAGGGCATCAATCATCTTGTCGTTCTGGGTAGCAATAAACATATTGTAGTTATATGTTTTCCCTTGTTTGCTTGGTGATGAAAGTGCTGCACCTGCAGAGTATGCAAGGCCTCTTGCCTCTCTCATTTCCTGGAATACGATAGCATTCATGCCACCTCCGAAATATGAGTTATAAAGTGCGATGATAGGTGCATTTTTGGCATTGTAAACCTCACCTCTGTTGGAGTAACCGGCAAGATAGATCTGTTTTGCATCGTAAGGGGCAATGATAACCTCGTTTTTGGTGATCTCTCTCTCTTTGAATGACTCATTCTTGACGATAGGGGTAAGTGTTGCAGGGGTGTTGTGCACTTCGTTAATAGTGGCAACAATCTCCTCCTGGCTCATAGGTCCATAGTAGAGGACTTCATGTTCAAATGAGTTCAATGAGTGAATTCTATCGAGAAGATCCTGATCTTTCAACGATTTGATCTCGTTGTTGGAGAGGACATTGGTTGCAGGAGATTTGGGACCATAAACGTTGTATGTTCTCAGTTGTGAGAAGTTGGCGTTCTGGTTGAGTTTGTTGTTCTGACGCCTCTTGAGCATGTCTGCTTTAAGTCCTTGCAATGCAGCAGGGTTTGCTTGAGCATCAGCGATAAGTGATTCAACAAGGGCAACAGCCTCTTTCATGTTCTCTCCAAGGCCTGAAACTGCAATCTGTGTCTTTTCTGCAGAGGCATATACGCTGTACTGGCAAGCGAGTCCATAGAATGCAGTCTTGATCTGCTCAGGAGTCATCTTGCTGGTTCCGAGATAGTCAAGATATTGGGTTGCTGTCCCAAGATATTTGTCCTCGTTGTTCCCTCTGTCAAAAGAGTAGATCAAGGTGAAGATATCGTTGGTGGTGTTCTGTTTGTAGAGAACAGGGATGTCGCTCTTGGCTTTGAGGATAGACATATCTTTCTGGAAATCTACAAATACAGGCTCGATAGGTGACACTGCAGATGCCTGGATTTCACGAAGGAATGCACTTGATGTGTCTCTGTTCATGAAGATAGGGGTGATTGCAGGTTTGGCAATCTTCAGCTCGTTAGGATCCTTTTTCTGAATTTTGTTGATGACAGCGTAGTTGTTGCCGAAGTATTGGTTTGCATAGGCAACGACATCCTCTTTTGTGATTTTTGAGATATTCTCCACCTGGTTGATGAATCTCTCCCATGGAACTTCGTTGATGAAGCAGGTTACAAAAGAATCTGTACGTCCATAGCTCCCCTCAAGGTATTGGAGCTGGCTGAGTTTGTAGTTGTTTACGATTGCTTTGAGGATTGCCTCATCAAAATTCCCTTTTTTAAGGTTTTCTACCTCGGCAAGGAGGATCTCTTTCACCTCTTCAAGCGATTGTCCCTGTTTTGGACGGGCCTGGATAAGGAATACAGAGTAGTCAGCCTGTGCATAGTTGCCTCCGAATGCACTGAGAACTTTTTGTTGCTGGTTGACATTAAGGTCGATAAGACCAGCCTGTCCGTTGTTCATTATCTGGCCGATAACATCAAGCATCTCGCTGCTTGGATCTTTGATTCCAGGGAATCTCCATGCAACTGTCACACTTGGTGATTCTAGACCGTAAACCTCTCTGATGATAGGTTCATTGATAGGCTCTTCTGGCTTGAATTCCATCTTTTTGAGGTTTGGATTGGGCTTCAATCCTCCGAAGTACTGGTCAATGATCCTGATGGTTTTGTCCGGATCGAAATCACCTGACATACAGATGGCGATGTTATTTGGAACATACCACTCTTTGTAGTAGTTCTTGATATTGGTGATAGATGGGTTTTTCAAGTGTTGTTGTGTACCAAGTACGGTTTGTGTACCATATGGGTGATTCTTGAAAAGAGCAGAGAACATCTGTTCGTAGATTTTGCGTGAATCCTGGGTGAGTGACATGTTCTTCTCCTCGTAAACGGTTTCGAGTTCTGTATGGAAACCGCGGATTACGTTGTGGGCAAAACGGTCTGCCTGGATTTTTGCCCAATTTTCAATCTGGTTTGACGGAATGTTCTCGGTGTAGACTGTCATGTCGTAACCGGTGTATGCGTTGGTGCCGTCTGCCCCGATGGCTGCCATAAGTTTGTCATATTCGTTTGGAATGGCATATTTTGATGCCTCGTATGACAAAGAGTCAATGACTTTGTAGATTGCTGTTCTCTCCGCTTCATCGGTAGTCTTGCGATAAATCTCAAATTGTGCCTCGATTGCGTCGAGAAGGGGTTTTTCCAACTCATAGTTTTGTGTACCAAAAGACTCTGTTCCCTTGAACATCAGGTGCTCGAAGTAGTGTGCAAGACCTGTTGTCTCGTGAGGGTCATTTTTACCACCCACTTTGACTGCAATATGTGCATCAATTCTTGGCTCATCTTTTGTAACACTCATATATACCTTAAGACCGTTGTCAAGGGTATAAATACGTGTTTGGGTAGGGTCGTTTTCCACAGTCTCATATTTGTATTGGCTGCAGGATGCCATAAGGATGGCAACAAGGGCAATTAGCCCGAATTTTATGGAACGATTCATACTTATATGTGTAATTAATTTTAGACAAAAGTAGCACTTTTAGTTATATTTGCAGAAATTTTGATGAATAGGATGAGAGGATTGAGAAAAATGTTGGATCGCACCCTTTGGATTCTCTCCATGGTGATGTTTGTTTTTACCCAGGAGATGGTGGGACAGAACAAATTTGACGGGGTGGTTTCTTTTGACAAGACTATCCACGATTTCGGAGATATACTCATTTCTGACGGAGAGCAGAGGTGTGTTTTCATTTTAACGAATATAAGTGACGAACCTGTTGTTATTCATAGGGTTATATCATCTTGTGGCTGTACCGAGCCTGAGTGGACAAAATCGCCAGTCCGTCCGGGGGAGAAAGGGAAGATAGAGATTACTTTCAAAAATGATCAGGGTCCATATCCTTTTGATAAGGCAATCACAGTATATGTGACAAATGTCTCTAAACCTATATCATTGAGAATAAGGGGTGTTGCCCATGAGAAAAAGAAGACTTTGCAGGAGATGTTTCCTGAAAGATTCGGTGCTGTGGGGTTGAAAAACGCCACTTTGAGCATAGGGCAGATAGAACAGGGTGAGATGAGAGTTGAAAAGGTGGAGATTGCCAACTTATCACGCAAGAGTGTGGAGGTCTCTTTCTCAAAGGTTACACCGGGAGCTCAATTCTCAGTATCTCCGTCAGTTATCCCTCCGCAAGGGAAAGCAACATTGACCTACAGTGTCGATACAAAAAATACAGGCGAAAAATTGTGGGGGAACAACACTTTTGGTGCCGATGTAGTGATTGACGGTAAGTCCACAGGGAAAAGGGTTGAGATTGAAGGGTTGATAAAGGAGAATTTTTCCGGATATAGCCAGGAACAGAAGAGGACAGGTCCGCTGCCACAGTTTGTCTCCTCCTCTGCATCAATCGGGGATTGTAATGGAAAAGAGATTAAGAAAGTGAAATTCACCTTTACAAATGTGGGTAAAGGGGAGTTCAGAATTTATAAGATGGATTCATCGGAAAAAGGGTGTTCATTCTCATATCCGGAGGTTACAGCGGGTGGAAAAAAGGGGGAGATTGAGGTGAAAGTGGACACTTCGAAAGGGTCAGGAGAGATGCTATATATCATCTCTGTCATCACCAATTCCCCTACAAGACCGATAATCAATCTGTTCATTACGGGAAACATAGAAAAATAAATTATAATGTCAGACCTAAAGCATCAAGGGGACTTTTTCCCCGAATACAAAAATGAAGAGACAGCATTGGTGGTAAATGATGGTGTAAACCAACCACCTGTGGTAAATCCATATATCAAGAATTTTTTCAAGAACAAGAAGAAAGCTACCTTGACCGTAGATGAATATATGGAGGGGATCACCTCGGGGGATACTGTAATTTTGAGTAAGGCTATTACATTGATTGAGAGCTCTTTGCCGGAACATAAAACTATGGCGAGGGAGCTCATCATGAGATGCCAGGAACTCTCATCTGCCAATAAGTCGATGAGGATCGGTATTACCGGTGTCCCGGGTGCCGGTAAAAGTACATTTATCGAAGCCTTCGGGGGACTTGTTACCTCCAAAGGGCACAAACTTGCAGTTTTGGCAATTGACCCAAGCAGCGAGAAGAGCAAAGGGAGTATACTCGGGGACAAGACAAGGATGGAGACACTTTGTAACGATCCCAAAGCATTTATCCGTCCCAGTCCAAGTGCCGGTTCGTTGGGCGGTGTGGCACGCAAGACCAGAGAGACAGTTCTGTTGTGCGAGACAGCGGGTTACGATGTTATCTTTATCGAAACGGTAGGGGTAGGACAGTCCGAAATTGCGGTTCACTCGATGAGTGACTTCTTCCTGCTTCTGATGCTCTCCGGTGCCGGTGATGATTTGCAGGGGATCAAGAGGGGAATTATGGAGATGTCAGATCTTATTGCCATTACCAAGGCAGACGGCAACAATGTCGATAAAGCAAATATGGCAAGGGCTCTGTATGCAAATGCCCTTCATCTTTTCCCACCTACAGAATCTGGCTGGGTTCCTACTGCAATGACTTCATCTTCACTTGAAAAGAGAGGTCTTGAGGAGATCCTTGCCAAGATTGAGGAGTATTTTGACCTTGTAAGGGAGAATGGTTTCTATGAGAGGAAAAGGAGAGAGCAGGCCCGTTTCTGGATGTATGAAAGTATCAATGAGTCTTTGAAAGAGATGTTTTATGAAAATCCCGCGATAGAAAAGATCCTCCCAGAATATGAATCGAGTGTTCTTGATGGGAAGATGGACTCTTTTGCTGCGGCGGGAGAACTTATTCAGAGATATAACGAAAGAGATAGCAGGTTGTAAAGATGTTCAATTGGGAACTTTTGTTTGATGTGTTGAGAAATGCCCTCCTTGTTACGGGATTGGTAATGGTGATGATGATGACCATTGAGTATATCAATGTCCAGTCTGCCGGGAGGTGGTTTGCATCACTCTCCAGATCAAAAGTGAAGCAGGTCCTTGTAGGATCCTTTTTGGGGACAATTCCCGGGTGTGTAGGTGGTTTTGCAGCAGTTTCTCTCTACTCTCACGGTCTTATCAGCATTGGAGCCCTTGTGGCGGCGATGATAGCCTCCTCAGGTGATGAAGCATTTGTTATGCTGGCGATGATTCCGGACAAAGCTTTGCTGTTGTTCGGTTTGTTGTTTGTATTTGCATTCGTTTGTGGTCTGCTTGTGGACTCTCTTTACAAGGGTAAAGTAGATTTGAGGTGTGAACAGGAGTTTGAAGTGCATCATGGAGCAGACAACAGACTCGATTTCTCTTCTGTCAGACATCCGTCAAAAGAGAAGATACTGATCACTCTGGCTTTGGTGGTTTTTGCTGTTGCAATCTTTTCAGGGGTACTGGAACATGACCATGCGGCACATATCCACACTCATGAGTGTAGCCATGAGGGGCACCATCATCACGAAGGTGGATTGAATCTCCTGGATGAGAGGTGGATGAATATCCTGTTCGGATGTGTAAGTCTGGTGATTGCTTTCTTGACTGCAGTCTCAAACGAGCATTTCGTGAAAGATCATATTCTGGGACATGTAATCAGGAAACATTGTCTCTCCATTTTCCTCTGGACCCTCGGTGCTTTGGCTGTGATACAGTTCGGTTTGCAGTATCTTGATATTGAACATTGGATAAAGGACAATGCCTTCTATATGATTATACTTGCCGCATTGATTGGGCTTATCCCCGAATCGGGGCCACATTTACTCTTTGTGACACTCTTTGCAAGTGGTGTAGTCCCTTTTTCTGTCCTCTTTGCAAGTTCCATTTCACAGGATGGACACACTGCACTCCCTTTGCTTGCATCTGACAGGAAGAGCTTTCTGGTAACAAAACTTATCAATATGACCATAGCGATAATTGCAGGGGGAATTCTGTTGCTTTTCGGGTTATAGATAAAATTTATATATTTGTAGTTTATTATAAATTAACATAATGGCGTCATTCAATAAATTATTGCAGAAGATTTTCGGCTCTAAGGCCGACAGGGATATGAAAGCAATCAAACCTATCTTGGATAAGGTTCTTGCTGCATATGCCAGAATAGATACCTTGTCTCATGACGAATTGAGGGAGGAGACAGAGAAAATAAAAAGGACAATCGCAGAAAGAATAGCTAAAGACGAGGCAAGGAAGAGAGAGCTCAGAGGGCAACTTGAAGATGTTGAGATTGCACCTGAAAAGAAGGAGGCTTTGGCTACTGAGGTTGATAAGCTGAACAAAAAAATCGATGAAGATATAGAGACAGTGCTGGCAGAGGTCCTTCCAGAGGCTTTTGCCATTATGAAATCTACAGCAAGAAGGTTCAAGGAGAATTCTGAAATTAGGGTTAAAGCAACAGATTTCGACAGGGACCTGAGTACATCAAAAGATTTTGTAACTATCGAAGGTGATCAGGCAGTGTGGAAAAACACTTGGCTTGCCGGTGGTAACCCTGTTGTATGGGATATGGTCCATTATGATGTCCAGCTTATCGGCGGTATCGTATTGCATCAGGGTAAGATTGCAGAGATGGCTACCGGTGAAGGTAAAACCCTTGTTGCAACACTCCCTGTTTTCCTGAATGCCCTTGCAGGTAAAGGTGTTCACGTGGTGACAGTCAACGATTACCTTTCAAAACGTGACTCCGAGTGGATGGGGCCTTTATATATGTTCCATGGCCTGAGTGTAGACTGCATCGACAAACACCAGCCCAACTCTGAGGCCCGTAAAAAAGCTTACCGCTCATCTATCACTTTCGGTACCAACAATGAGTTCGGTTTTGACTATTTGAGGGACAATATGGCAATCGATCCCCAGGATCTTGTCCAGAAGAAGCACCATTATGCAATTGTCGATGAGGTTGACTCTGTGCTGATCGACGATGCGAGAACACCCCTTATCATATCAGGTCCGGTACCAAAAGGGGATGACCAGCAGTTTATGACCTACAAACCTTATGTGGAGAGGATCTATTCTGCTCAAAAGCAATTGGTGAGCAAGCTTCTTGTGGAGGCAAAGAAACTTATCGCAGAGGGGAACGAGGCTGAAGGTGGAAAATTGCTTTTCCGTGCACATAAAGGTCTCCCCAAATATAATCCTTTGATCAAATATCTCTCTGAACCCGGCGTGAAGCAGATTCTCAACAAGACTGAGAATTTCTACATGCAGGACAACAACAAGCAGATGCATCTTATTACAGATGACCTCTATTTTGTTATTGAAGAGCAGCATAAAAGTATTGAAATGACCGACAAGGGGCATGACCTGATTTCAGGTTCCCTTGAGGAGGGTAAATTCTTCGTGTTGCCCGATATCGGTTCTGAAATAGCTGATCTTGAGAAATTGGGACTTTCTCCTGAAGAGAAACAGGAGAGAAAGGATAAACTTCTTGCTGACTACGCACTTAAATCTGAGAGGGTACATACTGTAAATCAGTTATTGAAGGCCTACGCTTTGTTTGAGAAGGATGTTGAATATGTCGTAATGGACAATAAAATCAAGATTGTAGATGAACAGACAGGACGTATCCTTGAGGGGAGAAGATACTCCGACGGATTGCATCAGGCAATTGAGGCAAAGGAGAGTGTAAAGGTTGAGGCTGCAACACAGACATTCGCGACCATTACCCTGCAGAACTACTTCAGAATGTACCACAAACTTGCCGGTATGACCGGTACTGCGGAGACTGAAGCTGGTGAGTTCTGGTCTATCTATAAACTTGATGTAGTTGTTATCCCTACCAACAGACCTGTATTGAGAGTTGACGAAGAGGATAATATCTATAAGACCAAAAAAGAGAAATATAATGCTGTAATCCAGAAGATTGAGACACTGACAAGTCAGGGAAGGCCTGTCCTTGTGGGTACAACCTCTGTAGAAATTTCGGAGTTGTTGAGCAGGATGTTGAAACTTCGCGGTATCAAACACAATGTCCTTAACGCCAAGCAACACGCCCGTGAGGCAGAAATCGTCCTCAATGCAGGACAACCTGGTGCCGTTACCATTGCTACCAATATGGCAGGTCGTGGTACCGATATCAAGCTGGGACAAGGTGTTAAGGAGAAAGGGGGTCTTGCCATCATCGGTACAGAGAGGCACGACAGCCGACGCGTGGACAGACAGTTGCGCGGTCGTGCAGGTCGTCAGGGTGACCCTGGTTCATCATCTTTCTATGTATCTCTTGAAGATGATTTGATGCGTATCTTCGGTTCGGAGAGAATAGCTTCAGTAGTAGATAAAATGGGACTTGCAGAGGGTGAAGTATTGCAGCACTCTATGTTGTCAAGTGGTATCGAAAGGGCACAGAAGAAAGTTGAAGAGAACAATTTCGGAACACGTAAACGTTTGTTGGAATATGATGATGTGATGAACTCTCAGAGGGAGGTTATCTACAATAAACGTCGCAATGCCCTTTATGGAGAGAGGATAGATGTCGATATTCTTAATATGATGAGCGACTATTGTGAGATTCTCGGAGAATTGTCACAGGATATGGAGTATCAGGATTTTGTAGACGAGGTTATCAAGAGCCTTTCTGTCGATCCGGCTATCGATGAAAACTTCTACAAAAATGGATCGGAACAGCAGATTGCAGACAAACTCTATACAAAAGTGCGTGAGGAGTATGGCCGTCGCACCGAAATTATGGTGAAACAGGCCTGGCCAATCATAGAAAGAATTTATCAGACCCAAGGGGCAAGATATGAGAATGTTGTTGTCCCTGTGAGTGATGGTACCAAGATTATGCAGGTGCTTCTCAATCTCAAGAAAGCATACGACAGCAAAGGAAAAGAGCTTATCAGAACAGTAAACAAGACTGTAACTCTGATGATGATCGATGAGTACTGGAAAGAGCATCTTCGTGAAATGGATGATTTGAAACAATCTGTACAGAATGCTACATACGAACAGAAAGATCCACTTTTGATCTACAAGTTCGAAAGTTTCAATCTCTTCAAGAAAGTATTGGAAAACATCAGCAAAGATGTCCTCTCTTTCTTGTTGAGATCCCACATCCCTTTAAGGCCAAATCAGGAGGAGGCATCTTTGAATGAGGGGCACAGAAGACGCTCAGATATGTCCAACCTGCAGACCTCAAGACAGGATCTGGCAACTAACGCCGGGGAACCGAAGAGCAATGCCCCTATAAGGGTGGAGAAGAAAGTTGGAAGAAATGATCCTTGTCCTTGTGGCTCGGGTAAAAAATACAAGAACTGCCATGGAAAAGAAGTTTAATGTAATAGTTATCGGGTCTGGCCCCGGAGGTTATGTCGCTGCAATCAAAGCGGCACAACTTGGATTTGAAACAGCAGTTGTGGAGCGTGCAAACCTGGGAGGTATCTGTTTGAATTGGGGTTGCATCCCCACCAAAGCCCTTTTGAAAAGCGCACAGGCTCTCCATTATGCACAGAACGGTGAAAGCTACGGTTTCACTATAGATGGTGAAATAAAAGTGGACATCGCAAAAGTGGTGGAGAGGAGCAGAGGCGTATCTGCCCAGATGTCTAAAGGTGTTGAGTACCTTCTTAAAAAGAATAAGGTAACAGTAATAAACGGTGATGCTTCACTGACACCGGACAAGAAGGTGGCTGTAAAAAGTGGTGAAGGGGTTGAACTGTATGAGGCAGACCATATAATCCTTGCGACAGGCGCAAGACCCAATTCTTTACCTTTTGCACCTATTGACGGTAAGAAGATAATCTCTTATTTCCAGGCACTTGTTCCGGAGAAACTCCCTAAGAGTATGGCAATTATAGGTTCCGGAGCTATTGGAAGCGAATTTGCATATTTCTACAAGAGTATGGGGGTAGAGCAGGTACATCTGATAGAGTATCTTGACAGGATTGTTCCACTCGAGGATGATGAAGTCTCTGCACAGTTGAGCAGATCTTTCAGGAAAATGGGTATAAAGGTGATGACATCGGCACAAGTTAAAAGTGTAGATACCACAGGAGAACTGAACAAAGTGACAGTTGAAACCAAGAAGGGTGTTGAGGTAATCGAAGCTGAACTTGTCCTTTCGGCAGCAGGGGTTGTACCCAATACCGAACATCTCGGTCTTGAAGCACTGGGTGTGGAGATGAACAGGGGGAAAGTAGTTGTGGATTCCCACTATAAGACCTCTGTGGATGGAATATATGCAATTGGAGATATCATTCCTACACCCGCATTGGCACACATGGCTTCTGCCGAGGCAATCCATTGTGTAGAACATATTGCCGGAATCGACTCTCCAACCATCAATTATGGAAATATCCCTGGTTGTACCTATACCTCACCTGAAATTGCTTCAGTGGGTATGACTGAGAGAACCGTGAAAGAGAAAGGCATCAGCTATAAGGTGGGAAAATTCCCCTTTACAGCATCGGGAAAAGCTGCGGCAGCAGGGGAAAGAGATGGCTTTATCAAACTTATAATTGATGCAAACAGTGATGAGGTTCTTGGGGCCCATATGGTCGGTGCAAACGTTACTGAGATGATCTCAGGGATAGTAGTTGCCAGAAATATGGGGGTAAAAGGGACCGATATTATCCACTCGGTACATCCTCACCCTACAATGAGTGAGGCAATAATGGAGGCAGCCGAAGCCTCTGCAGGTCATGCAATTCATATATAATAAGGTATAAGTTATGAGTAAAGAGATGAGCGCACAACAAGTTAACGACATCTGTCGTATTTCGCACTCTACATCGATGAGTGGTGAGATGATTTCTTCATCTGACATCCGTATCGATGGTAAATTTACTGGCAGAATCAACACAAAAGGTAAATTGGTAGTAGGGGAGAATGCCTATGTGGAGGGTGTAATTGTTTGTCAGAATGCTGATGTGTGGGGTGAGGTTAAAGGGGAAGTTTATGTCGAACAAGCTATTTCTTTGAAATCCAAATCAACACTTACAGGCTCATTGAAGTCGCATAAAGTGGGGATTGAAATGGGTGCGGTTTTCAATGGAACCTGCAATATTTTCAAACCTGAGGAGTTCAAGAAAATTGCTTCCGAGTTGTTCCCTTCAGTGGTAAAACCAGCAGAAGTAAAGAAAATCTAGAAAATGTGAAATCTTCCCGGGAGAGGGGATTTAAGTCTTATCTCTTTTCCGGTGACGGGATGTATGAAAAAAAGTCTATCGGCGTGGAGAGCGAGTCTTCCAATAGGATTGCTCTTTGCGCCGTACTTTTTATCACCTGCTATGGGGTGTTCCGATTGGGAGAGTTGCAGACGGATCTGATTCTTTCTCCCTGTGAGTATATTGATTTTCAGTAGTGAATAATTGGTGTCTGACTTGCTTACAGAGTATCTTGTAATGGCGAGTTTTCCCCTATTCTCGTCCGACTCATACATCATCATCGCCTTGTTTTCGGAAATATAACTTCTTATCTCCCCCTCTTTTTCTGAAGGGTGTCCCTCAACTATTGCCTGATAGCCACGAGTGGTGACCATCTCCCCCCACTTTGATTGCATCTGCTCTTGAATTTCCCTCTCTTTTGCAAAAAGGAGGATGCCCGATGTCTCTCTGTCAAGTCTGTGGAGCACAAATAGTTTGTTGTGACGGTTTTCCTCCCGAATGTAATCTTTTACCAAGCGGTATGCAGTTGTCACCTTCTCCCTCTCTGTGGCGACTGTAAGGAGACCGGATGGTTTGTTTATAGCTATGAGAAAACTGTCCTCAAAGAGGATTTTGATCTCAATGGGGTGATGATGCGGATATCCTCTCATCGTATAGTCTTGTTGACATTGTATTCATTGCGGTTCTGGCTGTTTCTCGAAATGAGTTCACCAAGGAAGCCGGCAAGGAATAACAAAGTTCCCACTATCACAGCCACCAAAGCGAGATAGAACATAGGCTGGTCAGTGACTGCCCTGTATTTCAGGCCATGGGCTTGAGAAATAAGTTTGTCAGCTATAATCCATACAGTTATCGCAAATCCACTCAGAAATGAGAGTATTCCAAATACACCAAATATGTGCATGGGCTTCTTTCCGAATTTTGAGAGGAATGCGATTGTCATCAGGTCAAGGACACCGTTGAAGAAACGGCTGACGCCGAACTTGCTTTTCCCGAATTTACGTTTCTGGTGTTTTACCACCTTTTCACCTATTTTGGAATATCCTGCATTAAGTGCCAGATATGGGATGTAGCGGTGCATGTCGCCATATACCTCTACAGCTTTTACAACCTCTTTTTTATACCCCTTCAGACCGCAATTCATGTCATGAAGTTTCAGACCGGTAACTTTACGGGCGGTGTAGTTGTAAAGTTTTGAAGGGATGTTCTTGGTAAAGGTGTTGTCGTGACGTTTTTTCTTCCACCCGGATACAAGGTCGTAGCCCTCCTCCATCACCATTTTATAAAGTGCCGGAATCTCCTCCGGGTCATCTTGAAGGTCAGCATCCATAGTCACCACAACCTCACCTTCAGCTGCCTCAAACCCTTTGAACAAGGCGGCTGATTTTCCATAATTTCTCCTGAAACTGATTGCCCTGATATGAGGATCCTGTTCGCTCAATTCCTCAATAACTTTCCATGAACCATCTGTACTGCCATCATTTACCATGATGATTTCCCACTCTTTGTCTTTTAGAAAAGATTCAGAGATGGCTTTGTTGATCCACGCAATTAGTTCGCGAAGAGATTCCTCTTCATTGTAGAGTGAAATTATGATTGAAAGGTCCATTATTCTTCAGTCTTGAAAGTGTCTTCATCGATAAAAAAGTTCTCTTTTTTTGTGTAGTTCGCAATGATTGCAGGAATAATCAGACCCCAGAACATGCAATCAAAAAAGATGGAGAAGATCATAACCTTGGGAATCATTGCACAAAGGGATTGATAATCCATACCTGGAAGGGCAACTCCAGACTCCTCAAAAGCAAGGAGCATTGTCTCTGCCAATTCACTTGTAGATGATGGGTCAATCACTACCATTGCGATATACATGTATGCAGTGCAAACTATTGCAGAGAGGAAGCATACAGTCAGACCAAACTTGTATGATTTTCCATAAGATACTGATTCGCTGCACTTTTGTGAGTATTTTTTCATAAATGTGTAGAGCAGCCAGATGATTGCAGCCCATTTTGCAAGTGACAGCAATGTATTGAGGAATTTTGGCATATTCTCAAATAGGATACCCAACAATGAAACAGCGATTGTTACAAGTGAAAGTAGCAGACCGTATTTAGCTGCTAACGACCATTTTTCTTTAGATTCCATAAATTTAATTTTATCAAACAATAGCGCAAAAGTAATATATTTTTTCATTACCTTTGTCGGTCAAATTGAAAACAAACGTAAAATATGATAAATATAACATTTCCTGACGGCAGTGTCCGCAGTTACAACAAAGGGATTACCCCTTATGAGATAGCACAAAGCATTTCTCCCAGACTTGCAGCTGATGTGCTGGCTGCAAGTGTAGACGGACAAGTGTATGATTTGGATCGTCCTGTTGAAAAGGATGCATCACTTAAACTCCATAAATGGGATGACCAGGAGGCTAAACAGACTTTCTGGCACTCATCTTCTCACCTTATGGCAGAGGCGTTGCAGATTCTGTATCCCGGTATCAAATTCGGTATCGGCCCTGCAATTGAGACCGGTTTCTATTATGATGTAGATCTTGGAGAGAGGACACTGGTAGAGGCAGACCTTAAGAAGATTGAAGATAAGATGATCGAACTTGCAAGGGAGAAACAGACCTTTGTGAGAAAAGATATCTCCAAAGCAGAGGCTTTGGCGGTGTACACAGAGAAAGGTGACCAATATAAATGTGAGCTTATCAGCGATCTTGAAGATGGTACCATCACCTTCTATACCACTGGAAGTTTTACCGACTTGTGTAGAGGACCTCACTTGAGAGACACTTCAGTTATCAAGGCTGTTAAATTGACCTCTATTGCGGGTGCATACTGGAGAGGAAATGAGAAGAACAAGATGCTGACCCGTATCTACGGTGTGACATTCCCTAAGAAATCTTTGCTTGATGAGTATCTTGCAATGATGGAGGAGGCGAAGAAAAGGGATCATAGAAAAATAGGTAAAGAGATGGAGTTGTTCACTTTCTCCCAAAGGGTGGGTGCCGGTCTCCCTATGTGGCTCCCTAAAGGGGCAGAGCTTCGTGGAAGACTTGAGGCATTCTTGAAGAAGGTGCAAAAGGCTTACGGTTATCTTCCTGTGATTACCCCTCATATCGGACAGAAAGAGTTGTATGTGACATCTGGTCACTATGCTAAATATGGTGCAGATTCATTCCAGCCTATCCACACTCCTCAGGAGGGTGAAGAGTTTCTTTTGAAACCTATGAACTGCCCTCACCACTGTGAAATCTACAAATCAAAACCACGCTCATATAAAGATCTTCCACTCCGTTTGGCAGAATTCGGAACAGTGTACAGATATGAGCAGAGTGGAGAGCTTCACGGTTTGACACGTGTTCGCGGATTTACTCAGGATGATGCTCACATTTTCTGTCGTCCTGACCAGCTGAAAGAGGAGTTCTGCAAGGTTATTGATATCGTCCTTTATATCTTCAAGACCCTTAATTTCCCTGAGTTTACTGCTCAGATCTCTCTAAGAGACCAGGTGGACAGAAGTAAATATATTGGTACAGACGAAAACTGGGAAAAGGCAGAACAGGCTATTATCGAAGCATCTGCAGAGAAGGGGCTGAATACTGTAGTAGAATATGGTGAGGCTGCTTTCTATGGCCCTAAACTTGACTTTATGGTTCGTGATGCTATTGGCCGTAAATGGCAATTGGGAACTATTCAGGTGGACTACAACCTTCCTGAACGTTTTGAATTGGAATATATCGGTGCCGATGATAAGAAACACCGTCCGATTATGATCCACAGAGCACCATTCGGTTCAATGGAACGCTTCGTGGCTGTATTGATTGAGCATACCGGCGGTAAGTTCCCTCTATGGTTGACACCTGATCAGGCTGTCATTTTGCCCGTAAGTGAAAAGTATAACGATTATGCAAAAAAAGTTTGCGAATTACTTAATAATTACGATATTCGCGCCTCAATTGACGATCGTAACGAAACTATCGGCAAGAAAATTAGAGAGAATGAACTTAAGAGGATTCCTTTCCTTCTCATAGTTGGTGAGAAAGAAGCGGAATCTGGTTTGGTGTCTGTAAGACGCCAAGGACAAGGTGACCAAGGTCAGATGAGTGCTGAAGACTTTGTGACCCTTGTAAACGATGAAATAAAGAAACAACTTGACTAACAAAAACTTATAGGAGGACTTCTTATCGCAACACCTAACAAAAAGCGACCTTATGTCGCACCAAGACCAATGAATGCCGGCCCTAAACCGGCAGGTAACAATTCTCGCCGCAACCAACAGCAGAAGGATGAAAACAGCGCGAGAATCAACGAAGAGATTACTGCGCCAAGAGTGCGTTTGGTTGGGGATAATATTCCTGAGCAGGGCATTTATTCAATCTCTGATGCTCTGCGAATCGCAGATGAGTTGGAACTTGATTTGGTCGAGGTCTCTGCGAAAGCTGATCCACCTGTGTGTCGAGTAATTGATTACCAGAAATTCCTTTATCAGCAGAAGCGTAAGGCTAAAGAGATGAAGGCAAATGCAAGTAAAGTGGTAATCAAGGAGATCAGATTTGGCCCTAATACAGACGAACACGATTTCCAATTCAAACTCAACCATGCAAAGAGTTTCTTGCAGGAGGGTGCAAAGGTGAAATCATATGTCTTCTTCAAAGGAAGATCCATTATGTTCTCTGAGCAAGGTGAAAAACTCCTTCTCCGTTTTGCTGTTGAACTTGAAGAGTACGGACAAGCAGAGCAGATGCCAAAACTTGAGGGAAAGAGAATGATCATGATGATCGCACCCAAGAAAAAGAAATAAACATTTTGTTTAACTTATTATAAATTTTTGTAACAATGCCCAAAATGAAAACCAACTCCGGTGCTAAAAAGCGCTTTGTGCTTACCGGGACTGGAAAAGTGAAGAGAAGACACGCTTATCACAGCCACATTCTCACTAAAAAAACCACTAAGCAGAAAAGAAACCTTAACAAAGTCGTTATTGCTGACGCTTGCGACCAGAAGAGGATTAAAGAACTTATCACTGCTTAATTAAAAATTATTGTTTAACTGGATGTTTAGCAGAAGAAGACTCTCAATAGGGGAGGGCGCTGACATTCTTAAAATCACAAAAGTATGCCAAGATCGGTTAATTCGGTAGCTTCAAGAGCTCGCCGTAAAAAAATTCTCAAAGAGACCCGTGGTAATTTTCTATCACGTAAAAACGTCTGGACCGTTGCCAAGAATACTTGGGAGAAAGGTCAAACTTACGCGTATCGCGATCGTAAAGCTAAAAAACGTTCTTTCCGCGCTTTGTGGATCCAACGTATCAATGCAGCTGCAAGAGAACATGGTATGAACTACTCACAATTTATGGGTGCGCTGGCAAAACAAAATGTTGGCCTTAACCGTAAAGTTCTTGCTGACCTTGCAGTAAATAATCCTCAGGCATTTGAAGCGATTATAAATTCAGTAAAATAGTTCTTTGAGTGAGAGATTTCCTTCATAACAGATGGGTCAAGTTCGGTTTCTGGGCTACTTTTTATCTTTTATGGATTATCTGGTTGGGAAATTACTGGTGGCTGTTCGGCCTCATTGTGGTTTTCGATCTATATGTAACCAAAAAAGTTAAATGGGCCTTCTGGAGGAAGAAATATAAGGAGGGTGAGAAACCCAATGTGTTTTTGGAGTGGCTCGATGCCATTATCTACGCAGTATTGGTTGTCACCTTTATAAATATGTTCTTCGTACAGTCTTTCGTGATTCCGACCTCTTCGATGGAGAGGACATTGATGACCGGAGATTATCTGTTTGTTGGAAAACTTGCTTATGGTCCCAAAGTGGCAGAAAGACCTCTTTCTTTACCATTTGTCCATAATTCTCTACCAAACGGCAAAAAGTCTTATTCAGACCTCATAAAGAGGGATTACAGAAGACTCGCCGGGTTTTCAGAGGTGAAAAGGGATGACAATGTGGTTTTTGGATTTCCTCACGGAGATACAGTCCTGTTGGCAAGACCTACCGATGATTACTACACACATGTAAGGTTGAATGGGAGAGAGTATTCAAAAAAGGCTTACGGTCCGGTGATTGTAAGGCCTGTGGATAAAAAGGACAATTATGTAAAGAGATGTGTTGCCATAGCGGGAGACACTCTCCTCGTACATGATGGAAAAGTTTATGTAAACGGGATAGCCCAAGAGAATTATCCCGGGATACAGAATACCTATACAGTCGTAACCAACGGCAGTCCGATAAATTCAAAAGTGTTGGACGAAATGGGGATAAATCCTCAGGAGTGTTGGTTCGATGCAGCACTTCCTGGTTACCGCAGCATCCCAATGAATGAAGATGATGCAAAGAAAGTGGCTCAAATGGGTATCGTATCGGAGGTAAGACAGAATATCGATGTTTATCCCCCCGATTATCCCGATTCTCCTCTGATGTTGTTCCCGTTCTCGGAAAACTTCAAATGGACAAGAGACAATTATGGTCCCTTATATATCCCTGCGAAGGGTGAATCTGTGGATCTGACTCTTGAAAATCTCCCTCTTTATGAGAGAATCATCTCAAATTATGAGAAAAACTCTCTGGAGGTTAAGGATGGAGCCATTTACATCAATGGGGACGTTGCAAAGAGTTATACATTCAAGCAAGACTACTACTTCATGATGGGAGATAACAGACATAATTCCCTTGACTCACGTTACTGGGGATTTGTACCGGAAGATCACATTGTAGGGAAGCCGAGAGTAATATGGTTTTCGTCTGACAAGAATAAATCTTTCCCCCGTAACATCAGATGGAATAGGTTGTTAAAGTTTGTATAAAATTTGCAAATTAGATAAAAAAAGGGGATATTTGCACCCCCGAAAAATTAGTATAATCAATAAATTACACATACAATGGCAAGAGTTTGTCAAATTACTGGAAAGAAAAGGGTGATCGGAAACAACGTTTCCCACTCAAAACGTCGCACTAAACGCGAATTTGCACCCAATCTTAAGACTAAACGCTTCTGGTCTGAAGAAGAACAAAGATTCATTACCCTGAAAGTATCAGCTGCTGGTATCAGGACAATTAATAAAAACGGTTTGGCCGCAACATTGAAAGCTGCTCAAGCTAAAGGTTTAATCGATTTAGTATAATTATAAGCTATGGCAAAGAAAGCTAAAGGTAATAGAGTACAAGTCATTCTTGAATGTACTGAGCAAAAAGAGAGCGGTGTTCCTGGTATCTCACGTTATGTTACTACCAAAAACAAAAAGAATACTACTCAGAGACTTGAGAGGATGAAATACAATCCTTACTTGAGAAAAGTAACCCTTCATAAAGAAATTAAATAACTCGTTAATATTATTTTACTATGGCAAAGAAAGCTGTTGCATCATTTAGTGGTGACAAATCTGCTCTGAGAAACTATGTTAAATGCATTCGCATGGACAAATCAGAGCGTACAGGTGCTTACGTTTTCACTGAAGAACTTGTACCTACCGATAAGACAAAAGAATTCTTCGAAAAGAAATAATCTTTCAACGAGATAACTTATAAAAAGGCGGTTTTCCATCTGGAAGGCCGCTTTTTTATTGATAATAATTGCTATCTTTGTTGGTTGTAAAAAATGTGTACTGTATGGCGTTTTTTTGGAAAAAGAAAAAGAGTGAAAGTGAGTTGGAAGTGTTGGATAAAGGGCTTCAAAAGACCAAAACCGGCATTTTTGACAAGATCGCAAGGGCTGTTGCCGGCAAATCACGCGTGGATGATGAAGTTCTTGACGGTATAGAGGATGCACTCATCGCTTCAGATGTGGGTGTGGATACTACACTCAAGATCATTGACATGTTGGAGGAGAGGGTCGCACGTGACAAATATATGAATACAGCGGAGTTGCAGTCTATCCTCAAAGAGGAGATGTCTTCGCTTCTTAATGTCAGCCCCGATGGTGCAGATGAGGATGGCGATGCAAATGTTTTTGATTTCACAAAGAAACCCTATGTGATAATGGTTGTGGGTGTGAATGGGGTAGGCAAGACCACTACCATCGGGAAATTGGCAGCAAGACTGAAAGCTTCGGGGAAAAAGGTTATGTTGGGTGCTGCTGATACTTTCAGGGCAGCAGCTGTTGATCAGCTCGTAATATGGAGTGAAAGGGCAGGTGTCCCCATCGTAAAACAAGGAATGGGTGCAGACCCTGCATCTGTTGCATATGATACAGTAAAATCTGCAGTTGCAAATGATGTGGATGTTGTCTTGATAGATACAGCCGGACGTCTTCATAACAAGGTCAATCTTATGAATGAGCTGACCAAAATTAGAAATGTGATGCGTAAGGTTGTTCCAGATGCCCCTCACGAAGTTCTACTTGTATTGGATGGATCTACCGGCCAGAACGCTTTTGTTCAGGCAAAGGAATTTACCAAAGCTACAGATATAACCGCTATGGCGGTGACAAAACTTGACGGTACTGCAAAAGGGGGAGTTGTGTTGGGAATTGCAGATCAATTCAAAATCCCTGTCAAGTTTATCGGCGTGGGGGAGAAGGTGGAGGACCTTCAAATTTTTGACAAGAAATCGTTTATTGACTCATTATTTAGTTAATCATGAATATATCTTATAACTGGTTGAAAGAGTATGTCTCTTTCGATCTTGCACCAGAAAAAGTATCAGAAATCCTTACTTCAATCGGTCTGGAAGTGGAGGAGGTTAATGTTGTAGAGGATATCCCCGGCGGATTGGCAGGGGTGGTAGTGGCAGAGGTTATGGAGTGTGAGAACCACCCAAATTCTGACCATTTGCACATAACAAAAGTAAATATTGGAGAGGGGGAGCCTTTCCAGGTTGTTTGCGGTGCTCCAAATGTGGCGAAAGGGCAGAAGGTCCTTTTGGCAACAGTAGGTGCAACCCTTCCTACTCCTGATGGAGAGGGATTCAAGATCAAGAAATCAAAAATCAGAGGTGAAGAGTCTTTGGGAATGATATGTGCTGAGGATGAACTTGGTATCGGTGAGTCACATGACGGTATTATGGTTCTTGAGGCAGAGGCTGTTCCCGGAACCCCCGCAAAAGATTATTTGAAATTGTCTACAGACACAATTTTCACTATAGGGCTTACCCCAAATAGGGTTGATGGCGCTTCCCACTTTGGTGTGGCAAGAGATTTTGCTGCGTACCTTAAGACCAATGGTCTGGGTGGAGAGTTGACATTCCCCTCTGTGGATTCTTTCAAGGAGGGAGAAGGTGAGTCTGTAAAGGTGGATGTACAATGTCCCGAAGGGGCTCCGAGATATATGGGTATCACATTGAAGAATGTGAAAATTGCTCCATCTCCGGATTGGCTTCAGAAGAAACTTATCGCTGTGGGTGTCCGCCCGATCAACAATGTCGTAGATATAACAAACTTCATTCTTCAGGAGACAGGCCAGCCTCTTCATGCTTTCGATCTCGAAAAGATTAAAGGGGGAAAGGTTGTTGTCAGAAAAGGGGAAAAAGGGGAGAAATTTGTGACATTGGATGAGGTTGAGAGGAGACTCTCTTCTGAGGATCTGATGATTTGCAACACTGAAGATCCTATGTGTATAGCGGGTGTTTTTGGTGGACTTGAGTCAGGTATTACTGATGAAACTACCTCTATGTTCCTTGAAAGTGCATACTTTAATCCTGTAATGGTAAGAAAAACATCCAAACGACATACCCTTAAAACAGATGCCTCTTTCCGATTTGAAAGGGGGGCTGATCCAAGTATGGTACCTTATGCTGCAAAGAGGGCTGCATTACTGATCCAGGAGATAGCGGGTGCTGAGGTTGTAGGAAAGGTGGAGGAGTTCTATCCTGAGCAAGTTGCAAAGAAGAGAATTGAACTTGACTATGGCCGAATGGAGAAATTTATCGGCAAGAAAATAGGTTTTGAGACCATCAAAGATATTCTTGTAAATCTTGGTTATGAGTTTGAGAATGAATCTGAGCAGGGAGCTGTTGTTCTTGCCCCTTATCATATGGTGGATGTTTATAGGGAGTGTGATGTAGTAGAGGAGGTTTTAAGAATCTATGGTTACAACAATATAGAATTCCCTGAAGGGGTGAAATCTTCTATCAACTCCACTGCAAAGCCGGATCCGGAGGATGTAAGGGCGAAAATCTCCGATTTCCTTGCGGCAAATGGTTTTATGGAGTGTATGAACAATTCTCTGACCAAAGGTGATTACTATGAGAAGATAAAGACCTTCCCTAAAGAGAATTGTGTGAAGATTATGAACCCTCTAAGTTCTGATTTGAATGTTATGAGGCAGACTTTGCTTTTCGGAGCATTGGAATCTGTTGCCTATAACCTGAACAGACAGGCATCTAATCTGAAATTCTTTGAACTTGGCAATGTCTATTCTTACCAGGAGAAAGAGGGTGTAGAGAATCCTGAGAACTCTTTGAAGTCTTACAAGGAAGGTCGCAAACTCTCAATGGTGATTACAGGAAAATCTACCCAATACTGGAGAAACAAGACAGGTGAGGGGCACTTCTTCATTTTGAAAGGGTACCTTGAATTGTTGTTGAAGAAAATGGGTGTGGACATCTACTCATTGGAGGCAGCACCTGCTCCAGGAGATATCTTCGCAGAAGGTATTGAATATTCTCTCAGAGGTGGAAAGAAATTGGCAATGATGGGAAGTATCTCCCCTGCAAGACTTAAACAGTTCGGAATCAAACAACCTGTCTTTGCTGCAGAATTGAACTGGGATCTTCTGTTTGACTTGTACAAGAAAAATAAGGTGAAATATAAAGAGTTGCCCAAGTTCCCCGAAGTTAAACGCGACTTTGCTCTTCTTCTTGATGAAGATGTGACATTTGCACAGATCCGCCAGGCTGCTTTCGGGGCAGAGAAAAGGCTCTTGAAACAGGTCTCATTGTTTGATGTTTACAGAGGTGACAAGATCCCTCAAGGGAAGAAACAATATGCAGTAAGTTTTGTTCTACAAGATCCTGAAAAGACACTTACTGACCAGTATGTAGAGCAAGTTATGACCAAACTGCTCAACAGTTTCATGAAACAGTTCGGTGCTACATTGAGATAGTCTGGTTTCTGCCACGACGCAAGAAAATCCCCAGGAAAAGTCTGCGTCGTGACAGAGACTTTACAGGAAGATGTGCAGATTTTCAGGTCTTGAATGAAGTTAATACCGGACTTTAATGAAAAAAGGCTGACTAATCAGCCCTATTTGTTTGCAATGTATGTTCTGAGTATGAGTATTAGAATGTGTATTTCACTCCGATACCGCCACCATGCCATGAGAATGCTATCCCTGTAAGGTTAAGACCAGGGGTCCAATCAATAGAGAGGGCAAGCGGCAAATCACTGAATTTGTATTCGATACCTACCATGGCGTTGATTGATGCATTGAACGATAGAGGGTCTCCAAGAAACAATCCGATGTAGGCACCTGGTCCTGCATACCATGAGAGGCCGTTTACGCCACCAAGCTGATATTCCCAAGTGTAGAAACCGCTGGCAAGGATACCAAGACCGTTCTTGTTGAAAAGACCACTAAGGTTTACACCCAGATCCAATCCGTTTGTAGAACTTAGGTGTGTTTTATAGTTCAGAGAGACATCATAACCTATTTTAAGGCCAACTGCGTTCTGATAGTTTTGTGAGAAAGCTGATACGCTCACAATAAGGGCAGCAATAATTGCAATAATTTTTTTCATCATCAAAAGATTTTTATTCCGTTAATAATATTTTACCTCAGTATTTTCAATTTCAGTAAGGAGATTGTTTGCCATTCGGCTTGCACCAAATCTGAAGTACTCCCTGTTGAGCCACTCTTTTCCAAGAATAGTATCAACAATACCGTAGAAGAGTGCAGCGTCATCTGATGTGACAATACCACCTGCAGGTTTGAAACCTATTCTCTTTCCTGTCTGTGCATAGAATTTCTTGATACATTCGCACATCACGACAGCTGCTTCGGGTGTCGCTGCAGGGGAGGTTTTGCCTGTTGATGTTTTGATGAAATCGGCACCTGCTTCCATTGCCAGGAATGATGCTTTTGCAATATCGGCAGAAGATGGAAGGGAACCACTCTCAAGTATAACTTTAAGGTGTGCATCGCCTATTGTTTTCTTTATTTCAGAGATCTCATGAGAACATTCCGAATAATTGCCCTCAAGGAAAGCGTTGTGAGCAAGGACAATGTCCACTTCGTTTGCCCCATTCTCTACTGCCATTTTGCTCTCAAGAACCTTTACTTCAAGATAACTTTGTGATGCAGGGAAGCAACCGGAAACCACTGTGATATGGACACCCTCTGCTGTTAGGTTATCTTTGATGGTCTTGCTGAAGTTGGGGTATACGCAGATAGATGCAGGGTAGGGGGCATCAGGGTATTTCTCTTTAGCTTTGTTGACCTTCTCTACAAGACTTTTCACTTTGGTTGGTGTGTCGGTGCCGTTGAGTGTTGTAAGGTCTACCATTCCAAGACAATCTGAGTAAACCTCTTTGGTTTTCCAATTTCCAAGATTGGCTTTTACAGACTCTATTGTAGATGCAATTGCATCATCGGTCAGGGTATAACCGTATTTTTCAAGAATTTTTTCCATATTATACTCTATTCTTTGTGTCAATAATAATTGTTACAGGCCCATCATTTATAAGGGAGACTTTCATCTCTGCTCCAAATATACCACATTGGATTTTCTTGCCCAAATCCCTCTCAAGTATTCTTTTGAAATCTTCATATAGAGGGATTGAAATCTCGGGTCGTGCCGCTTTGATATAGGATGGTCTGTTCCCTTTTTTTGTAGAGGCGTGGAGGGTAAACTGGCTTATCACCAGAATATCACCACCAACATCTTTGATAGAGCGGTTCATTACCCCCTCTTCATCATCGAAGATACGAAGGTTTACTATCTTGGATGTGAGCCACTCTATGTCGCCCATATTGTCTTCAGCCTCTATACCTACAAGAATCATCATCCCTGGCCCTATTGCGCCATGAATTTGTCCCTCTATCTCTACCGAAGACTCTGTTACTCTTTGTATTACAACTTTCATCTGTTTTATCCTCTGATTTGAACTTTTAGCCCCGCTTCTATAAGTGGAACAGCAATTTTTTCCATTTCACAGACTGTGACCTTCGAAAGATTCTGTGCAGGGGTCTCCCGGTCTATTGTATACATCATCACCTCTCTTGGGCGCAGTTCTATAGCCATCTTTACCCATTTGTCAACCTCTTCTTCAGATGTGCAGTCAACTGTCACCCCATCTACTTCCCCTTTGAGAAACATAGTCTGAAGGATGAAATTCCCTTCAAAGTATTTCAGATTCTCCTTTATAGTCTCAATTGAGTATCCTGGTTGGGGATGGTCAATTTTTGCAACAAACTGGTCTGTTGCGCCATCCAGCTTAAGAATCGGATTGTCAATCTTCATCAAGGCGTTGCGTACCTCCTTGCGGGTGATCTGTGTAGCATTTGAAAGGACCGAAATGACAGCTTTGGGAAAATGTTTGTCCCTCAATTCGATGGTGAAATCTATGATTTCCGGGAAATCGGGGTGTAAGGTGGGCTCTCCATTACCAGAAAAGGTGATAGTATTGATCTCTGTCCCCTCTTCTCTCAGGGCCAGCAGTTTTCCCTCCAAAGCGGAGTATATCTCCTCTTTTGTCGGGAGCTCAGTATCTTTTTTCCCATCCTTATTCCAGCCGCATTCGCAGTAGATGCAGTCAAAACTGCACCATTTGCCAAACTTGGGAAGGAGGTTTACCCCCAGTGAATTTCCCAATCTTCTGCTCTTGATAGGACCAAAAACGGGTTCGTTGAAAAGTATTGTGGACATATTTTATATGATTCTTTTGGATCTGCTTTTTTCGGTAAGGGCGAAATTGTCCCAATCAATGTTGTCGATCAGAACGGCACCCGGTCTTTTCCCAGCTTCAAAGGAGCCGAATATCTCCCCTTTTCCCAGTGCGATGGCACCATTGAGACAAGCCCATTCAAGAATCTCTGTGAGGGGGATTTCGGGGTGGTGCTGCTGGATGCATCTTATCTCATCGGCCATGGACAATATGTGGTTTGATGAGAGGCTGTCTGTCCCGATTGCAATCCTCAAGCCATTCGAACGGAGCAGGCTATATGGGGCAAGGGTGTCGTGGATGAATATGTTGGAGAGGGGACAAGTTACCCAAGTGACATCCTTGAAGGTTGCGAGGGCAGCGTCAATTGACTCCTGGTTTGTTGCTGTATTGTGGATAAGGAGGATGTTCTCTGTAAATGGCTCAGGATGAACCTTTTTCAGATTATCTATAAAATAGAGCAAGGCAGGCTTCCCGGTAACGGGAGGGGTGGGCATATTGCGGCCTTTGTAATTCTCCGCCAAAGCACCTGTACCGCTGATCAGAAGATCCTCCTCCTCTTGTGATTCCTGGTTGTGATATGAAATGAAACCATCTTTCAACCCCTCGGCTGAGGCGAGCTGGAGAAGTTTGGGACTCATTGTATAAGGGGAGTGTGGTGTGGGGGCGGCGTCAAGTCCCATCTCCCTGGCCTTTGCCTGAAGTCCTTTGACATCTTTGATGACACTTTCTGCCTCCTCTGGAAATGCTCCGAAAACTTCCAGGAAAGTGCGGGTGTAGATCTTGCTACTTACCTTTGCTTCGAAACTTTCATCACAATTGGAGATATCTGCCATTGCAGATACACCTTCAGAATACATTTTGTCAAATTGTTCCTGAATAAGGGCAATACGTTCCTCTTTTGGGGCAGAGTCTCTGAGTGCATTGATCTGGTTTATGAACCCCGACATCCCTGTCTTCTCCTCAAATTTATCTTTGAGGTGGGATAGCTCTATATGGCAGTGTGCGTTTGTGAATCCCGGACACAGAATGCCATTGTAGAACTCTGTAGATTCGGTCTCCTTTTCAAGTTGTCCGATTCCGATAACTGTTCCCTCTTCATCAAAATCTACATAGCCGTTTTTTATCGGGGCAGATGAGACGGGAAATATATAGTTGGCGGCAATTCTCCTTTTCATATCTATAGTTTCTTGGGTGAAAATTTCTCCATTTTTCTCATCCATCCCCTGTCAGAGTTGACGGGGAGGGGTGCATCCTGTACCTCCTCCGGAGTATCTTCCCCTTTGGTATCAACCTTCGGTATAAGGGTGGGGGAGATGGTTTTTCCTGCATTTACAGTCAAGGAGTCATATAAGAAAAATGGTGAAGTTATGTGGTTTACAATTACAGAATCAATTGTGGGGGATGTTACCTTCAAGGTGTCAGATTGGAAGAAAATGACCCTCAGCGAGCGATAGTAACTGTTTCCGTTTAATGCCGGATCGCCATAGCTGTCCAGAGAGTCCAGCATGTGCCAGCGTCTGCTCATTCCAAGTTTCTTGTTGTGTATCTCCTCGAGGTACTTCTTCCTGGTCTCCAGACGTCTGGCTACCTCTTTATAGATTTTTGCAAACCGGTCCGGTTTGGTGAGGTAGTATTTGACACTGTTGCTGTATTCTTCAAAGGTGTGTCCATAATTGGTAATGATGGGGTGATATATCATCATGGAGTCTGCAATGCTTTCATCATAAGGAGTGTAGAGATATTTGTCCGCCATGTAGAAATCATAATATATACTTGCCATATCATCCTGGTCAATAATCCCGTTTGGAGTACAGGAGACAAGGAGGAGAGCGAGTATAAAAGATATATGCAATGTTCTCTTCATCAACAATCTCATTAACGATGCAAAGTTAATTTTTATTATTACTTTTGCCAACCACAATTGGATAGAAATGGTTATACGTCCCCCATTATTTATAAAAAATCTTTATCCCGATTTCATCTGGAAAATGGCCGATGATGGGGAGAGCGTGTACCTTACATTTGATGATGGTCCATCCCCCTATGCGACCCCCTGGGTACTTGATATGCTGGACAAATATGGGGCCAAAGCAACCTTCTTCATGCTGGGAAAAAATGTAGAGTTGTTTCCTGATGTTTACCGGGAGGTGATAAGACGGGGGCATAAGGTGGCAAACCACTCTTACAGCCATGTAAAGGGGTGGGGAGTGGATCCTGCCAGATATCTTCAGGATGTGGATACCGCAGCAGATCTGATTGATTCCAATCTGTTCCGTCCCCCCTACGCAAAGGTGACCCCGTTGCAGATGAGACTTATAGGGGAGAGATACCATACCGTTATGTGGAGTATACTGAGCAGGGATTATAATCGGAACCTCTCTCCGCAAAGGTGTGCAAAAGGGGTGATAAAGGGACTTGCTCCCGGGGAAATTGTGGTTTTCCACGACTCGGTAAAGTGTATGCCGAGACTTGAATATGCCCTCCCTGCGACATTGGAGGCGATTGCTATGAAAAACTTAAAAAGCAAATCAATTATACTATGAAGATAAATGTTTTAGTCTTAGGTTCAGGTGGTAGAGAACATGCCCTTTCCTGGAAAATTGCGCAAAGTGACAAATTGGGAAAACTTTATTGTCTTCCGGGCAATCCCGGAACATCTGCTATTGCAGAGAACATATCCGGTAGTGCTTCAGATTTTGATTTTGTCAAGGGGGTTGTTCTGGAGAAGGAGGTTGATATGGTGGTCGTAGGACCAGAGGAGCCACTTGTGAAGGGGATATATGATTTTTTTGCTGCTGATCCGCAGCTGAAGGATGTGATGTTTATCGGTCCGGATAAGCTTGGGGCAACACTTGAAGGCTCAAAGGATTTTGCAAAGGATTTCATGGTTAAAAATGGTATCCCTACAGCAAAATATGAATCATTTGGAAAAGGTGATGAGGCTAAAGCACTTGAATTCATGAAGGGGCTGACCCCTCCCTATGTTCTTAAAGCAGATGGTTTGGCTGCCGGTAAAGGGGTGTTGATTATCGATAGTCTCGAAGAGGCAATATCTTCCCTTGAAGAGATGTTCAGCGGAAAATTCGGTGATGCGGGAAATACTGTAGTTATAGAGCAGTTCCTCAAAGGGATTGAAGTTTCATGTTTTGTCCTTACCGATGGCAAAGACTATCTTCTTTTACCTGAAGCGAAAGATTATAAGAGGATAGGAGATGGGGATAAAGGGCTCAATACAGGTGGTATGGGTGCTGTCTCTCCTGTACCTTTCTATACCTCAGAATTCAAAAATAAAGTGGAAGAGAGAATTGTAAAGCCTACCATCAAGGGGCTTGCAGATATAGGTGCCAGATATTGTGGGTTTATATTCATAGGTCTGATGAACTGCGATGGCGATCCATATGTTATAGAGTATAATGTGAGGATGGGCGACCCTGAAACCGAGGCGGTCATGACACGTATAGAGAGCGATTTTCTTGGCCATTTGGTGGCAGCAGCGAATGGAGATCTTGCTTCTGAGAAGATTGTTTACTCACCAAAGAGTGCCCTTACTTGTGTGCAGGTGTCTGGTGGCTATCCTGAGGGGTATGTAAAAGGTTATGAGATCACAGGTCTTGAAGATGTCAAAGAGGCAATAGTATTCCACGCCGGTACATCGTTGAAAGAGGATAAGACTGTTACTTCAGGAGGGAGGGTACTTGCAATTACTGCACTTGGTGCCAATATTCCACAGACTCGGGAAAAACTTTATTCAGAGGTCTCCAAAGTGATTTATAAAGACAAATACTTCAGATCAGATATCGGTCTGGATGTGATGAAGTATCTTTAGTGGAAAAAGATAAATCCAATATACAGACGTGGTCCAGTGGGGAGGTAAAGCTCCCCTTTTCTTATTCCATTGAGGTAGTCAAGTTTCAATGTGAGGTGGAATGACTTGCTTACTATGTAGTCACATCCTATATAGGGATTTATTGCTACGAAACCTGTCTTGTTGAAAACGGTATTTGTCTCCGGTCTCCAGTCCCCTTTGTTTCCGTCAAACATAAGAAAACTTGTGACCGATCCGCCCCCAACAGTAAGACCTATATACGGCATGAATTTCCCGAGTTCCCAATAGAAATCACTCATAAGTCCAGCCCAGAATGTGTCGATGTAGCTTCCGTTCTCCATTTGTTCCATACCGGAGGTGTATCCCTCTGTTCCGAATCTGAAATGTTCTCCAAAGTGAAATCTGATCGCCCCTCCAATACCTTTGGTGATCCCTTTGGCATGGTATCCTTTTTCTCCAACAGACCCTATAGTACCATCAAGATAACCAATATGGAGCATCATCCCTCCGTCATAGCCCTGAAATCCTTTTTTCTTATCTGTCTGTGCCGATGCACCCAAAGAGATGAGTGCCAATAGTATGATTGATATGGTACGGTTCATAGGGTGGCAAAGATACGAAAATTTTATAATAAGAAAGCCCGTCGAAATCTCTTCCGCCGGGCTTATGGAGTGATAAAAGACTTTATAACTCTTAGATAGTGCGTCCAGGGTATTGTTTAAGAGCTACCTCAAGACATTTCATAGCAGCTACAAGGTCTTCCTCTTTAAGAACGTAGGCGATACGCACTTGGTTTACACCCATACCAGGGGTAGCGTAGAAACCTTCAGCAGGAGCTACCATTACAGTTTGTCCCTCGTACGAGAACTCTTCAAGCAACCACTGTGCAAATTTGTCAGCGTTGTCAACAGGAAGTTCAACTACTGCGTAGAAAGCACCTTTTGGATTAGGACATTTAACACCTTCCATTTTGTTAAGGGCTTCAAGCATAACATCTCTTCTGTGCATGTACTCTTTCTTTACCATATCGAAGTATGATTGAGGAGTGCTTAGTGCACCTTCAGAGGCAATCTGACCGTATGCAGGAGAGCAAAGACGAGCTTGAGCAAATTTAAGAACCCCCTTCATCACCTCTTTGTTTCTTGAAACGATGCAACCGATTCTCACGCCGCAAAGCGAATATCTCTTGGAAACAGAGTCAATAAGGATAACGTTCTCCTCAAGACCAGGTAGGTGCATGCAAGAGTAGTGAGGTTCTTCTGTATAGCAGAATTCACGGTAAACTTCATCAGAATAGATGTAAAGACCATGTTTCTTTGCAATTTCACCAAGTTTTTCGATAGACTCCTTTGGATAAAGGACACCTGTAGGGTTAGCAGGGTTGCAAAGGATGATACCTTTGGTCTTAGGGGTGATTTTCTTCTCAAATTCTTCTACTGAAGGAAGAGCGAAACCGGTATCGATAGTAGTGGTAATAGGAACCAATTTAACATCATTTTGAAGAGCAAATGAATTGTAGTTGGTGTAGAAAGGTTCCATTACGATAACCTCATCATCTGGGTCGCAGGTAACAGCAAGGGCAATCTGAAGAGCCTCGCTACCACCGGTTGTGATGTTGATGTCAGTGTATTCTACATTGATGCCGATACCCTGGTAGTATTTTGCAAGACCTTTTCTGTAAGACTCGATACCTGCAGAGTTAGGGTATTCTACCAAAGTAAGTTTGTTCAACTTAACTGCGTCAAGAGCTTGATCAGGTGAAATGATGTCAGGTTGACCGATGTTAAGGTGGTAAACTTTAGTACCGCGTTTCTTAGCCTCGTCAGCGTAAGGAACGAGCTTCCTGATAGGAGAAGCCGGCATTTTTTGTGCCTTTTTTGAAAGTGTTAGCATTTCGATATTTAATTAAAAAATTGTGTTATTTCTTTTTACCCGCATATACGGATAGTTCTTTCATAAATCCTTCAATATTTGATTGCATTTTGGATGTGGAGCCATTGTTTACCAAAATTGCAAATCTGATGGGGCCTTGTGCGCAATCCACATAACCAGCGTAACATTTTACACAAGAGAGAGATCCGCTTTTGGCATGTATTCTCTCTTTAACCTCCTGTGGCTCATTTTTCAGAACATTCTTCAAAGTTCCTCTATCTTCGCCAGGTACGGGGAAACTTGCCAAATACTCCGCAAATGTACCATTTTTCATCATCATCTGATAATATTTGGTGAAAAATCTGGGAGATACATAATTTTCTCTAGAAAGGCCGCTTCCATCATCCTGTGTATAACCTCTCAAGTCAACCCCCTGGGCGGTCAGCCACTCTTTAACTGCCACTTTTGCTGAGTCATAGCTACCAATTCCCTTGATCTCTTTTCCTATACTTTTGAAAAGGTTTTCGGCAAAGAGGTTGTTGCTGACAAGGTTTGTCTCATCAATAATTACCTCGATAGTGGGAGAGTAGGTGGTTTTGATCACATTAAGTGAACCTTCGGCAGGTGCATCTACCTCTTCCACATCTTTGATGGCTGTGTGGCAGATGATACCGTTTTGTGAAAGATATTTTTCAAACTCCTTTGCACAACCTATATGGGGATATTTGCAGGAGAGATTTTTTCTGTACTCGCCCATTTTCATTGAGACATTTCCATACAATTCAACGACAGGTACCATATTCTGCTGGTAGCACCATACCGAATTTCTGCTTGAGGAGTCACCTGTAGAGACGTAGTTTCTGATCTCAAGTCCCGGCACTTCAGGGTATGTAGCTGTAAGTCTGCTCTCTTCTGAACACTCTTCAAGTGGAGCCACGAAGAAATTCTGGGTGTTTTCAAAGAAGCACAAGCCAGAAGCACCGCTCCCATAGTTGTAACCGATATTTCCCCAGGTCCAGCTGTCTGGGATCATCTCATCGACAAGATAGCTGTCGTCAGCAACTATATTTCCGTCAATTGCCTGGATACCAAGTGAGTCAAGGGCAGACTTCCATGCTGAGAAGATCTCCTCCACTGGGATTGCATTAGGGAAGTCGCTGCCAAGTGTGGGGTCACCTCCTCCGATGATCCAAAGGTCACCTTTAAGAAGTGAATCCTGAATTTCACCGCAATAAGCTATGCTGGTTGCATATCTGAAATCTTTGCCAAGAATCTCTATTGCAGCGCCGGTGGTGATTGTCTTCATTGTTGAAGCAGTAAGGAGAGGGAGATCGGGGTTCCATTGTGCGACACATTTCCCTTTTGCATCTTCAGCATAGATGCCGACAACTGCGTTCTGGAAAAGTGAATCTTTCTGAAGAACTTTCTTTATATACTTCTGTACATTATTGCTTTGGGCAAAAACCGAAAGTGGAGCCAGTAATAAGGCAAGTAGAACTATTTTTTTCATAGGTTTAATTAAATGCTATTTATCTACAAAATTAAATTAAATTTGCACGAAATAAAATTATTCCACCACTAAAGTTTCAATTTAAGATGAGTGTGTTCCGTAAAGGTGCTTTGGATGAGTTCGCAAGCCATAAGGCACAGAGGTTTTATTTTGAAGAGAGGGCAGTTTCAGAATTTTTCGGTGAGAATCTTTTTGATACTGCAAAAATGAAGAAATACCTTTCGAAAGAGGTGTATGAAGCGGTGCTTGCCTCTATTGAAGAGGGGAGCAAAATAGACAGGAGTATCGCGGATCAGGTGGCTGAAGGGATGAAGGCCTGGGCGTTGGAGATGGGAGCTACCCATTACACCCACTGGTTCTCCCCATTGACCGACTCTACAGCAGAGAAACACGAATCATTTGTTGATTTTGATGAAAATGGGGTTGCGGTGGAAAAATTCAAAGGGAGTGCCCTTGTGCAGCAGGAACCCGATGCCTCAAGTTTTCCCAATGGGGGATTGCGCAATACATTTGAAGCACGCGGATATACAGCATGGGATCCTTCATCTCCAGCATTTATCATTGATCAGACATTGTGTATCCCCACTGTATTTGTTTCATATACAGGGGAAGCACTCGATATGAAGATACCACATCTGAAATCTTTGCAGACCTTAGAAAAGGCCTCTTTGGGGGTACTTGAACTTTTTGGAAACAAGGCTGCAAGGGCGAATGTGATGCTGGGACTGGAGCAGGAGTATTTTATTGTGGATGAGTCCCTTTTCAGAGCACGTCCCGACCTTCAGATCTGCAACAGGACACTTATCGGGCATACTGCGGCAAAAGACCAACAGCTGGAAGATCACTATTTCGGGGCAATTCCGTCCAGGGTGATGGCATTTATGAAGGATTTCGAGACAGAGGCCTACAAACTTGGAATCATGCTCAAAACCCGTCACAATGAGGTGGCACCTAACCAGTTTGAATGTGCCCCATATTTCTCTGAGGCAAACAGGGCTATTGACGATAACCTGAAGTTGATGATTGTGATGAGGAAAATTGCCAAAAAGCACAATCTTAAAGTTATATTCCACGAAAAGCCCTTTGACGGTGTGAACGGCTCCGGCAAGCACTGCAACTGGTCTATTGTGACCAATGCCGGAGAAAATGTCCTCTCACCGGGAAAAACACCGGGAACCAATTTGCAGTTCTTGAGCTTCTTTACATCGGTAATCAGGGCGGTCTATGAGCATCACTACCTTTTGATGGCAAGTATTGCTTCTCTGAACAACTCTCACAGATTGGGAGGAAATGAGGCCCCCCCTGCAGTTATGTCGGTATTTGTAGGGAGCACACTTGACAGATTGCTCAACTCACTGGAGGGGATTGGCAATACAGAGAGCGTTACCAATATCAGCGACACCCTCGATATTGTCAGGAAGATTCCCGAAATCCATGCTGACAACACCGACAGGAACAGAACTTCACCATTTGCATTTACAGGAAACAGATTTGAATTCAGAGCGGTCGGCTCCTCTGTAAATGTCGCATCTGCAATGTATGTCCTGAACTGTGCTGTAGCGGAACAGTTGTTCAGATTCAGAAAACTTGTTGATGAGAATATTGTAAAAGGGTGTACTACAGATGAGGCTATATGGAAAGTGGTGAGACAATTTATAATGGAGTCAAAAAATATACGCTTCGAAGGGAACGGCTATAGCGATGAATGGAGGGTTGAGGCGGCAGCAAGAGGTCTGAAAGGGTTGGAGAGTGTACCTCAGGCGTATAAGGCTTTCCTTGAAAAACAGTCAGTGGATCTTTTTGTGAATATGGGGGTTCTGACAGCAAGGGAGGTGGAGGCACGCTACGAGGTGATGAATGAGACCTACACCAAAAAATTGCAGATAGAGGCACGTGTGATGGGAGATCTTATCATCAACCATGTCATCCCGACAGCAATAAAATTCCAGAATACCCTTATAGAAAATGTTAAAGGGTTGAAGGAACTCTTCGGAGAGGATAAGTTTGAAAGTATGTGTACCCAGCAGATAAAGATGATCGAAAAGATTTCCGGATATATAGAGTCTTTGCGGGTAAATGTGCACGAGATGATACAAGAGAGAAAGGTGGCAAACAAAATAGAGGATTTTGCCCTGAGGGCAGAAACTTACACAGAGAGGGTATTGCCATATATGGAGCTCATCCGTGAAAAGGCAGATAAACTTGAGATGATTGTAGATGATGAATTGTGGCCACTTCCAAAATATAGAGAACTATTGTTATTAAGATAATTCAGGCATGACAGTAAAAGACAACAGGTATGCCCTTAGAGGGGTATCTTCATCCAAAGAGGATGTACATAAAGCAATTGAAAATATTGACAAAGGGCTTTTCCCCAAAGCATTCTGCAAAATTGTTCCCGATTATTTGAGCGGGGACGATGATTATTGTCTTGTTATGCATGCAGATGGGGCTGGCACAAAGTCATCTTTGGCTTATGCATACTGGAAAGAGACAGGAGATATGAGTGTATGGAAAGGTATTGCCCAGGATGCCATTGTTATGAATACCGATGACCTCCTTTGTGTAGGTGTTACTGACAATATCCTCTTGTCATCAACTATAGGCCGTAATAAGAATCTTATCCCCGGCGAGGTAATTTCCGCTATTATCTCCGGCACACAGGGGTTTGTCGACAAAATGAAAGAGTTTGGTGTGGATATGGTACTTACAGGTGGTGAAACAGCCGATGTTGGAGATCTTGTCAGAACAGTTATTGTGGATAGTACCGTATGTGCAAGGATCAGGAGATCAGATGTGATAGATAATGCAAATATATCTGCCGGAGATGTTGTTGTGGCGCTTGCATCTTATGGACAAGCAAATTATGAGGAGGAGTACAATGGTGGTATGGGGAGTAACGGACTTACCTCTGCCCGTCACGATGTCTTCTCCAAATATGTGGCAGAAAAATTCCCTGAGACCTATGATGCCCAAGTTCCTGAAGATCTGGTCTATTCAGGTAGCAAGAAATTGACAGAGGTGGAGCCCGAAACAGGTGTTACATATGGCAAACTTGTACTCTCTCCAACCAGAACATATGCCCCGGTTATCAAGAAAATATTTGAGAAGCACCGTGCCGATATTCATGGTATGATCCATTGCTCAGGTGGGGCGCAGACAAAAGTCCTCCATTTTATAGAGAACCTGAGGGTGATAAAGGATAATATGTTCCCTGTCCCTCCATTGTTCAGAACTATCAAGGAGGAGTCGGGTGCAGATTGGAAAGAGATGTACAAAGTGTTCAATATGGGACACAGAATGGAGTTGTACCTCCCGGCAGAGATTGCCCAAAGTGTTGTTGAAATTTCCCAATCTTTTGGAATTGAGGCAAGAATCCTGGGTAGAGTAGAAGAGTGTGATCATAAAGAGGTGGTGATCAGAAGTGAATTCGGAGAGTTTATCTATTAGAGTAACTTATATTATGCAAAGATTTGCCAAATTCTTTTTAGCAGGGTTCGTAGTCTTGTTCTCTTCTTGTGGACAAAAAGTTGTTGAGGAGAAACTGATCCCTATCTCTGAAAAAGCGTTAAACGATACAGCTTCTGTTTTTTATGCAGATTTTGCATCATATCCCCGACAGAAAAGTCAATTGCCTATCGGTGTTTTTGATTCCGGTACCGGGGGACTTACAGTTCAGGAGGTGCTGCTGACCCTTGACTCCTTTGATAATATCACAGGCAAGGAGGTGGGGGATGGAATTCCCGATTTTGCAGGGGAAAATTTTGTATATCTTGCTGATGATGCAAATATGCCATACGGAGACTATGATGCAGCAGGTAAGAGTGACTATTTGAGGGAACTGGTGGTGAAGGATGCCCTATTCCTGATGGGGGACAAATATTACAATCTGGCAATCGATGATGCACCCTACGGTGAAAAAATGGAGGTAAAGGTGATAGTCATCGCTTGTAATACCGCTACAGCATACGGACTTGCAGATATTGAGAAACTCCTTGCAAAGAGCGGGACAGGGGTGAAGGTAATAGGTGTGATAAATGCAGGTGTAAGGGCGGCTTTGGCTGATTGGAAAAAAGATACCGACTATGCAATAGGGGTGATGGCAACCCCTGGAACTATCTCTTCCGGGGCGTATCAGAGGACAATCAACGAAATTGCAGCACAGAAAGGGTTGAATGGAAAAATTACAGTAGTGAACCAGTCTGCCTTGGGCTTTGCAAATGCTGTGGACGGTGTCTCAGACTATGTCAAGAGTGGAATCTATTCTCCCAGAGAGGAGTATAGAGGTCCCATTATGGGATCTTCGGATGACCAGATCAATCCCTCCATCATCGAAAGATATTTCTTTGATTACTCAAATGGGGCGCTTTTGTACTCAAAATCGAATGGTGAGTTTGATCAGATTCAGTTGAATTCGGCAGACAATTATGCAAGATTCCACCTCGTTTCACTGGTTGAAAAACACCGTAAGAGTGGCTGTGATGTCCCATTGAAAAGTATTATTCTGGGATGTACCCACTACCCGTTCCATCTTGAAGTGCTGAACAAGACTATTGAACAGCTACGTAACTACAAGAAAGATGGTGTATATATCTACAAAAATTGCATTGCTGAAGATTTTACATTTATTGACCCTGCGCAATATACAGCAAAAGAGTGTTACAAACTTTTGCGAGAAAATCATGAATTGGCACTAAGAACCTCTCCCGGTAAATTGTATCCATATATCTCTATTCCATCTTATGGACTGGATGCGAAAAATCTGGATAAGGATGGCAACCTGACTTATGATTTCAAATATGGGAGAGCAGTGGGGACAGAAGATATAACAACTAAAGTGGTCCCATTCTCGTCGAGATATATCGATCAGGAGACACAGGATAGAATCAAGAGGCTGGTTCCTGAATCATATTCATTGATCAAGGAGAGACTATAGAGTTACAACTTATTTATATGAGTTTATTTTCAGAGAGCATATCAGTAGAAGAGTTGGAGCAGCTTCAATTAGCATCTTTTGATGGTCCGATTGTGGTGGTGGACAAGATGAATGAAGAGTATGCTGAGGCTATAGAATATCTGAGAGCACAGGAAATCATCGGTTTTGATACAGAAACAAAACCTTGTTTTCAAGCCAATTCGCCCAGGAACAAAATGGCTTTGCTGCAGCTCTCGGGCGATGATAAGGCATACCTTTTCAGACTCCATACCTTAGGGCTGCCCAAATCTCTTGCGGGAATTCTTGCAGATGCAAAAATAGTAAAAGTGGGGGCGGCAGTAAGGGATGATGTCAGAGGATTGCAGCAATACAGAAAATTTGTTGCCAAGAATTTTGTGGATTTGCAGCTGATTGGAGAGAATTATGGCATCAAGGATAAGAGTGTTAAGAAGATGGCAGGAATCATCCTTGGGGTGAAGGTTTCAAAAGCTCAGCAGTTGTCAAACTGGGAGGCACCCCAGTTGTCCGGTGCCCAATTGAAATATGCGGCAATTGATGCCTGGATATGCAGAAAAATGTATTTGACTCTTAAAAATTCAGAAAATCAATGAAAAAGGTAGTTTTGAAAAAGGGGAGGGATGAGTCTTTGAAGAGATTCCATCCATGGGTATTCTCTGGTGCTGTCGAAAGGGTAGAGGGGGAACCTTATGAAGGGGAAGTGGTGGAAGTTGTCACCGCTTCGGGTGAATTCATTGCATACGGACATTATCAGGTGGGCTCAATCGTTGTCAGGGCTCTGGCATTTGATCAGGAGTATGAGCCTGTTGATGGTGGGTTTGAACTTGATTTTTGGATCGAGAAGATATATCTGGCCTATAAGATGCGCCGCACTTTGGGTATCGATAATCCGCAGACAAATTGCTACAGACTTGTTCATGGAGAGGGGGATAACCTTCCGGGGCTTATTATAGACTATTATGACGGAGTGGCAGTAGTTCAGGCCCACTCTGCAGGGATGTATCTCTCCGAAGAAAAAATATGCTCCGCTCTCAGACATTGTTACGGATCACAGTTGAAAGCAGTTTATGACAAGAGTGAAGGGACTGCCCCGTTCAAAGCCGGTCTGGATCTGGGCGATAAATATCTGTGGAAAAGTGAAAGTTTTACCCAGGAGGAATCTCCGGTACTTGAAAACGGTAAAAGCTTTCTTGTAAATTGGGAGAAGGGGCAAAAAACTGGTTTCTTCCTCGATCAGAGGGATAACAGGGAGATGGTCGGTCTACAATCGAGGGGGAAGAGGGTCCTTAATCTCTTCTGTTATACCGGAGGATTTTCGATCTATGCTTTGGCTGCAGGGGCAAAAAAGGTGGTTTCTGTGGACTCTTCCAAAGTGGCAATGGAGATGGTGGACAAAAATGTTGCATTCAATGGCTTTGATCCATCCCGACACGAATCAGTGTGTGAAGATGCTATCGATTACTTGAAAAAGATACCGGCAGGGGAATTTGATGTAATGATTGTGGACCCCCCTGCTTTTGCTAAGCACAGAGGGGCTCTGGACAACGCTTTGAGGGCATATAAGAGATTGAATGCTTGTGCTATAGAGAAAGTGGCACGTGGAGGGATCATATTCACATACAGTTGTTCTCAGGTAGTGGACAAGCAGGCCTTCGCATTGGCTGTCTTTTCTGCAGCTGCATCGGTGGGGAGAAGTGTTAAAATTTTACGTCGTCTTACACAACCTGCCGATCACCCGGTAAATATCTATCACCCTGAAGGGGAGTATCTTAAAGGTTTGATGCTGTATGTCGAGTAGTTATCATGTGACTCCCGGTATCTCTAAAGGGGAGAAATATCAAGAACTTATTCCACAACTGGAACTCGGATTGTCTCCCTACGACTACTCCATCTCCACTTTGGCAAATGTTGCTGCTGCACTCAAATCCGTTTTCGGATTTTTCTGGGTGGGGTTCTATATCGTAGATGGAGAGAGGATGTATCTCGGACCTTTTCAAGGTGATGCTGCCTGCACATTTATCGGATATGGAAAGGGTGTTTGTGGTAGTGCCTGGATGAGGAGAGAGACTGTGATTGTGCCCGATGTGGAGCAATTTCCCGGTCATATTGCCTGCAGTTCTTTGTCCCGTTCAGAGATTGTAGTTCCTATGTTTGGAGGTGATGGAAGTGTGATAGGAGTCCTTGATATTGATAGTGATAAATTGGGGGAGTTTGATGAGGTTGATGCAAAATATCTTGAAATCATTGTTAAAATAGTTTGCAAAACGATAAAATAATACTACATTTGCACTCCCTAATCGGTACCATGGCCGAGTGGTTAGGCAACGGTCTGCAAAACCGTCTACAGCAGTTCGATTCTGCTTGGTACCTCAAAACAAAAAGACGTCTTCGGACGTCTTTTTTGTTTTGAGGTACCGGTTCCCCCCGTAGGCCCCCCAAGGGGCATATCCTCCTTCCACTTCGTTTCAGTCGGGTGGCTCCGTGCTCGATATCCGGAGGATATCGCCAAACTCCGCCACGTCCTCTGACGAGGACAAGTTATAAGCAGAGTGGTCCTCGGACGTCTTTTTTTGTTTTGAGGTACCGATTCCCCCCGCAGGCCCCCAGGGGGGAATATCCTCCTTCCACATCGTTTCAGTCCCCCTCCACAACCGAGTCGCAGATCAAATCCTCTCCCAAGACCCCCTGCTTCTGCCGCGACGCAAGAAAATCGCTATGAAAAGTCTGCGTCGTGACATGATTTCTTCGCAAAACACCGTTTTCTTGCCGCGACGCAAGAAAATCGCTATGAAAAGTTTGCGTCGTGACACGAATCCTTAACAGGCAGATGTATAGGAAGATGATATGGATATGAAGACAGTGGCGGTAGGGTAAGTTTGGCTTGGTTCCGTAGGAACAAGTTCCGACTCCATCCCTCCCAACGCTTCGCGTCGAGTCCCTCCCGTTCACGAGGCCACGGGCGGCCACGCCATCCAAACTTACCCTACCGCCACTTCAGAGTATACGCAATAGCCTTTTGCTATCATCTTTCTGATATTATGAGCGACAGCTATGGCAACAAACTTCGCCACGTCCTCTGAAGAGGAGATGTTATAAATGAGGTCCTCTTCGGATCTCTTTTTTTTGTTTGGATGTACTGCGGTACATCTGTACCGATTCCCCTCGCAGGCCCCCAGGGGGGAATATCCTCCTTCCACATCGTTTCAGTCCCCCTCCACAACCGAGTCGCAGATCAAATCCTCTCCCAAGACCCCCTGCTTCTGCCGCGACGCAAGAAAGTCTCCAGGAAAACTCTGCGTCGTGACACGAATCCTTCACAAGACACCGTTTTCTTGCCGCGACGCAAGAAAATCGTTATGAAAACTCTGCGTCGTGACGGAGACTTCACAGGCAGATGTATAGGAAGATGATATGGATATGACGACAGTGGCGATAGGGTAAGTTTGGCTTGGTGTACGCCATCCAAACTTACCCTACCGTCACTTCAGAGCATACGCAATAGCCTTTTGCTACCATCTTTCTGATATTATGAGCGACAGCTATGGCAGCAAACTCCGCCACGTCCTCTGAAGAGGAGATGTTCAGGAAGTCTTATTCGTGATTCGTGATGAAAAGTGTTGATTTTCAGCCCGCTCTTATTTCGGGCAAAAAATAGCACTCTTTAGCGAAACCAATACCGGGCTTCTCTACAGGTTCGTGGTATACTCCCGGTCAAATATAAATGGAAAAAGCCCGATACAATACCGAGCTTTATTCCAATCCAATAGGGTCGATTAATAATGTTAAACCGTCCAAATTTTGGGGGCCACATCATTCTTCTACCGGTGCAAGTTTTACAGTAAAATGGCGGAGCAGGGGAGCTTCCCAAGTGATCTTGTAGCCGTGCTTGATCTCATCGCGACGGTCAAATACATTTTTAAGTGCTACAGCGATAACATCCATATGGTTGTTTGTGTAGGTACGACGGGCAATGCATAGGCGGAGAAGGTCAAGACCACCGAAGCGGTTTTCACGGGTCACCGGGTCACGGTCAGCAAGAATGTATCCAATCTCACATCCACGTACGCCAGCCTCTTTGTAAAGTTCGATGGCGAGTGTCTGGGCAGGGAACTCTTCTTTAGGGACGTTGGTCAATACAAGTGAAGCATCGACAAACAGGGCATGACCACCTACAGGACGTTGGTATGGAATTCCGAACTCATCAAGTTTTGAAGCGAGATATTGTACCTGTTTGATGCGTGTCTCTATAGTGTCAAGTTCTGTATTTTCATCAAGTCCGACAGCCAGTGCATCCATATCGCGGCCATTCATGCCACCGTAAGTCAGGAACCCTTCATAGCGGATGCAGAAACCTTTGGCACCTTCATACCAATCTTCATGACGGGTCGCAATAAACCCACCCATATTTACAAGACCGTCTTTCTTGGAGGACATCGTCATTCCATCAGCATAAGAGAACATTTCCCTACAGATCTCTTTGATACTTTTATCGGCATATCCATCCTCACGTGTCTTGATGAAATATGCATTCTCGACAAAACGTGCAGAGTCGAAAACTACCCTTTTCCCATATTTGTCGGCAAGGGCACGCACCCCACGGAGATTCTCCATAGATACGGGTTGCCCACCTGCGGTATTGTTTGTGATTGTGACAATGATAAACGATACTTTATCACCTTGTTCTGCAAGAACCTTATCAAGCTTGCCAAGGTCAACATTCCCTTTGAAAGGGAGTTCCAACTGAGTATCTTTTGCTTCATCTATCGTACAGTCCACAGCAAATGCTGCACGCCCTTCAATGTGTCCTTTTGTGGTGTCAAAGTGTGAGTTGCCAGGAACTATATCACCCTCTTTTACAAGGTAACTGAAAAGGACATTTTCTGCAGCACGTCCCTGGTGTGTGGGGATGATGTGCTCAAATCCTGTAATTCTGGTAATGGTCTCTTTAAGGTGGAAGAATGATGATGCACCTGCGTAACTTTCATCTCCTGTCATCATAGCTGCCCACTGGCGGTCACTCATGGCCCCTGTCCCTGAATCAGTGATACAATCAATGTAAACTTGTTCAGATCTTAGCCCGAATAGGTTGTAGTGAGCATTTCTTATCCACTCTTCACGTTCGGCACGTGTAGATTTACGGAGAGGTTCCACCATTTTTATCTTGTACGATTCTGCAAAAGGAAGTTCCATATTTGTTATAAATTTTAATTGATAAATCTTTTTAACTTTCAAATATAATAATAATCTGGGATATGATGTGACCCCCAAAAGTTGGACGGTTTAACATTATTAAGAGGCTGACTTAGATTGGAACAGAGCTCGGTATTGCACCGGGCTCATTCCTTTTAGCCTCAGTTTGATTCTATCATTATTGTAGTAGCGTATGTACTT
>JAZOBN010000002.1:0-47210 GCA_045595965.1 Candidatus Coprenecus sp.
ATTCATGGATATAATTTATACTACATCCATTCTCAAGCATATGCATATACTTCAATCGTTCTGCATAGCCGTGTTTCTTGTACTTTTTAGACATAACAAAACCCCGAAAGTTTTTTGTCTAACTTTCGGGGTTCATGTCAAACATTCGGGGGCGTTTTTTATCAATGATCTGCCACTTTATTTTACAGGGGCATTCTTCAGAGCCTCAACAAGGAAATTCCACCATTTCTCAACTGTAGGGATCAGAACTCTCTCTTCAGGTGAGTGGGGTGACATCAATGTAGGTCCACAAGAGATCATATCCCAATGAGGATAGTTGTTTGATATGATGGCACATTCAAGACCTGCATGGATAGCCTTGACATCAGCCTCTACACCATAAAGGTTCTTGTATGTCTCCTTCATTGTCTTAAGGATAGGAGATTCCATATTGGGCTGCCATCCTGAATAGCCGCCAGAGAATGCAACTTTAGCACCGGCAAGTTCAAAGACTGCACGGATTGCTTCACTCAAGTCGTGTTTTGCTGTATCACATGAGCCTCTCATAAGGGTTCTTACAATAATTTTACCTTTTTCTGATTTGACGATAGCCAGATTGTTTGAAGTATCTACAAGATTCTCCATAACTAAGCTCATGCGGTCAACACCACAAGGACAAGCATAAACAGCCTGCATAACTTTCACTGCAACATCAGCAGGGACACATCTCTTCGCACCGGCACTCTTTGAAACGTATACCTCTACACCTGGATCGATAGGTTTATATTCGCTCTTGACCTCAGCTGTAACTTTTGCAATATGTTTTTTAACTTTAGCCACCTTGTTTGCAGGAACAGCGATATAAGCGACAGCCTCCCTTGGGATAGCATTACGCATGTTGCCACCCTCAATAGAGATAAGACGTCCACCCATATCTCTCAAAACAGGGAGAAGAAGACGGGCCATAATTTTATTTGAGTTACCGCGTCCTTCGTTGATTTCCATACCTGAGTGTCCACCTCTGAGACCTTTTACAGATATTTCAAACTGCACAAGGTCTTTTGAAAGGGGCTCTTCTTTATATTTGAATTCTGCATTGGTATCAAGGCCACCCGCACAGCCGACATAAAGTTCACCTTCTGTTTCAGAGTCAAGATTTATAAGGATATCACCTTTCAAAAGGCCACCTTTAAGGGCTTTTGCACCGGTCATACCTGTCTCTTCATCAATTGTAAAAAGTGCTTCGATAGGGCCGTGAGCCAAATCTTTAGCCTCAAGAACAGCCATTGCTGCGGCACAACCAAGACCATTGTCTGCACCAAGTGTAGTTCCCTGAGCATATAGCCATTCGCCTACCACTTTTGTCTCAACAGGATCGTTGTCCCAATCGTGTACTACATCATTGTTGTTTTGTGGTACCATATCCAAGTGTGCCTGGAATATGATTCCTGTACGGTTCTCCATACCTGGAGTTGCCGGTTTACGGATAATGATATTTCCTACTTCGTCTTTGATTGTTTCAAGACCAAGGCTTTTACCCCATTCGTACATATATTCTACCGCCTTCTGTTCTCTCTTTGATGGACGGGGGATACGAGTCAATGAATAGAAATGTTTCCAGACTCTTTTGGGTTCCAGATTTTCAATTGTCATAATTCTTAATGTATTGAGGTTTATATTTTGTTTTACTTAACTATCGAAAGGGGGAGTTCGACTGTTTGTCCCAACTGATATACAGGGATGCGTGTCTGAAGAAGGATATCCTGTCCGTCAAGTATCTTCACAGTGCAGACAGCCGGTATCCTGTAGTGGAGTGAACCCACATATCCCTTTTTCCCTTTTGCTGCAGCAATCTCCTGAGAATATATCTCTGTATCTTGAATCTCCTCAGGGGTAAGTTCAAGGACAATAGGTCTTCCGGATATGTTGTCTGCAAGGATAAGTCCCTGTTTGTCCGAAACTCTGAATGCCACATACAGTTGGCGGGGAGCATCAGCTTTAGGGGTTACATCAAAATCCATTTTCTGGGTGACAGACTCTCTCTTCCCCAAAAAGAGTGACATATACTCCTGTTCCAGTCTTGTTATCTCTGCCACTGCAGCGCCCAATGCCTCTCCGCTATATGTTGCATCTGTATCTCCAGTGATGATCTGCACCCTCTGTTTGCGCAACTGGAATATCTCCTTTGATATCTCCTGTGCTTTCTTCTCAAGGCTCTTCTCCACCACCTGGCTTTGCTGGATGGCAACTCTATCATATCCACCCTCTGAATTTTTCACATTCTTGTAAAGGGTTGTCTCAATAGAGGTAAAATTCTGAGTCGCACCTGCCGCCTCACCACTCTTATCCTCAGTCAACGTAGGGAAACGCCAATACTGGTCCTCCCCTTTATGCTGGTCAGCCAAGACCACAACACCTTGCGAAGTCATCTTCAGTAGAAGTCCGCCGATATTTTCGACACCTGAAATGGTGGCTACATATCTTTTGCTCATATCTGCCTCTATATTAGGGATCAGTTTTACAGATGCAAGATGATATTTCTCACACGCCTCGGTTTCAACCTCTATCCCAAGATATTTTTTCGCATATTGCGCATAAGGCCCCGGGGTATATACCTCTTTGATTGACTCCACAGAGAGGTGCAAAGATGTGCTTGGCAAAGCATATACAATTGTCCCTTCTGTCTTTACCTGGGCTGTCATTTCAATTGCCCCCAACACAACCGACACCACAGCCAGAAAACATTTTACAAAATTCCTTTTCATATATCTATTTTTTAATTTTCCACCTCTTGTGGCTCCATAGCCAGTTTGGTCTGTTTTTGTTTATCCCCCTCTCAAGCAGTCTCGCATATTCAGCAGTTATATAGCCCTCCTCTGTTTTCGACGCATCCTTACAAATCATCACATACTCGGAGCGATAATGCCCTCTTCTCACCCTCTCCACATCAAAATAGACAACGGGGAGCGACAACTTTCTTGCCAGAATTTCAGGTCCGTTAAAAACCTTCGTCTTCTGATTCAGAAATTGGAGATCAATCCCGCTCCCTTTATCGGGGTATTGGTCTGCTATAAAATAATATATCCCCCCCTCATCCCTATTCTTCAACAAAGTCCTCGCGATGTTGTTTTTTTCAATGAGCCTGCAGGCTTTATGGGCAGTCCTTATCTTCATCAGCACCTTGTCTGAAAAATCACTCGACATCCTCTTGTAGATGTAGAAGAAATGGTCGTTGTCCATCTTCAGTCCATAGTGTTTCTGTAAGTCTGGAAGTGAAGTATAGAGTTCCCAGTTCGACTGGTGGCCCAGCAGGACGATCACATTCCTCCCCTCCCCATAAGCTTCATTCAGAACATCACATCCCGTAAAATCGAGCAGTTTTGCCACCTTTTCTCTGGATGATGTAAATGCCCATATCGCCTCCACTACCGTATCCGACAAAGAGTGGTAAAACTCTTTGGCCAATCTCCGTACCTCCTTATAATCAATCTCAGGGAAAGATCTTGATATGTTGGTTGTCACCACAGACAATCTGTATCTGAACACTTTATAGAAGAGAAAGTACAATATGTCGGAGAAAAAATAGTGCACTCCCAATGGCAGCCAAGAGAACATTCTCAAAACTCCTATCAATATCCAGCGCAATATTCTATACATAATCCGGCAACTTACTTAACAAACAAAGTTAATGAATTTTATCATACAACGCCCATTTATTGACAAATTTTAATATCTTTGCGAATTACTTGACAAAAAACTAACTAATTAAATCAATTTATATGTTCAAAAATCACCCTAAAGGTCTTTTGGCAGCGGCTCTAAGTAACATGGGCGAACGCTTCGGTTACTACATCATGAACGCTGTTCTGACATTGTTCCTCTGCTCAAAATTCGGTTTGAGCGATGAAAGCGGATCACTTATCTACTCAATCTTCTATTCAGGTATTTATGTATTGAGCCTTATCGGAGGTTTGATCGCAGACAGGACTCAGAATTATAAAAGAACCATCATGGCAGGTCTTATCATCATGGCACTTGGCTACGTTCTTCTATCTATTCCTATTCTTGCTACCCCTGAAAACAAAACTGCACTTCTAATCCTTACTTGCGGTGCTTTGTTCTTCATCGCATTCGGTAACGGTCTGTTCAAAGGGAATCTTCAGGCTATCGTGGGCCAGATGTATGACAACTTTGAAGCTGATGCAGCTAAAGAAGGTCCTCAGGCACTTGCCCAGGCAAAAGAGAAAAGAGATTCAGGTTTCCAGATTTTCTATGTATTCATCAACATCGGAGGTCTTATTGCACCTTTCGTAGCTCCTCTTCTCAGAGGTTGGTGGTTGAAAGTCAATGGCCTTATCTATAACTCTTCACTTCCTGCACTTTGCCACGATTTCATCAACGGCAATGGTGTAGATATGGAGAAATTGAACCAGTTGGCAGCAAGCGCAAGCATTTCAGGCGAAGTTCCTGCTGATATGGCTGCTTTCTGTTCTCAATATCTTGATGTATTCAACTCTGGTATCCACTATTCATTCCTGGCTTCTGTAGCAGCGATGCTCATCTCTCTTGTCATCTTCATCGCTACCAAGAAAATTTTCCCTAACCCAGGTAAAAAAGTTGCAAAGGCTGTTGAAAACTACACTGCAGAAGAGAAACAAGCAATGGCTAAAGAGATCAAACAAAGAATGTACGCTTTGTTTGCTGTTCTTGGCATCGTTATCTTCTTCTGGTTCTCATTCCACCAGAATGGTGCATCACTCTCATTGTTCGCAAGAGACTTTGTTGACACATCTGCTGTCGCTCCTGAAATCTGGCAGGCTGTCAATCCATTCTTCGTAATCACATTGACCCCTATCATCATGTGGTTCTTCGCAAGATTGGCCAGAAAAGGGAAAGAGATCTCTACCCCTAAGAAGATTGCTATCGGTATGGGTATCGCAGGTATGGCTTATCTATTCCTCGCTATCTATTCATACATTCAGGGCTATCCTTCAGCAACCGAATTCAAAGGGATGGAAATTGCAGCTCAGACCACAATGAAAGCCGGATGGTGGGTACTTATTGTAACCTACTTCTTCCTCACAGTTGCAGAGTTGTTCATCTCCCCTCTTGGATTGTCATTCGTATCTAAAGTAGCACCTAAGAACCTTCAGGGTCTATGTCAGGGTCTATGGCTATGCGCTACCGCTATCGGTAACCTTATGTTGTGGGTTGGTCCCCTTATGTACAACAAGTGGGATCTTGGAACCTGCTGGTCTGTATTCCTTGTACTTTGCCTGATCTCTATGGGCGTTATGTTCGGTATGGTCAAATGGCTTGAAAGAGTTACCAAATAGTAACATCTCCGAATAATCGGATAAGATATAAATTTTGAAAGAGGCTGACTTTTTATAGTCGGCCTTTTTTCTTATCTTTGCCACCTATGCTTACCGACTTCCGACTCAAGGTCTTCTGCACTGTTGCATTGCGCAAAAGTTTCACAAAAGCGGCAAAAGAATTGAACATTTCCCAGCCGGCAGTGAGCCAGAACATAGCTGAACTGGAGCAACAGATAGGAGCCACAATCATAGAACGCGCCCCGGGCCTATTCTCTCTCACCCCAAAAGGGGAGATCTTGTTTGATTATGCCCAGAGAATCCTCCATCTGTACGACAATCTCTCCCGAGAACTACTCCCCCAGATAACAAACGGACGTACCCTCCTCCGTCTTGCCGCATGCCCGATTGCTGCAAGATATATCCTCCCCCCGATCATCAAAAAATTCGGGAATCTGTATCCGCATATCGAGATCTCGATGATTGAGAGGGATAGCTTTGAAATAGAGGGGATTATCAACGATTCTTATGCCGATCTGGGCGTTATGGAAACATACCCAGAAAAACTGCACTCAGCCCCTCTTGCACAGATCGCATTGTCGCAAAGCGGAGAATCTGTAAAAGAGATTCTTTTTGCATATCCCGAAAATTCCCCCCTAATAAAGGAGATAAATACATTTATACTCACCTCTAAAACCCACATATAGTCTTGAAACTCTCAGAAAAACAGATAAAAATTCTGGATATTGTCCTCGGTGTCATCGGGCTGATAATAGCGGTTGTCACCATTGTCACCAAATGCTCTTCAGGCGATATCCGAAACGAGGACGAACCCGAGGTGGAATATATCTCCATAAATCACCTCCTGACCAACGACATGTGTGACCTTGAATGCACAAAGAAACTTGACAACTACATAAATAAGTTTCTCCAAAGATGGGAGATTAAGGGGGGGAGCCTTGCCGTTATGAGAGATGGAAAACTTATTTATGCCAAAGGGTATGGATGGGCAGATGAGGAGTGTAAGGTGGAGATGAATTCTGGCCACATCTTCAGGGTAGCATCACTATCCAAACTCGTCACTGCTGCGGCAATTATGAAAATGGCAGAGGACTCACTATTGACTCTTGAGAGCAAAGTTTTTGGAGAGGGGGGAATCCTCGACGAGGAACAATTCAGTAAAATAAGGGACAAGAGGACCAAAAATATAACAGTGGAGAATCTTCTGAGGCATCAAGGGGGGTTCGCCACCTATCGCGGAGACCCTCTGTTTATCACAAGGGAGATCATGATCTGGGAAAAACTTGATTCTGTCCCCACCATGGATCAGGTCATCCAGTTCACCATTTCACAGAGATTGGGATTCACCCCTGGGACAAGTACCAAATACTCGAATGCAGGATACCTCATACTATCCAAAATCATCGAAAAACTTTCTGGAATGAGTTACCAGGAGTATTGCCAGAAACACATCCTTTTCCCAGCCGGATGCTACGACATGCACCTTGCAAAGAATCTTTATGAAGATAAATACCCAAATGAGGTGAGGTATTACGAGCCCCACGATGCAGAACCTATCCTTGCCTATGACAATAGCGGGGACACCTTGTACAGACGGTACGGGGGAAACAATATTGAGGGGCTGTATGGTGCCGGAGGATGGGTCTCTTCACCATCAGAATTTGTCCTCTTCGCATCGGCAATTGACGGGGATGAGAGCATTCCCGATATCCTCTCTAAAGAGAGTGTTCAAAGAATGATAACTTGTGTCGGAGGACAACTCCCCATAGGATGGTCCAGGGCCGGTGCCAACTCCGACTGGAAAAGGACAGGGACACTTGCAGGGAGCAGCGCTCTGATCAAAAAACAGAAGAATGGTGACATCTGGATGTTTGTCACCAACACAAGTTCCTGGAAAGGGTCCAAATTTCCAAGATACATAGAGACAATGTACAGAAGGGGGACAACCGGGATATCTATGCCCGAGCGAAATCTTTTGGAATTTAGCGAATTATAATTATCTTTGCAACCCTTTGCGGATACTCCGCAAGGATAAAATTTTTATAACTTAATAATTATCAAAATGTTAAAACAGTACGAAACCGTTTTCATTGCAACTCCCGTTTTATCTGAGGCTCAGATAAAGGAAGCGGTGCAAAAGTACCACGACCTCATCGTTGCTGAGGGTGGCGAAATTGTACACGAGGAGGATTGGGGTCTAAGAAAACTTGCTTACCCTATCGAGAAAAAAACCACTGGATTCTATCACTTGATCGAATTCAAGGCTGATTCTCAATTCATCGAGAAACTTGAAGTGAACTACAGACGCGACGAAAGAATTCTTCGCTTCTTGACCTTCGCTATGGACAAACACGCTATCGCTTATGCTGAGCGCCGTCGTGCAAACAAAAAAGAATCTAACAATTAAGGAGGACTTGAATTATGGCAACTAACAACGAAATCCGTTATCTGAACCCTCCTACAGTAGAGGTTAAAAAGAAAAAATACTGCCGTTTCAAAAAAACAGGCATCAAATATGTTGACTACAAAGACGCAGAATTCCTAAAACGTTTCCTTAACGAACAGGGTAAAATTCTTCCTCGTCGTCTTACTGGTACTTCTTTGAAATTCCAGAAGAAAGTAGCACAAGCAGTTAAACGTGCAAGGCATCTTGCTTTGCTTCCTTACGTAACAGACCTATTGAAATAAGGAGGAGAGATATGGAAATTATTTTGAAACAAGATGTCGCTAATCTAGGACATAAAGATGATATCGTAACTGTTAAAAACGGTTACGCAGCTAACTACCTTATCCCTCAGGGATATGCTATTATGGCTACCCCTTCAGCAAAAAAAGTTCACGCTGAAAACCTTAGACAAAGAGCTCACAAAGAGGCTAAAATCCGCGAGGATGCAGCAGCTCTTGCAGCTAAATTGGAAGGCTTGACAGTAAAAGTTACTACTAAAGTTAGTGCTGCCGGCAAAATCTTCGGTTCTGTGAACAACATTCAGGTTGCTGAAGCTCTTGCAGCTCTTGGTCATGAAATCGATCGTAGAAACATCTCTTTCGTTGATGCTGACAATGTAAAAGAAGTTGGTACATACGAAGCAGTTGTTAAATGCTACAAAGATATCAAAGCTAACGTACAAGTAGAAGTTGTAGGCGAAGAGTAATCTTCACCACACACTATAAACAAAGAGATTGGCTATCGCAGTCAATCTCTTTTTTATTTATATATGACGAAAGTTTTGGTATGGTACCTTCCAACCATATATATGCTCGGAAGGTATAGAGCGAAAAATTTGGATAATAATAATAATAATAATAATAACTTCGTGTTTACCTTATTCAAGCAAGCTCTAATACTTTATATAACTATGAAAATACTCATGATTTTGAGAATCTCTTGTATTGTCCTTTTACTAGATATTCTCTTTATCTCTTGTTCCCCCACTAAATTGATTGTTTCTGATGTATCCTACCAATCAATTAAAAATGAAAGAACAGACATACTGGACAAGGTACCCTCTAATGCTAAAATTTTAGTCACACATAAGATTTCTCCAGATGGTGAACTGACTGTTTTTGTGAAAAATCTAACTGATGAAATAATGACTATTGATAGGACCAAATCATTTTTTATTAATACCAATGGGAGGTCTATTACCTTTTATGATTCTGATATTCAATCATCTACTGTAACAAATTATACTGCAAGCACTAATAGTGTAAGTACAAGTTTAAGTAATACGGGTGCATTGTCAAATGTTTTAGGTGCAATAAGTGCAGGAACATCATCCACCACAGGGCAATCAACCTCCAATACTTCATACGATATTGATCAGCCAGTTATATCCATTGCTCCAATGGGAGAAATTAACATGGGAAGAGTCTTTTCTATTGGACTTGTAGGTTCATATTTTCTCAAAGACTTATCTAAAAGTGTTGCAAAAAAAGATGATTTTGAGTTGGTTGCAAATAGTTACGAAGAATCGACATCCAAATTCAGTATAGCAATATCATATTCTTTGGATGAGGGCAAAACATATAACAGAATAACATCAAAATATTACACAGATTATCTTAGTATGTCTTTTGTCAAAACACATGGAAAAACTAACGAATCATTGAGAAACATTTATATAAAAAAACCAGATGCTCTTATCCAACCCTGGTATATCATTAACTTCAACACAAATATACACACATCCAATACTTCCAAAAACATATATAGCGGGACAAATCTCCTATACGATTATCAGTAAAACAAACACATATGAAAAGAATAATATATACCATATTGATAATACTATCTATCTCATCGTGTAGTACATATACAACATTAATGATTACTGGTGAGCCTGGAACAGAAATAGCAGATGGAAATAAAAAACACCTTGGGAGTATAGATCAAACTGGAGAACTGGAAATAAAAATTGAGAATGATACATATTACCCTTATTTGCTATCAAAATCTCCCAATTCTAACTTATATGTTCCTTTTGCACTTGAGTTTAAGGAGAATACTATTAGATACTATCTGGAAACAGCTTCTGTAGGTCTTGGTGTAGGGTTAGCCCTTGGTGGTTTAACAACAATCTTATGTGGAGGCATTGCCACATCGGATGATTATGATGCGTTTGCCTCATATGGGCTTGTTGGTGCGATAATGTCATTTGGAGCGCTTGCGTTCACTTCCCCTGAGGCTATAGTTAATGATGGTGTTGACTATTGTTACAGCTACCTAAAAGAACAAAGTACAAATAATGACATCATTAAAGAGTAGCAACAGATCTCATCCATACAATATAACTGAAGGTGACTTTATCAAGCCACCTTTTTTTATAACTCTGTCAAAAGACTCTGCAATCGAATTCCATTAGATCCTTTAATCAGGAGGGTATAATTTTTAATATAAACCCTATGTAAGGACTCTTTAAGTGCCTCTACATCTTCGAAAAACTCAAACCGGTCTCCACACCCACACTCCTGAGAATACCCTTTTTGTCCCCCAAACTCCTTACCTACAAGAATTACTTTTTTCAAATCCATTCTTGAAAGGATATCAATAATTTCCCTGTGCTCTGTCTCTGAGTACTCCCCGAGTTCCCTCATATCACCGAGGATAACACCTTTATTCTTGAACTCGGTCTTTTCAAAATTTGCAAGGGAGGCCTTCATACTTGTTGGATTTGCATTGTAGGCATCTACAACTAAAAGATTGTGTTTCCCTTTACGGAGTTCTGATCTGTTGTTTTTGGGGACATATTCAGAAATTGCCTTCATCCCCTCCTCAACACTCACACCAAAATGCTCACCAACAGCAAGTGCAGCCAGAACGTTGTCGGCATTATACCCACCTACGAGGTGAGTTTTCAAAACCACTCCCCCAATCTTCATCCTCAAAAAAGGCTCACTTGAAGTGACAGGCAAAATCTCTACCCCCTGATGTTTGACACCGTAGGTAATAGGGATAAGTTCAGGACGGTCATCACACATCCTGAAAAGGTCATCACTGTCTATATTGACAAAAGCGGTTCCATTATGTCTTTGCAGATAGTCATACAACTCCCCTTTTGTCTTTTTAACTCCATCAAAAGAGCCGAACCCCTGAAGATGGGCTTTCCCCACATTTGTTATCAGTCCATAGTTTGGTAAGGCGATATCGACAAGCTCCTTTATATCCCCCGGATGGCTCGCCCCCATCTCAACCACCGCTATTTGGGTCCTCATTGATATATTGAACAATGTCATGGGGACACCGATACTATTATTGAGGTTCCCCTCTGTAGCAAGAACTCTGTATCGGGTCGAAAGAACAGCATTCACCAACTCTTTAGTGGTGGTCTTTCCGTTGGTTCCGGTCAGACCGATAACTGGGATATTGAACCCCTGTCTGTGCCATTTTGCCAATTGCTGATAAGCCTTCAAAGGGCTCTCCACCAAAATATATCTGTCCAGCCTCTCCCTGTCTGCAGGATTATCATACAATGGGCTCTGCTTGGCGGCAATAACCCTACGGCCAAATTCACTCTCTTTCTCCACCACTGCACACAAAGCACCTCTGTTCAACGCCTCGCGTGCAAAATTGTTCCCATCAAAATTATCTCCCCTCAAGGCAAAAAAGATATTGCCTGCACACAGCTTCCGGCTATCTGTGCAGACCCCTGATGAGAAGGGGAAAATTTCAATAATTCTATAAATACCCTTATCCATAATCTATTTCTTTCCGGTTGAACCGAATCCACCAGCACCCCTTTCACTTGGAGAGAGTTCATCCACCTCTTCCCATTCTGCCTTTTCAAAGCGGGCAATCACCATCTGTGCAATCCTCTCCCCTGGATTAACGACAAATTCATCCGAAGAGAGATTCACAAGGAGAACTTTGATCTCACCTCTGTAGTCGGCATCAATTGTCCCGGGTGCATTCACTATTGAAATACCGTGCTTTGCAGCCAAGCCACTTCTTGGTCTTATCTGCGCCTCATAACCCTCCGGAAGTTCAATATATATACCGGTAGGGACCATAGCCCTCTGAAGTGGGGCAAGGGTTACAGAATCGTGAATAGAAGCTCTCAAATCCACACCTGCAGAGAGTGCTGTTGCATACTCAGGGGTAGGATAGTCAGACTTGTTTACAATTTTTATTTTCATATCTCAAAAGCAAATAATAAGCGCCAATATACACAAAAATCAACAAAGTCCTCAACATTAGTTTGAACCACAGGCCCAACCCTTGAGGAATCAGAAGATTCACCCCGTAAAGAGACAATGCAATCAACATTATAATGGCTATCTTCTTCCAATTATAAGGTATTTTATAGTACTTGTTCCCCATCAAAGTACTTACCACCAGCATCACAAAATAGCTTGCAAAGTGTCCCCACGCTGCTGCCCAATACGAATATTTTGCAAGGAACAATACATTTATCAATGTTGTGACGCCCAGTCCAAGTAGAGTTATATAGATTGCATACGAAGATTTATCGGAGAGCTTATACCACATATTTACATTAAACAACATTCCCAGCATCACATAAGCCAATAACATGATCGGGACAATTCCCATACCCGCTCTAAAATCTCTCCCCACTATAAACTGGATAATATCGATATAGAATATGATCCCCAGGAAGACCAGCATACAGAACGCAACAAAATACTCCATCACTTTAGCATACAGTTCTTTGGAGCCTTTGTCTCGTGCGCGGGCAAAGAAAAACGGTTCGGCCGCAAACCTGAACATCTGTACAAAAAGGGACATTATTACTGCAACTTTTACAGCAGCCTGATAGACACCGAGTTCCGAACGCCATAAGGTATCATCGACATTGAGGTGTCTGAACAGAAGCCTGTCAAGGAAATCGTTCATCACCCCCGGAAGGCCGGCAATCATTAAAGGGAATGAGTACTTGAGCAACCCTTTGAGGACACTCCTGTCCCAACCGAACTTCAGTCTGAGCAGATCGGGAAGCAGCAGAAGCATCACCACCACACAACTCACACATATAGAGAATATCGGGTATGAGAAGTCAGGGGAAGCCGAAACGAACTTCAGAAGGATTGTATCGGGATGTGCGGCTGCAAATTTTGGGAACCACAGGAATAGCAACACATTTGAACCTGTCTCGGTAAAGATCTTCAAAGTCTTGAAAACAGCAAACTTCCATGCCTTGTTTTCAAATCTCAGTCTGGCAAAGAGAATCGAGGTAACTGCATCTATTGCAAGGATGACACCTATGTAGATATAGCACAGATAATACCCCTGATAACCCATAGCGGCAGAGATCCCCTCCCCCCAGAATACCATTATCAAGAGAAATGCAAGCGATAGGAGAGAGACAGAGATAAGGGCATTAGAAAAGACCACATCAGGCCTTGCCCCCTCTTTATTGGCATATCTGAAACATCCAGTCTCCAAACCCATAGTAAGAACCACCTGGAAAATGGCTATATATGCCATGAATTCGGTAAGGACACCGTAATCAGAGGTGGTCAGATAATATGTGTAGAGGGGGAGGAACAAGAAATTTATGAAACGGGCAAGTATGGTGCTCATTCCATAAATTGCAGTCTCCCCCGCAAGTTTTCTTAATATGCTGTTACCGCCCATATATCTAATTTCTTAAACCTCGCGCCTTGAATATCAGAAATCCAAGATTTATCTGAGGGTAAAATTTTGTCTCTTCACAACTGTAGTAAGCGCAGGATACCGATAATGGCCCGAAGGGTGACTGCCACACCAAAGCAAGAGACCCATGTAAATACCCCCTTGGGAACGGGTCTGAGAAGGTGTATTTTCCACCAGCCTCTTCTATTATTTTTCTATACGGCTGGTAGATACCCACACTTGAATGGAGGGCAATCGATGACGAAAACTTGAAAATTGGCGAAAGGGTAACCCCTGCAAAAAATGGGGATCTATACTTCTCCATAAGGAGTGTGGTACTGTGTACATTGGGATAATAGGCTGGTGTAGCCAACAATGTACTTGTATAATCGACCATTTCAAGACGTTTTGAAAAAGTCACCTGAGCATTCAGACCCAATGTGAACCATTTAGCTAAAGAGTAATAATTGTCCACCAGAAGGCTCACGCTGAAAGAGTGCTTATGGGGGGTGTATCCATCAGGCCACATATAATCATAAGAATATGTTCCCTGCTTGTATGACTCTTTTCCGTAAATATACCTGAACTCAAAAGATCTGTATTTCCCCTCGGTAGGATAAAGTCTGTAATTCAGAGTATTCTGTTCAAACTTAACCCTCGGTGTAACATACATGAAATTAGAGTGATCCTGCTTATCATACTTTGTATAGTTCTTGGTCGGGAAATAGAAATAGTTGTTTGTTCCGGCAGTGGCACCGACAGTCATTATCATCCCCCTTTTTGCAGAGACCGGTATCCCGAAACTCAATGTCGCATAAGACTCAAGTTCCTGGACATTGCGTGCCAATGAGTTCGAGAACAAAAGACTTTGGCTGCTCAGAAGATAATCAAAGCGATGTGACACCAGCGCCACCTCTGTAAAGAAAAGGGGCTTGAAGGTCAAATCTTTCTTATATGTAATGTTGGCTCCGGTATAATACTGCCCGATATTCAGCCCGAGTGATGCAAACGAGGGGTGTTTACCCATAGAACGGTAATATCCCCCTATATATCCTTGCATCAAAGATGATGTAGAGATGTTTCCACCCACCTCCAATGTAACACCCATCTTTTTAGTTGTCTGAATATTGAGAGTAAACAGCGAGTCTGACTTGTCAAACCTGGATGTGGGATAGAATGTATTTACAGTATTGGATGCTGCAACCTTGTAATAACCCCTCTTCCCCTGAATGAATGTAAATGTATCCCTTCCATCCGAAATGGTGTGGTCTATATACTCTTTTTCATCCTCGGACAGATCACCTTCTATTACTATATCCTTGAATTTCAACTCGGGACATCTTTTTCTGAAAGAGAGCCTTTTATCACTCAACTCATCTGCAGAGATCTCTCTCCCTATCCTCTCCTTCAACTCCGGAATAAATTCAAGTGCCTTCTGATACCCTTGCTCCACAATCTCATCCACCTTATGGAAATCCATCAAACCTGCGTTGTATTCCCCTGCAATCACCACCCCATTATCTTCAGGTATATTGTAGTCTGTGTCTGTTGTTATCATCATCTCAAGCATCCCTATAGGGTCATCGTCATCGGGATCCATCGCCTCCCCTTTCACGCACTTGGAACCGATAATGAAATCGGGGGTATAAATCTCCTCCATCAGCTCCCAGGGAAAGTTGTTGTAGAATCCCCCGTCAAACAGAAGGAGAGAATCGATTGTTATAGGCTTGAAATATGCAGGGAAAGTCATTGACGCCCTGATTGCAGAGCCCAGATCCCCTTTCGTAGCGACATAGGGTTTCTTGTTTGTAATGTCTGCCGCAACACAGAAAAACGGAACCATAAGATTTTTGAAATCGTAATCTGCTGCAGCCGAGGAGGTTCCGAACAGCTGCACAACAGCCAAATCCATAGGATATGGCTTCACTATACTTGTCGGAAGGGAGAGTTTCAAGCTTTTTTCCCCGTTTTTATCCACATCCTGCCGTATATTGACCCTCATCATGGAGGGTGTAGGTTCTACCCTGTAGATAAAAGAGGCAAAATCCCTCTCCTGCTCCCCTTTGTACCACGAAAGGAACCTGTCAGATTTGATGATGAGAATCATCTCCTCAGGGGTTAGTCCAATAGAGTAGAGACCGGCAACAATAGCCCCCATAGAGGTCCCCCCAACATAATCGATAGGGATATTGTGCTCTTCAAGAGCCTTGATTACCCCGATGTGGGACAATCCCTTTGCACCACCTCCGCTCATAACCAGTCCGACCGACTGTGCAGCCGCACTAAAACTCACAAAGAGAGCAAGTAGCAACGAAACAAATTTTATCCCTCTGGTCATCATTCTTTAACGATTTTGCACTATATTTGCAGAGTTCAAAGGTACAAAAAACAAGATAGAATTATATTATGAGAACAAAAATTATTGCACTAATGGTGATTGTCCCTCTTTTGTTTGCCTCTTGCGGTCCAAAGAAATCGAAAGAGCAGAAGAGTGAAACACAGAAAACAGAGATAAAAGATATGGAAACAAAACTTCTTTTCAACCCCGATTCCCTCCCTGCAGAGCCTGTATTCGAAATTGTTACATCAGAGGGAACCATAGTAGTAATGCTTTATTCAGACACTCCTCTACATAGGGACAACTTCGTCAAACTTGCCTCTCAAGGCTTCTTCAACGACATCTTGTTCCATAGAGTCATCAACGGTTTCATGATTCAGGTGGGGGATCCGCTGACCAAAGACCCTGCAAACGCACCACGCTTCGGCACAGGTGGCCCCGGTTATACTATCCCTGCCGAATTTGTTGCTGCCCACAACCACAAGAAAGGGGCACTTGCTGCTGCCAGAAGGGGTGATGCTGCAAATCCTAAGAAAGAGTCTTCTGGGTCACAATTCTATATCGTCCAGGATGCAGAAACATGTGCACAACTCGATGGACAGTACACTGTATTCGGAGAGACAATTGATGGTTTTGAAATTATAGACAAGATCGCATCAGTTCCCACCGACCAGAGAGACAGACCTGTCAAAGACATTAAAATCATCTCTATCAAGCCTGTTCTATGAGAAAACATATTGTAGGGTTAGCAATTTTGCTAACCTTGCTTTTTGTATCGTGCAAAAGCAAAACCGAAACGCCTCAGACACCCCCTGCCTATAAAACAGCAGTATTGGATACCACAACTGCTGTTGTGTATTCTGAATACTCCGCTGTCCTCCAGAGTGAATCTGTTGTGGAGATCCGACCAAGAATTTCGGGATATCTGACAAAGATTGCTGTAAAAGAGGGGCAATGGGTTGCTAAAGGGACCCCCCTTTTCAAAATAGATGATGCCGATTTTGTCCAGAAAGTGAATTCTGCCAAAGCGGGAATCCAATCGGCTATTGCCACCAGGGACAACGCTCAGCTTGAGGTAAACAAACTGACACCACTTGTTGAAGCGGGCATTATCAGCCCCTTTGAGCTGGAGACTAAAAAAGGTAATCTTCAGGCGGCAGCTGCAGCTTTATCTCAGGCAGAAGCTCTCTATGAAGATGCAAAAATCAACCTTGGTTACACAAATATCACTGCACCTATCTCCGGAGTATTGGGGAGAATCGTCGTAAGGGAGGGCTCTCTTGTCAGCCAATCCAACAACGAACCGCTGACCACAATCTCTGGTGACGGCAATGTAAATGCCTACTTCTCATTTGATGAAAAAAGGCTTGCCCCTCTGAGACAGAAAAAATTCCAGAACGGGCAGCACAACCCTGTGGGGAAGAGTATAATAGAGCTTCAGCTTGCCGACGGAACCATATATCAATACAAGGGAAAGCTTGAGTCTGCAAGTGGAATCATCGACAGGACAACCGGTTCAATCCAATTGAAAGTGGTATTCCCTAACCCCGACAACGCTATCCTCTCCGGTAGCAGTGGCGTGGTAAGGATACCTGCCACCTATTCCGGATGTATTACTGTTCCCCAAAGTGCAACCTATGAACTCCAGGATAAAATTATGGTCTATGTTGTGAACGAAGACAACACCGTATCCCGCAAGACTATAAACATTGAAGGCACATCCGGAAAAGAGTATGTAGTTTCAAGCGGAGTTGCTGCCGGAGACAGAATTGTACTGGAAGGGGCAGACAAACTTAAAGATGGTGTTGTTATCACCCCTAAAGAGTAAGAAAATGGCTAATAACATTTTTTTGAAACGGCCGGTACTTTCTACGGTCATTTCTATATTGATTGTCATTCTGGGGGTATTGGGTTTGGTTTCACTCCCTATTACATCCTACCCCAACATCGCATCCCCCATGGTGCAGGTCTCTGCAAGTTATCCGGGGGCGAATGCCGAGGTAGTGCTGAAGAGTGTCATCGCACCCCTTGAAGAGCAGATCAACGGTGTAGAGGGTATGACATACATCTCTTCATCTGCCGGCAATGATGGTAGTGCTACCATCAAAGTATATTTCAAACTTGGGACTGATGCCGATATGGCTGCTGTCAATGTCCAGAACCGTGTCTCTGCTGCATCAAGCAAACTCCCATCTGCAGTAACCTCTTTCGGCGTAACCACAGAGAAGATGCAGAATACCATCCTGCTGATGCTCTCAGTTTACTCAGACAATCCCGATTTTGACCAGACTTTCATCGAGAACTATGTCCGGATCAATGTTTACCCCGAACTGCAAAGGGTAAACGGTGTGGGACGTCTTAATGTATTCGGAGCAGGAGACTACGCCATCAGAATATGGCTGGATCCTGATAAAATGGCAATGCTGAACCTGATGCCAAGCGACATCACCAATGCCCTTCAGGAGCAGAACATCGAAGCTGCCCCCGGGAAATTCGGAGAGAACAGCGATGTAGCTTTTGAATACACCATCAAATACAAAGGAAAATTTACTGAGCCATCCCAATACGAGGAGATTGTCCTGAAAGCTTATCCTGACGGAAGGATCCTCAAGCTCAAAGATGTTGCCCGAATTGAACTCGGATCGTTCAACTACTCTATAAAGAACAGTGCCTTCGGCCACCCAAGTATCAGTATGGCAGCATTCCAGATGGCCGGTTCAAATGCACAGGTGGTTGTTCAGGAACTTCTGGACAAAATGGAACAGCTTTCAGAAGATTTTCCTGAGGGGATGCATTGGGTTGCGCCATACAACACCAACAAATTTCTTGATGCCTCTATCCACCACGTACTAAAGACATTGTTTGAAGCATTCATCCTGGTGTTCCTTGTGGTCCTCGTTTTTCTTCAGGATCTCAAGTCAACGATTATTCCAAGTATTTCAGCACTTGTTGCATTGATAGGGACAATGTTCTGCCTTGTCCTGTTCGGCTTTACCATCAATATGCTGACACTGTTTGCACTTGTCCTGGCAATTGGAATTGTGGTGGATGATGCCATAGTTGTCGTCGAAGCAGTCCACGCAAAGCTGCAGTCGGGATACAAAAGTGCATACGAAGCGACAGAAAGTGCAATGGGAGAGATCCAGGGTGCAATCATATCGATCTCCCTTGTGATGTCTGCAGTGTTTATCCCTGTCAGTTTCATGACCGGATCTACCGGTGTATTTTATCAGCAATTTGCACTTACACTCGCCTGCTCGGTTATCCTTTCAGCAGTTAATGCACTCACGTTGAGCCCTGTGCTTTGTGCCATTTTCATCAAGCCACACCACCATGAGGGGGAGGGGAAGGTCTCATTCTTCAAAAGACTTGCAAACAGTTTCAATGCAGCATTTGACACTATGACCGACAAATATGGGAAGGTCCTCTCTTTGTTCTCAAAAAAGAAGATCATCCCTGTATCTATCCTTGCAGCATTCGGAATCGTTGCTGTTGTACTGATGAAAAACACCCCTACAGGCTTCATCCCGAATGAAGACCAGGGCATCATAATGGTGGACCTTACAATGCCTGCCGGAACCTCACTTGAGAGGACAAATGAGATTCTGAGCGAAATCGACTCAATCTGCGGAACCAACCCAGTGATTGTGGACAGAATGTGTGTTGCCGGAAACAGTTTGATGAACGACGCCATCGGAAGCTCTTATGGTCTGATTGTAATGTCTCTCAAAGATTGGGAGGAGCGCGAAGGGATTACAGTCAAAAATGTCATTGCCGAGCTCACCCAGAAAGTTTCCCATATAAAGGATGGAAAAATCATCTTCTTCGTCCCCCCGACCGTGCCCGGATTCGGAATCTCTTCAGGTTTTGAGATGCAGTTGCAGGACAAGAGTGGAGGAAGTCTTGAGAAATTCTACCAGGTGCAGCAGAACTTCATCCAGAAACTCTCCCAAAGGGATGAGATACAGTATGCTTCATCTTCGTTCAATATCAACTTCCCACAATATGAGTTTGATGTCAATGTGGACAAATGCAAACTTGCAGGGGTGAGAGTCAGCGATGTGTTCAGCACACTCCAGGCATACTACGGCTCTTCCATTGTTTCAGACTTCAACAGATTCAACAAATATTACAGAGTACTTATTCAGGCTGCTCCTGAGCAAAGAGAGAATCTCCTCTCAATTAATGCTGTCAAAGTACGCAACGCCTCTGGAGAGATGGTTCCGATCTCCACCCTTGTAGATTTCAAGAGGGTTTATGGCCCTGAATTGTTGAACAGATACAACCTATATACTGCCACTGCGATTACAGGTGCACCTGCAGCAGGATACTCAACAGGTGATGCCATCAATGCTATCAGAGAGGTTGCAGAAGAGGAACTTCCATCGGGATACGGATATGATTTTTCAGGAATCACAAGAGAAGAGATAGCCTCTTCAGGGCAACAGGGAATTATATTCCTCCTTTGCTTCATTTTTGTATTCCTCATCCTTTCAGCCCAATATGAGAGTTACATCCTCCCATGGTCTGTCCTTGTCTCACTACTTATCGGAGTTGCAGGTGTATACATTTTCATCAATATATTTGGTATTGAGAGCAACATCTATGTACAGGTAGCACTTATCATGCTGATAGGTCTCCTTGCAAAGAATGGTATCCTCATAGTCGAGTTCGCAAAACAGCGCTATGAAGGGGGTGAAAGTGTTGTTCAGGCGGCAATTGATGGTGCAAAGGCCCGTCTGAAACCAATCCTTATGACCTCTTTTGCATTTATCTTCGGACTTATTCCATTATGTCTCTCATCCGGAGCAGGTGCTGTTGGAAATATCTCCATCGGTGTTGCTGCTGTCGGAGGCATGTTCATCGGGACACTGTTCGGAGTATTTGTCATCCCTGTCATGTATATCATCTTCCAGAATCTTGACACCAAACTTAGTAAGAAGAAATCATGAAAAAACTGATATTCATAATCACTTCATTGCTGATCATTTCATCTTGTGCGGTGAAATACCAGCGTCCTGAGATTGACACTGAGACTCTGGTCAGAGGGGTTGAGACTCAGGATTCCATTTTTGATGTTGCACTGATTGACTGGCGGGAATTCTATAGGGATCCTCTCCTTCAGGATCTAATTGATTCTGCACTTGTGAACAATTTTGATATGAAGATTGCCCTCTCAAGACTTGAGCAGGCCTCTTCATACTTCAAGCAGAGCAAAACCTCTCTCTTCCCTTCACTCAATGCCACCGCTGCAGGTGGGTATCTCAAAGCTGATCTCTCCTCTACCCCATCTTCATATTTCACACTGGGGATGGATCTCTCATGGGAGGCAGATATCTGGGGTCGCCTCAGCAGTGCCAAAAGGGGAAAATATCAAGAGCTGCTTGGGCAGAAGAATACCATAAATGCTATTCAGACCAAACTTATTGCAAGTGTTGCTCAAGCATACTATACCCTTGTTATCCTCGATGCCGAAAAACAGTTTATAACCGAAACCATCAAGAACAGGGAGGAGTACCTGAACACAGTCAAGGAGTTGAAACAGGCTGCACAAACTACTGAGATTGCTGTTCTTCAGGCAGAGGCACAGCTGTTGACAGCCAAAGGTTATCTTCCGACCATCAACAATGCCATTTTTGAGACAGAGAATGCCATCTCCATGATGCTTGGAAAAAACCCCGGTACTATCAGCAGATCAAGTGTATCCCAATTGGACACCAATAGTTTTCCAAATCTTGAGAATGTGGGAATTCCGGCAAACCTTCTCCGCAACAGGCCAGATGTCCTTGCAAGTGAGAACGCATTGAGAGGTGCATTGGAGAATTTCAACTCGGCAAAAGCGGCGATGTACCCCAGATTGACCCTGACAGGAAACATCTCTTCTGATGCTGCTCAGATTTCACAATGGTTTACAACGCCAGGATCACTTGTTTACGGCATCCTGGGTGGACTGACCCAGCCGATTATCAATGGAAGAAAGCTGAAGACGCAGAAAGAGGTTGCATACCAGGAGTATCAGATTGCTGCATATTCATTTCAGGAGAGTGTTCTTGAAGCAGGAATTGAGGTGTCGAACACCCTCTCTTCATTGAACGCCAACAAGGAGAAGGTTTCATATATGAACAAGCAGTTCATCGCCCTGGACAAAGCCTACGACTACTCCATCAAACTCCTTATCAACGGATATGCAACATACCTTGATGTATTGAGTGCTCAAGAGGGTATGTTCAACTCAAAGATTAACCTTCTGATGGGTATCCAAGAGTGTCTTAACGACAATATTACCCTTTATCGTGCACTGGGTGGCGGTTGGAACACATTTGGTCTTGATCTGGTGGAGACAATGTCTGAATATAAGTCATCCATCAAAGAGGATCCGGACAATGAACTTATTGATCTTGAAAAATATATTCCAGGCATTGTTCTCGATATCAGATATGCTACCGAAAACAACTTTACCAAAACAAAAATATACACCCAGCCAAAAGCTTATCTGAGAAAGCCTGCTGCTGAAGCATTGAAGAGGGCACAAGAAGAGTTGAACAAGATCGGTTTAGGATTCAAAGTTTATGACGCTTACCGCCCTTATGCTGCGACAAAGTACTTTTATACTGTCTACCACGACACAGATTTTGTTGCCGATCCCAGATATGGATCAATCCATAACATAGGATGTGCAGTGGATGTGAGTCTTGTAGATTTGAAAACGGGTGAAGAGCTCCAGATGCCTACTCCGTTTGATGAATTCACAGACAGAGCCAGACATACATACAACGATCTCCCTCAAGAGGTCCTAAAAAACAGAGCCAAACTTGTGGAAATCATGGAAAAACACGGCTTCAACCTCTTGAAGTCAGAGTGGTGGCACTACAACTACCACGAGAGATCCAAGTATAAATTGATGAACATTTCCTTTGAAGAACTTGAAAAATAAAAATTGTGGCACAGTCTTTGTATAATTTTTAGACAAATAGTTTTTTTCATAGGTTATGTTTTAGGTTAAGTAAAAGAATGGTGGTTCAATTTTGACCACCTTTTTTTTTATTTATATTTTGGTTTTGAAAAAAATAACTACATTTGCGAGCCTTTTCTCGAGTAGATAAGGAGGTTATATTTTATAAACAACTAATAAACCTATTAAAAATGGCTGTTAAAATTCGTTTAGCTCGCCACGGAAAGAAGAACTACGCTTTCTATCACATCGTGGCTGCTGACTCTCGCGCTCCACGCGATGGTCGTTTCATCGAGCTTCTTGGCTCTTACAATCCAAACACAAACCCTGCAACTATCAACCTTGACGCTGAAAAAGCTCTTAAATGGCTTAACAACGGTGCTCAACCTTCTGATACTTGCCGTCGTATCCTCTCTTATGAGGGTGTGCTTCTTAAGAAACACCTTCAAGGTGGCGTTCTAAAAGGTGCCCTTACTGAAGAGGCTGCTGCACAAAAATTTGAAGCTTGGAAAGCTGAAAAAGATGCTAAAGTAAACGCGAAGAAACAAAACCTTTCAGCTACCGCTAAAGCTGCTGCTAAAGAGAGCCTTGCTGCTGAAGCTAAGGTAAATCAAGAGAGAGCAGAAGCTATCGCAAAGAAAAAAGCTGAAGAGGCTGCTGCTGCCGCTGCCGCTGCTGCTGAAGAAGCTGCCGCTGCTGAAGCACCTGCTGAAAATCCTGAAGCATAACCAGATGCTACCGGCAATTGATAATCTACTGCCGATTGCACAGGTGTTGAAATCATACGGCACCGAAGGGGAAGTTTTAATAAGCTTCCTCTCGGCAATGCCGGATGACATCAATTTAGAAGAACCGGTTTTCCTCATTGCCGAGGGACTCCCGGTTCCTTTTTTTATGGAAAATCTCGAGTTCCGCGGAACCACTAAAGCACTTGTCAAATTTGAAGACATAGACTCATTGAAAGAGGCGGAAGAGATTGTCGGTCAGAAACTCCATTACCCTTCACAACTCTGTTACAACGACAGCTCTGAATCTGTATTGGGCTACACATTATTTGACCAGAATGGGGACAAAGTGGGTATAATCACCGAAATGCACGATTTCGGCGGAAATGTTTGCGTCGAAATAAAAGGGAAACTCATCCCTCTGCACGAGGATCTCGTACTGAAGATTGATCCGAAGAGAAGAACCCTTCAGATCAACATCCCCTCCGGGCTATAATCTCTCTCACCACAGCCACTTTTTCATCCAGCAGTTCCTTGGATGTAGCCTCACACAAGAAACGCAGGTAAGGTTCTGTGTTTGAAGATCTTATATTATACCACCAGTCTGAGAACTCTTCTCTGTAGCCATCAAAATCCATAGATAGTGTGGGTACCTCTTGAGAACGGAAGTAGTCACGCACTTCATTCATTGCCCCAAGCTTGTCTTCAATCTTGAAATTTATCTCCCCTGAGTTCTGGTATTTCTCAATTTGCGAAATCAGGAACGAAAGGGATGCACCCCTTTTCTTCATCTGGGCTACTATGTCGAGTACTATCAGCGAGGCCATAATTCCACTGTCGGAATAGTAGAAATCTTTGAAATAATAGTGTCCTGCCAATTCTCCGCCAAACAAACCGTCAAACTCCCTCAGTTTTGGAGCGGCAAAAGCCCTCCCTACTCTCCAGGTATTTATAACACCCCCCATTGGTTTCAGATACTCCCCAACCGCTTTTGAACTTCTGATATCCTGAATCACACCCACTTTCAGATTTGGCGTATCCATCAGCACTTTGCGTCTCTCTACCACTGCAGGCGAGGATCCGATCGCCTCAAGGAAGAAATGTCCGAGAAGTGCAATGATGAGGTCTGGAGATATAAATCTCGAATTCTCATCTACGAACATAACTCTGTCTGCATCTCCATCATAAATTACACCTATATCACACCCCTTTTCGGCAACAAGTTTTTTGAGATCTTCGGTATTCTCCGGAATCAGGGGATTGGCCTCATGATTGGGGAAAGTACCATCAAGATCATCATATATATAGTGAAGTTTGTCAGAACCCTCTCCCAACAGATCTTTAATAAGAAGGCCTGCCATTCCATTTGAGACATCGACACCTATATTGAGGTTGGAATAGTCTCCAAGATATTGTCGCTGGAATGCAAGGTACTCCTCCTTGATATCCATTTCAATAACTTTCCCTTTTACTTGTGCCGGAACAGGCTCTTTACCCTCTTTTATCCACCCCTCTATGGTACTCAACCCTGTATCGTAACCGACAGGGAGTGCATTAACCCTCGAGATCTTCAATCCATTGTATTCACGTGGATTATGGGATGCGGTAATCTGCACCGAAGCCTCAAATCCTTTTGCAGCAGTTCCCCAATAAATCATAGGGGTAGTTGCTAGTCCTGCATCATATACATCTGCCCCGGCATCGGTAATCCCTCTCAAAAGATATTCATGAATTTCGGGAGAAGATTCCCTCACATCCCTCCCTACAAGCACTTTCCGGGCGTTTAGCAGCTGTGGAAGAAAGTATCCGACTTTATATACTGTATCTTTATCAAAATCTTTATTGTAGACACCTCTGATGTCGTATGCATGAAAAGCTCCCATATTTGTAATTATTTAGATTTGTCCAACTTTATTTTATAATGGGCGGCTACCTTCCCTTTTGAGATATTGTGTAGTTTGCTGCTTATCATCTTCTTGCGGATAGGTGCCGCTTTATCAACAAACATGACACCCTTGAGGTGGTCAAGTTCGTGTTGCACCATTCTTGCAGCAAAATCATCAAATTCCTCTACATGCTTGACAAAATCCCTGTCATAATACTCCACCTTTATCTTTTTAGGTCTGGTAATATCACAACTGATATCTGGAATACTCAGACATCCCTCACTATAGACCGAAGTCTCCTCACTCTCCTCCACCACGACAGGATTTATCATTACCCTGAAAAAATCTTTCAGATAGTGGTATGTATCGGCAATATCCCTCCCATCCACCATTACACATTGAATATCCTTTCCCACCTGTGGAGCAGCAAGACCTACACCCTCCGCATTTTTCATGGTTTCAAACATATCATCGATAAACTTTCCGAATGTCTCCTTGTCCACACTCTCGACATCAATCTCTTTTGCCTGTGCTCTCAATACATCAGAGCCATATACATAAATAGGTAGTATCATATTCTTTTTATTTTTTTCTATCCATATAAGTTTGCAATATAAGTGCCGCACTCACCTTGTCCACAGCCGCTTTATCCCTCCTGTCCATCTTTTTCACCCCACTGTCTATCAACGACTGGAATGCAAGGACAGAGGTAAAACGTTCATCTTCCAAAACGACCGGAACAGATGGAAATGCTTTTTTAAGTTGCTTCAGAAATATATCCACATATTGCGCCGCCTCTGATGGTTTGTTGTCCATATTGACAGGATAACCCACAACAAACATTTCGACCTCATTTTCAGAGGTGTAATTTTTGAGGTAATTGACTATATTTGCAGTCGGAACGGTTTCGAGTGGAGAGGCAAAGATTTTCAATGGGTCACTCACTGCGACACCCACACGCTTTTTTCCGTAATCGATTCCTAACAACCTTTTCATAATGCAAATTTAACATTTTAATGAAAAAGAAGAAGCTTACCAAAATATATCGTTTCTCAATTGTTGAGAACAACTCCCACAAAGTCCTCTTCCAGTTCAAGGCAAGCAAGCTTAAAGCTACTGCCGGTTGTATTGTAGCGATACTTCTCCTTCTTGCCATTCTCCTCACAATCATAGCATACACACCTCTCAAAAGGTTAATTCCAGGATACCCGTCCCCTGAAACACGCAGAGAGGCAATAATGAACAGTGTGAAGATTGAACAGCTCGAAAGACAGATTATAATCTGGTCTTTGCAGATGAACAACATCCAGAAAATATATAAAGGTGAAAAGCCCATCAATATAGACTCAATCCTGCAGGATACAACCTTCTTCAACAGGGCAACCATCGACCTTGTCTCTTCTGCCTCATCAAAAGAGGACTCCATCCTCAAAGCCGAATTCATGAGACAGGAGGAGCTGAATATCTCTGCCCTCCAAAACACAAAAATCAGCCAGATTGAGGGGCTCCTTTTCTTCCAGCCAGTCAAAGGTGTTGTCACAGACGGTTACAACCAGACAATAGGGCACCCTTTTGTCGATATAGCTGCCCCGAACAACTCCATTGTATATGCAGTTCTTGATGGGACAATTATTTCTGCAGGGTGGAATGACGAAACAGGATACACTATTCAGATACAGCACGACAACGATCTTATCTCCGTATATAAACACTGCTCAAAACTTTTGAAAAAAAGTGGTGATAAAGTGGATGCAGGGACCCCTATCTCTCTTGTAGGTGACTCCGGTTCACTCAGCACAGGCCCTCACCTTCACTTTGAGTTGTGGCACAAAGGAGACCCGATTGATCCTACGATGTACATAAATTTTTAGAGAAGCACAATGAAGAGAAGAATTGCCATTCTGGGGTCTACCGGATCCATCGGCACCCAAGCTCTGGATGTCATCTCACAACATCCCGATCTGTTCGAGGTAGAGTTGCTTACTGCAAACAACAACAAGGATCTTCTTATTGAACAAGCAATAAAATTCAACGCAAACAGCGTTGTCATAAGCAATGAATCTCTCTACAAAGAGGTAGAGCAAGCCCTTGCACCCCATTTTATCAAGGTATTTGCGGGGAATGAAGCTATTTCCGATATACTTGAAACGAGTACAAATATAGATCTTGTCCTTGCTTCAATGGTTGGGTTCAGTGGTCTAAAGCCCACCCTTGCTGCTATCCGCAACGGCAAGACCATTGCACTTGCTAACAAAGAGACTCTGGTTGCTGCCGGAGAAATTGTTACAGATCTCTCGAGAAAATACAACAGTGCAATCATCCCTGTAGATTCAGAGCACTCTGCCATTTTCCAATCCTTGCAGGGGGAGAGGGCTTCTATAGAAAAGATCCTCCTTACCGCCTCCGGAGGCCCATTTCTTGACTCCGCCCACAGGGAAATGGAGAGCGCGACCAAGGAGATTGCGCTGAAACACCCACGCTGGAACATGGGAGCAAAGGTGACCATCGATTCTGCGAGCATGATGAACAAAGGGTTAGAGATGATTGAGGCAAGATGGCTGTTTGATGTCTCCCCTTCACAGATTCAGATAGTGATCCACCCCCAATCGATCATCCACTCGATGGTTCAATTTGCTGACGGCTCAATTATAGGTCAGATGGGGGTCCCAGATATGAGAATTCCCATCCAGTACGCCTTTTCATACCCTTACCGTCTCCCTCTCAATGTTGAAAGACTCGATTTGTTCAAGGTGGGGACTTTCACATTCCGGGCACCCGATCCCGAAAAATTCCCTTGCATCAGGATTGCATACGATTCGATCAAAGCAGGGGGAAATATCCCTTGTATAATGAATGCAGCTAATGAGATCGCTGTAAATGCCTTTTTGAAGGAGAAGATCAAGTTTACAGAGATTCCCTTGATTATTGAAAAAACAATTGAGAAGTGTGAATTCATTGCAAAACCCGGTATTGATGATATATTTGAATCTGACAAGATGGGCAGGATATTTGCTAACGAACTGATTTACTAACAGAGAACAATCTATATGGATATTATCATAAGAATCATTCAAGTCCTCCTTGCCCTGTCACTTTTAGTGGTAGTACATGAGTTCGGACACTTCATTTTTGCAAAACTGTTCAAGATCAGGGTGGAGAAATTTTACCTCTTCTTCCCCCCTGCAATTTTCAAATACAAACCTAAGAACAGCGACACCGAGTGGGGAATCGGCTCCATCCCTTTGGGGGGATTCTGCAAAATATCGGGGATGATCGATGAATCGATGGACAAAGAGACAATGGCACAAGAGCCAAAGCCCTGGGAATTCAGGACAAAACCTGCGTGGCAAAGGCTCCTTGTGATGGCCGGTGGGGTAATGTTCAATTTTTTCCTCGCCATCTTTCTCTACTCCATCATACTCTTCACGTGGGGAGATGCATACCTCACCAACAATGATGCAATCTATGGAGTTCAGGTCAACGACCTTGCCCACGAGATAGGGTTCAGAAACGGTGATAAAATTCTTGCTTTTGACGATGTTACCACAGATAAGTTCTTCGAACTTCAGGCAGATCTTGTCCGTTCACAAGCAAAGACAGCTACCGTACTCAGAGGAGGTGACACCATCCGGATTGAAATAGATCCTGCCTATATCCCAGCTATTCTGAATACCCCACAGATGTTCATGCCTGCTGCGCCTGTAGCTGTATCTGCAGTTCCCGACACATCCATAAACAAGGGGGTAGCTATAATAACTGGGGACCGTTTTGTCAAAGTGAACGGTCAGGATGTATTTTTCTTCCAAGAACTTCAGAATGCACTATCTGCAAACAAAGGGAGTATGATTCCTATTGAATTCAAAAGGGGTGAGGAATATATCACATTCCCTATGGAGGTAAACCAGGACGGGAAGATTGAGGTTCTTCTTCAAAGCGACCTTTCAGATATCCACATCACCGAAAAAGAGTACTCATTCATCGAAGCTGTTCCTGCTGGAATAAAGAGAACTTTCAGCGCAATCAGCGACTATATAAAAGAGCTTGGTCTCATCTTCTCTCCAAAAACTGAGGCATACAAATCTGTCGGCAGCTTCATAGCAATCGGGAGCATCTTCCCTACTGCCTGGAACTGGGAGGCATTCTGGAATATCACTGCATGGCTATCTGTAATGCTTGCCATCCTGAACCTCCTCCCAATACCTGCATTGGATGGTGGACATATCCTATTTACACTCTATGAAATCATTACCGGAAAGAAACCTTCCGACAAATTCCTGGAATACGCACAGGTAGCAGGTATGATATTCCTCATGTTATTAGTATTTTTGGCCTTTGGCAACGACATTTTAAGACTTTTTAAATAAATCACTTATGAAAACTCTCAAACATCTCTCAATCTTGCTTATATCATTGGTCCTCTTTGCAAGCTGCAACAACCAGGAAAAAGGGAAATACCTTCCAAATGTCACAGGAAAACCCGGAGAAGTTTTATTGGTGATTGAAAAGGGGCACTGGGAGGGAGAGATAGGCTCTCTCCTAAAGGATATCCTTGCATCGGACTATCCTTTCCTACCACAAAGGGAACCGATATTTACTTTGTATAATGCGACCCACAGCTCTTTTCAGGATTATGGTCCATACTCAGCACATAGAAACATAATCATCTTCTATATCGGCAGCAACCACACTACTCCAAAAGTTACAATACAGGAGGATCTCTGGGCTGCACCACAAGTGGTGATATCTCTCTTTGCCCCTGACCAGAAGAGTGCTCTGGGCATTCTCTCTGAAAAGAAAGAATTGGTTATCAACGCATTAGAACAAGCCGAGAGGGACAGAATCATAAGAAATGCAAAAAAATACCAGGAGATATCTATCCGTAAACAAGTATTGGAGAGATATGGCGGCTCCCCATATTTTCCACAAGGGTATGGTCTCAAGAAAATAACAGACGACTTCATGTGGATCTCATACGAAACCACATATCTTACCCAGGGAATATTCATATACTCATACCCGTACAATGGTGAGACACTGACCAAGGAGTCCGTTATTGAGAAAAGAAATGAGGTTATGAAAGCGAATGTTCCGGGGATGCGGGACAACAGTTATATGATTACCGGTTCATTCTTCCACCCAAGCTTCAATTGGATGAAATACAAGAACCGTACTTTCGCTGAGACACGTGGGCTATGGGAGGTTGAAAATGACTATATGGGTGGTCCATTTGTATGTCATTCATTCTGGGATAAAGAGAACAAGAGGATTATAGTCCTCGAGGGATTTGTATATGCACCAAAGTTTGACAAAAGGAACTACCTGAGGCAGGTAGAGTCAATACTATACTCGTTTGAATGGGAAAACGAATAAATTGTTAATCTTTTTTTCAAAAGTTTTGGAAGATAAGAAATAATTTATACCTTTGCACTCCCAAACAAAAAGTGCCTACTAAATGGCATCGAGACGGTGGGTTCGTCTAACGGTTAGGACTCAAGATTTTCATTCTTGCAATAGGGGTTCGATTCCCCTACCCACTACCAAAAATAAAAAAGAAATAAAATGGCAAATCACGCATCAGCAGACAAGCGTCATCGCCAAAGCGAGGCGCGCAGATTGCATAACAAGTATTATGCAAAGACAACAAGAAACGCTATCAGAGCGTTGAGAAACACAACAGACAAAGAAGCAGCAGCTGCTCTTCTACCTAAAGTTTCTTCAATGATTGACAAGCTTGCAAAAACTAACGTTATCCACGCTAACAAAGCAGCTAACTTGAAAAGCGGAATTCAGTCACATGTAAACAAACTATAAAAGTTTACTTTTTTGTCAAAAGAAATAAAAAAACTTCCCAATATTTGTCGGGAAGTTTTTTTTATTTGTTATGGCACCAAATTTAAGAATCAAAGATTGGAGTATTGAAGAGAGACCTAGGGAGAAGATGATAATAAATGGTGCCTCTTCACTCACAAATTCAGAACTGCTTGCAATACTTATACGCACTGGAAACAAAAATGAGACAGCAGTAGATATAGCAAAGAGGCTACTATCAAAAGGGGAGAACTCTCTCCAGACATTATCCCGACTTGGAATGGAACAGATGTGCGAAATAGGAGGGTTGGGGGTATCCAAAGCTACTACAATACTCGCATTATTTGAACTTGCACGAAGATTCACATCGGAGCCCAAAGGAGAATCTCCACAAATCCTCTCTGCTGCAGATGCGGTAAGAGCCATAGGGTCTGTACTGAAACATCTTGACCACGAAGAATTGTGGGGGCTATATCTGAATAAAGCCAACAAGGTAATCCACCGAGAGTGTCTCAGCAAGGGTGGTATCGACTCTACAGTAATCGACTACCGGATAATACTCAAAAGAGGGGTTGACAAACTTGCAACAGGATTGATAATTTTCCATAACCACCCCTCCGGAAATCCATATCCCGGAGCCAATGACATAAAATTCACCCGCACATTGAAAGAGACATCCTCCCTATTGGAGATCAGCCTGATAGATCACATTATAATTGCGGGTGAGAAGTACTACAGTTTTTCCGAAGAATCAAAGATTTAATGGATATTTTACTACCTTTGGGGAAATTTTTCTCCTATGAATGTAATTAACCTAAGCGAACAAAATTCAGTACTTAATCAGTACATTGCAGAAATTCGTGATCAAGTTATTCAGAAAGATAGTATGAGATTCAGAAAGAATCTGCAACGGATTGGCGAATTTTTCGGCATTGAAATAAGCAAAACTCTGAAATTTAACAGCATAGATGTTCAGACACCTCTGGGAATCGCGCACACCTCTACCTACGACAACAACATCGTGATCGCCAGCGTATTGAGAGCGGGTATCCCTATGCACGAGGGTCTTCTGCACATCTTTGACAGGGCGCAGAACGCTTTTATCGCCTCTTACAGAAAATATGGTAAGGATAATAAATTCACCATCCAGGTAGAATATGCAAGTTCTCCAAGTATAGAGGGTAAAACCCTGATTCTTGCTGACACTATGCTCGCAACAGGATCATCACTTGTTCTTGCCTACAACAAACTATGTGAAAACGGGAAACCTGCACACACCCACATAGTGAGCACTATTGCAAGTATTGATGGCGTGGAATACCTCAAGAAGCACATTCACGACCAGAATGTAACTCTATGGGTTGCTGCTGTAGATGTTGAACTTACAAACAAATCATACATCGTTCCCGGCTTGGGCGATGCTGGAGATCTGGCTTACGGCAGCAAACTATAGCTCTTTACGCAATCTTGCTATTGGGATATTAAGTTGCTCACGATACTTCGCAACAGTTCTTCTGGCTACATTATAACCCTTTGCAGAGAGAACATTTACAAGTTCTTCATCTGTGAGGGGTTTTCTTTTATCTTCTGCCTCAACACTTTCTGAAAGTACTTTCTTAATCTCTCTTGTAGAGACCTCTTCTCCGCTCTTGTTTACAAGCCCCTCCGAGAAGAAGTATTTCAGGGAGAAGATACCGAATTGAGTCTGAATGTACTTGCAGTTGACAACCCTTGATATAGTTGAGATATCCAATCCTGTCTTCTCCGCTATATTCTTGAGGACCATTGGCTTAAGTTTGGACTCATCTCCTGTGAGGAAAAACTCCTTCTGGAATGCGATAATCGCATTCATGGTGTTTTGAAGAGTATTGTGCCTCTGCTTGATTGCCTCTACAAACCATTTTGCAGAGTCCATTTTCTGTTTAACAAAACTTGCCGCCTCTTTCCCTTGCTTTGTAGATGAGTTTGCAGCATTCATCAACAAATCTGCATATCTCTTATTAACCCTCAGCTCAGGTATATTGAATTTCGGCATTGTCATTATCAGCTCCCCATCCTTCTCTTCAAGAATGAAATCGGGGACGATTTGCTGTGCCTGCTCTACATATGAATCATCAATCTGACCACCCGGACGGGGATTAAGGTGGACTATCTCATCAATTGCCTCCTTCAACTCCTCCTCAGATATCTCCATCCTGGACATTATCTTTGTGTAGTGCTTTTTTGTAAATTCTTCAAAAAATTCGGTGAGGATTGTTTTTGCCACCTCACGCTGGGGTGTATGATCAAGAAAATCGAGTTGCAGCATAAGGCACTCCTGAAGATCTCTGGCACCCACCCCTACAGGTTCAAACTCCTGAATAACTTTCAATATCTCCTCAACCTCTTCAGGTGTTGTCTCTATACCCTGCCTGAAAGCGATATCATCCGAAAGTGACTCAATATCCCTCCTGAGATACCCGTCATCATCAAGACTTCCTATAATGAACAGGGCAATACTCCTCTCTCTCCCTTTCAGATGGCTAAAACCCAACTGTCTTTCGAGACTCTGATGAAAACTCTCTTTTACCGAAAATGTATTGTACTGAGGTTTTGCATCTTTACCCTGATTATTGACATACAATTTATATGAAGGGGTAGAATCGTCTGCGGTATATTCACTCAAAGATACATTTTTGGGAGCATCATCCACATCCGACTCACTGTCGCTCACCTCATCAAGCACAGGATTTTCCTCCAATTCTCTCTGAATCCTCTGCTCAAGTTCAAGAGTAGGTAACTCCAGCAGTTTTATTGTCTGGATCTGCAGCGGAGAGAGTCCCTGCTGTAGTTTTTGATGTAAACCTTGCTTTAACATATTTGCATCGGGAAAGAATAACCTTCCCAACACAAATATAACATTTTTTGAAATTCAATCAAAATCGATAGTACGGGAAAGCGCCAACCGGATTGAGTCCTCCGGTATCGAAACTGTCAACAAGTTTTCCATAAGATGAGAAAACATACATATCACCCGTAGTCCGGTAATCGGTTGTACCAATAAATATGGTCCCGTCGTATTGGTTAAAAGAGATAGATGTAGGGTCATTTACCAATTTTGTCCCATCTTTGATAAATTCTCCCTCATAAGCTAAAGACGATGTATTGAACACCCCTATCGAATATTCTGACCCCTCTGCTGAGTAAACAGATGAGATGAAGTAGAGTTTCTCATTTGCCCCAAGGCACATGGCGGTAACAGGTGTATCCTCCATCAGCTTGGTTACAATATTGGTCTGGGGGTCAATCAGTTGAAGTGTACTTGGAACATCTGCATAGTTCCCCAAGGAGATCAGGAACAAGCCATTTGATGTCACAACAAAATCTGCAGGATTCTCAACAACCTCGATAGTCGATAGAATCTCCAGATTATAGCTATTGATTACATTTACGGTATTGCCATAAACAGGATAGTTCATACCTCCGGAATTTGCCACATACAACAAGCCATCGTATGCTACTACCCCTTCCGGATTATCTCCCACCTTGATAGTTCTCACACTGAAATCGCTGATATTTACCTCTCCCAGATACCCTTCGTAATAAGTGACATACAACTTGTCGTTACATACAGTCATCTGTCTTGGTGACAGCGTCTTGCCATCTGCTGTTGCGACAATCTCCCCTAATATTTTACCTTCAAGGTCTGTAACAAATAAAATTTTGGAATTATATACAGCAATATACAATCTCTCCTTATAGACCAGCATATCTTGCGCAAGATCGCCAAGATTCTTACCATTTGCCTCCTTAAAACAATTTAACATTACCTTGTCGGATTTCTCCGCTTCGGGAATATAAATGGCAAGATTTGCATCATTGCTTGCATAATTGCCATTATTCAGGACATAAACCCAATTGTCATACATATCAAAGTATTGATCGCTCCCACCTGTCTTGTTATCACAAGATGTAAATAAAGTTATCAATACAACGATTAAAAAAAGTGAACAAAGTTTCTGCTTCATAATATTTACTCTATTAAAAACTATACTTCAAAGTCAATCTGTACGACCTCCCCGGCATCGGATAATTCTTCACCACCTCATAATTGACATCACCTATATTCTGAACCTCTGCCAGGAGGGTTATTTTGTGGTCAGATATATTGAACTCCCTGCTCAAACTGATAGAGTGGTCCATATACCCCTCGATAAGATTCATCTCAATATTTTGTGGGAACGAATATCTCTTCCCCACCATCGAACAGAGATAACCCATATTCACCCATCTGTTCTTCCAGGAGAGGGAGACTGTCCCGGAGTGTTCAGGGGTATATGGTATCTGATGTTTATAACTCTTTGATTCCGGATCGGAAACATCGACTGCATATTGATAGGAATAATTTAGTGAGAGTATCAGGGAACCGGCCCCAGACAAACCGAAGTTGGCATATGCATTGAAGTCAGCCCCACTCATTACCACTCTCCCCATATTCAGCATCCTCCAGATGAACATTGTAGGGATAGCCACAATCTTGTCCTTAACCACATTGTAATACCCGTCTATTGTAAAACTGGCATAATCTACAACATTCTCCCATAGATGCCCGCTCCAGGTGAAGCCAAGATTGAACTGGGTCGATTTTTCAGGAGCCAGATTATGGTTTCCTACCCTGCTGTAGTACAAATCATTAAATGTCGGGACTCTGAAACCATCTTTGTATGAAGCCCGTATTCTGAAATTTCTTTCTTCAAAGAGTTTGTACGATATGCTCGCCGATGGAGAAATTCTCCATTTATCATCAGCAGCTACCCCAATCTTCACATCCTCTGTTATGTATGTTCCCAGCAATGACGCCGTTACAGTCAGACGGCTATCCTTGTATTGTCCTGCCAAAGAGGTCATGGTGGAAAATCTTTTAGGGTATGCACACTCGGGAATTGTTGCATCAAGAGTATTTATAAAAAAGTCCTCTGCAAGGGTTAATCTCAATCTGGGAGTAGGTCTATACTGCAATGCTGCAGAGGCATAATACTCATTTTGTGTGTAATAATCCTCCTCTTTTCCATCCATATAAATATCGTCATATGCAAGGTAATGGCTCCAGGCATAGCTGTATTTCACATTCCCTTTCATTGCCCATTTGTCAGAAAATGAATTCTCATATTTTGCAGAAGCGAAGAAGTTTTCATCCCACAATCTCTCGTTTCCACCTTGTGAATAAAGGACAACTGAGCCGGGAAGCCCCCTCTCAGAGTTTAGATAATTTGCTTTGACAGAAAGTTTTCCCCCTCTCCCCATATCCCCATAGATATTTGCTTCACCTCGTATGGTATTTACATCGCCATTCTCTCTGATATCCTCTTCCCAAGTCTTTCCATTCCTTATTTTGTAAGGGTAATCCCCATTAGAAATCATCCAGTCTCCATTTACCGCTGCTGACCACCTGTCGGAAATTTTTTGCTGATACATAAGGTACGGGTTATAGGTGCCGAATGATGCAAGTTTTATCTGTGCAACAATATGAAAAGGTTGCCCGTCAAAATGGGGGACAACAGTATTTATATTCAATACTCCTGAAGAGGCAAAACTCCTTGCGGTCTGAAAAATTTCATCGGACTGTCCTATAGTCAACGAAACAAGATCTACATTGTCAAGGGAGAATTGCCCTATATCCACATATCCTGTTTGTGTATTGGACATTGTGATTCCATCATAACAGACTGCTGTGTGTTGTGCCCCCATACTCCTGATAGAGACCGTCTTCACCCCTCCAACTCCACCATAATCTTTCAGATTTACCCCAGAAAATGTTCTGACCACCTCATGCAGACTCTGAACCCCCAGCCTCTCCATCTCTTTCTTGTCACGGGCCTGAACAGGACTCCCCTCTCTGGTAGAAGAGGGCTTCCCGGCAGAGACCACAACAGCCTTGTCAAGCACCTCCACAAGGGTTGTGTCTTGTCCATATGAAGCCAATGGCATAAGGCCAAGTGTAATAGAGACTATTACAGTCAACAATATTCTACAATGCATTCTATCAGGTCTTTGGAAATCTTTACCCGAGATTTCAAATTAAAAAATCAAAGGCAGGTCTTCTGACTTGCTCCCCCGGTAGTGCCTTCCCATCCGTATCAGACAGTGGCCAAGATAACTACAAGGAGTTATGGAGCTTACAGCTACGGGTACAGTTCCGGACTTTCACCGGATTCCCTATTATCGGCCCAATCCGAAAAGGATTAAGCCACACCTTTTTACGAAAACAAAGGTATAAAAAAATCCACCCAAAAGATAAAAATATGTAACTTTGTTGTCATGAATCTTGAAAAAAAGAGTTTATCAATTGATATTGAAAAAGTTCTGAAGAGCAAAGGGGTAAATAAAGCCCCCAGATTTCTCGTATCCTTTCTTAAACGGATAATCCATCAGGACGAACTCAACGAACTCCTCAAACAGACAGCTGGACTTGAGGGGGTAGATTTTGCAACAAAAGCCCTTGAAATTCTGAATATTACCTTCACATTGCATGGAGAAGAAAATCTCCCCCCTGTCGGAGAAAAATTTGTCTTTGCATCCAACCACCCGTTGGGAGGGCTCGACGGACTGATGCTTATTTCCATATTGGGGAAACGCTATAATGGCAAAGTAAAATTTGTAGTCAACGACCTTCTGATGCATGTAACACCCCTTGAACCAACATTTATTCCGATAAACAAACACGGGAAAATGAGTAGCGGGTATGCCCGGAAAATCCAGAATGCATTTGACTCTGAAGCACAGATCCTATATTTTCCAGCCGGACTTTGTTCAAGACTTATAAATGGAAAAATCACCGATCTTCCTTGGAAAAAAACCTTTGTTTCAAAAGCGATAGAGTCACATCGGGGAATTGTCCCTATCCACTTTTCAGGAAAGAATTCAATGTTCTTCTACCGTCTTGCAAAACTCAGAAAATTCCTCCGCATCAAATTCAATATAGAGATGATGTTTCTTGTGGATGAAATGTTCAAGCAGAAGAACAATTCATTTGATATATACATTCGAGAACCATTCCCTGCAGATTCCTTGACACAGGAGAAAACCTACAGTGAATGGACACAAATCATACGAAACAAAAGCTATGGAACCGATAATCAATCCCGTTGACAGAAAACTTATAATTAAAGAACTCACCTCTCAGAAGTATATAAGAAACACCCGTAAAGGGGACAATGAACTATATGAGGTGACATACAAGGACTCTCCCAATATCATGCGGGAGATTGGCCGCCTGAGGGAGCTATCCTTCAGAGTAGCCGGAGGCGGCACCGGAAAATCTGTCGATATTGATGAATATGACACTGATGAACACAATCCATACAGACAACTTATAGTATGGGATCCTAAAGATCAGGAGATTCTCGGCGGCTACAGATACATATTGTGCGGCGGGCTGAATCCCGATAAATTGGCCACCAAAGAACTTTTCAATTTCTCGGATACATTTATCAAAGATTATCTCCCATACACAATAGAACTCGGAAGATCATTTATACAGCCCAACTACCAGGGTACCAGCATAAAGAGGAAAGGTCTTTATGCCTTGGACAATGTATGGGATGGTCTGGGTGCATTGATGACCAAGTATACAAATTACCACTATTTCTTTGGAAAGGTCACAATGTACACCTCTTATGACTATAAGGCCCGCAACACCCTCCTCCACTTCCTGCACAAATATTTTGAGGACAACGACGCCCTTGTAACCCCCATCAGTCCACTTGACTACGACAGCAACAATCCATACTACCTCTCACTATTCAAAGATCTCCCCTATGACGAGGGATATAAGATTCTGCATAGAGAGATCAAGGAGAGAGGGGAGCATATCCCCCCACTTATCAACTCATATATGAACCTCTCACCATCAATGAAGGTATTCGGTACTGCCACTAATGAAGGGTTCGGTGGTGTGGAAGAGACAGGCATTCTGATTACCATAGATGATATCTATATGGAAAAAATAGAGAGGCATATTACACCTCTCAAATCATTCCTGAACTCTATCGGTATGAGATTCAGACCTAAATGGTGGAGAAGGACTCTTTGACAAGAAATACCGAAGGGTAATCTGCTTTAATCACATTGAGGAATTTCATCGCTTCAGATTTCGATCTGAAGTTCCCCACTGTTACCTTGAAATATGGATTGGTATACCCTCTGAATACCGGGACATCGGGATATAGTTCTGAAAATTGTGTGGCTACTTGTTCAGAGACGCTTCTGGCATCCTGCTTGTTATCGAAGAATATCCTCAATCTATATATGGTTGCAGGTCTCGTCTTATTCTTCTCTATGTAATGATTCAGAGCTTTATCCAAGGAATCGGTAGCTGAGACATTTCTCCTTATGTCCTGTCCTTTGGCACAAAAGGCCATTAAAAGGAGCCCTGCAATAAATATAACCTTTTTCATCACACTCTCTAATTTAACATGTTCAACAATTTCTTCAGGGGCATATCCTTGATTTTATGACTTCTCTTCCCACCTTTCTCTTTCTCCAAAGTCATCTTTCCTGAGATGGTAAATGAATTTATATCCCAATTTCTGATATTCAACCCCATGGACAACAACGACATAGGATCGCATAATGCAACATTGACAGTCGCTCTCAATTTTTTTGTCTCCATCGGCTGTGCCATCACTGTATCAGCCAGCTCAACAGTTGCAAAAAGATCCATATCTCTTCTCAATGTTCCGGTAGCTCCGGTAAGGAAGATTGCAGATTGAGAGTTATTGTAAACATCCATCTCGAAGGTGAGGGAAGCTTTTGTCGAACTCTCCATCCTGAACTCTGCCAATCGGACATTGTCTATATTTAATTTTTTGACAGGGCTGCAACTTGTTGCAAATGCTGATATTATGATGAGAATAAAAAGTACTTTTTTCATAAAAAAGAAATTGTTTTCACCGCAAAGATATAAAAAAGTTATCTTTGCGAGCATGAATAAAGTCTTTATTGAAACATACGGCTGTCAGATGAATGTCTATGACAGTGAGCTTGTCCTCTCAATTCTGAAAAAAGAGGGATATCAGGGGTGCGAATCAATTGAAACAGCTGACTTGATTCTGGTCAACACTTGCTCTATTCGAGAAAATGCAGAACAAAGAGTCTGGGGAAGACTTGACCATTTCCTGCAGGAGAAGAGAAAAAGGGGGGATATAATTGTAGGTGTCCTCGGTTGTATGGCAGAAAGGGTAAAGGAGAAACTTCTCGAACATCCTGTTGTCGATATTGTAGCGGGGCCCGACACATACCGCAACCTCCCGCAAATGATCAGGAAATTGCAGGAGTCTCCAAAACAGATTGATATCACCTTGTCCCGACACGAGACATACTCAGACATTTCCCCTGTCCGTACAGATAAAAATGGTGTTACATCTTTCATATCCATAATGAGAGGTTGCAACAACATGTGCACATATTGTATTGTTCCATACGTAAGGGGTTCTGAAAGGAGCAGGGATCCCCACAGCATTGTCAAGGAGGCACGCGAACTCTTCGAAATGGGATACAAAGAGGTCAATTTGCTCGGACAAAATGTGGACTCATACCTCTGGATCAATCCCGAAAACCCCACCGAGAAGGTTAATTTCGCCCAATTGATTGAGCTTGTAGCACTTATTGACCCCAAGCTAAGGGTGCGATTCTCCACTTCACACCCTAAAGATATGGGCAACGGTGTTCTGTACTCTATGGCAATGTATCCCAACATATGTACCCATATTCACCTTCCTGTCCAATCCGGAAGCAGCAGGATGCTTGAGAAGATGAACCGCAAATATGACAGGGAAAAATATATGGAGAGGATTGAAAAAATCCGCGAAATTATCCCGGACGCCACTATCACTACCGATATTATTGCAGGTTTCTGCTCTGAGACTCTTGAGGATCATCAGATGACCTTGTCATTGATGGAGGAGGCAAAATTTGATTACGCATTCATGTTCCAATACTCACAAAGGCCCAACACCAAAGCAGCAAGACATTTTGAAGATGATGTTCCCCTGGAGGAGAAAACCAGGAGACTTAATGAAATTATCGATCTTCAAAACAGACTCTCACATGAAAGCAACAAAAAAGATGTCGGCAAGGTTTTTGAGGTACTGATTGAAGGGACTTCGAAAAAGAACAAAAATGAACTTTTCGGAAGGACCCCCGGCAACAAAGTTTGCGTATTCCCCGCTTGTGGTCATAAAGCAGGAGATTACGTTTATGTCCTTGTCGAGAGCTGTACATCAGCCACACTTATTGGAAAAATTACTAACAAATAAAAACTTATACCATCATGACAAAAATGAGAACACAATATCTCGGCAATCTGAGGACCGAGATTGAACATATCCAATCAGGAAACAAGATAATCACAGATGCACCTCTTGACAATAATGGCAAAGGGGAATATTTTTCACCTACAGACATGTTCGCCTCATCTCTTGGAAGCTGCATGCTTACAATCATCGGCATTGCTGCCAATACACACGGATTCTCAATAGATGGCACAACCCTTGAAATTGAAAAGATAATGGCTGCAAATCCACGCAGAGTTGCTGAAATCAAAATTGATGTACATTTCCCCAAAGGTGCCGGTTATACAGACAAACAGAAAAGAATCATTGAAGCTGCTGCCAAAACATGCCCTGTTGCAAACAGTCTTCATCCAGATGTTATAAAATCAATCAAGTATATTTATGAATAGTATGAAAAAATTTTTAATCCTTTTTGCAACTTTAGCCGTTCTTGCCTCATGTGGTCCTATAGGTCCTGATTTTGAGACATACAATGTGGCCATTATGATTAACGAAGGGGGGCCCCAGATGCCTATAGATATGATTGGGTTCAATGAAGATGACCTTGTTGAGGAGACAAAACGCATGTCCACCAATAATGAGAGCCAACTTATCGGCACATTCCATGGACTTCTGGCAGACTCATACGGGTATGGTTACCCACTCCTTTCAGACCATGACGGATTGGGGAAAATCGATTTGTCGAGATTCAAAATTGAGGATCAGAATTTTGTTACAGAACTTTCAAATCCTGTAGCAATGTGTGTTGTAGGTGAAAATCTGTATGTTCTTAACAATGGTAGAGATGGCGTTGCTGCAAACATTAAGGTTTACAGCATGGTTGACGGATATAATATTATTGAGACAATCCCTGTTAACGAAGGTGGTACTGCAATGTTTGAAGTCGGTGGCAACATCTATATTTGTGGCAAAGCGGGACTTGAAGTTTATGAATATGCCTCAAAGATGCTTATCAAGACCATTGAACTCCCTGCAAGGCCAATGGAGATTGCGGTAAGTCCTAACGGAAGCAACATTATCGTATCATGCAAAGACTATGGTATCTCAATCATAGACTATACAACAGACCGATTAGTGAAGAACATTCAAGTACCTGTAGGTCCTAAAGGGCGCATAATATTCGGAAGGAAAGCGTCACATATCCTTTCATATTCCGGGGATGTTGTTTATCAGACAGATATCACTACAGACAAATATGAAGAGGTTTACAGAGGCAACAGTATCAGAGGTATCGGTGTATCACCAAATTCTGAATATATCTACATTGCAGACGACAACGGAGCTACACAAAGAGTCTTCAGTGAAGGTGCGAAGAAACAACTCGCAGAAGTGTACACCTCAGAAGGTGATTACTGCTACATGTTCTCCGCAAGACTTATTGAAATTGTAAAGGACGAAGAGGATAAATAGAAATAAATAATCTACAGACTCCACTCAACTCCATCTTTTGTATCCTTAATCTGGATACCTAAGGCTTTGAGTTTGTCTCTGATAAGATCACTGGTGGCAAAGTCTTTATTGGATTTTGCCACTTTTCTTATATCCAGAATCATCTCCATAAGGCCGCTAATAACATTTTCCGAACCGTCTGAGGCAGATTCATCTACAAGGCCCAGCACATCCTTGATAAAGTCAAGGAACAATTCATCAAGGAGGGCTTTATCATGAGAATTGATTGCGAGCTGACCATCTTTTACCTGATTTATTATCCTCACACCATCAAACAGATGTGACAATGCAATCGGAGTATTTATATCATCACAAATGGCACTGAAAACCCCATCATAGATAGCTGCCACCTCTTTATTATCCCCAACCCCATCTTTAGCTGTGATGTTCTTAACATCATTCACTGCCTGCATGATTCTCTTGAGCCCTTTCTCAGCAGCTTTAAGTGCATCATTGCTGAAATCAAGTGTACTGCGATAGTGCGCCTGAAGGATGAAGAATCTTATAGTCATCGGAGAGTAGGGCTGTTCAAGGACGTTATTGTTCCCTGTGAACAACTCCTCAAGGGTGATGAAATTACCATAAGATTTACCCATCTTCTTCCCCTCAATAGTGATCATATTGTTGTGCATCCAATATCTTACCCCACCTTTTCCTCTTGATGCCTTGTTTTGTGCCAACTCACATTCGTGATGAGGGAAAAGCAAGTCCATACCGCCACCATGAATATCAAATTCATCTCCAAGATATTTTGCACTCATTGCTGAGCACTCCAGGTGCCATCCCGGGAAACCGTCACTCCAGGGTGAAGGCCACCTCATGATATGTTCGGGTGATGCCTTTTTCCACAAGGCAAAATCAAGCGGACTCCTCTTGTCGCTTTGACCATCAAGATCACGTGTGTTGGAGATCATATCATCAAGAACCCTTCCCGACAACTCCCCGTAATTGTATTTCTCATGGAATGCCCTCACATCAAAATAGACAGAGCCATTGCTCTCATATGCAAAACCAGCTTCAAATATCTTCTCTACAAGGGCTATCTGCTCCATTATGTGTCCGGAAGCCCTGGGCTCAATACTTGGAGGGCAAGTATTGAGCTTGCGCATAGCTTCCTGATATCTCAATGTATATTCCTGGGCAACCTCCATTGGTTCAAGTGCCTCAAGTTTTGCCTTCTTAGCAATTTTATCTTCACCCTCATCGGCATCATGCTCCAGGTGTCCCACATCTGTAATATTTCTGACATATCTCACTTTATAACCCATATATCTGAACATCCTTACAAGAACATCATATGTCACGCCAGGTCTTGCGTGCCCCAGATGGGCATCACCATATACTGTAGGACCACAGACATAAAGTCCTACCATTCCGGGTGTTACAGGGGTAAAAACCTCTTTTCTTCTTGACAATGTGTTATAAAGTAAAATTTCTCTTTTCATAATATTGCATTTAAGGGGACAAATTTACCTAAATTTTATTTATTACGGCAAATTAGTCACATCTTCTATATGCAATCTGTTGGCCAATACATCATTGTACCACTTCTCTTCCCCTTGGGGTGTAGTGTACTTGATATTTCGCACCCTCCCTGACACAGAGACGCACACACCTTTCTTGATATCATTGAAGTCGGGCATACCTCTCCCTGCCCATGCCACAATATTGTGCCAGGTCGTCTCCTCTTTCAGCACCCCTTGTCTGTCCTTGAAACGCTCATTTGTGGCAACAGTGAATTTGATAACCTTGTTCTCTCCCACTTCTGTAACTCTCGGCTCCTGCCCTACATTTCCACGGAGCTCGATTCTGTTGATTGAAATATCCATAATATTTTGTTTTAATTGTACAGTGCAAAGCAACAAAACAAAATTTCCACAAAGAGTCATTATAACAAATATAACCGACTAAAAAACATATAAAAACGGATCATTTTTTATATTTCAGCTTTTGTTGTTCACAATCAGAAAATTATATCTACACAGCTATCCAATTTGGATCTCATTTGGATAATTTTGCCAATACCAAAAGAGTTACAGCTATGGGAAAATGTATAGAATGCGGGGCCGAATTCCAAGGGAGAAGCGACAAAAAATTCTGCAGTTCCGCCTGCAGAACCTATTTCAACAACAAAATCAGAACTCCTAAAAAGGAGTGTCACAAAAGGATAAATGCAATCTTGAGAAACAATTACAGGATAATGGAGCATCTGTACAACAACTCCAGATTAAGGGTAACATTCTCCGAACTTGAGGTTCTCGGATTTGACAAAAGATTCTTTACCTCTGCAAAAACAGACTCCAAAGGGGAGACAATTCGCCATTTCTGCTGTTATGATTTCGTTTACCGTAAAACCAGAGCAGGAACGGTAATCATAAAGAGGGGGGAATATGAGGGCTCCAGTTCAATTTCCCTAAAGAAAAAAACAAGAAGGTGACTAAAAATTTGACATGAACCCCGAAAGTTAGACAAAAAACTTTCGGGGTTTTGTTATGTCTAAAAAGAGAAAGAAACATGGCTATGCAGAACGATTGAAGTATATGCATATGCTTGAGAATGGTCTGAGCATCAATAATATCCATGTTCATTATGGAATTGGTGAACAACTTTTAAGTTCTTTGTGGGTTCGTTATCAGTCAGAAGGACCCTCTAGGCTGATTAAGAAGAAAAATATTAAGGCTAATTATGCTTTCAAACTTCAAGTTCTGCGTGATATCAAGGAAAATCATTTAACTTTGGTGGATGCATCGTTGAAATATGATGTGTGTTCTATCATAAGGCCTATAGGCCGACCACCAAAGAACGATATGGGAAGACCTAAGAAAAAGAAACCGGAAGAGATGACAGAGATAGAACTCTTGCAGTTACGTGTTAAGGAACTGGAAGCGGAGAATGCTCTGTTAAAAAAAGTAAAAGCCTTAGTAGAAGCAAGGGAAGCCCGTCTCAAAGAGATTGGGCAAAAGCCATCCAAGAACTAAGGCAGGAACATGATCTCGAGATACTTCTCGAGAAGACAAGGATGGAGTTTAATTCAAGGCTTCTGAAGTTGAATGATGATGCAGACATCATGGAAGAACTCAAGGGACTTACTCCGGAGCAGTTGAAGGCGTTGATTGCTATGGTGAAGAAATCCTAATTGCGTCCGCACTGCGGTCGCAAATTTTCTTGAAATCTCGGGGAAACCGGGGATTTTGATAGAAAAAATCTTGGGGAAATCGGGAAAAGTACGAGATAATAGGCTAAACTCATATAAAAACGACCTGTTTAGCCCGTTATTGAGAGACTTTGGGAATTTGAAAAGTGTCTTAATCGACAAAATTTTGCAAAAACGGATTGTTAATCGACAAAACTTTGCAACTTGGGTTGAGATTGACTTGTTAGTCGACAAAATTTGACGGGATGTGTCGTTCATCATAGGAAAAGATTAAATTTGTGAAAATAAATAAAACTGGAAGTATGGATATCAAGAAACTGATAGGAGAGGCGACCGAATACGACAAGAAGGAAATGCTTGAAAGCAAGAGGCCTAAGAATTGGCTAAAGAGCGTTTCTGCCTTTGCCAATGGCATGGGTGGTAAGTTGTTGTTTGGTATAGACGATGACGGAGAGGTTGTAGGACTTGCCGATTGTGAAAGGGATTGTGAAATTATCAGTGAGACAATCAAGACTAAGATGGATCCTATTCCAGAAATTCATCTTGTACCAGAGACGGTTGATGGAAAGAAGATAATAGTACTTACTGTATTCCCAGGAAAGGAAACTCCATACTATTATATCGGTGAAGGTAATCGTCAGGCATTTGTACGCATCGGCAATGAGAGTGTTATAGCAGATAGGACAGCCATCCGTCGTCTTGTGCTTAAAGGTGCGGGTACTCCATATGACAGTCTTCCATCTCCTTTCGAGTACAAGAATATGGCATTTACCAAACTCCGTTCTGTGTGCAAGCAGAGGACTCATAATGATTTTCTTGATACGGATTATGAGTCTTGGGGTATTATAAATGAAAACGGAGAACTTACCAATGCAGGAGCCCTCATCGCAGATGAGAGTCCAGTCCGTCATTCCCGTGTATTCTGTACAAGATGGAATGGTCTTACAAAAGCGCCAGGACTTTTAGATGCGGTTGACGATGCCGAGTATTCGGGCAGTATCATTTCACTTCTTCAGGAAGCGATAGCATTTGTAGCTCGCAACTCCAAGAAAGCATGGATGAAACTGCCAGATGACAGACAGGAAATGCCTGAGTATCCGGAAAGAGCAGTTCTTGAAAGTGTAGTGAACGCTTTGATTCATAGAGATTACCTTGAATATGGC
>JAZOBN010000003.1:0-23176 GCA_045595965.1 Candidatus Coprenecus sp.
AAGCAAATTTATTGATTGCATTGAGCCTTGTGCCTATCGTTAGGCACAGGGTTCTTCTCTTTTATCAGATTAGGCACATTTTAGGCACACATCTTAAAGAAAACCCCTCTCAGAATGCACTGAGAGGGGTTTTCTGTGGTGCCACCGGGAATCGAACCAGGGACACAAGGATTTTCAGTCCTTTGCTCTACCAACTGAGCTATGGCACCATCGGTTTTGGGACTGCAAATGTAGGATTATTTTTTATACTACCAAAACTTTTTATCAAAATTCGTATCTTCGCACCTTGATGAGTGGTCACAAAACATATATTCAGGTTATCCTTCCGCTGAGATTCAGGGAGACTGTAACATATTCTATCCCTGAGGAGATGGTGGATGGGATAAGTGTTGGCTCGCGGGTAAATGTTATGCTCGGCTACCGTAAATATAAAGGATATGTTGAAGAGATTACATCCACTCCAAGATATGATGTAGACAAAATTCGTGACATTATATCTGTTGACCGGGAGATTGTAGCGACGCAGAATGATATCTCTTTTTGGAGAAAAATCTCGGAGTACTATATGTGCAGTTTGGGTGAGGCACTAAAGGCTGCAACCCCCTTTCTGATGGAGTTGACTACCAAGAGGGTGACCAAGTCTGCAAATCTGCAGCAAGAGCCTATTCCCCCTGCCCCTATCCCCACACTTACAGAGCCCCAACAAGGGTGTTTATCTGAAACACTCTCCCACTTCTCTAAAAGCAGGACAGTTCTTCTGAATGGTACTACTTGCAGCGGCAAAGGGGAAATTTATCTGCATCTGTCCCAGAAATATCTTTCTGCAGGGAAATCGGTACTTGTTTTAGTTCCGGATATCCCATCATGCAGAGCAATGGAGAGACATTTTTCCAAGCATTTTACCTCTCCTGTCCTCACTTATCACTCCGGTCAAAGCACTGCAAAGCGGAGAAACACAGTCAATGCCCTTCTAAACAGCAAGGATGGTTCTCTGATTATTGGTCTGAGATCAGCCTTGTTTCTCCCCTTACACAATCTGGGTCTCATTGTGGTGGACAACGAACACGACCCTCTATACAAACAATCGGAGCCCACACCAAGGTACAATGGACGTGACACTGCCCTTCTCCTCGCACAGCAGACAAAAGCAAATATTCTTCTGGGGTCCGCTACCCCATCATTCGAATCTCTGCACAATGCCCTCTCCGGCAAATTTGCGGAGGTAAAGCTGGAATCTGTCCACCCATCCTGCAACAGGGCAAAAATAACAGTTATAGACTTTCTGAAGGAATCCAAGCTCAACAGCGTCAAGGGGCCCCTTTCCAATATTGCCATCAGTGCAATCAGGGAACAGATACAAAAACAGCGTAAGGCCGTCATATACCGTCCTAAATGGGCATTCCCCCAAACAGAAGAGGGAATTCTCGAGATTCAGCAGGCACTTGCCCCAACAGATGTTGACATATATGATGAGATCGTCCAGATCGAATCCCTCAAATACAAGCCATCGCTGATTGTACTTCTGCAAGGGGAATCACTTATCAATGCCCGGGACTTCAGATCGGAAGAGAAGGCAATACAGACCATCATCAGGCTATCAAGCATCGTCCAGCGGGGCAAATTCGACGGAGAGCTTATAGTTCAAACCTCTGTTGCAAGACACAATGCATTCAGATATTTAGCCGGCAAAACAGATATTCTCCCACTTATTACCGAAAGGGAGTCTATCGCCCTCCCCCCATTCTACCGACTTATCAAATTGGTTATCAAGGACAATGACCCTACACACCTGCAGGCAAAGGGTGAAGAGATTGCTGAGATCCTCTCAAAATTCAACACAGAGAGCATCCTGGGCCCCATACCATTTTCATCAGAAGAGGGGGAGCAATTGATATTCCAGGTATCACTTAAAAAGGGTGGAGAACTCAACAAAATAAAAAAAGGGCTCGCTAAAGCCCTCTATAATTACAACAATCTCATAGTGGATGTCGATCCTCTGTAAACGACCGCCCCTATATCTGTCACTTCCCCTTTACTATCATTTTAAGAGCATTTGGCATTATATTGAGTTTCAAAGGATTTGTCCCTATAATTTCTCCATCTGTCTCCACCGGATGCTCACCATCCACTTCAATCAGAACCTCTTTACCAACAGTATGTTTTACCTCTTTGACCTTATACACCTCTCCCGAAAAGAGGACCTTGAATTTGCACAAAATCTTGGGTTTGCTCATTTTCCCGATAATAGTCACATTTATCAAACCGTCATCCACCACTGCATCGGGGGCCTGAATCATTCCTCCCCCGCTATAACATCCATTTGCGAGTGCTACGGATAGTGTTTTACCCTGATGGAACAACTCTCCATCAACATACACTCTATAATTGAGCGCCTTTATCTTGAAGAAAGAACTTACAGCAGCCCTTACATATACCAATGGACCACTCTTCCCTCTAATCTTCAAGTCGTTACAATCTTTCGCAATCTGCGCATCGAATCCTATACCTGCCCCATTTATTATATATCTCACATTCGGCACCTTGGAATCCAGCACCTCCACCCTGGAGATATCCTGTCTGACCACCTCACCTTTGGCTATGATCTCGGCACACTCCTTATAGTCGGATGGAATTCCATACATCCTCACCCAGTCATTTCCCGATCCTGCCGGAATCACCCCCACAGTTATCTCCTCTGGAGAGACAGTATCCTGCAGAAAGATTCCATTAACCACCTCATGAATTGTGCCGTCGCCACCCACTGCAATGATATTTCTGAATCCGTTTCTGATCGCTTTTACAGCCAGTTCTATCGAGTGATATTTATGTTTTGAATAAATCACCTCAAAATCAATCCCTGCCCCTTTGAGGGCAGCGTCTATCTGAGGCCACTGCTCCAGAACCTTATTTTTTCCAGCCTTAGGATTTGCGATAACCATCCATTTTGGTGTGTCCATAAAAATATAGATTGAAATTCGGGGACAAAACTAACATAAATATCACTACAGATAAAAAATTTTGTAAATTTGCTCGTTATTGGAGAAAGTAGATTTATGGGAAAAATTATAGCTATCGCAAATCAGAAAGGAGGGGTAGGAAAGACCACTACAGCTGTCAATTTGGCCGCCTCTCTTGCAGTTATGGAGAAAAGGACTCTCCTTATCGACGCAGACCCTCAGGCAAATGCCACCTCAGGATTGAATTTTGATCCGGACTCAAACAACAAAAACACTTTGTACGAAGTGCTTATAGGTCAGCGGACTTTTGAGGAGATAATTCTTGATACCGAGATTGAAGATCTCAAACTGGTTCCATCCCACATAAATCTTGTTGGTGCTGAGATAGAAATGCTCTCTATCGAGAACAGAGAGATGGTGATGAAAAATGCTTTGGAGCAGATCAAAGACAAATTTGAATACATCATCATAGACTGCTCCCCTTCACTGGGTCTGATCACCATCAACTCACTCACAGCATCAAATTCTGTCATTATACCTGTGCAATGTGAATATTATGCACTTGAAGGGCTTGGCAAACTTCTCAACACCATCAAGCTTGTACAGAGCAGACTTAACCCCTCTCTCAGCATAGAGGGTTTCCTACTTACTATGTTTGACGGACGTCTCCGTCTTGCCAACCAGGTAGTGGAAGAGGTAAGACAACACTTTGGCGAGATGGTTTTCAAGACCCTTATCCAAAGAAATGTCAGATTGAGCGAAGCACCATCCCACGGAAAGCCTGCAATCCTTTACGATGCAGTATCTCCCGGATCCAACAACTACCTCAACCTTGCAAAAGAGATTATCAGAAACAACTCATAACAGAATATAGTCTATGGCAAAAAAATCGGCATTGGGAAAAGGTCTCGGAGCTCTAATTGGTAATGCTTACGATGGTTCATTTACTCCAAATCCAAGTGAACAGACTATCGTACACCCTCACCACACAAGCCCCGTCTCCATTTCAGAAATATCAATTGATCTTATCACCACCAATCCATACCAGCCCAGGACTGTATTTGAGGAAGAGGCACTCATGGATTTGAGCGATTCAATCAAACAACTCGGTCTTATCCAGCCTATAACCGTCCGTCGCACTGGTGACAAATACCAGATAATCAGCGGAGAGAGAAGATTCCGTGCAGCAAAGATGGCTGGTCTCTCCCACATTCCGGCTTACATCCGCGAGGCTGACGACCAGGGGATGCTGGAGATGGCAATTGTGGAGAACATCCAGAGGGAGAACCTCGACTCCATCGAAATTGCACTCAGTTTCCAACGTCTGATCGAGGAGTGTTCACTGACTCAGGAGGCAATGGCAGAAAGGGTTGGAAAAAAAAGGGCAACAGTCACAAACTACCTCCGTCTGCTCAAACTTCCTGCACAAGTGCAGATATCTCTTCGTGAAAACAAAATATCAATGGGGCATGCAAAAGCTCTCCTCTCCCTTGAAAAGGATCAGGACAAGATCAAACTTTGCAACCTCACCATCAAAAATGACCTCTCTGTAAGACAACTGGAACAAAAGGTCAGAGCACTCACCTCTGAGGAACAGAGGGAGGAGAAGGCTCCTGCAGATCTTCCTGATACATACTACAGAGCATTGGAGATTATCGGAAGATACTTCAATAATAATATCAGTCTGAAAAGGGATGAGAACGGCAAAGGTAGAATCACCATCCAATTTACCAACGACCAGGAGATTGAACATTTTCTAAAAGATCTTGAGGGGCTAAAAAAATAACATCTGTGCGGAGAGTTTTATTCTTATCGGTATTCATACTGTTGGCTACGTTTACCTCGCGAGGACAATTCAACAATTTCATGTCCGGCGACGGTTCGGGGGGGTTCAACTTCGGTTCATCCAATCCCGATGCCGAAACTGTGACCAATGATACCATCTCCGCCACTAAACTCTTCTCCTTCAAGCAATACTTTGCAGGTCTTGCCCATAAAGACACAATCAAAATGAGCTGGATGTTCGGAGGGTCACTTATCCTTCCGGGAACAGCCCAGATATACAACGGGGACTACTGGAAACTTCCCCTTATCTATGGAGGAATCGGGGGGATGATAGGAGGTGGATTCTATCAGCAATCCCTTTACAAAAGGACAGGTGTACAACAGCACAAGGCAAACAGCACAATCCTCTTTATAGGGGCAGCAGCTTTCTATTACGCCTCCATAATGGACGGGATTGTCTGCTTTGATTCAAACCTTGACCCCGATCCAACAAGAGCCACACTCTACTCTGCACTTCTTCCGGGGCTTGGACAGATGTACAATGGGGACTATTGGCACATCCCCATCTGGTACACAGGTCTCGCAGTGGCCGGTTATGCCTGGAACTACAACGCAAAACAATACAAAAGATATAGGGATCTCTATTATGAGGCGAGAGAACAAGGGAACAGTTACAATGGCAGCACCTCCATCAGCAATCTCGAACACTATCGGGACACATACCGGAGAATGAGAGACTACTCTGTTCTTGCCACAGTGGCTGTATATCTCCTTCAAGTCATTGACGCAAATGTATTTGCCACAATGGCCGATTTTGACATGTCGGATGACATATCCATGGAGGTCGGTCCTGCCATAATTACCCCTATTTCGACCCCAAATTACCAACAAAATTTAGCAATCAATCCACAAAACTCATTTGGAGTACAACTAACACTGACATTCTGATTTTATGAAGCGACTGTTTATTTCCATTCTATCACTGCTTATCATCACATCCAATGCCGCACCACTTACTGCCCAGAACAAGCAAAAGGAGAAATTCAATTTCTGGGGAATATTCGAGAAAAAGGAGAACAAGGTAAAAAAGGAAAAAACACCCAAGAAAGGTTCGAAAAAAGATCTGATAAATCAGAATTACCAACTCAATTTTGAAAAAGATTCACTTTTAAGAGTAATTGACTCCTTGCAGTTGGATATCAAGAGTTATGAAGAGATCACTTTGTCGGACTCTTTAAGTATCGCATCAAACGATATTTCCGAGGCAGAATACACACCTTCTGACTCCCTCACTTTGGAAGATACCGACTCATTGATGAGCATATGGTACCATCAGAGAAATATGGAACTTCTTGAGAATATGGAGAAGGATATTGATCTTGACACAGCTTTTCTCCTCTCCAATATCCCTGACTCCGTATATATTGAGAGATTGTATAAAATGAACTCTTTCATCTCACTCCCATACAACAATATAATCAGGAACTATATCATTGCCTACACAGAAAGGAGACCACAACAGGCAGAGAGCATGCTTGGACTATCAAAATACTATATGCCTCTCTTTGAGGAGATTTTTGAATACTACGATCTTCCTCTTGAATTGAAAGCGATGGCTATCATAGAATCTGCCCTCAATCCAAGGGCAGTATCGAGGGTTAAGGCAAAAGGGATGTGGCAATTTATGTACGGCACAGCCATCAGATACAATCTGACCATCAACTCATTTGTAGACGAACGTCTCGATCCCATCAAATCGGGACACGCAGCGGCTCAATATCTGAAGGATTCATACAGGATGTTTGGAGACTGGGCACTTGCTATCGCATCATACAACTGCGGTGCAGGCAATGTCAACAAAGCCATCCGCCGATCAGGTGGCTCAAAAGATTTCTGGACTATTTACCCCTATCTGCCTCGAGAGACACGTGGATATATCCCCTCATTCATAGCAGCACTTTATATGCTCAATTATTATCCTGAGCATCAGCTGACACCCAAACAGATACAGATGCCTGTACATACAGACACATTGAAAATAAACAAAATGCTCCATTTTGAGCAAGTTGTCCACTACACAGGTATCCCTATCCAGCTTCTGAGGGACCTCAACCCCCAATTCCTTCACGATATCGTCCCAGGTGGGGAGAAAGAGTACACCCTGAGACTTCCATACAACTACACAGGAAAATTTGTAGAGAATGAAAAGGAGATCTACACATATAAGGATTCTGTATATTTCAACCCCTCTATGCTCAAGAAGATCAAAGAGAGCGGATCGACCAACTCCCAGAGAATAACCCACAAAGTGAAGAGTGGAGAGACATTGAGCCATATTGCACTCAAATATGGTGTCAGGGTGAAAGACATCCAGCGTTGGAATGGAGTCAAGACCAACATCCGTGTAGGTCAGAGACTTGTCATCTATAAGGGGGGAGCAGCTCCGGCAGCGACAAAGAGCTCCGGCAGCAAACCAGCAACTACAACCTCCGGAGGTTATGTAATCTATACCGTCAAGTCTGGAGACAATCTCTGGGACATCGCAAAGAAATTCCCGGGTGTGAGTGTTAACTCCATTCAGAAGCTTAACGGTTTCACTAACAGCACCAAGATCTATCCAGGGATGAAAGTGAAGATTAAAAAAGCAAATTAACCTGACTTCTTATCTCTTTCAAAGAGATTTTAAGATATAAAGAAACTGTTCTTGTTGGGGTGTATTTGGCAAATCCATATACATCCCAACCTCTTTTATAGAGAGCCGGCACTGAGAAACTTTGAGGAAGATCTCTTTGGTAAAAATAGATTCTGTTCTCCCAATCATCCACTCTCCACATTGTCCCCCTGATTGCCACCTCCCATCTCCTGCTTGGAGCAACATAACCACACTCCCCATAGGCAGCTATTCCAAGGGGAAACTCTCCCTCTGTTCTGCTGTTATGGACAACCTCTCCCCTTACTGACCAGTAGACTCCAATCGGATACTCCCGGAGAAAATGGCCCCTCACCCCCACTTTATGGGAACGAACTGCCCCGTAATAGCGATAGTTTCCTTTCAGATAAGCAGAAATCCCCTCTGAAAAGTTCCATTCCAGAACCCCTTTTACCTCTACCTCTGAGGATGGGGTTTTAACACCATATCGTGGAGCGGGATAATAAACTCCATCAGATATTATCGATAGAAAACCCTTTTCTGAAAGTTGTGTGTAAAGATTCAAAGTCACACCATATTGGTTGTAACATCTGCTTAGGGAGGAGTATCCACCTGAATATGGGGCGGAATAATCTGGGGAATATCCCCTTATGGTGACTGAACTCTCAATTATATCTGAAAAGGGAAGAATCGCACCTATTATAAAAGAGATATCAAAATCTTTGTCGACAGCGACCTCTCCGAATGCCCGATACCTCCCTATACTGAGGAGAAAATCAGCAGATGTATTCATATTATCCGGGGTATAAAATGTATTGGCGCCCACCTTCAGAGTACCTCTTTTTATAGAGAATGCTCCACCTGCAACACCTCTTCCCCTATTTGAATAAAATGCCGTCAACTCTCCCCAATTTCCAATTGCTATCACCCCACCTGCACCACGGCAAAAATTTGATTCAGAGGTAGATGTGTAAGGAAAGATCCCCCAGGAACGTTTCAGTACAGATTCTGGGCTCCCCTCTCCGGACAATGAGAAGGAGTTCCATCCCACAAGTCCCTGCCCCAATCTTACCGTAAAATCCCCTATCACACCACTTTTTATCCTCCATTTTCCCTCTCTGCCGACCTTAATATCTGACACAGCCAGATGACCGGCGGCATAATCGACAATCCCCCCTCCGTTTACCTCCTCTACAAATGAGCAACCCACCTCCAGTCCGGAGGCATATGTCATCTTATATTTTTGCGAGAAATAGAGAGGTGTTTCCCCTTGGAAGCGATATTTTGCCCTTATTTTCAGTGAGTGCTCCGGGAGAGAATCCCTCACATTGGATAATCTTCCATCGGTACTGCCCAGAGTGATGAACGGACTCAAAAGCTTCACCTTTTCTGCCGAGAAGCCGTCAATAAGTTCCAACTCGGAAAAAGTGACTATATTACCATAATTCTCCCTGTAATCAATTATACTCTCAACCTGAAACAGGGTGAACAGAGGGAATGACAACAGATCACCCCTTGATGCTGTATTGAGATTTATCGGTTTGGAAACAAATCTCTCACAATACTCCACCATCGATTCAATATCTGTCCCCCCCTTTTCAGCCTCCGATTCAAGAAACAGCACCACCTCTTCGGGCAATATCTGTCCTGATGACACATTCGGATACAATGCCCCTATAATAAAAATTGCCGTAACGAGTACGGCAATCCTTTTTACCTCTCTCGCCACAAATCTCCCCCTCTTTCTTTCCCTTTAAGTTAATCTACTTTGAATTTGTATTTGATGGTTTTTAATTCCTCATTTGCTTTCTCAATTTTCGATGCAAGATCTTTTTTGAAACCGATTATTTTTTTCATCATCTCCTGATCACCCGCCGCCAATATTTGTGCTGCAAGTATCGCGGCATTTTTTGCCCCATCCAAAGCTACTGTAGCGACCGGTATTCCCGACGGCATCTGCAGGATAGAGAGTACAGAATCCCACCCATCCATTGAATTTGAAGATTTGATCGGAACACCTACCACAGGAACAGGTGTATATGCGGCGATCACACCTGGAAGGTGGGCTGCACCGCCCGCCCCTGCTATGATCACTTTTATCCCCCTTTGATGGGCATTTGTTGCAAAATCCATAACCATTTCAGGAACTCTGTGTGCTGAAAGGGCATTTATTTCGAAAGGGATCTCCATCGAGTCCAGAAAATCGGCAGCCTGCTTCATTACAGGCATGTCCGATGTGCTTCCCATGATAATAGATACTACTGGTTTCATCTCAAATTTTCGCTTTAAACAAAAATAATCATTATTTTCGCAACTTCAAAAAAAGAACAGATAAAGATGGCAAGAATAAAACTTCACGACAAATATTTCATCACCTCAATCACAAACGATGAAATTGAGAAAGCTATTCAAGTTGTAGCAGAACAGGTATCAGAATACTACAAAGGGAAAGAGCGTCCTATCATTTTGAGTGTACTGAACGGTTCATTCATGTTCACAGCTTCACTTATGCAGAAAATTGATACCCTTGTGGAGTTGTCGTTTATCAAATTATCATCATACTGTGGTACAGAGAGCACTGGAGAGATAAAACAGGTTCTTGGTCTTAACAAAGACATTACCGGGAGAAACGTCCTTATCGTTGAAGATATTGTTGACACCGGCAACACTATGGTTGACCTTGTAGCATTGCTCAAAGAGAAGGGGGCTGCTGACATCAAGATCTGTACCCTTCTGCTCAAACCGAACTCATACAACAAAGATATTAAAATCGACTATCCCGCCATCAAGATCCCTAACGATTTCATCGTAGGATATGGTCTTGATTATGACGAGCTTGGCCGCCAATATAAAGATATTTACGTGTTAGATCCAAACCAAGATTAGAAGAGATGAAATTCTATGTATTGTTTGGCCCTCCCGGAGCCGGGAAGGGCACCCAAGCCAAATTTTTAGCTGAAAAATACAATTTACACCACATTTCCACAGGAGACCTTCTCCGTCAGGAGATCAAAAAAGAGACAGAACTCGGCAAATTGGCCGCTTCTCTTATCAATGCCGGAAACCTCGTCCCAGATGAGGTAGTTGTGGGGATGATTAAAGAGTGCATCAACCAGAACAGTAAAGTGGAAGGGTTCCTTTTTGATGGATTTCCACGCACAATAGCACAGGCCCAGACCCTAGACGAGTTGCTTAAAGAGTATAGCAGTGAGGTGACCTCTATTTTGTCACTTACCCTTCCTGATGAAAAGGTATTTGAACGTATTCAGCACAGAGCACTCATCGAAGGGAGAAAAGATGATGCCAGCAAAGAGACTATTCAGAACAGAATAAATACATACCATCAGAAAACTGAGCCCCTTATCAATTTCTATAAGGCACAGGACAAATACCTTGAAGTTGACGGGACCGGTACTATAGAAGAGGTATTCTCCAACATATCAAAACTCCTGGATTAATTTATGGCAGGTTCAAATTTCATAGACTACGTTCGTATTTTCTGTGCCTCGGGTAACGGTGGCAACGGTTCAATGCACCTACACAGGGAGAAATTCGTCCCCAAGGGGGGGCCTGATGGTGGTGATGGTGGCCGTGGCGGACACATTATTCTGAGGGGCAACCCCCAATTCTGGACCCTTATCCACCTCAAATATCGCAAGCATATCAAAGCTGATCATGGGGAGGCTGGCAGTGGAAACCTTTGCAAAGGGGCAAACGGTAAAGACATCTTTCTGGATGTACCCCTCGGTACTGTTGCCAAAGAAGCCGAAACCGGTGAGGTCCTTTTCGAAATTCTTGAGGCTGGAGAGGAGAAGATATTGGTAAAGGGGGGACGAGGTGGTCTTGGAAACGCGAACTTCAAATCTGCCACAAATCAGACTCCACGCTACGCCCAGCCAGGAGAACTTGGTGTTGAAGGGTGGTTTATCCTTGAATTGAAACTTCTTGCTGATGTAGGACTGGTGGGTTTCCCTAATGCCGGAAAATCGACATTGCTTTCTGTCGTTTCTGCCGCCAAGCCCAAAATTGCAGACTACGCATTCACAACCCTTGAGCCCAATCTCGGTATTGTCAACTACTACGACAACAAATCTTTCGTAATGGCTGATATCCCTGGTATCATTGAAGGGGCACACGCAGGAAGAGGACTTGGAACAAGATTTTTGCGTCATATAGAGAGAAATTCAATGCTGTTGTTCCTTATACCGGCAGACAGCAATGATATAAAAGAGGAGTACAAAATCCTCTTGAAAGAGCTCAAACTCTATAATCCGGAATTGATGGACAAAGAGAGGATCCTTGCCATTTCAAAATCGGATATGCTTGATGATGAGCTGAAGAGGGAGATAAAGAGACATCTTCCCCGTACACTTCCTACCATTTTCATATCTTCAATGACACAAGAGGGGATTCCACAACTCAAGGATATGCTTTGGAAAACCCTTAACAACCAAATCTAACACTGCCGATGGAGCAACTTCTGGGATTTGACACCAACCTCCTTGTCGCTATAAACAGCTGCAATTCTCCTGTTGCCGACAAGGTGATGTTGTTTTTCTCATCTATTCCGGTATGGATTCCGTTGTATCTCCTCATTGCAGCATTGGCATTCTTCCCTAAATGGTGGGGATCTGGGTCATTCGTCGCTCAAACATTAAGGGGATCTCTCCCTATGTGGATGATTGGCATTAGTGTAATTATTGCTGCTGCAATAAATTTTGGTTTGTGCGACCAGTTATCTCTCCTTCTGAAAGAGAGTATCGAGCGGCCTCGTCCGGGGTTCAACCCCGATCTTCAAGGGGTTATACGGCTTATTGACGGAGTCGGAAGTCCCTTCGGATTTGTATCGGGGCATGCTGCCAACACTTTCGGACTTGCAACCCTTACATCTCTTATGTTCAAACGGATCCCCTATTCTGTTCTGATTTTCTTGTGGGCCGCAACAGTGGGATACAGCAGAATATATCTGGGCCGCCACTACCCTCTGGATGTAATTTGCGGAGCACTATTGGGTGTTGTTATTGCACTCTCCATATATAATATCTGGAAATACTCGATGAAGCGTTATGAGATGCATATTAGATAAAAGTACCGACCCCTATTTCAATCTCGCTGCAGAGGAATTTCTTCTAAAAGAATGCGACACACCTATCTTCAGGCTGTGGAGAAATTCCCCATCGGTAATCATAGGAAAGAACCAGAATACTGCAGCTGAGGTCAATGCATCCTTCATTTCCCAAAACAAAATTCCGGTAGTGAGACGCTTGAGTGGCGGTGGAGCAGTTTTTCACGATCTTGGGAACATAAACTTCACATTCATTGAGAATAGAGTTGAAAACGAAGAGACCTCGGCAATGTTTGAGCGCTTTACCGCACCAATTGTTGCTGCACTGCAGAAGCTCGGTATCAATGCCGCTCTCCAGGGGAGAAATGACTTGCTTATCGATGGGAAAAAGTTTTCAGGAAACTCCATCTGCATAGACCGCAACAGGGTACTGCAACATGGCACTATGATGTTCAGCGCTTCGATTGCTAACCTGAGCGGTGCCCTCAACTCCAGACCTGAAAAGTTTATAGGGAAAGGGGTCCAATCCAACCGGAGTCGCGTAACAAATATCTCTGAACATCTCACAAACAGTATGGGGATTGAAGAGTTTATGGAATATATTTTTTCAGAAATCTCATCAGATTCCATATCAGAATACACCTCTGAGGAGATAATGGCAATAAAGAGGCTGAGAGATGAGAAGTATATAACCGACCAGTGGAACTGGGGCAACTCTCCCAAATACACTTTTTCCAACTCTATCCGGATCCCTTCTGGATTTGTAGAGATCTATATGGATGTCGAAAAGGGGATTATCTCCAGATGTAAAATCTATGGAGATTACTTCTTCTCTGCCCCAACATCTGAACTGGAGGGGTTATTGGTGGGTACATTAAACAGATACGACGACATTCATGCCGCCGTATCCTCTATTGATATTGACCGTTATATCTCAGGAATGACCCCCGATATCTTTACCGGTCTTATTCAAACAACTTCTCATCTACAAGATTAGGGAGCGTTACTTTCAGATTTGGTGTTCGCTCCATCTCCCGTTTTATAGCAAACATCGCACCCTCATTGCGGGCCCAGCTGCGGCGTGCAATACCGTTGTTCACATCCCAGTGAAGCATATCCTTTATCTTGCGGTCGCTCTCTTCTGTGCCGTCGATAACCATTCCGAATCCGCCGTTTATCACCTCTCCCCAGCCAACTCCGCCACCATTGTGGATAGATACCCAGGTAGCACCTCTGAAAGAGTCACCTATTACATTGTGGATAGCCATATCTGCTGTAAAACTTGAGCCGTCGTAGATATTGGAAGTTTCACGATACGGAGAGTCTGTACCAGATACATCGTGATGGTCTCTTCCAAGTACAATTGGTGCCGAAATTTTTCCCTCTCTTATGGCTTTATTCATCGCAAGGGCTATCTTGGTACGCCCCTCTGAATCTGCATAGAGGATGCGGGCCTGAGATCCCACCACCAGCTGATTTTTCCCCGCCTCCTTTATCCAGTGGATATTGTCCTTAAGCTGTGACTGGATCTCTTTTGGGGCATCTTTGAGGATATCCTCAAGTACCTCTGCAGCAAGTCTGTCTGTTTGCGCAAGATCTTCGGGTTTCGATGAAGTGCAGACCCATCTGTATGGGCCGAAGCCGTAATCGAAGAAGAGGGGTCCCATGATATCCTGAACATAAGATGGGTATTTGAACGATCCATCCTCTTTAAGGATATCTGCCCCCGCCCTCGATGCTTCCAGGAGGAATGCATTGCCATAATCGAAGAAATACATCCCTTCTGCTGTAAGTTTGTTTATAGCAGCAGCGTGACGGCGGAGTGTATCCTGCACAGCCTCCTTGAATTTTTCCGGCTCTCTGGCCATCATCTCATTTGACTCTTCCAGAGTATACCCTACAGGGTAATAACCGCCTGCCCAAGGGTTGTGGAGCGAGGTCTGGTCTGAGCCGAGGTCCACACTAATCTTCTCTGCAGCAAGTTTCTCCCAAAGGTCCACCACATTGCCCTGATATGCAAGTGAGACAGCCTCTTTAGCGTCGCGTGCTTTAAGGGCTCTGGCTATAAGCTTGTCAAGGTCTGTATAGACTTCATCTACCCACCCCTGCTCATATCGTTTTTGGACAGCTTTAGGGTTGATCTCAGCCACGATACCCACTACTCCTGCAATAACTGCCGCTTTTGGCTGTGCTCCCGACATCCCTCCGAGGCCGGAACTTACGAAGAGCTTACCTTTGATATCTTCATCAGTCACCACAGATTTATGTTTAGCACAGTGCATCCTGGCTGCGTTGAGTACTGTAATAGTAGTTCCGTGAACTATCCCTTGAGGTCCAATATACATAAACGATCCTGCTGTCATCTGACCGTATTGGGATACGCCGAGGGCATTGAATTTCTCCCAGTGGTCTTTGGATGAGTAATTGGGGATAACCATTCCGTTTGTGATGACCAGACGGGGTGCCTCTTTGTGGGATGGGAAGAGCCCGAGAGGGTGTCCGGAGTATAGGACAAGTGTCTGTTCATCGGTCATCTGTGAGAGGTATTGCATGGTGAGGAGGTACTGTGCCCAATTCTGGAAAGCGGCTCCGTTTCCTCCGTATGTTATAAGTTCGTGGGGGTGTTGTGCCACTGCATAGTCGAGATTATTCGAGAGCATCAGCATTATCGCTGCTGCCTGACGGCTCTTGTGTGGAAACTCGTCTATACTTCTGGCGTGGATTTTATAGTCCGGACGGAAGCGGTACATATAGATGCGTCCGTATGTCTCGAGTTCTTGTCTGAATTCGGGAAGTAGTGTGGCGTGGTGCTTGGCAGGGAAATACCTGAGGGCATTCTTCAGTGCCAGTTTCTTCTCTGCGGGTGTCAGGATATCCTTACGCTTGGGAGCATGGTTTATATTTGGATCGTAAGCCTTTGGCTCGGGAAGCACATCTGGAATCCCCGCCACTATAGCCGTCTGAAAATCGTTCATAACCTTTTACATTTGTGTCGGTTACAAATATAATAAAAAAAGATATCCATTTAAGCAAAAAAAGAGGCCGACCAATCGGTCAGCCTCCATTTATTATATTCTAAATCAGATTAGAATCTCTGTGACAAAAGGTCCACGATGGTTGAAGCAGCCAAAGCTACTTTTGTACCAGGACCGAAGATAGCGGCAGCACCGGCTTTGTAAAGTGCATCGTAGTCCTGTGCAGGGATTACACCACCACAAACTACAAGGATGTCTTCACGGCCAAGTTTTGCAAGCTCTGCTACGATCTGAGGTACAAGTGTCAAGTGACCTGCAGCAAGTGAAGATACACCCACTACGTGAACGTCGTTCTCAACAGCCTGTTTAGCAGCCTCTTCTGGAGTCTGGAATAGAGGACCCATATCCACGTCGAAACCACAGTCTGCATAACCGGTAGCAACAACTTTAGCACCACGGTCGTGACCGTCCTGACCAAGTTTTGCAATCATGATACGAGGTTGACGACCCTCTTTCTTAGCGAATTCAGCAACTTTAGCTTTTGCTTGTTCAAATTCTGAATCGTTCTTCACTTCTGATGAGTAAACACCTGTATTCATACGGATAACTGCTTTATATCTGCCAACTACAGCTTCGCAAGCGTCAGAGATTTCACCAAGGGTAGCTCTGTTCTTAGCAGCCTCAACTGCAAGTTCAAGAAGGTTACCGGTCTTGGTTTCCACTGCGTGAGTGATAGCTGCAAGACACTCTTTAACTTTTTCATTATCGCGGTTTGCGCGAAGTTCCTGAAGTCTCTTAACCTGAGATTCACGAACTTTGGTATTGTCAACTGCAAGGATCTCGATAGGATCTTCTTTTTCAAGTCTGTACTCGTTAAGACCGATGATCTTTTCAAGACCAGAGTCGATACGGGCCTGTTTACGGGCAGCAGCCTCTTCGATACGAAGTTTAGGAATACCTGTTTCGATAGCTTTTGCCATACCACCAAGTTCCTCAACCTCCTGGATAAGTTTCCAAGCCTTGTCAGCAAGTTCTTTGGTAAGGGTCTCTACATAGTATGAACCTGCCCATGGGTCGATACCACGGCATACGTTGGTCTCTTCCTGGATGTAGATCTGGGTATTACGTGCGATACGAGCTGAGAAGTCTGTAGGAAGTGCGATAGCTTCGTCAAGAGCGTTGGTGTGAAGTGATTGAGTGTGACCAAGAGCAGCACCCATAGCTTCGATACAAGTTCTTGCTACGTTGTTGAAAGGATCCTGTTCTGTCAAAGACCAGCCTGAAGTTTGACAGTGTGTTCTCAATGATAGAGATTTAGGGTTCTTAGGATTGAACTGTTTTACAAGTTTTGCCCAGATCATACGTGCAGCACGCATCTTTGCAATCTCCATAAAGTGGTTCATACCGATAGCCCAGAAGAATGATAGACGAGGAGCGAAAGCATCTACGTCGATACCAGCCTTCACACCTGTTCTCAAGTACTCAAGACCGTCAGCCAAAGTGTAAGCCATCTCGATATCGTTGGTTGCACCAGCTTCCTGCATGTGGTAACCAGAGATAGAGATAGAGTTGAACTTAGGCATATATTTAGAAGTATAAGCGAAGATATCGCCGATAATTCTCATTGAGAACTCAGGTGGATAGATGTATGTGTTACGAACCATGAACTCTTTCAAGATGTCATTCTGGATAGTACCAGCCATCTCTTCAAGTTTTGCACCTTGTTCAAGACCTGCCACGATATAGAAAGCCATAACAGGAAGAACGGCACCGTTCATAGTCATAGAAACAGACATTTTGTTTAGAGGAATCTGGTCGAAAAGAACCTTCATATCCTCAACGCTACAGATGCTCACACCTGCTTTACCTACGTCACCGACAACTCTTGGGTGGTCAGCGTCGTATCCACGGTGTGTAGCCAAGTCAAATGCTACAGAAAGACCTTTCTGACCTGCAGCCAGGTTTCTGCGATAGAAAGCATTCGATTCTTCTGCAGTAGAGAAACCTGCATACTGACGTACTGTCCAAGGTTTCTGTACATACATTGTACTATAAGGTCCACGTAGGAATGGAGCCACACCTGCTGCATAATTCAGATGCTCCATACCATTTAGGTCCTCAGCAGTGTAGATCCCTTTAACTTCGATTTGCTCAGGGGTCTTCCAAGTTTCCTGTGCAGGAGCCTCGGCTTTACAAGCAGCTGCTCCGCAATATTTGATATCTTTAAAATTAGGACGCATATTAATTATTTTTTCAGGTGATTATTAAAGTGCTTTAATTCCAAGTTTAGCCTGGTAATCTTTCAAAGTTTCAAGAACGTTGCTCTTCACATTGATGAAGTTCTTGATACCTTTTGCTTCAAGTTCTGCCTGGCAAGCAGGGGCACCAGCTACTACTACGATAGCTTTGTCACCGATAAGTTCAGCGATCTGAGGAACAGCTTCTGCATATTCTTCATCTGAAGAACAAGCTACTACGATGTCAGCATTTGCTTCAAGAGCTGCTTTAACACCCTCTTCTACACTTGCAAAACGGTTGTTGTCAACCACTTTGATACCTGCAGTTGCGAAGAAGTTGCATGAGAACTGAGCTCTTGCGCGGCACATTGCCAAGTTTCCGAAAGTAAGCATAAACGCCATAGGTTGTTTTTCGCTTCTGTCGGTAGCAAGACGCATTGCTTCGAATGCCTGTGCTCCGCGGTATGGTTTCAAAGGTTCAGCCATAAGTTCGCATGAGCAAGGGGTATTTTCAACCTTCATCCCCATATATGTAGGAACGTCTCTTGAAACGATATCTTTAGAGATGCAATCTTCTGCCTTCTCAAGGAAGTTAGGATACTGGTTAGAACCAAGAAGAACCTCTTTGCGCATTGCAAGATTCTGATCTTTCTTAGCAGCAACAGCCTTGATTTCTGATTGGATGAATCCCTCTTTGAATTTGGCAACATAACCGCCACCCTCTTCAACATTGCAGAACAGTGCCCATGCAGAGTTTGCAAGAGAGTTGGTCAAGTTTTCAATATAGTATGAACCTGCAGCAGGGTCAACCACTTTGTTGAAGTGTGATTCTTCTTTCAAAATGCTTTGAACATTGCGTGCAATACGGTTAGAGAAATCTGAAGGAACCTTGAATGAGTAGTCAAATGGAAGAACTTCAAGATAATCAACACCTGCTATTGAAGCACTCATAGCTTCGGTGGTAACTCTCAACATATTTACATAAGCATCGTAAACAGTCTGGTTCCATTCGCTGGTAGTTGCACGGATCTCCATTTTTTTAGCACATTCTGAATCGGTGCCGTATGCATCAACCACATTAGCCCACAACATGCGAGCTGCGCGGAATTTTGCAATTTCCATGAAATATGAACTTCCTACTGAGAAGCAGAAGGTCATCTTCTTAGCAACATCTTTAACATCAAGACCAAGTTCAGTCAAACGTGAAAGATACTCGCTACCTTGTGCAAGGGCAAATGCAAGTTCTTGAGTAGAGGTAGCACCGCAACCGTTGAATGTAGTAGCATCCACTGCGATAACTTTGACTCTCTTATAGTCAGCTGCTGCCTTGACAGCCTCTGCCAACATTTCGAAAGCTTTATCTTCGCAGAAGTAGCCTTTGGTTGTGAGCATAAGGATAGGGTTGAAATCGAAAGTAGCTTTCACTGCATCTTTATCAACACCTTTAGAGTCTGCGTAAGCCAAGAAGTTTTTAAGAGACTCAACTGATTTTACACAACTTTCCTGGAAGCTTACAGGAACTTTTGCAAGATCGATTCCGTTCAAAAGAACTTCATAATCTGCCACAGTCTGAACTTTAGAGCCTTCCATATAGAAACCTACAGACTCAACACCTTTTGAAAGGAGTTCTTTTGCTTCAGCATTTGCTTTAGCGAAATCGCTGGTGCAGCAACATACACTGTGGTGGATGAACCAATCATTGTTTTGTTTGGTACCTCTGACATAAGGGAATGCTCCAGGGTTTGTACCTACGTGAGGAAGCTCTGCAAGATTCTCTGCACGGTAGTATGGACGAACGCTGAAACCCTCTTGTGTTTTCCACACGAGTTTTTTCTCGTATGCGGCACGTGCTGACTCAAGGTCAACACATTTAAGGTCTTTTAGAATCACCTCTTCCCATTTTTCTGTTGGGACCGCTGGAAATTCAGTAAAAAGTTTTTCTGCCATATTTTTATGATTATTTATAATGAGTGTGTTTCTTTAATCACGCAAAGATAACATTTTTATGTATTAAGTATTAAAAAATATAAGTACTTTTGGGTTATAAAATCTATTTTATGAGAAAACTGTTTTTATATCTGATGTGCAGCATGACAATCTTCAGCTGCAATACTATTGACAAAGAGTTGATGGATCTTCAACCGATAATGGAAGAGCACGGTGTAACAGGGATTCAGGCAGTATATGCCGTAGAGAAACCCCTCTCTGGAAATTTCTCCGAGAACTATTTCATATATGGCGATGGTATTGCCGATACTACTGTTTTCCAGGCTGCATCATTGAGCAAAGTTCTGTTCTCTTATGTTGCCATGAGACTCTACGATGAGGGTATTTTCGACCTTGACACCCCACTAATGGAGTACTACGACAATGGGAGGTTTGCCCCTGGACAAGATAGTATCTATGCCAGAATGCTCACTGCAAGACATGTCCTCTCCCATAGGACCGGATTGAAAAACTGGGCAGCCTCACCCTCTTCAGATGGGTGGCCGACAAGCACAATTACCTTCAGGAAAAAGCCGTATCAGGAGAGTGACAGCACAGGGATGTTTACCTATTCAGGCGAGGGCTTTGCATACTTGCAGCACACTTTGGAACACCTGACTGGAAAGACATTGAATGAACTTGCGGCAGAATATGTTTTTGAACCCTTCGGAATGCCTGATTCATGGTACGGATGGAGGGATTCATTTGAGAATCAGGTAACTGTCGGGCATAAAGAGGATGGTATCCCTGTCAGCATCATGAGATATCCCAGGGCAAACAGCGGTTACACCCTTATGACATGCGCTGCCGATTATGTAAAATTCCTTGAGCAGTTATCTCATGGAGGAGAACTTAAAGAGGAGACATTCGAAGAGATGATAACCCCTCAATTTGAAAACGAAGAGGATGGCAAAAGGATATATGAGGATCTCCCTATCAGTTGGGGACTTGGTGTAGGACTTACAGATGACGGAGCTCTATGGCACTGGGGGGACAACGGCACATTCAAGAGTTTCTTTGTCATATACCCTGGAAAACAGGCTCGGATCATGCACTACGTAAGCAACACCAGAAACGGTCTGAAGATTCTTCCACAAATGCTGGAAAATTTCTTCCCCACTTGTGAAGAGCACCGTGAACATGACATCCTTAAAGTTCCATATTGGATTGAGTGTCACTACAGATAACAAGAAGGGAGGCCGGTCAGCCTCCCTTCTTCTTTCTATTTGTTGAATCGTTTTTCTTTAGTTTTGACAAGCATGTCTTTCAATAGGTCAGCGCAATCATTGACTGCGTCTTCAAATGTTGGTGCTGTACGCTCTACAATCAAATCGTCTCCGGGAACAGCCAGCCTGACTTTTACTGTCTTACCATGGTCAGGCTCTACGGAGAGTGCCACATCCACTTTGATGATGTTGTCGAAGAATTTTGACAATTTACCGAGCTTCTTGTCGATAAAATCGAGAAGCTTCTGGTCTGCATCAAATTTGAGTGATTGAACTCTGATTTCCATATTACCTCCGTTTTTTTGCTCTTGGATGAGCGGTTAAAAATGTGTTTTTGAGTTGCTCAAAGGATGTATGGGTATAGACCTGTGTAGCAGCCAGAGACGAATGACCCAACAACTCTTTGATACTATTAAGATTCGCTCCGTTGTTCAGCAGATGTGTAGCTATTGAGTGTCTCAGAACGTGTGGGGACTTTCTGCCAGAAAAACCATCCACACCACTCAACTCCTCCTTCACCACTTTATCCACAAAAACCGGATAGATCGGTCTCCCTTTGTCGGTCACAAAAAACAAACCTCCTACCCCATCCGGAAACTCATCCTTAATTCTTCTCAAATATAATAAAATTTCCTGACAAACGGAAACAGGGAGGGGAATTTCTCTCAATTTATCCCCTTTTCCTACCACTCTCACCACTTTTCTCCCTAAATCAAAATCTTCCTGCCTCAACCCTATCGCCTCCGACCGGCGCATCCCTGTTGAATACAGAACGAGTATCAGAAGCCAATTGCGGTATTGGTGAAAGTCCATTGAGTCCTTTACCTCTTCCCTATTCCTCTCTTCAATATATTGTTCAAGGGAGATTTCTGTATAAAAAACAGGCAGTTTCTTATCCTCTTTCGGTCTGTGTACCTTTTTCGCCGGATTTGATTCCAAAACCCCAATTTTCACAAGATAATTGCAATAACTGCTTATCGCTGAGAGTTTCAGATTCATAGTCCTGGAACTTATATTTTCATTGAGCCCTTTGGCAACAAAACTTCTGATATGCAACGGGGTGAGCAACTTGACAAGAAACTCATCACCACACTCATCTTCCCAGTTCTCATCAAGAAGAGAGGCATAAAACTCCCTTACCGCCTCTGAATAAAGAGTTTCAGTACGGTCAGAGTAACGTTTCTGCACCCTCAGATATTCGAGAAATTTATTTATTACATTCATTTTCATCCTACTATTGCAAATTTACAAAAAATATCTACCTTTGCAGTCCTAAATAAAAAGGAGGTGATAAAAGTATGATTATAGTTCCTATCAAAGAAGGCGAAAACATTGAAAAAGCGCTAAAGAAATTTAAACGTAAATTCGAAAAAACCGGTATTGTTCGCGAACTTCGCAGCAGAAAAACATTTGAAAAGCCTTCTGTGAAAAGAAGAGACGAGATCAAAAAAGCGATCTACGTACAACACCTACAGATCAAAGAGGACTAATTACAACTCTTAAGATACAAAGAGGCTGGCTAAAAAGTCAGTCTCTTTTTTGTATTGGTTTCGCTTTTCGCACTTTCCCGGCTCGAATAAGACTTTCTGTACTTCTTCCTGCGTAGCATCTGTCACGACGCATAGTTTTCCTGGGGATTTTCTTGCGTCGTGGCATTAAAACGGTGTTTTACGGCGAAATTGTGTCATGACGCAGACTTTTCCCAGAGATTTTCTTGCGTCGTGGCAGATGTGTGAAAGAAGAGGGCGACTAAATCATGATGTGACCCCCAAAAGTTGGACGGTTTAACATTATTAAGAGGCGCTCTTAGATTGAAATAAAGCTCGGTATTGCACCGGGCTTTTTCCATTTAGCCTCAGTTTGATCCTATCATTGTTATAATAGTGTATATATTTAATCAGTTCTTTCTTGAACTGTTCAACACTATCCCATTCCTGCAAATATAGCAATTCTGACTTCATTAGTCCGAAGAAGTTCTCCATCATCGCATTGTCCAGACAATTGCCTTTGCGAGACATGCTTTGTATTATATCTTTATCTTTTAATGCTTTCTGATATCTATGATGCTGATAATGAATGCCTTGATCTGAATGTAGAACGAGTCCTGTTAGTATTGGAGTTTTCTTAAAGGCCTTATCCAACATTGTCATAACCATATGCTGATTAGGACTATAAGATATACTGTAAGAGATTATTTCTCCATTGAACATATTCAATATAGGAGAAAGATATATCTTTTTGTCTTTTATCTTGACTTCAGTAACATGAGTCGTCCACTTCTGGTTCGGTGCTGCA
>JAZOBN010000004.1:0-9915 GCA_045595965.1 Candidatus Coprenecus sp.
TCATGGATATAATTTATACTACATCCATTCTCAAGCATATGCATATACTTCAATCGTTCTGCATAGCCGTGTTTCTTGTACTTTTTAGACATAACAAAACCCCGAAAGTTTTTTGTCTAACTTTCGGGGTTCATGTCAAAAAGGGTGGTCTTTTATATATAGCAATTTATCTATCTTAGAAGAAACGTGCTCTATTGTCTTCAACCTCTCCCATATCGCTGAATACATAAGGAAGAAGATTCAACTGGTAATTTGACATCTGAGTTGCTCTGAGTCGTGCGTCATCATCTGTATAGAAAGCACCTGTCTCACGACCGTTAACTTTCAACACATAAACGCCTACATTACCCTGAACAGGACCCACGATAGCACCCTCTTTAGCACCTGCGATGGCACCTACAAGGATAGGATCGAATGATTGAGAACTCAATGCTCCGAATGCAACATCATTTCTTGAAGTTACTGTAGTGTTAAGAGCTTCAGCAATCTGCTCCATTGATGCAAGACCTTCAATCTTGGAAGCCACCTCCTGAGTCATCTTTTCAGCCTTCTTCTCGGTAGTAATAAGACTTACAAGCTGTGACTGGATAGATTTCAAAGGTGCATAACCGCTTTCACGTACTGCTGTTACAGCTACTACGAAGAAGTATTTGTTGTCAACAGTGATGATAGGTGAAACATCTCCCTCTTTTGCCTCGTATATCCATCTTGAAACCTCTTTCACATTCTGATATTTTGAGATTTGTTTAGAACCTTCAACTACGTTGTAGGCAGGAACTACAGGGAGTTTCTCTTCATCAACGATCTGATTGAATTTCTCAATCTTACCCTCTGAGCGTGATGCAAGGTTGTTTGCCTGGCCGTAAAAGATTTGATAAGTCTCTTCGCTTGCTATAATCTCTTTGGTCAAAAGGGCAAGCTGGACTTTCTTAACAGGTTTGGTTCTTTGAGCCACTTTCACGATATGAACACCATAATCGGTAGTAAGCTTGTGAAGTTTGCCAGGAGCCATTGTCAAAACGCTCTCCATACCTGGAATCATCTGTGCCTGAGTCATCCATCCGATATCACCAGGATTCACTACGTTAGGGTTCTGATCAAGTGAGAACTGTGCTGCCAATTCAGAGAAATTGCCACCTTTGTTAAGGACTCTGATGATGCTGTCTGCTCTCTCCTGGTCATTTGCCGAAAGAAGGATGTGCTGAACATATGCAGAATCTGACATAACTTTGGTATCAGCAATTCTTGCAGCAATGAACATATCATCACTCTGGAATGGTTCAAGGGCTACAGGTTTCTTTGTCTGGAATACAAATTTCTCAAGTTCAGGATAGTTTGCTTCCAATTCACCCTCTTTGTAGTAGTAGTTCTGTAGAGGGGTATCTGAGTTGTGAGCCAGGAAGATTTTCAAGTTTTCAGCCTCAACAAATTGACCATACACTTTGTTGATGCTCTCTTTTGCCATTTCAATATCTTTCTCTGAAGGGACAACTTCATAAGCAACGAACTCGATATCTCTTGATGCAGTTTGTTTGAAATCCTCTTTATGGTTGTTGTAGTACTCTTTAACCTCTGCATTGGTTACTGTGATTGTAGTATCCATATCAAAGCCGAAAGGAACAACCACAAAATCAACATTTGAAGTGACATTGTTGTCCTCAACATTTCTCCTCACCTCTACTGGATTGAGGAAGTTACTTCCCGAAAGCAAAGAGTTGTATTTTGTGAAATACTGCTGGTCGATAATGTTTTTCTCCAGGAAATTCCAATATGTTGCAAGATTTCCTGACTGGTCCTGAGAAATAGCCTGGATGAAGTTCAACAACTGGGTTCTGCTGAAATTACCTTCTGCGTCTAGAAAAACAGGCTCATTAGCGATTACAGGTGAAATTTCTTTTCCTTGAGTAAGGTCGATCAACTCTTCCTCACCGACATTGATTCCAGATTTCTTGATTTGTGGAAGGATAAGAATTTCATTTTGCAAATCGTGCCATGCACTTTCATAAAGTTGCTCCATCACCTCTTCTGATACCGATTGTGAACCAGAAGTAAGAGTGTAGATATTCTTGAAAGTATCTACTCTCTGTTGGAATTCTTCATAACCTACAGATTTGCCATCAATTTTGCCCACATCATATTTTGATGAAAAGGAGCGTAGTGTCATCTCCAAAGTGCTTGGATCGATGATAAAAGATAGAAGCGCAACAGCGATAAGGACTGTTATAAGCACTCCCAATTTGACACGAATTTTCTCTAAAACTGCCATTTTTAGTTCTTTATATTAAATTTTACACAATTATTCAAATAAGTCGCGAAGATAATAATTTATTTTTACCTACGCACCAAAGGACCTATAAAGTTTGCAGAATCTACATAAGAAACTGATGTGCTGTCGTTGGAAATCAGGCCATAACTGTCAAACGGAGACAAAAGATATGCATTCCTTGCCATCTCATCAGACTCCATCCCCACCCCCTGGGTCATCCCATCAGGTGATGTGAGTTTGACATAACAGTGGGTATAGATCTTTTTTTCTGACTGGTCCCAGAAAATGGTATCGGTCTCCATCTTCTCCCCTTTTATGAGATTTTTTATAACAACATCTCCGTACGCAGCCCACTCCTCATTTTTCGAACCAATTGTGTGTTTTGCCTCATTGGCTATGATGGTAGTCTCCAGCAAACCCTCTTCGTTATACCCAAAGACACTGAATCCTTTGGGGAAAAGTTCGTATGATTCCTTGTTTGACTTCTCATACCTCTCCATTCTTGGAGACTCCATCCGCATCTCCATCAGACCATCCTTTGTCTGGACCACCACCATATTGTCCACAACCTGTGTGGGGGATGACTCCAGATCGATAAAGTCTGTCTGAGCAATCTTGTTCTTACACGAAACAGCAATGGTAGCAACTGTAAAAACAATTGCTACCATTCTTGCTGTTATGATATGTCGGCGCGAACCGATCATAAATTACTCTTGAGTTCTAACTTTTGTGCTCTCTACCATACCGTTGCATCTTACAGTGTAAGAAGCACCATCAAGAAGGTCGTGCATAAAAGCTTCAGACTTCTGAGGGAAATATTTGCGATAGTTGCTGATCAATGCATTTGCATCCTCTGCAAGGTTCTCATCAGCATTTTTAGCTTTTGTCAAATAGTCAACTGCAACCCAATAAGGTGCTCTCCTTTCGATATCGTTACCTTCAACTTTTTGTGAAGCCCAGATGGTTCCGATCAAATAGTAAGCTCTACCCTGGAACTGAGGGTCGTATAGAACAGCTTTTTTAGCAGCCTCAACTGCAGAAGCATGTCTGCCTGCAGATCTGAAAGAGTAGTTAGCGAGCTCGAAGCAGTATCCCGCAGCTACATCGTTAAGAGTGTCTGCACAGTATGTGATAGCCTCATCCATGTATGAAAGAGCAGTTTCTACATTTGATCTCTGTGAGTGAAGTTGATAAAGCATGTATGCAGATTTGTGTGAAGGTTCCAGTTTGTGCAATGATTCCACTGCTTTTACAAACAAATCTTCATCAGTACATTCAGATGCATAGAACATGTTCATCAAGTTGCCCAACATATATCTGTCTTCAGGATTTGCCTCGTAACGTGGAGTAAACATTTCAACAAGGTTTTCACAACTTGCAACACCGCTGATCATAAGGAGATTCTCGATATCTTTTTTAGCGTCAGTAATAGCTTGTGAAGGTTTTGCAGCTTCGATAAGTTCTGCAGTTGCATAAGCCTTGTTATATGCAGCCATAACCTCTTCTGCACTCATAGAGCCAGCTTTATACATATCGTTGGCATAACTCATATATCTTACAGGGATGGTAAGGTTGGTTTTCCCTTTAGCCACATCCATAGCCTCCTCCATTGCTGCCATGATTTTTTCCTCACTCCCTTTAGGCATAAATGTTATCATATCCACAGCTTTGTTGTTGATAGCAGTTACTTTATATTTTGGATATGTATTGATTCTCATCTCGTGAAGCATCATCAGAGAGTCCACAAGAGCCTCCCTTCTTATAGGATTACTTTTGAATTTGTTGATTTTCTTTCTAAGAATCTTCATACCGTCAAGCAACATGTTCTGGCTCGCAGTAGGGGGGCAGTATGAAATTGCTTTTTGCCATAGAGGATCTGCTTCATCCAAATTTCCTTGTTTCATATAATCAAGGTAGAATGAAAGATATTTGATACATTCGGCACTATCTGCACCATACTTACTTTGAGCAGACAAGTTGGTTGAACTCATCAACGCAACCAGTGCAAAAGTTAAAAGAAGTGTAAATTTTTTCATAAAAGCTTTTATTTAATAATTACTATATTTTTAGTCGTATCTGAACTTGACAAACCAGATATCATGCAGGTTGATATTGACAATGAAGTTTATATATCTCTCCCTTACAAGCTGCTCTCTCTTCATACCCCTTTGTCCCATATCCACAGCTACACTCACTGCATTGTACCATTTGTAGATAGGGAGAGAGGTTCCGAACGTCAATCCAAAAGAGTCCACCTGCTTCCCGTTGAAACTTATATATGACTGATCATAATAGGCTCCTAATCTATAGGCCATTCTCTTATGATAATATCTGATATCATATTTGTTTGGAACCAATTCAAATCCCAATCTGTATGACTGGCTTACCATCGGTTCAAATCTTGCCGCATCATTGACGGCAAAATCACTCTTGGTCCAGTCCTGTCTTATATAATCAAATCCCAACAACCATTTGCCTTTATGTCTATATGATACACCGACACCGATCTCATCAGCAATTTTAAGAGGTGCCCTCCCTTGAGTATTGTAAAAGACAGTATCTTTCTGATCACCTACACTTGTATAAGCGTATCTTACATAATCCCCTTTGAGACTGGTTCCCAATCTGTATGTGGCACCTACAGTAAGAAGTGACCTTGTTTTTCTCAACGGCTGGGCATACTGGATACCAAATTTCCCGGAGAAACTGCTTATCTTGTATTCCCATCCGGTATAGATGGAGTTGTGGTTGGTCATGGTGTTGAACAGCACATCACTATGTCTGTCCATTGTCCCGAAGAAATAGAGAGCCTCAGCACCTATTGAAAGGTTTTTGGCCAATGTTACAGCCGCACCCATAAACAACTGGTTTATGCTCCCTGTACCATATTTTCTATATCTTATATCACCCAGTTGTGCAACTATTTCATCATTTGTCTCTACAGACTCGAACTTATAACCAGTATTGCTGAATGGAGATACACCGATAATGAAAGCAGATTTTCCATAAATTGGTGCTGTAAAAGCGACGTTGTGCATATTGAAAACATTATATGCAGACTTCACTTTATAATCGGTGTTGTAATGGTTCTTCTCAGTGATACCAAAATCGAGCATGAATGACAAAGTGTCCCTTGCTGTAATTGCTGCAGGGTTCACATAATTGATATAACCATGATCCCTTACCGCAATACCTATCCCCGCCATACCATAGTTGAATGCAGTTCCCTGTTTCTCAATCTCACCTATACCCAACATTGAATATGGAGAGAATGTACCTAACGCATCAGTAGTCTGCGCATTAGATTGAAACACACAGAACAGTGACAAAGTCAGAACAAATAATCTTATTGAATTCTTAAACTGCATTTGTTTTTGCTATATGGGATAGACCCACCATTACTAGGTTACAAACTACAAATATCGCACTTTTAACTTTTTCGGCAAAAAAAATTGCATCACCCCCTGTAAATACAAAGGTATGATGTGGATATTTCTTTATATATCCCTCAACCTCAAAGATTGTGCCTAAAACAATTCCAGACTCTATCGCACCTTTGGTACAGTCACCTATATCACTCACATTATCAGGTGTTTCCAATAAAGGTAACTTTTTGGTAAAATGGTTGATAGCCTTAAACCTTGTTTGAAGTCCAAGGGAGATATTACCCCCTAAAAATCTCCCGTCAGCTGTTATGAAATCGTATGTAATTGCTGTTCCGAAGTCTACAATCACACAATCTTTTCCCGGATACAGGACACTCGCCCCTACTGCGGCACAGAGACGGTCTGCCCCCAATGTTTGTGGTGTTGAATAACAATTCCTTATAGGAAGTTTTACCCCTTCACCCACACGGACAACCTTCTCCCCGTATCTGGAAACTTCGATATAAAACTCTTCCTCCATCCCCCTCACATCTGAAATCGCAACAACATGGAACATGCCGTATAGTTTGAAAATCTCCTCTATCTTTTTCAAAAGTTCCTCCACTGCACATCTGCACATATCTTTTATCTCATCTCCTGCGGATAGAGCGATTTTGACAGAAGTATTTCCTATGTCAACAAGTAGATTTGCCATATCAGTTTATATTTTTGATCAGATTATAAGCCCCCTCAATAGTCCTGACATTATTGACGGTAAGGTAGAGTTTTTCATTCTGCTCTTTCAAAGTATATCTGCTGCCAGGTTTGTTTTGTATAAAATGGATGATGTCGGCGAAAGTTTTCGACTTATAAAAAGGGGACATCTGGTTTGAAACAAAATATGCAACCAGTTTCTCGTTTTTAAGTACAATTTTCTCAAAACCCCTCTCCTTGGCAACTTTTCTCAATCTTACCACAAAGCTCAACTCCTTGACCTCCGGGGGGACAGGGCCGAACCTGTCTTTCAGATCGGTAAGGAATCTTTCCAAATCATCTTCGTCTGTAAGATTGTCAAGATCCTTATAGAGTCTTATCTTTTCAGCCTGAACATTTACATAACTGTCCGGAATCAGGAGCTGCATATCGGTATCTATCGAGCAATCGCTCACATACTCCATATTCTCCTCCTCCACATTCTGATACTCACTATGTGTCTGCTTGATCTCATCAAAAGCCTCTGCCAGAATCCTCTGATATGTCTCAAAACCCATATCTGCAATATAACCGCTCTGCTCTGCGCCAAGCATATTTCCCATCCCCCTTATATCGAGATCCTGCATTGCAATATTGAAACCGCTCCCAAGGTCTGAAAATGCCTCTATAGCATTTAGTCTCCTCCTTGCATCATCTGATACAGAGACCATAGGAGGAACAATCAGATAACAATAGGCTTTCCTGTTGGAACGCCCAACCCTCCCCCTCAACTGATGAAGGTCACTCAATCCAAAGTTTTGTGCCTGATTGATTATTATAGTATTTGCATTCGGTATATCGATTCCATTCTCCACAATAGTGGTTGATATAAGTACATCATAATCCCCCGACATAAAATTGAGCACCCTCTTCTCTATCTCTGCCGCCTCCATCCTTCCATGAGCAACACAAGTCTTTATACCTGGACAAATACGTCTTATAATATCCTCTATTCCAAGTATATCCTCTATTTTATTGTGGACAAAGAAGATTTGACCACCCCTCTCCAGTTCATTTATAAGTATATCCCTTATCACCTCTTCATTGAAATCTATAATTTCGGTCTGCACAGGAATCCTGTTTGGTGGAGGTGTATTGATAATGGAGAGGTCTCTGGCACCGAGGAGGGAGAACTGAAGTGTGCGTGGAATAGGGGTTGCCGAAAGGGTCAATGTATCAACAGAGAGTTTCAACTGCCTCAACCTCTCTTTTGCTGCAACACCAAATTTCTGCTCTTCGTCTATAATCAGCAATCCGAGATCCTTAAAAACAACCTCTTTGTTTAAAAGACGGTGGGTACCTATAAGTATATCAATCTTTCCACTCTTCAACCTTTCAGAAATATCTTTTACCTCTTTTGCAGTTCTAAGTCTACTTATATAATCTATATTGCAAGGGAGATTTTTCAACCTCTCCAGGAAAGTGTTGTAGTGCTGAAGTGCAAGGATGGTAGTAGGGACAAGAACTGCCACCTGTTTACTATCTGCCACCGCTTTGAATGCAGCCCGGACAGCAACCTCTGTTTTTCCAAACCCGACATCTCCGCACACAAGTCTGTCCATAGGATATTTTTTCTCCATATCCTCCTTTATTGCCTTGAGTGCTTTCAATTGATCCGGAGTCTCCTCATAAATAAATGATGACTCAAGCTCTTTCTGGAGATATGAATCTGGAGAAAATGCAAACCCTTCAGCAACCCTTCTCTGGGCATAAAGACGGATCAGATCTTCAGCAATATCCTTAACTTTGGATTTGGTCTGGCTCTTCAGTTTTTGCCATGTACCTGTCCCCAGTTTATGAACTTTTGGTGGAGCAGCATCCGCCGATTTGTACTTGGATATCCTATGGAGACCATGTATTGATACAAACAATACATCATTATCCCTATATATCAGTTTAATAGCCTCTTGCACCTTGCCATTCACCACATTTTTTACAAGTCCACCAAATCTCCCCACTCCATGATCAATATGGACTACATAATCCCCCTCATGAAAAGAGTTAAGATCATTTAATGTGATCCTCTCACTCCTCTCCACAGATCTTTTTAACCTCAACCTTCTGTACCTCTCAAAAATCTGGTGGTCGGTATAGAGACATATTTTGGTATCGTTATCAATAAATCCCTCCTGAATAGTAAATGACTCATAATTCAAAACAAGATTATGCGTCGAAAAAATACTTTTCAACCTCTCTATCTGGGAAATACTCTCACTCAATATATAAACATTGTACCCCTCTTCCCTCTTTAACCTTATATCATCGGCGAGTATTTCAAATTGCTTATTGAATGAGGGTTGTGGAGAGGTGTGGAAAACAATTTCCCTATCTGCTTCAAAATTCTTATTCAGTATTGAAGAGACATATATATGTTTGTGACAACTCTTATAGTCCTCACTCTTTTCAATATCCATCAACCATACACAACTCTCCTTAGGGATAAAATCCAGGACAGGGACAACATCTGAATTCTCAAGGGAAGAGGAGATGTTGGGATAAATATCAAGACTCTCCACCTCAGATGTAGACCTTTGTGAATTGGCATCAAACGCCTTGATACTCTCCACCTCATCTCCAAAAAACTCTATTCGGTATGGTTGATTATCCCCATAAGAGTAGACATCTATCAATCCCCCCCTGATAGCAAATTCACCAGGCATTGATACAAAGTCACACTTGGTAAAACCGGATGAAAACAATAGTTCTTTGAAAAACTCATGTGAGATACTCTCTCCAACCTTCAAACTTATAATACTGTTGTTCAATTGGGTCTCCTGTAATACCCCCTGATCAAAAGAGTCTTTATATGCCACCAGAACAATATAAGGATGGGGAAATTTCCCATTCTTATAATCATTCACAGCCCCAATAGCAGCAGTACGTTGAACCTTTGTTGAAAAATCTTTAGAAAACGGGAAAAAGAAAACCCTATCTTCGCCTATAAGATTATATAGGTCATTAACACATCCTGCAGCCTCCTCCCTCTTATTAAGGACAACAATATGGACACCACTTGATATACTAGAGGATAGAGCAAAAGATTTTGCAGAAGAAAACAACCCTTTCAATGCTATATTCTTTACAGAATCATCCTTAAGACAAGCAGAAAGTTCTTTTATATTTTGTTTACCAAGAATACCCTTTCTATCCATACTCCTATATATAGAGGTGCAAAGATAAATTTTTTATCAATGATTGTTAATAACTCCTCAATAATGGTGTTAATAATTTTTATAAAGTAAATTTTAAGAAACGGAAACTTTGTATATATGAATGAATTTTAGAGAAGTTATAATTTTTGTTTTATTTTTTCTAAGGGAGTTTTTATGGTGGTTTTCAACAATAAGCTGTTGTTTATAATACCTTAAAGTTATTGACAATTATTTTAATCATTTTTATAATTTATTGATATATAATAAAATATAATATGGTGAGATTTGGTTTAGATGTGAAAAATTTGTTAATTTGTGTCGATAAAATAGTTATCAACTATTTCAACACCCTATAATAAAAAACAATAAATATTTAATA
>JAZOBN010000005.1:0-96215 GCA_045595965.1 Candidatus Coprenecus sp.
CCAAAGAATGATATGGGAAGACCAAGGAAAAAGAAACCTGAAGAGATGACAGAGCTGGAACGTCTCAGATACGAGAATGAGTGTCTGAGGGCTGAGAACGCTCTGTTAAAAAAAGTGAAAGCCTTAGTAGAAGCAAGAGAAGCCCATCTCAGAGAGATTGGGCGGAAGCCATCCAAGAACTAAGGCAGGAACATAATCTCGAGATCCTTCTCGAGAAGACAGGGATGGATAGGGCAACATTCTATTATCATACGAAAAGACTATCAGAACCTGATGGTTATGATGATGCCAGGACTGCAATCCGTAAGATATATGACCATCATAAAGGACGCTACGGATACCGAAGAATAACATCTCAACTGCGTAATGATGGTATAACTCTTAACCATAAGACCGTACAGAAACTTATGGCGCAGATGAGTCTGTATGGAAAGAGAAAGAAGGCTAAATATAAGTCATATAAAGGCGAGATAGGCAAGATTGCTCCTAACGTCATAGATAGGGACTTTATCGCAACTGCTCCCAACCAGAAATGGACCACTGACGTTACTGAAGTCAAGATAAAAGATAAAAAGATATATCTTTCCCCTATCTTGGACATGTTCAATGGAGAGATTATATCCTACACTATCTCATACCATCCTGACCTAAAGATGGCAATGAAGATGCTGGATAAGGCGTTCAAGAAAACAGATATACCCAAAGGACTGATTCTGCACTCTGATCAAGGATGGCAATATCAGCACTTGAGATATCAGAAAGCATTGAAAGACAAAGAAATAGTGCAAAGTATGTCTCGTAAAGGCAATTGTCTGGACAATGCGATGATGGAGAACTTCTTTGGACTTATGAAGTCAGAGTTACTATATTTGCAGGAGTGGGACAGCGTAGAGCAGTTCGCTAAGGAACTGGTTAAGTATATACACTACTACAATAATGATAGAATCAAACTGAGGCTAAATGGAAAAAGCCCGGTACAATACCGAGCTTTATTCCAATCTAAGAGCGCCTCTTAATAATGTTAAACCGTCCAACTTTTGGGGGTCACATCACTTTACGGCAGTCGCTATTTTTTTATTGCATGTCAGTGAGATTTTACTCTACCGGAGTCTCTATGACCCTTGTGCTGAAAATATAAGAGTAATCCCCTGTCTGATTTTTACATAATCTTTCGATCTCGTTCCCTTTACTGTCAAGGATGACCATGGTGTCACCTTTATATTCTGAAACATAGACCCTTTTTGTGTTCGAAGATCTCCCTACACCGCTAATCTGGAACCCTTTGTGGAAAGTTGTGTAAGTTTCACTTTCAAGATCCACAAGATAGACATTGTCCCCACTGTATGTAAGTAGTGTAGTATTGCTTGTCCCATATACGATTCTCCCCTTGGGGCCCACAGGAACCTCTATGATCTTTTTGAACTTTCTGGAATTTGTGTCAAAGATCCCAACTCCGTAATCTTTTAATGATACAATGATGGAATTGCTCATAGTGGGGATAAATTCCATCACTTCGGCAGGGGCTTCTATGGTGTAATCGAGGGTGCGGGAGGTGTTACCATACATCTCTATCCCGTTTTTCCCCCCTATGTAGGTGAAGAGTCTGTCAACATATATTGCATTTCCACCTTGGTTGATGTTGTCAATCTTGGTTACAAATTTATAACCGTTAGTGCTGTATACACTGACAAACGATGTGTCTGCAGGGTGTTCACCTCTATTGAGGATATAAAGATTTGAGCTTGCAAAGCAGTATGCAGTAGGTCTCTGAAGATCGAACAGTATGCTTTTCTCCATAATCTTGAATTGGCTTAGCGATACTGTAGCCAATGCATCGGGGTCTGATGTGAGGAGAAAACCGACACTGCTGTCATCAATGAAGATCCCTTGCAGTTCCCCTTCTAAAGGGGTGTCGTTGGATTCTCTGAGTGAGTAATCTTCATAAACCATATCATCCTCATTGAATCCGGTGATATTGAGATTTCCGTCATTCCCTTCGTTTATCAGTAAGGCAACATTGTACTGGTCGTATGAGACTATATTCCTGTCGCAAGAGATCAGGAGGGCTGCTGTCAATAGCAGAAATAAAATTCTCTTCATATAGTGTATTAACCTTCAGTTATAATTTTCATGTTCTCTGAACTTGTATCCTTTTCGCAGTAGTGGCAATGGAGCTTGAGAACTCCTTCTTCGTATTTTGTCCTGAATTTTGTGGTTATCGGCTGGTGATTGGTGATGCATTTGGGATTTGCACACTTGACGATGCCGACAATCTCTTCAGGTACTTTAAGCACTTTTTTCTCTATAACTTCGAATTCCCTGATGATGTTTATTTTTGCCTCAGGGGCTACAAGGGCCACCTTATTGATCTCTGTCTCTTCAAAAAATCTGTCAGAGACTTTTATGATGGCTTTCTTCCCCAACAGCTTGCTGTCGAGGTTCATCCCGAATGTGATCTGGTTGTTGCAACTTTTCAGTCCAAGGATAGAGATTACTTTGAAAAGTTGGTTTGCAGGGATATGATCTAGTACAGTGCCGTTTTTGATTGCGCTGACTTTCAATTCTTTTCCACCTTTTTCCATATTTGTTGTCTGATTGTGTCTGTTATTATTTGTATCCGAGAAGGTAAGCTATAATTGCCATTCTGACATACACGCCGTTTTCTGCCTGTTTGAAATAGTATGCGTGTTTTGTTTCATCCACATCCTGTGCAATCTCTGTGACGCGGGGAAGGGGGTGGAGAATTTTCATGTTCTCTTTTGCCCCTGAAAGCATAGATGCATTGAGATTGTATATGTTTTTTACCTTCTCATACTCCATAGGGTCTGTGAATCTTTCCTGCTGGACACGGGTCATATAGAGAATATCACAGTCGTTGATGTTCCCCTCAAGTTCGCGAGTTTCTGTGTATGGTATCCCTTTGGTGTCAAGGAAGTCCTTGTACTCCTGAGGCATCATAAGCTCATCTGGTGCAGTGAATGTAAAATGAGGGTTGAAATGGGACATTGCCTGTAGGAGAGAGTGGACTGTCCTGCCATATTTCAAGTCTCCCACCATATTTATTTTTATATCATTAAGCCTTCCCTGGGTCTGCTTGATGGTGTAGAGGTCAAGCATTGTCTGTGAAGGGTGCTGATTGGCTCCGTCTCCTGCATTGATAACAGGAACAGAAGCAACTTCAGAGGCATATCTTGCAGCACCCTCAAGTGGGTGCCTCATTACGATCAGGTCGACGTAATTGGATACCATTTTGATGGTGTCTTTCAATGTCTCACCTTTGCTTACACTGGTGTTACCTGCATCTGAAAATCCGATAACCCTGGCCCCAAGCCTGTTGGACGCAGTTTCAAAACTCAAGCGGGTGCGGGTCGATGGTTCAAAGAAGAGGGTCGCTATGATTTTGTCGTGCAGAATGGTCTGCACTTTGTTCTTTTCGAATTCCTGTGCGACGTCCAGAATGTGGAGCATCTCTTCTTTTGTAAAATCGTGGATGGAAATAAGACTCTTCGGCATTGTTTTATGTTTTATTTATTCTTTTTCTTCAGTTTCGTAACAAGTTTTCTGGAGTTCGGCAATCTTTGTGACGCATTCGACAAATTTCTCTTCATCTCTAAGTCTTACTCTGGTGTCAATTTCGCACATATTGTCAAACTGTTGTCTGTTGGGGGAGAGGTTAAAATCTTTGATGATTTTCATTACGTCATTCATCCTCTCATATCCGAAACGGATTGTGTACCCTTCAGATGCTATTTTTTCTATTATTTCAGAATTGAGCAATACATCAGAAGTTGCGCTTTTGTACGCTTTGATCAGCCCCGGAACTCCAAGCTTGATCCCTCCAAAGTATCTGACCACAACAATGAGAATGTCGCTCAGTTCATTTGACAGAATCTGACCATATATTGGCCGACCTGCTGTTGACGATGGCTCTCCGTCATCATTTGCCCGCCATATCTCCCCTTTGTAGCCGAGTCTGTATGCGTAGCAATGGTGCCTTGCATCGAAAAATTCTTTCTTGATTCTGGAAATGTGTTCTTTTATCTCTGTTTCACTCTCTACGGGAAATGCGAATGACAGAAATTTACTCCCCTTATCCTTGTAGATGCCTTTTGAGGGGGCTGAAATGCTTTTATAACAATCAGAATATTTAATTTCCATTTCAGAGTACAAAGATATGTTTTTTGAACTATATTTTTATAGAATGTGGACTCCTTTTTCAAAAAAAAGCGTATCTTTGATTATATGGATATGAATAATATTATTTGTTATGGTTTATAAGTATAGAGCAACACTTCCCAAACACAAATCTTTTTTGAGGGAGTATGATATAAAAGGGGAGACAAGCCTCTTCAAACTCCATGAGTTTCTTCAAAATGACCTCGGCTTTTCCCCTGACCAGATGGTTTTGTTCAAAGGGGTAGATGAGGATGGCGTGGTTTTGAGAAAATATGGACTTTTTGATCTGGGGGACGGTTCGATGGATAGAGTCTCACTTGAGAAAACACTCTCTCGCGGTGAAGTTGCACTACATTATGTATATAATCTGCAACAGAACCTATATATAATTTTGACATTTGTTTCGGAATCTGAGTTCCTTATCAAGGAATCATATCCCCGTCTGTTGGTGGAAAAGGGGAGAAATCCGGACCAGTTCTCTGCTGAATATGATGATTTTGGCTCTTTTGATGAGGTGGATGAGTTCTCGGCTGATGGTGTAGTGGATGAATTTGAAGGAGATTCTCAGGAGTATTAAAATATGGGAAAGGAGCTGACAGTCATAGTCGGACCTACTGCAGTGGGTAAGACAGATTACAGTATCGGTCTTGCCAAGGAGTATGGTTCTCCCATAATCTCATGCGATTCGCGTCAAATTTATAAAGAGATGCGGATAGGGACTGCACCCCCCTCCCAGGAACAATTGGCCGCAGTCAGGCACTACTTTATATTCTCGCACTCTGTCTCCCAGTACTATACGGCAGGAAAATATGAACTTGAGGCCCTTGAACTCATAAACGAACTTTTTAAGTCCCACGACAGGCTGATTGTGGTCGGTGGATCGGGATTGTATGTGGATGCGTTGTGTTATGGACTTGATGATTTCCCCCCCGCAGATATTGAATTGAGAAATACACTGATGCACCGGCTTGAGACAGAGGGGCTTGAGTCTTTGAGAATGGAACTTAAAAAGCTTGATCCCGAATCCTATTACGATATTGATATAGCAAACAGACAAAGGGTTGTCAGGGCCCTTGAGGTTAATCTGATGACCGGGAGGAAGTTCTCTTCTTTCAAGTCAAACAAGATCAAGGAGAGACCGTTCAAGATAAACAAGATTGTGATGTCGCTACCTCGAGAGGAGTTGTATGACAAAATAAACAGGAGGGTCGATATGATGTTTGATGCAGGACTTGTACAAGAGGTGGAGGGGTTGATGCACTACCGGCATATGCCAGCTCTTCAGACTGTGGGGTATAAGGAGATTTTTGATTACTTTGATGGAAAACATTCGCTGGATGTGGCGAAGGATCTGATAAAGAGAAATTCAAGGAGATATGCAAAAAGGCAGATTACCTATTTCAAAAGGTAACCTGCCTTTTATTTTGCAGTGAATTGTCAGTTGGCAAGTTCTGACATGAACTTGATCCTTACAAGTCTGACCTCTTCTTCACTATAATCTGGTCCAAGCTCTTTCATCGCCTCAAGTACAGAGTCAGAAGTTGCCTCGTGTCTGAAATACTCGTAGATGTCATCAATTTTGTCTTCATCTATGGCTTGGCGGAGGTAGTAGTCGATATTGATCTTTGTCCCCGAATGGACTATAGTCTCTATCTCTTCAATCAACTCCAGCATGTCGAGTTTCTTGGTGTCAGCAATGTCTTCAAGTGGGATCTTCCTGTCAATGCTTTGGACAATATATACCTTGTTGGCAGATTTGTTTACTACTGATTTGATTACTATATCGTTGGGTCTGTCAATCTCGTTTTCTTCAACATACTTCTCAATCAGAGCAAGGAACTCTTTCCCATATTTCTTCGCTTTACCTTCTCCTACTCCCTGACAATTTTTTAACTCATCCACTGTGATAGGGTACTGAAGTGACATATCTTCAAGCGAGGGGTCGGTAAAAATTACAAACGGGGGGAGATTGAGCCTCTTGGAGAGTGAGTGGCGGACATCTTTAAGCATGGCAAAAAGAACAGGATCAGCCCCACCTGTAGCGGCATTTTTGCTATTTCCGATGATAACTTCATCATCTTCATCGTCTTCATCCCCATCGGTGAACTCTCTGTCCTCGGTCAGCATGATCTGATATGGGTTTCTGAAGAACTCTTCTCCCTCTTGTGTGACAAATATCAATCCGTATTGTTCTACCTCTTTGTCCAGCAGGTGAAGAATAATGCCTTGTCTGATAACAGCAAGCCAGAAACGGGCACCTTTGTCTTTGCCGATTCCGTAAAGTTCGTGTTTGTGGTGCTCATATGACTTTATGAGCGAGTTGCTCACTCCGGCGAGAATGTTGGCAAGATGTTCCGCTTTGAAGAGCTCTTTCATTGATTTTACAAGCTCGATAACGATAAGCATCTCCTCCTGACCGTTGAACATCTTCTTAGGGTGGAGACAGTTGTCGCAATTCCCACAATTCTCTTCATGGTACTCCTCTCCAAAATAGTTGAGGATGATTTTCCTGCGGCATCTGTTAGATTCTGCATAGGTAACTGTCTCGAGAAGGAGCTGTTTGCCGATTTCCTGCTCCGATACAGGTTTCCCCTGCATGAACTTTTCAAGTTTCTGTATATCTTTATAACTGTAGAATGCGATACATTGCCCCTCTTTGCCATCTCTCCCTGCACGCCCTGTCTCCTGGTAGTACCCCTCAAGGCTTTTGGGGATATCGTAGTGTATCACAAAGCGTACATCGGGCTTGTCAATGCCCATCCCGAAGGCGATAGTTGCTACAATTACATCGACCTCTTCCATCAGAAACGCATCCTGATTCTTAGCTCTGGTGGAAGCATCCATACCTGCGTGGTAGGGGAGTGCCTTGATCCCGTTAACATTGAGAAACTCTGCCATCTCTTCCACCTTTTTTCTGCTGAGGCAGTAGATAATGCCCGATTTCCCACTGTTGTTCTTGATGAATTTTATTATTTCCCTCTTTACATTGGTCTTGTCACGTACTTCGTAGTATAGATTTTTCCTGTTGAAGGAGTCTTTGAATACCGAAGCATTTTGCATTGAGAGGTTCTTCTGGATGTCGGACTGGACTTTAGGGGTTGCAGTTGCAGTGAGCGCAATAATAGGTGCAACTCCAATCTCTTCTACGATGCTTCTGATTCTTCTGTACTCTGGTCTGAAGTCGTGACCCCATTCAGAGATACAGTGGGCCTCATCTATTGCGTAGAAAGATATCTTCAGCTGTTTGAGAAGTAGGATGTTCTCATCTTTGGTAAGGGACTCAGGGGCTACATAAAGGAGCTTGGTAACACCTGACAGGAGATCATCTTTTACCTCCTGTATCTGACTTTTGTTCAGTGATGAGTTGAGGAAATGTGCTACCCCCTCTTTGTTTTTGTTGGCAACAAAGCCTCGGATTGCATCTACCTGGTTTTTCATCAATGCAATCAGAGGAGAGATTACAATTGCTGTTCCTGGAAGGACAAGTGCTGGGAGCTGGTAGCAAAGAGATTTACCCCCCCCTGTGGGCATAAGGACAAATGTGTCGTGACCGTTTACAAGGTTCTTTATAATCTCTTCCTGTTCACCCTTAAAAGAGTCAAAACCAAAGAACTCTTTTAACTTAATTTGTAATTCAGCAGAACTAATCTCCATAATTTATTACCTTTGTGCCCTCTAAAATACCAATTATTTTGAATAATAGGAAAAAATTTTTTTGAATAATGAAAAATAATCGATATACCCTGGCGAAGGTTGCAATGGAAGTTGTTGAAAAAGAAGCGGAAGCCTTAAAGAAGCTCTCTGGGTCGATAAATGATGATTTTCTCGATGTGGTGGAGCTGATAGGTGAGTGTAATGGAAGATTGGTGGTTTCAGGTGTGGGAAAGAGTGCCATCATTGCTGCAAAAATTGTGGCGACACTGAATTCTACAGGGACAAAGGCGGTTTTTATGCACGCTGCAGATGCTGCACACGGTGATCTGGGGATGGTGGATAGAGATGATGTGGTGATGCTTATCTCCAAGAGTGGAAATTCGCAGGAGATCAAAAATATCCTCCCTCTTCTGAAAAATATGGGGGTTAAGGTGGTAGGGATGGTATCCAACATGAACTCCTCTCTTGCCAAAGGGTGTGACTATCTTCTGTATGCACCTGTAGATGGGGAGGCTTGTCCAAACAATCTTGCCCCTACCGTGAGTACAACAGTCCATCTTGCCCTCGGTGATGCTCTGGCTATGACACTATCTTATATGAAGGGCTTCTCCTCTGACGATTTTGCCAGAGTTCATCCGGGTGGAGCACTTGGAAAAAGGTTGTATATGAGAGTGAGAGATGTTTTTGATCAGGATAATGCTCCATGGGTAGAGAAGAGTGAGAGTATTCAGCGTACCATTATCAACATTTCTTCACATAGACTTGGAGCTACCGTGGTGCTTTCTCCTGAGAAAAGATTGATGGGTATAATTACCGATGGGGATGTGAGGAGAATGATCGAAAAAGGGGTGGATATGGTATCTGCCTGTGCAGACAGCATTATGAACCCAAATCCCAAAACAATCTCCATTGATGCCCTCGCAGTGGATGCTTTTGCTTTGATGGAAAAATATAAAATCACATCTGTGGTGATTATGGATGGGGATGAATATAAAGGTCTGGTCCACATACACGATTTAATCAGAGAAGGTATCCTGTAAAAATAAAAAATAGTATCTTTGTACTTTTAGTGTTAGAAATATGACAGAGAAAATGGAATTGAATCCAGAAAGTGAAAAGGCACATGGTATTACCGGACTACTCAAGTCTTTTATGAAAAATCAGTCATCCGGTGGACTGGTCCTACTTATTTGTACAATTATTGCACTTATTTGTGCCAATGTCCCTGCGTTGAGCGGTATCCAGAATCTGTGGGATACACACGTGGGTATCTCTTTTGGAGATTTCAAAATTGAAATGTCTTTCCTCCACTGGATCAATGATGCCCTGATGGCGATATTTTTCTTTGTGGTGGGCCTTGAAATTAAGCGTGAGATGCTTGTTGGAGAGCTCTCTTCCCCAAAGAAGGCAGCACTTCCAATCTTTGCCGCACTTGGCGGAATGTTGGTTCCCGCACTTATATATATAATCTTCAACCACGGTACACCTACATCCAACGGATGGGGTATCCCTATGGCTACAGATATTGCATTTGCTGTCGGTGTCCTCTCTGTCCTTGGAAAAAGATGCCCTACAGCATTGAAAATCTTCTTGCTGGCATTGGCGATTGTGGATGACCTTGGTGCAATCATTGTCCTTGCAATCTTCTATCCAAGCCATGAACTCCATTTCTTCTATCTGCTTTTGGCTTTTGCTGTCTTTGCAATCCTTATGGTTTTCAACAGGACAAAGGTTACCAATCCTTTCGTATATCTCATTTTTGGTGTTGTGATGTGGTATTTTGTTTATATGTCAGGAATCCATGCTACCATCGCCGGTGTTCTACTTGCAATAACAATCCCATCGAAAACCACTATAAATGAGTTGAGGTTCTATGTAAGGGGAAAACATCTGTTGGAGCAGTTCAAAGAGGCAGGAAATGCAGAGGTAGAGGTCTTTGCAAACCCCAAGCAGCTTGAGGTAATTCATGACATGAATGAGAAGGTGGATGCTATAAATCCCCTTATGCACAGATTTGAGTCATTCCTTTCACCTATTGCAAACTTCCTTATAATCCCTCTGTTCGCTCTGGCAAATGCAGGGGTGGCTATTGATGGTAGTATCGTCAATGCGGAGAGTGTACCCCCCATCACTTTGGGTATATTTTTCGGATTGTTGCTTGGAAAGCCTATCGGAATCACACTTTTTAGCTGGATATCTGTAAAAGCAAAAATTGCGGAGTTGCCAAAAGGGACAAAATGGGGTCAGATATTTGCATTGGGAATTATCGCCGGTATAGGATTTACGATGTCAATTTTTGTTGATACTTTGGCATTTACAAATGAAGAGTTCATTAAATTGGGTAAAGCAACAATTCTTGTCACATCATTCACAGCAGCAATCATAGGACTTGTTGCGATATTGCTGACAACAGATGCGGTAAAAAGCACAAAACAGAAAAAGAGAAAAAATTAACAAAATAAAAAATTGAAAATGAAATCGTTAAAAGTAATTTTGGCTATCAGCCTAATGGGGGCAATGATCCTTTCGTCTTGCTCTTCAAAGTACAATGCCGGGGATGTGATTCCTGGTACAACTTCGGCAAAAGTTGACTCTGTAAGTTATGCTATCGGTGCATATTTCGGTGGTATGATCAAAGGCTCAAATTTCGGTGAGTTGAACAAAAGCGAGATGCTTAAAGCAATGGATGATATGATTGAGGGGTCAGAGATGAGGTTTGATGATCAGGAGATTATGGTAATTATTCAGGACTACCTTATGAAGAGACAGAACTATGTTGCTGAGAAAAATCTTGCAGAGGGTGCTGAGTATATGAAGAAAAATAAAGAGAAAGAGGGTGTTGTTACTACAGAAAGTGGCCTTCAGTACAAAATTATCGATCAGGGGGCAGGTGTTGCCCCTACAGCAGTTGATACAGTTGAGGTACACTATAAAGGAACCCTTCTTGATGGTACTGTTTTCGACTCTTCATATGATAGAGGAGAGCCTGTGAAATTCCCTCTTAATGGAGTTATTCCAGGTTGGTCAGAGGGCCTTACATATGTTAATGAGGGTGGTAAAATAGAGCTTGTAATCCCTGCAATCCTGGGTTACGGTGTCCGTTCTTATGGAAATATCCCCGGGAATTCAACACTTCTTTTCGAAGTTGAATTGTTGAAGGTGTTCCCTGCTGCTTCTGAGAAATAATAACGGAGAGTTATAGAAATTTGTTGGAGGGTGACTAATTTAAGTCGCCCTCTTTTTTATGCATATTGTTTTATTTTGCTACATTTGCAAGTTAAACTGCGTAGAGTATGAATAAAAAACTGGTGATAATCTGTTCAGCTTTTGCCTTGTTGCTGCTTTTGGCGATAGGATTTGTTTTCCATCGCCTTTTTGTGGCTGAAGATGTAGAAGGACAGGAGATTGTAAGCAGTGATGCAGATCTCCTTACAGCAGTCCCTTCTGACGCAGTTATGGTGTATGAATTTGCAACACTTGAAGAGTTGAGAAGGCTCTATTTCTCCCCTGAATCTTCATTCTCTGTGATGGTCAATCCGAAAAGTGAACTGGCAAAGGGTATTGCGATGATTCCTCAAGAGTTTGATGATGCATCGGTGCTACTCTCGCTACATTATTCTTCAAAGAATACAGTTTCATTTCTCATGGTCCTTTCTATAGAAGACAAAGAGGAGAGGGATGCTTTGAGGGGGGTAATGAAAGAAGAGTGTGAGGGGGTTATAACCAAAAAGTATGGTGGTGCAACAATCTATAAAGCTGTCATTCCAGATGTGAGTTATTCATTTTACAATAATTTCTTTATTGCAAGTACATCCCATGTGACTGTTGAGTCTGCAATCAGGCACCTGGATAACAACACATCAATTCTTGATGACAAGGAGTTTGTTGCAGTCGCGGAGCATTCGAATACAAAATCTGCCCTTCATGTCAATAACAGCAATATCGGAAAGTTTTTTTCTGGGGCAGTAAACACCAAGTACCTGGGATATTCAAAATTTGTATCCTCTTTTGCAACATGGAGCTCTTTTGATATAGGGAGTTCCGATACAAAGATATCGGCTGAGGGGGAGTTTGTGAGCAAGAAGGCTGAGGAGAGTTTCCTAAATGTATTCTCTTCATTTAAAGGGGGAAAAAGCGACCTATATGAGGTGATCCCTTTCAATACTGAATTCGTTGTCGGAATCAAGGTAAGTGATATGAAGAGATATTCCTCTGCTTACCGTTCATATCTTGAGGCCAACAAGAAAATCAAGAAAGGGACCAATGGCGTTGAATGGCTTGATGATGTCAAGGTGGAGGAGGTGGCTGTCGCATCGATAAATCTCCCTGACGGCTATCATAGGGGGGTGTTCATAAAGGTTAAGGACCCTGCAAATTTCAAATATGATAAAGGGGCTGTAACCGAAGCTTTCGGCAAGTTCTTTACCCCTGAATCTGCCGATAGTGTTGCACTTGTAAAGGGGTGGCTTGTAGCAGGAAGTACAAAACTTGTTGAGGAGATTTCTGTATCTGTCCAGAATGAACTCTATTTCTCATTAGGGATGTATCTGGACCAGACCCCTGCAGCGGGCTCTTATAACCAGGGTGCTCTTGTGTCAGGTGTCGTAAATTTGTCCAGAATGTCAGACTCCCTCTCATCCTATTTCAAAAGTCAGTACAGTGATGCCATTATCAATGGAATCAAGGAGAATAACTTCAATCTGCTTCACTTCTATCTGGATAATGAAGGTGGCTCACCTCGCCCCGGGTTTGAAATATTTTCAGAAACACTTGCCATATTGCCCCAGCCACCTGTGGCAGATGTTCAGGAGAGTGATGAGATTGCTGTATATGACGATCTTGTAGTGGAGGTTCCCAAAGGGCCGTTTGAGGTGAAGAATTTTACAAATGGAAAGAAGAATTATCTGGAGCAGTTGCCTAATAATAAGCTTAGAATGCTGGATGACAAGAAGAAGGGGGTATGGACAATACCATTTGAAACACCTCTTTGTGGTGCTGTCAAGCAGGTTGATAATTTCGATAACGGGAAATTGCAGATGGTCTTCTGTTCGGGAGCTAAAATGTATATGTTGGACAGGTTGGGACGTTGGGTGAGGAATTATCCTGTCTCTCTACAGAAAGATGTGCTGTTGGGACCGGATGTTTACGATTTTAATGACTCCAAGGAGTATACTATTGTGGTGCTTCATCAGGATAACACTATCGGGATGTATGACATCAAAGGTGTGGCTGTGGAGTCATGGACCCCGCTCGTATTGTCCGAGAAGATAAAGACATTGCCGGAACTGTATGTTTCGTCAGGAAAGAGGTTCTGGATAGTGAGAACAGGGTACCAGACAATTATTCTTAATCAGAATGGAACCCCCGTCGCAGACTTTACCAAGAAGAAGAGGCTGAGATCTGACACCGAGGTTGAGAGAAGATCGAATAGCGAAGTGGTTGTGACCACAATTGAGGATAAAAAGGTGGTGCTTAATTTGCATACCGGAAATTTGAAAAAATTATAGTTCGGGAAAATGTTGAGTTTTATATTTACAATCTTTTTGTTTTTTATAATCATTTCATTGATTATAAGATTGTTGCTGATGTTCTTTGTGGCAAGGGTAAATAGAAAGATTCAGAAGCAGCAAGAGACTGCAACATATACAACAGAAGAGGGGGGATATGAGTCCAAGGAGGGGAATGTGATAGTGACAGATTTGTCGCAGGATGGGGATAAGGTGGTAGAGAAGGATATGGGCGAATATGTCGATTTTGAGACAGTAAAGGAGGAATAAAGTGGAAACGTTCAAAAGACTTCTGGCTTATGCAAAGCCGTATCACAGATTCTGGCCGGGTTATCTCATCCTGTCGGTATTCTCTGTGATCTTCGGTGTGGTGAATTACGCTTTGATTGACCCGCTCCTGACTGTCCTCTTTGATGCCGATTCTGTGGCCAAAAGTGCTGTTCTGCCAGAGTTCTCGTTCACGATAGATTATTTCTATGGAGTTTTTGAGTATTATCTTGTGAAGATAATCGGAGATAAGAGTGTTGTTGCGGGACTTTTGTTTGTATGTTTCATATTGATCGGGGCATCTTTTCTTTCAAATTTGACAAGATTTTTGTCGCAGAAGATACTTGTCAACATGAAGACCTATATCATGAAGGGGATCAGGAGAGATCTGTTCGACAGGATAACAAAACTCCATATAGGTTATTTTCATAATCAGAGGAAAGGGGATATCCTTTCGAGCGTTTCAAATGATGTGAATGAGGTCCAGAACAGTGTGGCGGCGAGTTTTCATATTATCTTCAGGGAGCCTCTTCTGATCATAGGCTTTATGGCCGGACTCTTCTATATGTCACCCAAGCTCACAATCATGACATTGTTGACACTGCCAATTTCTGCCCTTGTGATTGGCGGCGTGTCGCGGAAACTCAAGAGAGGTGCTGTGCAGACACAGTCTTTGATGGGGCGTATCATCAGCCATTTTGAGGAGGCAATCTCCGGCTCAAGGATAATCAAGGCTTTCAATGCCCAGAAATATGTAAGAGATAACTTCGAAAAGACAAATGAAGAGCACAAGAGGATAAGCAGATCAATCTTTACAAGGCAGGAGATGGCATCACCTCTATCTGAGTTTTTGGGGATAAGTGTAGCGGCTGCGGTCCTCTTTTATGGCGGATGGCTTCAGATGAAGGGTGAACTTGGTATGACATTGCCGGAGTTCGTGGTTTACATCGCTTTTTATTGGAGGGTGCTTGAACCATCGAAAGCGATTGCGAATGCGTACGCAAATGTACAGAGGGGACTTGTGTCGGGAAACAGGATATTTGCAATTCTGGATGTTGAACCTGCTATCAAAAATTGTGATAACCCAATAGAAATTAAAGAGTTCAAAAATAATATCGAATTCAGGAATGTCTCTTTCAGCTATACCGGTGAACCAGTATTGAAAGATATCTCCCTGAATATTGAAAAGGGAAAAATGGTGGCACTTGTCGGACCTTCAGGTGCAGGCAAATCTACTATGGCAGACCTTATCCCAAGATTTTATGATGTTACTTCGGGGTCTATAATTTTGGATGGCACCGATATCAGGGAGTATAATCAGAAGGATCTTATTTCGTTGATGGGTATCGTGACACAAGAGGCTATATTGTTCAATGATACCGTCTACAATAATATCACATTCGGTATGGAGAATGTAAGTAGGGAAGATGTTGAAAATGCAGCACGAATCGCTAATGCAGAAGAGTTTATCCTCGCTTTGGAGAATGGCTATGATACCAATATCGGGGATAGGGGGGCAAACCTCTCCGGAGGACAGCGACAGCGTCTGGCGATAGCCCGTGCAGTATTGAAGAATCCCCCTATACTTATTTTGGATGAGGCTACATCTGCACTTGATACCGAAAGCGAAAGGCTGGTACAGGATGCACTGACAAAATTGATGAAGAACAGGACATCAGTAGTCATTGCCCACAGACTTTCGACAATCCAGCATGCCGACGAAATCGTCGTTTTGCAGGAGGGGAGAATCGTAGAAAGAGGTTCTCACCAGAAATTATTATCAAACAAAGGATTGTACTCGCACTTGTGTGAGTTGCAGTCTTTCTAAAAGAGTTATTTATGGCTACTAATTCACTAAACAAACTAATTGAAGCAAGTTTCAAGAAAAACTGGGATCGTCCTGCCCTTTCAGACTATAAAGGGGTGACATTGTATTATAGGGATGTTGCAAGAAGGATAGAGAAGATTCATATTATTTTTGAGATTTGTGGAATCAAAAAAGGGGACAAGGTGGCCCTTTGTGCAAGAAACCAGGCAAACTGGGGTGTGGCATTCCTTGCATGTACCACTTATGGTGCAGTACCCGTTCCAATTTTGCATGAATTCAAATCGAGTAATATTTCCCACCTTGTAAACCATTCGGAGGCAAGAATCCTATTTGTAGGAGATGTTATATGGGAGGGGTTGACACAGGCAGACATGCCTGCTCTTGAGGCTGTCATCCTTTTGAACGATTTCTCTTTGCTTTATACTGCTTCCGACAGCATAGACAATGCAAGAGAGCACCTCAATGAGTATTTCGGAAAGAAATATCCCAAGAATTTCGGCCCTGAACATATATGCTATCACGAAGATACACCGGATGAACTTGCTTTGATCAACTATACATCAGGAACTTCAGGTTTTTCAAAAGGTGTGATGCTCCCATACAGGTCGCTTTTGTCCAATGTGATGTTTGCATACGAAGCAGAACCACACTTGAACAATAAATCCCAAGTGGTGTCAATGTTGCCATTGGCTCATATGTATGGGCTTATGTTCGAATTCCTCTTCGAGATGACAGCAGGTGCACATGTACATTTCCTGACAAGGCTCCCGACTCCAAAAATCATCATGGAGGCTTTCAAACAGGTCAAGCCCGATATCATTATTGCTGTGCCGATGATCATCGAAAAGATATACAAGAAAAAACTTGAGCCTATCATTGAGAAGGGGAGCATGAAATTGTTGCTCAAACTTCCTGTGATTGACCAGGCTATATACAAGAAGATAAATACCACCCTCGACGAGACCTTCGGAGGTCAGTTTGAAGAGATTATCGTCGGTGGTGCAGCATTCAACAGAGAGGCCGAGGCTTTCTTCAAGAAGGTAGGTTTCAGATATACTGTAGGCTATGGCATGACAGAGTGTGGTCCTATCATTACCTATGCCCATTGGGATAAGGCAAAACTTTACTCTTGTGGTGTGGCAGCTCCGAGGATGGAGGTGAAAATTGATTCAGATGATCCTCAAAATATCCCTGGGGAGATAATGGTGAAAGGGGACAATGTTTTCCTTGGTTATTATAAGAATGAAGAGGCAACCAATGATGCATTTACCGATGACGGATGGTTCAAAACAGGGGATTTGGGTATAATGGATGCGGATGGTTTCCTTTACATAAAGGGGAGGAGTAAAACTATGATTTTAGGTCCGTCCGGACAGAATATTTATCCGGAGGAGATTGAATCGGAGGTAAACAATATGCCTTATGTAGGAGAATCTCTCGTTATTGAGGATAAGGAGAAGCTTATTGCGCTTGTATATCCCGATCAGGAGATGGTGGAGAAAGAGTCCCTTACCACTGAACAGCTCCAGGAGAAACTCAATGAAGCTCTCAAAATGGTAAATACTTCTCTTCCAAATTATTGTAAACTTGCTGCTGTGGAGATTTTCCCAGAGGAGTTTGAAAAGACACCCAAGAAGAGTATAAAAAGATATTTGTATCAAAGAAAAAAATAGGTTTATGGTTAGCGAAAAGCAAAAACAGTTCGATTTGAGCTATCTTGAGATGGCCAAGGTGTGGGCCCTGAACTCGTATTGTGTGAGGAGGAAAGTGGGGGCACTTATTGTGAAGGACAGGATGATTATATCAGACGGATATAATGGAACCCCTTCCGGGTTTGAGAATGTCTGTGAAACAGAAGAGGGGCAGACAAAGAGTTGTGTTTTGCACGCAGAGGCCAATGCTATCACAAAAGTGGCAAAATCCAATAACAGTAGCGACGGAGCCACTTTGTATGTGACAGATGCCCCTTGTATGGAGTGCTCAAAACTCATTATCCAGGCGGGTATCAAAAGGGTTGTTTATAATAAAGATTACAGAAGTACAGAAGGGCTGGAACTTCTGGAAAAGGCAGGTATAGAAATTTGTAAATACTAGAGATGGATAGGAATCAGAGGTTGAGATGTGTCCTGTGGGGAATAATATGCCTGTTGGTAGGGGCGTTGATAACACGCGTAGCCGATATCAGACAGATGAGGCAGATACAGCGTCTCTCCAACAATTGGAGCAAGGTCTCTCTTGTGTTGGATCAGATAGAGAAGAATTATGTCGATACTATCGATTATCGGGGGATATCTGAAAAGGTAATACCCGAAATTCTGAAGGAACTGGATCCACACTCGATCTATTTTTCGCCTGAAGACCTGAAGGCGGCTGATGAGGATTTGCAGGGGCAGTTTGACGGTATTGGAATTACATTCAATGTCCCTCAGGATACTGCTATCGTAATTAGCGTAATTGCCGGTGGACCATCTGAAAAGGCAGGCCTTCTTGCCGGGGACAGAATTGTTACAATAGGGGGCAAATGTGTTGCAGGTGTGAAGATGAGTCAGGATTCTCTGGTGAAGATGATGAGGGGACCATCGGGGACAACAGTAAATCTGACAGTTCAGAGAGATGGCCAGAAGGTCGATTTTGAGATTCAGAGGGGCAAAATACCTGTAAAAAGCATTGATGTGGCCTATATGATTGATGATACCACAGGATATATAAAATTGTCCAAGTTCACGAAGATGAGTTATATGGAGTTTTCATTCGCTATGCTCTCGTTGAGACAGCAAGGTGTTAAAAGGTTGCTGTTCGACTTGAGGGACAATACCGGTGGATACCTTGATCAGGCTCTCCTTATGGCAAATGAGTTTTTGAAAAAAGGGGAACTGATTGTCTATATGCAGGGACTTCATAGAAGCAGACAGGATTTCAAGGCTGATGGGAGAGGGGCATATCAGGATATTGAACTTGCTGTCCTGATAAATGAAAATTCCGCCTCTTCAAGTGAAATTTTTGCAGGGGCAATCCAGGATAACGACAGAGGTGTGATTTATGGGAGACGCTCATATGGAAAAGGTCTTGTTCAGGAACCTATATATTTCTCGGACAATTCCGGGGTGCGTCTGACAGTGGCAAGATATTATACCCCGACAGGGAGATTTATCCAGAGACCTTATGTCCACGGAGACGAGGAGGGCTACCATTCAGATATTTATGAAAGGTATATGCATGGTGAAATGACCGAAGCAGACAGCATTCCTAAAAATGACTCTCTGAAGTTTGTTACCAAAGGTGGCAGAGTGGTGTATGGAGGTGGAGGGATAATCCCGGATGTCTTTGTCCCTATAGATACAGTAGGGGTTACAGACTTCCTTGTGAAGCTGAACAGACACTCGGCACAAGTGAAATTCAGTATAGAGGTTTCAGATCTGTTCAGAAAGGAGCTACAGAAGGTGGAGGATCTGGAACAGTTGGAAAAATTGCTCGATTCAATGAATCTTGAAAAAAGGTTCAGGGGTTATCTCAAGAGAAACTCCATCGGTATAAATGAGAGACAATGGAGAGAGTCGGAAGAGGTCTTCATGACTCAGATAAGGGCAATGGTCGGAAGATATTCCAAACTCGAGGACTATGCATTTTATCCGATAATGGATGATATAGACAACGTGATACAGATAGCAAAATAAAACTTAAAACATAGGATGAAACTTTCACAATTCAATTTCAGTCTGACAATGGATCAGATTGCCAAGTATCCGGCAAATTTTAGAGATGAATCACGATTGATGGTGCTTCATAAGGATACCGGAGAGATCGAGCACAAAGTATTCAAAGATATCATCAACTATTGCGATGAAGGGGATGTTTTTGTGTTCAATGATACCAAGGTATTTCCCGCCCGTCTAAAAGGAAACAAAGAGAAGACAGGTGCAGAGATAGAGGTATTTTTGCTTAGAGAGCTCAATAGAGAACAACGTCTGTGGGATGTTCTCGTAGATCCTGCAAGAAAAATAAGAATCGGAAACAAACTCTATTTCGGAGAAAATGATTCCCTTGTAGCAGAGGTAATTGACAACACCACATCAAGAGGACGTACATTGAGATTTCTGTATGATGGTTCTTATGAGGAATTCAAAGATACCCTTTACCAGATGGGTGAAATTCCTGTTCCAAAATGGATCCGTCCTCATGCAGAGGAGATTGATATTGAGCGTTTTCAGACAATTTTTGCATCAAAAGAGGGTGCTGTCGCATCTCCTGCAGCAGGTCTTCACTTTAGCAGGGAACTTTTCAAAAGGATGGAGATCAAAGGGGTGGATTGGACCCATATCACCCTTCATATGGGACTAGGCCATTTCCGTACAGTGGATGTTGAGGATCTGTCAAAGCATAAAATGGATTCGGAACAGCTATTTATCACTGAGGATGCTGCAAATAAAATAAATAATGCAAATGCAAAAGGGAAAAGGGTTTTTGCCGTGGGTATAACTGTTGTGAGGGGCCTTGAAACACCAGTTACTACCAAGAGAGAGGTGACCCCATTCGAGGGGTGGACAAACAAGTTCATTTTCCCTCCATACTCTTTCTCTGTACCAACAGCACTTGTAACCAACTTCCATCTCCCTTCTTCTACAATGCTTATGTCAGCAGCCGCTTTTGGCGGGTATGACAATGTGATGAAAGCATACAAAGAGGCGTTGAAAGAGGGGTACAAGTTCGGCACATACGGAGATGCAATGCTGATTATATAGAAATTGTGATTTTTGCACTTTATTCGTCGTGTTTCAACCTATTTTTGAGGTATGGAACACGACGAATTGGTATATGCCTGTGCCATTAACCGTATTTTCAATTATGATTGTGGCACAATCAGGGGGTTGCTTGGGGAGATAGGGGCACCAAGCGAGTTATTCTCTTTTTCGAAAAGGGAATTGGAACTGATCTTTGGCAAGAGGGGGAAATATGCAGCTATGATTGGGGATAAGTCATTTCTCGCAGAGTCGGAAGAGGATGTGAAGTGGTGTACAGAGAATAAAGTGAGGATGTTCTATATTAATGACAGTGACTATCCCCATAGACTCAGAGAGTGCAATGATGCACCGATCTTACTTTACTATAAAGGAACTTCAGATCTGAACCAATCCAGAATCATCTCTGTAGTAGGGAGCAGAAATGCCACAGAATATGGTAAAAGGGTGTGCGATGAACTCCTTCTCGAATGCAGGGGACTTGACCCTCCCCCTTTGGTGGTAAGTGGTCTGGCTTACGGGATTGATGTGGCTGCCCATAAAGGGGCCCTCAAATATGGTGTAGAGACAGTCGGAGTAATGGCTACAGGACTTGATACCATTTATCCCAGAATGCACAGAGAAGTGGCGGCACAAATGGTTCGCAAAGGGGGAGTTCTTACAGATTTTCCTGCGGGGACAATTCCATATGCTGTAAATTTTATAAGGAGAAACAGAATAATAGCGGGACTCTCTGATGGGGTGATTCTGGTAGAATCCAGAGAGGGTGGGGGTGGAATGATAACTGCAAAAATGGCCGCTTCATATTCAAGGGAGGTTTTTGCCTTTCCAGGTAAGATATCAGATAACCTTTCGAGAGGATGCAACCAACTGATAAAAGATAATATAGCGGAACTTGTTACAGAACCTTCCTCAATTTTTGACTCTTTGGGATGGAAAAATAGTGGTGAGAATGGGACAGACAAATTAAAATTTCTTATCTTTGAAGATGATAATGAAACCTCCAAGGGGATTCTGAAATTGCTTTTGTCGAAATATCCGCTCGATGTGGATGAAATGTTGGATGAACTCAAATGCGGCAGGGAGGATCTGCTCCTATCCTTGACCGGACTTGAGGTTGACGGGAGGGTGAAAAGGGATCTTTTAGGGAGATTTACTATTGCTTGAAAATGATAATTGATACCCATACACATCTTTATGATGCAGAGTTTCTTTCTGATTTTACAGATGTGGTCAATCGAGCCAAGGAGGCGGGTGTAACAAAGTGTATTATGCCTGCAATAGATATCTCTTGTTACGAAGAGATGGTCAGGACAGAAGGGTTGTTGGAGGGTTTTGCTTTTGCTACAATAGGTCTTCATCCCACTTCCGTAAATGAAAATTGGGAGAAAGAACTCGATTTTGTCCGTGAAAAGCTCTCCTCACGGAACTTTTGTGCCATAGGTGAAATAGGTCTGGACGGTTATTGGAGCAGAGATTTTATCCAAGAACAAAAAAAGGTGTTCTATCAGCAGGTTGTCTGGGCATGTCAGCAAAATCTCCCCATTATTGTACATCTGAGGGAGGCGACACTTGATATGTATGAGGTTCTTGATATGGTCAAGGGTGCAGGTCTGCGCCCAAGAGGGGTTTTTCATGCATTTTCCGGGAGTGTGGAGACATACCATAGGATAAATCAGTATGGTGATTTCAAAATAGGGATTGGAGGGGTGGTTACCTATAAGAAAGCCTCTTTGGCCAATGTCGTGGCAGAGTTGCCATTGGAGTGCATGGTGCTGGAGACTGACTCTCCATGGTTGAGCCCGGTCCCGTATCGTGGAAAAAGGAATGAACCCTCATATCTTAAGGATATCGTCTCAAAGATAGCCCAGTTAAAGGGGTGTGAGGCTTCTGAAGTTATGAGAATAACCTCTGAAAATGCAAGTAACCTTTTCAAAATATAGAAATTATGGAAAGATCGATTTTGTTGGTTTATACAGGTGGTACAATCGGGATGAAAGAGGATCCTCAGACAATGGCTCTGGCCCCTTTTGATTTCTCCCATATTCTGGAAGAGGTTCCAGAGTTGAAGAAATTCGGATATAAACTGGATTCATACTCCTTTGATCCTGTCATAGATTCTTCAGATGCAGATATCCCGTTCTGGTGTGAACTTGCAAGGATTATTGATATCAACTACGATAAATATGACGGTTTTGTAGTTCTCCACGGGACAGATACTATGTCCTATTCTGCCTCTGTTCTGAGTTTTATGCTGGAGAATCTTCGCAAGCCGGTTGTATTCACAGGGAGTCAGCTCCCTATCGGTATGCTCAGGACAGATGGAAAAGAGAATCTTATTTCATCTATAGAGATAGCGGCTGCAACAGACGAAGAGGGGAACCCTATGGTTCCCGAGGTGTGTGTCTATTTCGAAAGTCAGCTCTATAGGGGGAACAGAACCACCAAATACAATGCAGAGAACTTCAGGGCTTTCAGATCAGCGAATTATCCGGTCCTGGCCGATGTGGGTATCCATATCAGGTTCAATACACCGCTTATAAGATATCCCGAAGGGGATGTGCCATTTTTTGTAAACTACCGTCTTGATAATAATGTGGCTATAGTGAAAGTCGTTCCGGGGATGAATATGAATCAGTTGGCCCAGGTAAAAAATATAGATGGGCTAAGAGGTGTGATTCTGGAGACATTCGGTTCAGGGAATGCCCCTACATCTGAAAGTTTTCTCAAACAGGTAAAAGAGATAGTTGAGTCGGGAGTGGTGGTGATGAATGTTACGCAGTGCCATGCAGGGAGTGTAGATATGGATGCTTATGCCACAGGAATAGCAATGAAACGGCTTGGAGTGGTAAGCGGATGGGATTCTACATTGGAGGCAGCATTGGCAAAACTATATTTTTTGTTAGGTAAATTTGATGATAATGAAAGTGTTAAGCTATATCTGCAAAAAAATATTAGAGGAGAAATATCAAATAAGTAGTTTTATTTCAAAAATATTGTTTAACTTTGGCGTTGCTTTGTATAGTATTGCATAGAAATATAATATAATCAACTATTTAATAATTTGTTTAATAACTAATCATTCAAAAATTTTATGAAAAAAATTTTCATGTTTTTGGCAGTTGCTGGTCTGATGACCTTTACTGCTCAATACGCATCAGCACAAGAAGAAGCTGCTGCAACTGAAGTTGTTGCAGATTCTACTGTAACTGAGGAAGTTGCTCCAGTTGAAGAAGTTGCTCCAGTTAAAGAAGTTGCTCTTCACCAAGCTCTTAAGACTAAATTTATTGAAGGTGGTGCAGGCTTCATGGCTACTGTACTTGCTTGTCTTGTTCTAGGTTTGGCTGTTTCTATTGAGAGAATCATCTATCTAAACCTTGCTTCTACAAACACTGAAAAACTTCTTAACAAAGTTGAGGCTGCTCTTAACGAAGGTGGTGTTGAAGCTGCTAAAGAAGTTTGCCGTAACACAAGAGGCCCTCTTGCTTCTATCTTCTATCAAGGTTTCCTTCGTATGGATGACGGTGTTGAAGCAGTTGAAAAAGCAGTTGTTTCATATGGTTCAGTTCAAATGGGTCAACTTGAAACAGGTCTTGGTTGGATCTCACTATTCATCGGTATCGCTCCTATGCTTGGTTTCATGGGTACAGTTATCGGTATGATTCAGGCATTCGACGAAATCCAGATCGCTGGTGATATCTCTCCGACCCTTGTAGCAGGAGGTATGAAAGTTGCGTTGATTACTACCGTAGGTGGTCTTATCGTAGCTATTATCCTTCAGGTTATCTATAACTACCTAGTGTCTAAGATTGACAGCATCGTTAACAATATGGAAGATGCTTCTATCTCATTGGTTGACCTAGTAGTTAAATACAAAAACAAATAATTGACTTTGAATTATATTATGTCTAAAGTAGCAAAATATTTAGAATATGTCCTTTTGGCTATCTGCGTTGTGATTTTGGTAGCATTCTACGTACAAAGCGCATCAGGAGTCTTCAAGCTATCTAACTTGGCTGAAGTTCTTGAAAGCACTACAATGACAGATGGTATCCTATGGTGGACATACGCTCTAACAGCACTTGCTATCGGCCTAATTTTAGTGCTTGCTGTAGTGGCTATGTGTGATAATACAAAGTCATTGAAAAAAGCAGGTCTTCTATTGGTTATTACAGTGGTGCTTGTTGCAGCGTCTTACTTATTGGCTTCAGGCGCACCCGTTGAAGTCAACGTAGCTAACCAGCCTACAGAGGCTACATTCAAAATGACAGATATGATACTTAACCTTACCTACTTCCTAATAGGTGGTGTTGTTTTGGCACTTGTAGGTGGCGGTATCTATAACGCTGTTAAAAAATAATAAATTAATAAACAGATATGGCTTCTAAAAAAGTACCTGAAATCAATGGTGGATCAATGGCGGACATCTCGTTCCTTATGTTGATTTTCTTCTTGATGGTTACAACAATGGACAAAGAAGAGGGTCTATCAAGACGTCTTCCCCCTATGCCTGACAAAAACGCTAAGGTAGAGGATATCAAGGTAAACCGTCGTAACATCTTGGAGGTTAAAATCAACGCTAAGGATGCTGTATTCGCTGGATCTCAATATATTTCTGACGTGAGCCAGCTGGACCAAATTGTTATTGACTTTTTAACAAACCCTACTAATAGCGAAAAACTTTCTGCAAAGAAAGTAAAAGAGATCGAAGGTTTTGGTGAATATCCTGTTTCTGAAGGTGTCATCTCATTGCAGAATGACCGTAGTACACACTACGATATCTACATTGAGGTTCAAAATGCACTTGTACGGGCTATCAACACAATCCGTGACGAGTTCGCTATGGCTAACTGGGGCAAGAAATATGCACAACTTGATGGAGATCAGCAGAAAATCGTAAGAACTGCTATCCCTCAAAATATTTCTGAAGCAGAGCCTAAAGATGTTAGTAAGAAAAGATAAAGGAGGATTTCAGTATGGCTAAATTTAATAGAAAAGGAAAAGATACAGGAGTACCAAAAATCAGTACCGCATCTCTACCCGACATCGTGTTCATGATCCTTATGTTCTTCATGGTGTCAACCAGTATGCGTAAGACTGACAGAATGGTACAGGTGAAACTTCCTGCAGCTACTGAGATTGCTAAGCTTGAGAGAAAAGAGCTTGCATCTTACATCTACATCGGTGAGCCTTCAAAGCAATATCAAGGTCAATTTGGTACAGACTCACGTATCCAACTTAACGACTCATTCAAAACTGTAAACGATATCCGTGACTTCGTTGCAGCTGAGCGTGAGGCAAGAAGTGAGCTTGACAGAGAACTTATGACCATCTCTTTGAACGTTGACGAAGGTACCCTTATGGGTATTGTAACCGACGTAAAACAGGAGTTGAGACGTTGTTCAGCTCTAAAGATTATGTACGCTGCTCGTAAAGTAGGTCAATAATACTATTACTGACAGATATTTGAAAGGTTGGGCGAACTCTGATGGAGTCTCGCCCAATTTTCAATAAATATGAACGTGTTATGAAAAGAATTTCTTTTATTTTATTTGTGTTGATGATTTTGACCTCTTGTTGTACAAAGCAGAATGAGGCAAAATATGTCTTTTATTTCATCGGTGACGGAATGGGGTTCGCGCATGTAGCACTGTCTGAAACCTATCTGCATTATCAGGAAGAGGGTGGAATCGGTAGCAAGAATCTATCTTTTACCTCTTTCCCTGTTCTTGGAATGGCCTCTTCGTATTCAGCATCCAATAACATTACCTGTTCGTCTGCTGCCGGAACAGCTCTCTCGACAGGATATAAGACAAATAACGGATTTTTGGGCGTAGCCCCAGATTCGACAAATCTTCAAAGTATCTCTTATAAGATACATCAGGCAGGAACTCCTGTGGGTATAATCTCAACTGTCTCTCTTGATCACGCCACACCAGGAGCTTTTTATGCAAACTCTGTTAAAAGGAGTGACTACTACTCTATTGCAGTTCAGATGGCAGACTCAGATTTTGAATTCTTTGGTGGGGGTGGATTTATCAATCCCATGGGTAAAGATGGTAGCAAAAAATCGGCTTATGATATTATAAAGGAGGCAGGTTATGAAATTGTTGAGGGGTGCGATCAGTTTGAGAAGTGTAAGGATAATGTCTCAAAGATGCTTCTTCTTCAGGATGAAGGAATTGAAAGTCACGAATTGCCTTATGCGATAGATAGAGGGGAAGATGATATGACGTTGAGTGATGTTGTAGAATCTGCAATAGAATTCCTTGAAGATAAGGGGAGTTTCTTTATCATGGCTGAAGCTGGCAGAATCGATTGGGCAGCCCATTCAAATGATGCTAAGGGGACAATTCTGGAGGTTTTGGATCTTTCAGAAGCAGTAGAGGTTGCGTATGAATTTTACAAAAAATATCCTCAGCAGACTCTTATAGTGGTAACAGCAGACCATGAAACAGGTGGTGTTTCTTCTGGTTATAAATCGGGATATAATATGTATTTCGATGCTTTGAAGGATCAGACTGCATCCAAAGATGAGAGTGTAAGTGCTACAAGCTATGAACATGGAACAGGAAAAGGAAAGGAGGCAATTGATGATATGAACAAAGAGGCGAGAATAGGTTGGACAACATCATCACATACAGCCGGAAACGTTCCTGTCTTTGCTGTCGGTGCAGGAAGTGAATTGTTCGCAGGAAAAATGGATAATACAGATATACCTAAGAAAATCTGCTCAGCAATGGGCGTAAAATTTGAATGATATATATGAAAAGAATTGTAATTGTTTTTTCTATGATTTTGTTCTCTGTTTCACTTATGGGACAGAACAATAATCAACCAAAAAGAGAGTTCAGAGGTGCCTGGATTCATACAGTCGGAAATTCTCAAATGAGAAATATGACAGAACAGCAAATCAAGGATATGTTTATCGAAACTCTTGATTCGTTGAAAGATGCAGGATGCAATGCAGTTATATTTCAAGTAAGGCCACAGGCTGACGCCCTTTATATTTCAGAACTTGAGCCTTGGAGTAGATTTTTAACAGGTGTTCAAGGACAGGCTCCTGATCCTGTTTGGGATCCCCTTGCATTTATGATTGAAGAGACCCATAACAGGGGGATGGAATTGCATGCATGGTGTAATCCTTATCGTGTAACATCAAACGATAAAGAGGAACTTGCCCCTAACCATCTTTTCTTCTCAAACCCTGACATTTTCAAAAGATATGGAAAGCAGTTGTATTTTGATCCAGGTGAGCCTGCATCGAGGGAGCATACAGTTAAGGTTATTGCAGATATCGTAAGCAGATATGATGTGGATGCAATTCACTTCGATGACTATTTCTATCCATATCCTGTGAAATATGAAGAGTTTCATGATGATGCCTCTTTTGTCAAATATGCAAAGGAACAGGGTTTTGAATATTGGCAGAAAGGTGATTGGAGGAGGAACAATGTTGCAATTCTTATGAAAGAGCTTAACGATACCATCAAGGCTATCAAGCCGTGGGTAAGATTTGGTATCAGCCCTTTCGGAATCCATAGAAATCTTAGCGAAACTCCCGACAGTACAGGTAGTGCAACAAACGGTTTGTCAAACTACGAAGCACTCTTTGCAGATGTCCCAGATTGGGGTCTTAAGGGATATATTGATTATATTGTTCCTCAGCTATATTGGAGAATCGGTTTTGAACCGGCATGTTACGAGGTACTTATCAATTGGTGGAATGATGGAAATTTTACAGATCATCTCTATATCGGTCAGAATATCTCGGTTCTCAATACACAGTTGGAGAGGAAGATGGAATTAGTAAGGGATCTTCCTAATGTTCAGGGTAATATCTGGTGGCCAGGATGGTCAATCAAGAGAAATGTGCACAATATTGCAGACAGTTTGAGTCAAGTGTATCAGTCAAGACCTGCATTGATCCCAGCTTATACAAGACTTGATGATGTGGCACCGGCCCCTGTTGCCTCTTTGAAGAAGAGAGGGAACAAAGTACAGTGGAGTGTTGCACCTTGTGATGATGTTATGCAGCAACCGGTATTTTATGCAGTTTATATATTCCCTGCTGGGGTAACCCCAGATATCTCCTCATCAGAATATCTTGTGGAAATTGTGAACAAGACTTCATACGAATTTGGCGTACCTGCTAAAAAAATGAAGGGATATACTGTTGCTGTGACAGCTATTGACAGATGTTGGAACGAAAGTGAAAGTTTTTATATAACTTTGTAGGCTGTAAATAAATTTTTTATAAAAATGGGAAAGAGACACATAAGAATCGCAGAACTGTTGAATCAGACTCCAGGTGAGCAAGTGGTTGCAAAAGGCTGGGTAAGGACTAAAAGGGGGAATAAGAATATCGCTTTTATAGCTCTTAATGATGGTTCTACAATCAATAATATACAGGTAGTTTGTGAAGTAGCTGCTTTTTCTGAGGAGTTGATGAAATCAATTACCACAGGTGCATGTATCGCTGTTAAAGGTGATCTTGTCGAGTCAATGGGTAGTGGACAGAAGGTAGAGATCCAGGCAAAAGAGATCCAGGTGTATGGAACAGCCGATGCTGAGTCATATCCTCTCCAGAAGAAGGGGCACAGCATGGAATTCCTTCGTGAAATCGGTCACTTGAGACCCCGTACCAATACATTTGGAGCAGTTCTGAGAATTCGTCATGCGATGGCTTATGCAATCCATAAATTCTTCAATGACAGAGGATTCGTATATCTTCATACTCCACTAATCACAGCATCAGATGCAGAGGGTGCAGGGGCTATGTTCCAGGTAACCACTATGGATCTTGACAACCTTCCACGTACAGAAGAGGGTAAGATCGATTATAAGGAGGACTTCTTCGGCAAAAGGACAAGTTTGACAGTGAGTGGCCAGCTTGAAGGTGAACTCGGTGCTATGGCATTGGGTAATATCTACACTTTCGGCCCAACATTCAGAGCGGAGAATTCAAATACTCCACGCCACCTGGCAGAGTTCTGGATGATTGAACCAGAGATGGCTTTCTACGAGATCGAGGACAATATGGATCTTGCAGAGGAGTTTATCAAATACCTTGTACAATATGCTTTGGACAACTGTATGGATGACCTTACATTCCTTAACAATATGATCGATAAAGAGCTTATTGAGAGACTTAAGGGGGTTGTAAATACTGAATTTGTCCGCTTGACATATACAGAGGGTGTCAAAATTCTTGAAGAATCGGGTGCGAAATTCGATTTCCCTGTTTCTTGGGGTATTGACCTGCAGAGTGAACATGAGAGATATCTTGTTGAGAAACACTTTGGCAAACCGGTTATTTTGACCGATTATCCAAAAGATATCAAGGCATTCTACATGAAACAGAATGAGGATGGCAAGACTGTAAGGGCAATGGATGTCCTCTTCCCTAAGATCGGTGAAATCATTGGTGGTTCTCAAAGAGAGGAATCATTTGAAAAATTGACAGGAAGAATCAAGGAACTCAATATGGATGATACCAATTTGTGGTGGTATATTGATACTAGAAGATTTGGTACTGCACCGCATAGTGGTTTCGGACTTGGTTTCGAGAGATTGCTTCTCTTCGTAACCGGTATGTCAAATATCAGAGATGTAATTCCTTTCCCACGTACACCTAAAGCAGCAGAATTTTAGAATATGTTGATAATTGGTATTGCCGGAGGAACCGGTTCAGGAAAAACTACAGTTGTAAAGAAAATTACAGAATCTTTCCCGGGGGGTGAGGTGGTAGTGATTCCACAGGATTCATATTATAAGGATAGTGGTCATCTTCCAATGGAGGAGAGACAGCAGTTGAATTTTGACCATCCTGATGCAATAGATTTCGAGTTGCTGATTGAGCAGTTGAAAGAGTTGAAGGGGGGGAAGACAATAGAACAACCTACATACTCTTATATAACTTGTACCCGTTCTGCTACCGAAACTGTACAGGTTCATCCGGCAGATATTATCATCGTTGAAGGAATTCTCATCTTTACTTGTAAAAAACTCAGAGAGCTTCTTGATGTAATGGTTTTTGTCGATGCTGATGCGGACGACAGACTTTTAAGGGTAATTTCAAGAGATATAGTTGAGAGGGGCAAGACAGTCTCTGAGACTATGGAACGTTACCAAAAGACAGTAAAACCGATGCACCTGCAGTTTATCGAACCAACCAAGAGATATGCTGATATCATCGTACCTCAAGGTGGACACAACAAGGTGGCAATCGATATAATGATAGCTACTATTGAAAAAGCACTTAAAAATAAAAATAGATAAGGAGGAGAAAGCAGGGTTGTATCTGACCCTTATATTTCACCTTATACTTATAATAGTTCTCTTGGCTTACTCCATTAAACGGACAGTAAGTCAAGAGACTTCTTTTGTCCTTGACTTCACTAAGCAGGAGGAGTTGGAGAGACAGGAGGAGCTTGTCAAATTCAAAGAGAGTGTCAGCAGAGAACTCGACGAATTGATTGCCCAATCAAAGGGACAGCCCCTCCGTAATGTGGCTGTAGATGCCTCAAAAAGTGGTTCACAACTGAAAGATGACAGGAGCAATAACCCCTCTGAAGTCTATGACCAGGCCCGTAAGCTGCAAGAAAAACTAGATGCTTCACGTAGAGAAGCTGAAGCGGAAATGGCAACAGAAGACCATGTTGAGGTGGGTAGTAAAGAGGAGATAAAGACAACAGAGACCTATACCGGACCATCTGTCCTCTCATGGAGACTTGAAGGGAGGAGAAAGCAGTCGCTGCCGATACCGGCCTATAAATGTATGGGCGGTGGAGATGTGACAGTCGCTATTGTGGTCAATAGAAAGGGGTATGTTGTAGCAACAAAGGTTGTTGAGAATGTCTCTTCTGCAGATGCATGTCTGATAGATTATGCAATAAAAGCAGCGAAAAGGTCGAGATTCAACTCTTCATCAGATGCTCCGGAACGTCAGGCCGGAGAGATAGTGTACAGATTTATTGCCCAATAGTGGTGTAAAACGAGACAAATTCCTCCATTGTTACAGCATCTTCTGTCTTGAAACTACCAGACTTTGTGCGTCGTAGTGATGTCAAGTGTGCTCCGCTGTTGAGTGCAATACCTAAATCTCTGGCGAATGATCTGATATATGTCCCTTTTGAACATTCAATTCTGATTTTTGCAGTAGGGGCGTTGTACTCAAGCAATTCTACGTCGTATATATTGATTGTAGAGGATTTGAGCTCTACCTCAATCCCTTCACGGGCCATTTCGTACGCCCTTACTCCATCAACATATTTGGCTGAGAAAATAGGGGGAACCTGTTGCTGCTCTCCGATAAAGTTCTTCAGAACCTCTTCAATTCCCTCTTTTGTGATATGTTCATAGGGGTATGTGGCATCAATCTCTTTTTCCAGGTCAAAACTTGGAGTTGTAGCACCGAAAGTTATATCGGTTATATACTCCTTTTTCTCTGCCTGAAGTTGTTCTGAAATTTTGGTTGCTTTGCCGAGACATATTATAAGCATACCTGTAGCAAGTGGGTCAAGTGTTCCGGCATGACCTACTTTCAACTTCTTGTTCCTGAAAAAGTACTGGAACTTGAACTTTAGTTTCCTTACGACATCTGCAGATGTCCATTCGAGAGGTTTGTCGAAGGGGATAATAATCCCCTCCGGATAACTCTCGATATTTGGTGTGAGTTTATCCAACTCACCTTTTTTTATTACTGTAGGATTAATCTGGGGTGTAGCCATTATCTGCAAGCAATTTTTTCTACTCTACGCTGATGTCTTCCCCCTTCAAAATTGCTTTCAAGGTATGTTTTTACTATCTCTTTTGCAGTATCGGTGTCGATAAAACGGGCAGGCAGGGATAGGATGTTTGCATCGTTGTGCTGCCGTGCAAGGGCTGCAAGTTCAGTGTTCCAGCAAAGTGCAGCTCTGATCCCCTGATGCTTGTTCAAGGTCATGCTTATGCCGTTACCAGAACCGCAAATAGCTATCCCCTTCTCAAGTTTGCCAGATTCTACCTCTTCAGCAAGAGGGTGGGCAACATCGGGATAGTCCATACTTTCTGTTGAGTGTGTACCGAAATCTTTAACTTCATATCCAAGTGAGTTAAGGTATTCGATAAGTGCCTTTTTAAGTTCGTAACCAGCATGGTCAGCAGCAATTCCTAACATGATATTATTAAAATTAAATGTGATTATAGTCTGTTCAATGCATTCTCAATACGGGTAGCGAATTCTTCGCGTCCTATCAGCCAGATGATGTCGGCCACACCGGGACCGTTGTTGACCCCTACAAGGGAGAGCCTTAGTGAATTCATCACCTTACCCATTGGCCACCCGTTGTCTACAATCAGCGAGTGAAGTCCCCCTTCCAGGCTCTCTTTTGTGTAGGGTTCAAGTCCCATAACATAATCTTTTACTTTTGCCACCAATTGGGGAATCTCATCTTTCCAGAACTTGTTAACTACAGCCTGATCATACTCTGTCGGTGCCTGGAAGAAGTAGTGTGTAAGGTTCCAGAAATCGGTGATGAAGTGGGCTCTGTTCTTCATTAGTCCGCAAACTTTTGCAACGTATTCGGGTGAAGCCTCAATCCCTCTTGCAGCGAGATCTTTGCCAAATTCTGCAGCAAGATCTTCGTCTTTCATCATGCGAAGGTATTCGGCATTGAACCATTTTGCCTTTTCCGGATTGAATTTTGCTCCAGATTTTACTACCCTCTCCAGAGAGAATATATTGACAAGTTCATCAAGGGTAAAGATCTCCTGTTCTGTTCCCGGATTCCAGCCAAGAAGGGCAAGAATATTGACAAAAGCCTCTGGGAGATATCCGTCTTCACGATACCCGCGAGAGATTTCACCTTCAGGTGAGACCCATTTCAGAGGGAATACTGGGAATCCGAGCCTGTCTCCATCGCGTTTGCTCAATTTTCCTTTTCCGTCAGGTTTCAGCAGAAGTGACAGATGGGCAAAATTGGGTTGTGTCTCCTGCCATCCGAATGCTTCATACAACATATAGTGCAAGGGGAGTGATGGAAGCCACTCTTCACCTCTGATTACCTCAGTAATCTCCATAAGGTGGTCATCAACGATGTTTGCAAGGTGATATGTAGGGAGCTGATCTGCAGATTTCCATAAGACTTTATCGTCAAGGGTATTTGTATTCACTTCAATATCGCCGCGGATAAGGTCGTGCATCTTTACAACTCTGTTTTCTGGCATCTTGAAACGGATAGTCCATCCGGTTTCAGTCTCAATTCTCTTTTTCCACTCCTCCTGGGGTAGTGTAAGGGAGTTTTTCAACTCTCCCCGGGTAGCATAATTGTATGTGAAAGTCTCTTTTGCAGCCTCTTTGATTTTGCGTAGTTCTGCAAGTTCTTCAGCAGTGTCGAAAGCGTAGTATGCATACCCTTTCTCAACAAGTTCTTCTGCATATTTTCTGTATATGCTTCTCCTCTGTGATTGTCTGTAGGGGGCGTGAGGATGTTGTTGCGAAGGGGTATCAGGGATAGAACCGTCTGCATTTACACCTTCATCAGGGAAAATGCCGCACCATCTGAGGGACTCAATTATATATTGTTCTGCACCGGGGACAAATCTTTGGGAATCGGTGTCTTCAATTCTCAAGATAAAGTCACCGCCTCTCTGTTTGGCAAAGAGGTAGTTGTAAAGTGCTGTCCTGACTCCTCCCATATGCAAAGGGCCTGTAGGACTTGGTGCAAATCTTACTCTGGTTCTTCTTTCACTCATATTACTGTTCAGTTTGTTGTTTCTTTAATTCTTCTTCTTTTCTGCTGCGTCTCTCCAATGCAGTCTCATTTTCGAAATCGGTGATGTTCATTCCACTTTTATAGATTGTGGCGGTTCTGAAATCGAAAGGTGCTAATTTAATGGAAAGTTCGATATTATCAGCAGGAAGATTCTCTTTTTCGAAAATATTATCGGGGTCAAGGTCTATTTCTGAACCGAAATCTTTCTCTTTTGTAAAGGCAGCAGGTGGGGTGATATTGACGGTAATACCTGTAGCAACTACTGTTACCCTGATCTCTCCCGCCTTCATCTTGTCATCAAAGGCAACGCCTCGCTTGAAGTTGAATGCATTTCCGGTGTATTCCCTTATATGGTTGAGAATCTCCTCCATTTCAGACATAAGAAGGGCATTCTCCTTACTGCTGGTGATATTGACAAGGACATTCTTTGCAGATTTCATGCTGTAGTCTTTTAAGAGGGGAGAGGTGAATGCCTTTTCTACAGCATTCCTTGCCCTGTTTTCCCCTGTAGCGGCACCGGAACCCATGATTGCCATGCCACTATCCTTCATTATTCTCCTGACATCGGCAAGGTCAACATTTATATAACCTTTACCGGTTATGATCTCTGCGATACCCTTGATAGCGGTATTCAGTACCTCGTCTGCTTTTGGAAAGGCCTCAAGTACAGAGAGATTGCCATATATCTCGTAAAGTTTCTGGTTGTCTATAATCAGAAGTGAGTCTACATTCTTTTCTAGCTCTTTGATACCCTCATACGCCCTTCTCTGGAACTCCGCATCCTCATCTTTGAATGGCTGGGTGACGACACCGATTGTGAGGATCCCAAGTTCTTGCGATATCTTGGCAATGACAGGTGATGCACCGGTTCCTGTTCCACCACCCATACCGGCTGTGATGAATACCATCTTGGTGTTGTCATTCAATCTCCTTCTGATCTCATCTGAGTCATTTATGGCAAGATTTCGGGCAATTTCCGGATCAAAACCTGCCCCAAGACCCTCTCCAAGCTGGAGCTTCTCTGGAACTGGAGACTGCTCCAATGATTGATGGTCTGTATTACATATGAGGAAATCAACATCCTTAATACCGTTGATGTACATCTGACTGACAGCGTTTACCCCACCGCCACCGACACCCACAACCTTAATCAAGTTCTTTTTGGGACGCCAACTGTCAGGAACAAAATTTATTTCTTCTATTTTTTCTTCTGCTTTCATGTCTCTTAATTTTATGCCTCATCATCATCTGCTGAGTTGGCTGCGTTAAATATGCCGTCCATAGTATCTTTCAGTCTCTCTTTCAGACTCTTCTTTGGAGCTTTTGGCTGTGTTGGCCTTGAGGTTTTTGTCTTTGGCTTGTCAACAGGATTCTCTTCCACCTTGTTGCCGAAAAGGTCCCTGTTGAAAGGTTCCTCATCCTCATGCGCGTATGGTGTGATATTATCAAATTCCTCTTCGTCTTCCAGATAGTCGAAAGCTGAGAGGACCAGACCCACAGCTGTAGATGAACTTGCCTTGAATGCATCTTCACAAGAGGTGTTCATAATCACACTCTTGTCTGGTTGAGAAATCCTGACCTCCATTCCGGTAATGTGTTTGGCAAGGACTTGAAGGTGGTTGAGGTTAGAGGACCCCCCGGTTATCACAATCCCGGAGCGTAGTTTCTCCTTGAATCCCGACTCTTCAATTTCATATGCAACTGTAGCGATTATTTCACTGATTCTTGCCTCAATCACAGATGCAAGGAGCTGGCAAGGTACCTGTTTGGATATACCACCATCTTTGCCACTGATGTTGATCACTTTTGATTCCTGGGCATATTGGCTCAGACATGACCCATGCTGCTTTTTCAGAGCTTCTGCATCTTTGAAGGATACACCACATATTTGTCTTATATCCTCAGTTATGGAGTTGCCGCCAAATGGGATAACAGCTGTGTGGCGGATAATGTTGTCCTGGACTATGAGCAAGTCGGTGGTCCCCCCTCCGATATCAACAATTGCAACACCCAGCTCCATATCGTCTTTGCTTACCACAGCACGGGCTGATGCGATAGGTTCCAGGATAGCCCTCTTCACTTTGAGATCCTTGCGTGCCATTACTCCATAACTTGATTTTACAGCATTGGATCTTCCGACAAACAATCTGTAGAAGCCCTCGATATCCTTACCCTCCATCCCTGCAATATCGGTGATGTACATATGTTCATCAACATTATAGTATTGGGGAATGACGTGCAGTACACGATCAAGATTGCTCACGCTGTAGTTGTACATCTCATTTGTCCACGATGCTACCTCCGACTCCGATATGATCTCTTCAGGATTGAAACGCATCTTCTTGTTGTTTGCAGCGATACATTTGATTGATTGTCCTGCAACCCCTATAAATACCTCTTTGATGTCGAATTCATAATCTTCAATCTGGTTTCTGACATCGTTGATGGTAGGGGTGATAGCATCCAGTACTTTCTGGATGTTTATGACCTCGCCCCTCTTGATTCCATTGGAGGGGAATTCGCTGTAGCCGATGATCTTGATTCCACCGGCACTCTTTTCACCCACAATTGTGACTACTTTTGTGGTTCCTAAGTCAATTGCTGCTACGTAGTTGCTCATATTGTTATTGTCCTTGCTTATATTCTTCTTTAAGTGTGCAGACAATCTGGTCTGCATATTTGAGATTTATCTGGGAGTACCTGTCCCAACCTTTGTGGGGGATCACATTTTTGTAAAATGTGTGCAGTTTCTCAAATTTTCTTTCCATATCATCAAATCCTCCGAACAAGATAGTCTGTTCTCCAACCCTCATATATAAGGCTATATCTTTATTTGGAAGAATATGTATCTGTTGAACCTGTGAACTCCAGAATTCGGATCTTTCGAGATAATTACCGAATTCCAATACAGATCTTAGCCATTTCTCCTCTTCAAATGTTACATTTCCCCTCTGTCCCGTTTTGACTGAGATGGGGATATTGCCTGTCACTATGGGGACATAGGAGGTGAAAGTTTTCTCCAGAGGGAAGAGGTAACACTCTTTATCAACATAGAATCCCCCCTCAGCGTTCTGTATTCGCAATAGTGGCTTTCTCTGTGTGATTCTCACATTCATGATCCCATCCCTTCCCAGAGAGATATCACTTATCCTGATGGCACTTCTCTCCTCAAGAAGTTTCTCAAGATCATATAATGAGATATCATCTATAGCCATGCCGATGGGGGAGTTTTCAGACGAGGTGAGTATAGATTTTACCTCATCCTTGCTCACAAAACGGTTAATGGTACTATCCAGCACCTCCACCTCTATCTTGTTGCATAGGACCGAATCCCTCTCTTTCTCTTTAAGAATGTAGGAGAATGCAAAATAGAGGACAAATAGTGCAGTGACGATAGTTATTCCGAAATATGTGAGTATCTTTCTTAGCATCAGTTGTATTTTTCTTTTAATAAATCGGTAATAGGTGTGACAAAACGGTCAATATCTCCAGCACCCAGAGTGATGAGTATTTCGATATCCCTGTTTTTTATCTCCTCCAGAAGTTCCTCTTTGGAGATAATCTTTTTGTCCCGGATGGTCACAAGATCGAATATCATCTCTGCATTTACCCCCTCAATAGGGAGTTCTCTTGCAGGATAGATAGGGAGGAGGATGAGGGAGTCAAGGGCACTCAGGCTTTGTGCAAACTCTCTGTGGAAATCTCTGGTTCTGGTAAAGAGGTGTGGCTGAAATATGCCGCACAACCTTTTTCCGGGGAATATTTCCCTGATCGAGCTGATTGCAGCAGATATCTCATTGGGATGGTGTGCATAATCGTCGATGTATGAGCATACAGGGGTATTGAAATGGATATCAAACCTCCTTTCGACACCGGCAAATGTAGCAAGTCCCTTCTTGACCAGATCAATAGTGGTGCCGTGCAGCAAGGCAACAGCTGCCGCAGCAATACCATTCTCCACATTTACCCATCCTGGAATACCTACAGTACAGTTCTCATATTCGCCATACGGTGTGCATAGGGTAAAATGGGAGTAACCGCATTCATCGACGGTGATATCTTTTGCATAAAAATCTGCTGGGGTATCGTACGAGTAGGTATATACTTTGGCATGTGTATCAAACTCAATATCAATTCCCTTCTTGACAATCAGGAATTTTTTGACATGAGAGGCAAATTCTCTGAATGCCCCTTTTACACTTTCATGGTCAGAGTAAATGTCAAGGTGATCGGCGTCTGTAGAGGTGATTACTGCGATGTCGGGGAAGAGCTGTAGGAATGAACGGTCAAACTCATCAGCCTCAGCAACAAGTATATTCTTCTTGCTGAGTATCAGGTTTGAATGGTAGTTTTTGGAAATACCGCCCAGGAATGCATTGCAACCCTCTCCTGAATGTGTCAGGAGGTGTGCAAGAAGGGTGCTTGTTGTAGTCTTGCCATGTGTTCCTGAAATTGCAAGACACTCCTGATTTGCTGCGATTTCACCTAATGCTCTTGACCTCTTGACCACCTTGTACCCCTTCTCGAATACAAATACCAGCTCCTTCATATCTTTTGGAATAGCCGGGGTGTAGATGACAAGTGTCTCTTCAATCTCGGTGGGTACAAGATCACACCTCTCCTCATAGTGGATTGAGATCCCCTCCTGCTCAAGGGCAGCGGTCAGTTTGCTTGGGGTGCGGTCATAACCCGAAACGGAGTATCCTGCATGGTGATAATACCTTGCAATGGCACTCATTCCTATTCCACCGATCCCTATAAAATATACATTCTTCATCTTTAAGCCAGTTTCAATACTTCTTCGGCAATATCGCTTGATGCGTCAGGCTTTGCCAATTTCAATATATTTTTTTCAAGTTGGTCTATCTTCTCTTTGTTGAAAACAAGTTTTGCCACCTCATCCATAAGGGTGTTTTCAGCTTCAGAATCTTTGATCAGAATTGCAGCCCCTTCATTGACAAGGGCCATGGCATTGTGTGTCTGGTGATCTTCTGCAACTACAGGTGAGGGGACAAAAACGGAGGCTTTCCCCACTGCACACAGTTCGGAGATTGTCCCAGCACCTGCTCTGGATACGATCAGATCGCATGCTGCATAGGCGAGGTCCATTCTGGAGATAAAATCGCAGTTATGGACATTTCTCCAAACTCTTGAATTCTCCTTAATCTTGGCATCAGCGAGAGATTCAAAGAAGGTGTTAATCCCTTGTGCGTACCCTTTTCCACTTTGCCATATTACCTGGAATCTACCTTCGCCAGCACCTTCAGAACACCACTTTTTCATGGTCCTGTTGAATGTTCCACAGCCTAAACTTCCCCCCACGACAAGTACTGTCGGGAGATTTTTCTCAAGGCCGAAATATCGTATTGCCTCCTCTTTCTGTTCGGGGGTAGGGGGGCACATCTCTTTTCTGATAGGGTTCCCTGTGAGAATGATCCTATCTTTTGGGAAGAATCTCTCCATTGAGCTATATGCTGTACAGATCCGTTTTGCCCTTTTGGAGAGGATCTTATTGGTAAGACCGGCGTATGAATTCTGCTCTTGCAGCAATGTGGGTATCCCCATAGAGGAAGCACACCATAGTAGGGGGGCACTAGCATAGCCTCCAACACCGACAGCTACATCTGGTTTGAACTCCCTGATTATCTTTTTTGCCATCCTCAGGCTCTTTATCACCTTGAATGGAAGGGCAAGATTGGAGATTGAGAGGGATCTCTTCAATCCGGCAACAGGCAACCCCTTTATGGGATAGCCTGCAGCAGGAACTCTCTCCATTTCCATTTTGCCGATAGCTCCTACAAAAAGTATCTCGATTGTCGGATCTTTCTCTTTCAGCGCATTTGCTATGGAGATGGCGGGGAAGATATGTCCCCCTGTGCCACCACCGCTTATGATAATTCTCTTACCCATTTTTCACTTTTTCTTTACCTTGTTCTTCCAATTTGACTTCAATTGTTCTGTTGACCGCAAGGATGATTCCAAAGGCAGAACTTATAATCATCAGTGAGGTCCCTCCCAGACTGACAAGTGGCAACGTCTGCCCGGTAACCGGAAGGAGCCCGACATTTACCATAATATGTATAATAGCCTGGAGGAATATCAAAAATCCGAACCCAAGCACCATCGTGGAGGTGAAGATGCGTGAGCACATCCGGGCTATCGTTATACATCTGGAGAAAAACCAGAAATAGAGGAACAGCACAATGAGTCCCCCCGCCAGACCGAACTCTTCAATGATTATAGCATATATAAAGTCCGAGTAGGGGTGGGGCAATGTGTCTTTTTTCAGACTGTTACCGGGGCCTCTTCCGCCAAAACGGCCCAGTTGGATAGCCTCTATCGCCTGTTCACTCTGATATGTCTTGTCTTTGTACTCTTTTATCTCTTCAGGAGTCATCTCCTTGTCATCACCGAAGAATCTCTCAATACGTCCCCACATCGTATCGATACGTGGAAACTTGATAGGGGTAGTGTAGTGCAGGAGGATAATCAGTCCGAGCATACCGATGGCAATACCTATTGTGTACCAGATAAATCTCCATTTGATACCAGCACAAACCAGCATTACAAAGGCTGTAAGGACGATAATCACTGTAGCTGAGACACTCCCGTATATGCACAATACGCACAAGATGCCAAGTGGCAGCATAACTTTGAGTGCGTAGGATTTGAATGTACTCAGGTCAAACCGTTCAAGAGCGTAGGCTATGTACATAACCACCGAGATTTTGGCAAGTTCGGATGGCTGGAACGATACTCCCGCTATGTTTATCCATCTTGAGGCACTGTTGAGGATAGTCCCTGCGAAGACTACATATAACATCAATGCTATAGAGACAATCATGGCAATGGGGGCGATCCTTGTATAGTGCCTCAGATTGATACTATAGCATCCAAGCACCACAAGAAAGCCACCGATAACGAATGACATCTGTTTGAAAAGGAGAGCAAATGTGGATTTGCCCTTGGCAAAAGCGAGGGAACTTGATGCCGAATAGACAGCAAGTATAGATACTATGGCCAACAGAAGTACTATAAGCCATATTACCTGATCACCCCGAAGTTTTCCAAACAGTTTTTTCATAGTTCTCTTACAGCGTTTTTGAATTGTTTGCCTCTGTCTTCATAACTTTTGAAAAGGTCAAAACTTGCACAACAAGGTGAGAGTAGAACTACATCACCTGGAGAGGCAAGTTCGTACGCCTTCATGACAGCCTCTTTTGCAGAAGATGCATCTGTAATTGTTGCAATTTTGTCTTCAAAGCATGCGTGCAGTTTACGGTTGTCCACACCAAGACAGACAAGAGCCTTAACCTTTTCCTTTACCAGATCGTAAAGTGGCTCATAGTCATTCCCTTTATCTTTCCCCCCTGCAATCCATACTACCGGTCTCTCCATGCTCTCAAGGGCATACCAGGTGGAATTGACATTTGTCGCTTTGGAGTCATTTATATAGAGGACATCTTTGATGCTCAATACCTTTTCAAGTCTGTGCTCCACCGCCTTGAAAGAGGTAAGGCTCTCCCTGATTACCTCGTTGGTGATGTTCATGATCTTACCTGTGATGGCGGCAGCAAGTGAGTTGTATATGTTGTGTTTGCCTGGTAGTGACAGATCTGTGAGGGGCATTGTATATTGATCATGGTTGTATTTCACTACCATGTTGCCGTTGTCGATGTATGCACCCTGTTCCACCTTCTCCTTTTGGGTAATAGGGAACATCTTCGCCCTTGTGACTACCTGACTCAAGTGTCCTACGGTGATGTCGTCATCCTGACAGAAGATAAAGCAGTCATTCTGTGACATGTTGCGGGTGATGCGGAATTTGGCTTTCACATAGTTCTCCATCTTGTTGTCATATCTGTCAAGATGGTCTGGTGTTATATTCAGAAGGATAGCGATGTCGGCCTTGAAATCGTACATTCCGTCGAGCTGGAAACTGCTCAATTCGAGGACATAGATGTCATAGTCGCAAGTGGCTACCTGATATGCGTAACTGTCTCCGATATTTCCACCTAAGCCTACATTGAGACCTGCATTCTTCAAAAGATAGTAGATGATGGAGGTAGTGGTTGTCTTACCATTGCTCCCTGTAATGCATATTTTCTTGGCACGGTCATATCTCCCTCCAAATTCTATCTCCGAAATAACAGGGATACCAGCATTCAGGATAGACTGGATAACAGGAATTGTGTCGGGGATTCCCGGGCTTTTGACCACCTCATCAGCATCAAGAATTCGGGACATGGTGTGTCCACCCTCTTCATAGGGGATACCGTATTTTGCAAGGGTCTCTTTCCCTTTCTCAGCTATTGTGCTGTTGTCTGAAAGGAATGTGTGATGACCTTTAACTTTTGCGAGGACTGCAGCTCCGATGCCGCTTTCTCCCCCCCCTAAAACCACTATTCTGCTCATTTTTTATCTGATTTTTAATGTTGCAATTGTAATTACTGCCAAAAGGAATGCGACAAGCCAGAATCTCATAACTATTTTTGCCTCTGGAATTGCCTTGACGGGTCTGCTGATAAGTGCAGGGATACCCTCTTTCTGGTAGTGGTGATGAAGTGGACTCATCTTGAAAATTCTCCTCCCTTCGCCGTATTTTCTCTTGGTATATTTGAAATAGCCCCTCTGGAGTATTACAGACAAGCTCTCAACGAAGAATATACCGCACAAGATCGGGATAAGAAGTTCTTTTCTTATGATGATTGCTGCCACAGCGATGATTCCCCCCAGTGCAAGACTCCCGGTGTCACCCATGAATACCTGTGCAGGGAAAGAGTTGTACCACAAAAATCCCAGAAGTGCCCCGATGAGTGCCGCCATGAAGATAACCACCTCTCCCGATTCGGGGATATACATTATATTGAGGTAGTCTGAGTATATTATATTGCCGGACAGGTATGCCAGAATGCCGAGAGTAGCCCCTACGATGGCAGAGACCCCCGTGGCGAGACCATCCATTCCGTCAGTGAGGTTTGTTCCGTTGGATACTGCTGTGATTACGAAAATGATTACCACAATATATATGATCCATCCCAATATGTTCTTTACTTTTCCCTCTCCGGGGGCGAGCCATTTGTAATTGAATTCGTTCTGTTTTACAAATGGAATGGTTGTTTTGGTGCTTTTGTGTTCAGGTGTATAGCTCTTTCCTGTCATCTCCTCCAGTTCGATTCTCTCTTCCTGGCTCACTTCACCTTTATCCCTGATAACTACCTGATCACTGAAGCATAGTGTCAGACCGACAATCAGACCGAGCGAGACCTGCCCGAAGATTTTGTATTTTCCGTTGAGCCCATCTTTGTTTTTCTTGAACACCTTGATATAGTCATCAATGAAGCCTATGGCACCGAGCCATACGGTGGAGATAATCAGGAGTTGAACATAGATGTTCTTCAAGTTGCAGAACAGCAGGGTGGGGATCAGGATTGCAACCAAAATGATGATACCACCCATAGTAGGAGTCCCCTTCTTTGCGAGTTGCCCTTCCAGTCCGAGATCCCTGATCTCTTCTCCAATCTGGAGTTTCTGGAGTTTCTTTATGATGCTCTTGCCGATAAATATAGTGATGAGGATGGCAATCATACTCGCAATCAGTGCTCTGAAAGAGATGTACTGCATCAATTGATCTCCCGGAAAATCAAAAACACTTTTCAGATATTCAAATAGATGGTATAACATGGTTTAGTCCTATAGTTGTTCGTTAAAATATTCAATTATAACCTCTTTGTCGTCAAAGTGGCTTTTCACCCCTTTTATGATCTGGTAATCTTCGTGCCCTTTCCCTGCTACAAGGACAATCGAACCTCTGGCAGCGGTCATGAGGGCAGCTCTGATACCCTCTTTTCTATCTGTAATAGCCAATGATTTGGCTTTACCCTCAATTGTCAACCCTTTGCGGATATCCTGAATAATTGCTTCAGGTTCCTCAGAACGGGGATTGTCAGAGGTGATGATGATTCTGTCGGCATATTTCTGGGCCACCTCAGCCATTTCTGGCCTTTTTGTCTTGTCTCTGTCTCCGCCACATCCGAATACCACTACCAGTGGGTTTCCGTCAGCTATATCCTTTAGCGTTGAAAGAACATTCTCAAGGGCATCTGGGGTATGGGCATAGTCCACTACAGCTGTAATGTCATTTCCCCCTTTGATGTATTCAAGACGGCCCGAGACAGATTTCAGAGAGCTGATCTTCTCAAGAACCTCCCCTTTTTCCCCTCCGAGCAAGATTGCAGCACCGTAAACCGCAATAAGGTTGAGAGCATTGTGGGTTCCGATAAAACGGGTCCATACATCGGTGTTGTCAATATTCAGCAGAGAGCCCTCGATGCTCTTCTCCATTATCTTCACCTTGAAATCGGCAGCATCTCTGAGGGAATATGAGTATATGTCGGCAGCGGTGTTTTGAACCATTATGCGACCATTTTTGTCATCAGTGTTGACAAGTGCAAATGCCCCTTTTTCGAGGTTGTCAAACAATCTCTTCTTGCATTTGAGGTATTCTGCAAATGTGTGGTGGTAGTCAAGATGGTCATGGGTAAGATTTGTGAAAATTGCCCCCTTGAACTTTAATCCGGCAACTCTCTCCTGGTCAAGGGCGTGGGAACTTACCTCCATGAAACAATATCCGCACCCCTTTTCTACCATTCTGGCCAGAAGGGAGTTGATGGAGATTGGATCTGCAGTTGTGTTTATAGTCGGGAACACCTCATCCTGAATATAATTTGCTATTGTGGACAATAGACCGCAACCATATCCTAAAGAGGTGAACAGCTGGTACAGCAGGGTGGCGATGGTGGTTTTACCGTTGGTCCCTGTTACACCGACAAGGTAAAGTTTTGAACTAGGGTGATCGTAGAAGTTGTCAGCGACAAGTGCGGCAGCCCTCCTTGAATTTTCAACTCTGATTGCAGTAACGCCACTTTCCAGGATTGTGCCGGTGTATGCAGGATCCTCATAGAGAATAGCTGAAGCTCCATTGCTGATTGCGCTGGAGATAAAACGGTGGCCATCTGTATCCGCCCCCTTTATTGCAATGAAGAGGGAGCCCGCCGATGCTTTTCTCGAGTCTATGGTTATAGATGAGACCTGACCCTTCAGATTGCCTGCATACTCTACGACTGCGATGTTGTCCAATAAATTCTCAATAGTCATATTATCTCTTTCCTCCAAGTTTAAGTGTGGTTCTGGTGCCGGTCCTGATGGTGTCTCCCGGAGAGGGGTGTTGCTCTATGACACGACCTGTCCCGTTGAATGAGACAGAGTACCCTTCATTTTCCAATATGTAAAGTGCATCTTTTAGCCCCATTCCTACAACATCCGGCATGATACCCATCTCTATCCCTATCTTGTTTGTTCTGTATCCATTGTCATCGGTTGTAACTTTGACCCATCCGCTTTCAGAGAGAGATATCTCGTTCTTTGTCGGGAGTTGGGCCAGGGTGGTTTTAATCTGATCTGCCCTTCCCCCTGCAACAGAGGGGTTGTCCTGAGGCTGGATCCCCTGACCATGGAGAGGCTCTTTCCATTCGGGGTGAGATGTGTAAACTTTGTCAGCTATCGCCTTGAAAACAGGGGTAGCCCATGTCCCTCCGTAGAAGTTCTTTCTGGTTTGTCCTGTATAGAGTACAACTATGCAAGAGTACTTGGGATCGTCGGATGGGAAGAATCCGGCAAAAGAGGCCTGGTGCCTTCTATAACCGTTTGCATCCACATATCTCCCGTTCTCTGCAATCTGAGCTGTACCAGTCTTTCCGGAGAACAGGTATCTCTTGTCATCGTATTTTGCTGCGGTACCCTTCTCTACCACATATCGGAGAGCTTTCTTAACCTCTTTTGCGGTGTTCTTTGAACAGATGGCACCACTGATAATCTGGGGTGAAAATTTCTCATCGATGAGGCCGTCTTTCTCAAAATCTTCGATAAAATATGGCTTCATCATCTTGCCATTGTTGGCGATGGCGTTGTAGAAAGTCAAGGTGTGAAGAGGGGTCAACAACACTCCATACCCTATCCCCATCATTGGGAGGGTAACCCCAGACCAGTTCTTGTCTCCAGGGGAGTATATGGCCGATCTCCCTTCCCCTTCAATCTCGAGATTGTATCTCTCACCGATTTTCATATTTGTGAAGCGGGATACAAATGTCTGTTCATCATTGCCGTAATGTTCGGTGGCAAGTTTTGCAAAGCACACATTTGATGATTTGGCAAATGCCTCTTTTACGGTAAGCATGCCGTAACCACCGATTTTCGTATCAGAAAATTTGGTCCCTTTATACATCCATATTCCGTCCCCTCCATCAATAGGTGTGTCAAGGGTAACATATCCATCTTCAATGAGGGAAACAAGGGTGGCAAGTTTAAGGGTAGAGCCGGGCTCTGTAGCGTGACCTACCGCGTAGTTGTAAGACTCGTCAAATTTGCCGCTTTTTGTCTTGCGCATGTTGGCAATTGCCCTTACTGCACCTGTTGAAACCTCCATCACAATGGCTGTTCCCCCTTCAAATACGTCGCTTTGTGCCAATTGTGATCTCAAAGCCTCTTCTGCCGCCTCCTGGATATCAATGTCTATTGTCGTGCGGATGTCATAACCATTGATTGCAGGGGTTACGGGTGCCCCTGCAACTCTGATATACTGCCCTCCAAGCTGTCTTGAAATGTATTGTTTGCCAGGTGTCCCCTCAAGCTTGTAGTTGTAGCTTTTCTCAATTCCGGCACCTGCTCCAACCCTGTTTACATACCCGATAGTCCTCAAAGCCAGGCTTCCGTATGGATTTTCCCTTTTGGTCTTGTCGATGACGATGAGTCCTCCCTGGAATTTTCCTTTGTTGAAAATAGGGAATGCTTTAAGACTCTGCAGCTCCATGTAGCTGATGTCACGGTTGCCGATTCGGAAATATTTGTTGTTCTTCTCTCTGGCCAGCTTAAGATCCTTTTCGTATGCTTGCGGAGTTTTGTGCTTGTAAAGCTTGGAGAGAGATCTTGCCAGTCCCTTTACATTTGGATAAAAGATGGTGTCGTGCGGAGAGGAACAGTCCATTCTGATCTCATAAGCAGGTACAGAGATGGCCAATGGTCTCCCATCTTTAGCAAGAATGCTCCCCCTCTCTGCAGGGATGATATCCTCTTTGTAGATGTCTTCTTCGGTTACGGGATCATCCATGAAGAACTGAATGCTGATGATTCGGAAGAATATGACAAAAACCAACAAAAGAGATACCACATAAATGTTCTGGAATCTCTTGACGATCTTTTCTATTTTTGTTTTTCTGTCCATATCCTAATCTACTCTTCCGATATTATAAGTGGGGGATACTCCGGGGGGACGAGTGTGGAGTTATGTTCCTTGAGCATCCTCTCTACCTCCCCCCTTTTGCTCAAAGAGAGGATGTCTGTCATTTTATTTGTGTGCTCGAACCGTAGTTCTTGCAGAATCTCCTCATTCTTTACCTCTTTGAGCATAGTATCCTTTACCATAAAACGGAAAGAGATATAAATGATTGCGAGGAAGAAGAGATAGAGGATGAACTTCCAGTGTTTCCACAATCCTCCGTGTCGCACGAGGATCTGTCCTCCGAGGAGACTTGAGAATATAGAAACTTTAGCCATCGATCTTTTCTCCTATCCTTAATTTTGCACTCCTTGCTCTGGTGTTTTGGGAAATCTCCTGATCAGATGGGAGTATAGGTTTTTTGTTGACACTTTTGATGGAGGTCAATCTTCTTCCATAGAGGTCTTTCTCTTCTTGCCCGTCGACAGATCCGGTCTTGATAAAATTTTTGACCATTCTGTCTTCGAGGGAGTGGTATGTAATGACAGATAGTCTCCCTTCCGGGTTGAGGGATCTCTCTGCCCCCTTGAGGAAATATTGCAGACTCTCCATCTCTCCGTTTACCTCAATGCGGAGAGCCTGGTAAATTTTTGCAAGGAACTTGTGCTCTGCAACTGGTGGGAGGATCTTCTGCAGTGCTTGGGTCAATTCATTTGTGTTTGTGATAGGGGACTTTGCCCTGGCACTGCAGATGAGACCGGCAACTTTTCGGCTGTTGTCAACCTCACCATATATCTTTAGAAGAGATGCAATCTCCTCCTCCGAATACTCATTAAGAATTGTTTTGGCATCTCTCTTTGCCTGGGTATTCATCCTCATGTCAAGTGGGGCGTCAAATCTGAATGAGAATCCCCTCTCAGATGTGTCAAACTGGTGTGATGATACCCCTAAGTCGGCAAGAATGCCATCCACACCCTCGAAACCGTGATACTTTACGAAATTGTGGATATATCTGAAGTTATTGTGGACAATGATTACCCTTTCATCCTTTGGAGCGTTGTTCAAAGCATCACTGTCCCGGTCAAAGACAATAAGCTTTCCCCCCTTGCCAAGACGGGACAGAATCTCCTTAGAGTGACCACCTCCCCCAAGGGTGGCATCCACATAAACTCCCGATGGTTTGATGTTCAGTCCGTCAATGCTTTCGTGAAGCAGTACCGGTGTGTGATAGGTAGACATTATCCCAAAATTTTTTCAGCCAGTGAAACAAATTCATCATTCTCCATCCTGTTTGCGTCAAACAGCTCTTTCGCCCAAAGCTCTATCTTGTGATCATTGCCACTGAAGACAACCTCTTTAGTGACATTTATTGAGTCAAGAAGATATTTGGGGATAGTGATTCTACCTAATTTTCCGTCTGGCTCGATAAGGGCTCTGTCCTTCATGTATGCTCTCCAGAAAGTGCTGTGCTCCTTATTGAAAAAATTTAGTTTTGCCTTGATCTCTTCAGATTCACGTTCCCACTCAGCGTAGGTGTAGATGGAAAGGCAATCGGAGAAAAGGTCTTTCTTCACGACAAAACACAGAGGCTGGTCTCCCATCAGGGATTTGAAGGCAGAGGGGAAGATAAGTCTCCCTTTGTCGTCAAGTTTTGCTCTATGTTCACCTACAAATTTTACCATAACATCTGTGTGGATACTCTTTCGATTTTAGTGAATGCAAATATAGAGATTTATTTTCCATTTTTTTCCATTTCTTTACAAAGTTTTCCACAATTTATTATCAATTGTTGAAAAAATGAATTATTTTCGTGAGTCAAATCAAATAGAGAGAGTTATGGAGATTTTTACACAGGAGTTCAAGGAGAGGCTCAGAGCCATTTTTAACGGAAAATTCTGGAAATGGACAGGTGTTGTTGCAGGGGTTGCGGCAGTGGTTGTCGCATTCTTTCTTATCTCTCCGCTGGAGAGAAATCATAGCGGTGAGGCAGCTGTTGCCGTGGGGGATCAGGATACCACAATCTACGAATATGGAATTCCGATTTCTCTATACGATATCGAGCAGGGGAAAGTGGGAAAAGGGATGTTCTTTTCTACGCTCCTCACAAAACTGGATGTTCCGCAGAATAAAATCTATGCCTTGACACAGGAGTGCAAAGGGATCTTTGATTTGAGACATTTCAAAGTGGGAAATGAGTACCATGCTTACTTCACCAAGGATTCGTTAAGGACACTTGATTATCTTGTCTATGAGAAGGATTCCCATTCTTATGTGGTTTTTGGCTTGAAGGACTCACTGTCGGTTACCATTCATGAGAAAGAGATAAAAACCACCCTCCACTATGCAGAGGTGACCATCAATAACTCTCTTTGGAGTGATTTGCAGAGTGCAGGGGTGACACCTTTGCTTGCACTTACACTTTCAGATATCTATGCCTGGAGTATCGACTTTTTCGGATTACAGAGAGGTGATTCTTTCAAGGCTTTCTATGAGGTAATCAGTTATAAAGATGATATACTTGATATCGGAAAGGTAAAGTATGCTGTTTTCAACCATGCCGGAACTGATTATGAAGTGTATCATTATGTTCTTGATGATCAAGGGAATGAATATTGGAATGAGAAAGGGGAGAGTATGAGAAAGGCATTTCTGAAAGCACCGCTCAACTATAAGAGAATAAGTTCCGGCTTTACATATTCGAGAAGACATCCTATTACAAGGAAGGTTCAGCCCCATACAGGTATAGATTATGCTGCCCCTGCCGGAACCCCTGTAGTTAGTATAGGTGATGGAGTTGTGGTGGAGAAAGGGTATAAAGGTGCCGGGGGGCACACTGTAAAGATCAAGCACAACTCTGTATATACATCTGCGTACCTGCACTTGTCAAAATATGGGAAAGGGATTGCTGTCGGATCAAGGGTAAAACAGGGACAAGTGATCGGTTATGTGGGAAGTACAGGGAGATCAACAGGCCCTCACCTCGATTTCAGAATCTGGAAAAACGGGACACCTATCAACCCTTTGACAATGAAAATGCCACCGGCAGTGCCTGTTCCAAAGGATAAGATGAACGATTTTGAGAGTGCCAAGGTGGAGACCCAAAGGCAGATCAGCAGGATTGCTGCCCAACAATATTTTACCCGTTCTCTTGAGTTTTTCTCTCTCTAAGAACAGCCTTGCGTAATTCAAAGTTCTGACCGAGATATTTTCTCCTCACTTCCGGGTTGTTTGCCAACATCTCTGCAGTACCGCTTTCGAGGATGTTCCCCTCATAAAGGAGATATGCCCTGTCGGTAATGGCCAAAGTTTCGTGTACATTGTGGTCGGTTATAATGATACCGATGTTTTTGTATTTGAGTTTTGCGATGATGTGCTGTATATCCTCCACAGCGATAGGGTCTACTCCGGCAAATGGCTCATCAAGCAATATGAATTTAGGGTCAATGGCAAGTGCCCTGGCTATTTCACATCTTCTTCTCTCACCTCCGGACAACTGTATTCCGTAACTTTTACGCACTTTCTGCAGACCGAACTCATCAATTAGTGATTCAAGTCTCTCTTTCCTCTCCTCTTTTGTGTAGTTTGACAACTCCATTACCGATAAAATGTTGTCCTCTACACTCAATTTTCTGAAAACTGATGCCTCCTGTGCCAGGTAACCTAGCCCCTTTTGGGCCCTTCTGTACATTGGAAGTTCGGTGATATCCTCTCCGTCAAGAAAGATTTTACCCTCATTGGGCTTGATGAGACCGGTAATCATATAGAAACTTGTAGTTTTTCCTGCACCGTTAGGTCCCAAAAGACCTACGATCTCACCTTGGTTAACTTCGATTGATACCCCTTTTACAACTGTACGGATACCATATTTCTTTATCAGATTTTCGCAGTGGAGTTTCATGATTGCTATTTTATATCGAGGTCTAAAGCGGTTTTAAGCTCTCTAAGTTCTTCACTTTTATTGAGGAGATATTCTGCCTTCTCTTTTTCAGACATATATTTCTGTCTCTCATTATTTGCATCTGAAGGGGCAACCTCCACCTTCAGGTCAAGGCGCGAGTCGCTCAGTTCTTCTCTTGCAAAATTTATATATTTCAACAGACGTTTATCTTTTACCCATTGGCACTGTGCTTCGTTGCTGACATAGAAAGTGACGGTAAAGTTGTCATCCCCCATGGTTGGGGTATACTGTTTTAACTGTGTTGCAAGGAGAACATTTGCCGACTGTTGCTCTTTAGCTATGATTTTTTCCCATACAGCAATAAATTCTTCAAAGGTGAACCCTTTATCTTTGGTTACCTCTTTTTTGTCCTCTTTTACCATTGCGCGTTGCTCTGCCTGACGGAGCATCTCTTTGAGGGAGATTCCACCCCTTGTCTCCCCTTTTTGTGCTGAAGCCGGTTGGGGTGTAGCTTCCTGTGATACAGGAGCAGTAGCGGGAGCTGGCTTGGCAGGAGCAGTGGTGTGGGCAGATGCCGGTGCGGAGGAGGCCGACGGTGTCTGAATGACCGCGGGAGCTGGCGAAGGTGCAGGCTGTACGCTGTTTTGTGGTTTTGCAGCGAAGGAGAGTTTCATCAAGGCAAATTCGATAAGGAGTCTCTGGTTGCCGCTCTGTTTGTATGCCGCTTCGCAGTTTGTTGTGATTCCGAGAGCTTCATACAAGAATTGGACAGAACATTTCTCCCCTTGTCCCTTATATCTTTTGATCAATGAAGCCGGGAGTTGTAGAAGAGTCTGGGAAGCCTCTTTCTTGCTTACGATAAGATCTCTCAAGTGTGTGCTGAGACCAGATACAAAGTGCAGGGCGTTGAACCCTTTTGAGAGAAGTTCATCAAAAATGAGCAGTGAGGAGGTGAAGTCTCCTGCAAGGAAATGGTCAACCAATCTGAAATAGTACTCATAGTCCAGTATATTCAGATTGGCGATAACCTGTTCGTACTTTATCTCTTTTCCGCAGAATGCTACCGTCTGGTCAAATAGGGTAAGGGCATCTCTCATCGCACCATCTGCCTTCTGGGCAATGATGTGAAGTGCATCTTCCTCTATCTGTATCCCCTCTTTCTGAGCTATCTCTGTCAAATTGGTTACCATATCCGGGATTGATATTCTGTTGAAATCGTAGGTCTGGCAACGGGATAGGATTGTGGGGAGAATCTTGTGCTTTTCGGTTGTCGCAAGGATGAAAATTGCGTAAGCAGGGGGTTCTTCCAATGTCTTGAGGAATGCATTGAAGGCTGCTGTTGAGAGCATATGTACCTCATCTATGATGTACACACTATATTTGCCGATCTGTGGAGGGATGCGGACCATCTCTGTAAGGTTGCGTATATCATCCACAGAGTTGTTGGAGGCAGCATCCAATTCATGTATGCAGTATGAGCGTCCTTCGCTAAAGGAGAGGCATGACTCACACTTCCCGCAAGGCTCCATATCAGGGGAGGGGTTCAGACAGTTGATTGATTTGGCGAAAATTCTTGCTGTGGTTGTCTTTCCGACACCTCTTGGACCACAGAACAGATAGGCATGAGCCAATTGCCCGCGAAGAATGGAGTTCTTAAGCGTTGTCGAAATGTTGTCCTGTCCAATCATCGATTCAAATGAGTTTGGACGGTATTTTCTTGCTGATACAATGAATTGTTCCATATCTACAAAAGTACAAATAATCCGTATAATTTACTACTTTTGCAGAAATAAATAGCTGAAGTAATGAGAAGAGCAATAACTGTATTGATGGCAATCACCATTACATTGAGTGCATACGGACAACTCAATACCATCTTTTCAAAAAAGGATGATTTGACCTCCTTCTCATCAAAGACCACAAAGGTGGTGTTGAGTGACGGAGCTTCAATTGTCGATATGATACTTAGAGATGCAGTGAAAGAGAATTGGACTATCTCCCCCTTTGAATTTGCAACTCTGGATGAATTTGAAGAGATAAAATGTGATACAAACTATTTTTTTCTTGTGAAGGTTACAGATATGGTGGACAGTCAGGATGACTCTGCAATGGAATTTCTTACCTTGTACAAAGGTGCAGACGGTGGAGCAAAGTTTGAGAAGAATCTGCCGGAGATCCTTTCATTGCCAATCCAATCCAAAGATGACCAGTCGGGGAAAATTTTTGCATTTCTCCCATCATTCATAAAAATAGTGCAGAATCATGTCGAAAAGGTGATAGAGAAGAGACACTCTGCATACATCGGGCTGAGTGCCTACACAGACGGGATGGATGGTGCAAAAGATAAGGAACTTCTTTTCTGTAAAGAAGATTTCGGCTTTGATATTACTCAGGAGATGCTGGATGAGGATTTCAATGGGAAAGCAAAACTGGTTACCCAGGAAGAGATTGAAGATGCTCTGGCAAGCAAGAGAGCCGGGACTTTGGTTTCGCTTGTAGTTACAAGTTCTTCAGCTCCAATAGGATCAGAGTGCTATAAAATGATGATAAGTACCGATACTCAAGAGTTGTATATGTACCGACGACATAAAATTACAACAAAGAAAAGGGGCGGTTTTACAAAGGAGGACTACAAAAAAATGGCAGTGCCATTTTCATTCAAATAGAGAGATGTTTCAATTTTCGTTCAAAAAGAGCAATTCAGCAGTTGCGTATTGTGCGTTGTCGATCCGTTGCGGTACCCGCAATGAAGACCAGAGGTTCGGAGGACTGGCTCATTTTACAGAACATGTCCTTTTCAAAGGGACCAGATACAAGACATCAAACAGCATAAATTCATATATAGAGAAACTTGGTGGTGAGTTGAATGCTTTTACCACTAAGGAGGAGATTGTGATTCATTCAACAGTTCTTAAGGAAGATGTGGCAAAAGCTATAGGCCTCCTTGTGGAGCTTGCATTCTGCTCCACTTTCCCTGAAAAGGAGGTGGAAAAGGAGAAATGTGTGGTGTTGGATGAGATAATATCTTATAAAGATTCCCCTTCAGAGCAGATTTTTGATGATTTCGAGGAGGTATTATTTGATGGGACACCACTTTCCATGCCTGTCCTTGGAAAGACCAAGACCTTGAAAAAAATAGGGGTAAAGCAGATAAGGGAGTTTGTAGGGAGATATTTTATCCCCGACAACATGGCCTTTACCGTTGTGGCAGATCTGCAGGAGGAGAAAGTGAAGGGTCTGCTGGTGAAGGCTATGGAGAAGTATGCATCATATACCCTCACTCCACAGATGCTCTCCGCTGATACTACAAAAAACAATGTGCCGGATCTGTTGCCCCAGAACCCCCGATTTGATAAGAGAATCAATAGGAAAGGGCATCAGACACATTGTGTGATAGGGGGAAGGGCCTACTCCTATTACAATCCCAACAGGATAGCGTTGATACTTCTTGTCAATATTTTAGGGGGGCCTGCAGCAAACTCCAGACTTAATATACTCCTCAGAGAGAAAAATGCTCTGGTATACAATGTTGATGCAGCATATTCCCAATATTCTGACGCCGGGATGGTGACTATATATTTTGGATGTGATAAAGATCTGTATGATAAGTGTGTGAAACTTGTAATGGGTGAACTTGAAAGATTCAGAACAACCCTTATGAGTGAAACAGCCCTCAGAAGTGCAAAGAAGCAGTTGCTGGGGCAACTGGCTATATCTTCAGATAATGGAGAGGCACAATGTCTCTCAATGGGAAAAAGTCTCCTTGTATTCAAAGAGATTCTTGGACAGGCAAAAACGAGGGAACTTGTTGAGGCTGTAACAGCACAGCAGATAAAGGATGTTGCTTCCGAAATCTTTGATCCCGAGAGATTGAGTATAATGACATATCTATAATATTATGGAGCAGAGAAACAGACTTGAAGCGGCACTTGAGTGGGTGGAGAGGGAGACAAACCTCTGTACCAAACAGGCACGTATGCTCTCCAATGGGGATCAGGGGAGGTTGTTGCAGGCATTTTCTCTGATGATAAAACCTCTGAACATTCTGGAACTCGGCACATTTACCGGTTATTCCACCCTGTGCCTCTCCAGAGGGTTGGCAAATGGGGGGAGTATAGATACCATTGAGGTGTATGATGAACTTGAGGATATTATAAGGGGGGGATTTGAGAGGGGAGGACTGATAAATGTACAGGGGAAAAGAGATATTGTAGAGCTCCACTTGGGAGATGCAAAATCGATAATTCCTACCCTTGACAAGATGTATGACATCGTCTATATCGATGCCAATAAAAGGGAGTATTGTGAGTATTATGATCTTGTTTTTGATAAAGTACGCAAGGGGGGATATATCCTCGCAGACAATGTTCTGTGGAGTGGAAAAGTATTGCTTGAAAATCCTCCTAAGGATGCTCAGACCCAGTCGATCATTGCTTTCAATAAAAAAATAGAGGAGGATGAGCGTGTGGATAACGTCATCCTCCCTATCAGAGATGGTATAAATGTTATATATAAACTATAGCACTTCCAATTCCATATCGTAATTCCAGCGACCGAAATAGAGATTTCCTCCTCTCCACTCAACTTCACCCCTCTGGAAATCTACGGTCTCACTTCTTGGATAGATCTTTGCAGGATAGAAAGGTTGTGAAAAGTCTGTATTTACGATGAATCTCCAAGCATCCATACCGTGGGTATAATAGTGGAAATAATCGTCATCAACCCTTGATTTGTCAGCACTTGTGATTACCCTGCCGCGAGGAGCGTTGTGCTCAAGTTCATCTTTAAGGATAACTCTGCCGAATGATGGATCTACACCTACCCAACCGATACCTTCATAATAGACCCGTACCCAGTCGTGAAGGTTGATCTCCATAGGATGAAGCATCCAGCCGCTTTCCCATTTTGCCGGGATTCCTGCATACCTTGCCATAGTGATAAAGAGAAGGCCCACCTGTCCGCAATCACCATGATTGTTGTCAATAACATATTCAGGGATGTTTTCAAGTGTTGAATACTCTCTTGCACTTGCCCAAGGGTAGTGGTCGCAGATCCAGTCAAATATTTTTACCGATTTCTTGAATGGATTGGTCTCTCCCTTAACCAATGAATCGGTTATGCTCTTGATCCTTGGACTGAATACGATGTGTGGAGCCCTTTCTGCAGTGTTGGTTTTATAGAGCTCGCTTTCTGTATCATATGGACGCAAATCTTCAGGATCAAAATCGTTGAACTTATGGTATGCGGTGTATGACATTTCGTACCAGAATTCTGTCCTCTTACCAGCCTCTGCAACCTTCTCCATATAGATGCTCTTGTGGGCATAACCGTCAGGTGCAATTATGTAGTCAGGTTGTGATGTTGCAAGAAGTTTGATATTCTTGTACATATCTTCATTCTGAAGGTAGGGCATCCATACTCTTATAACTTCCCCTGCAGGTACTTCATCCGGTTTGACCGAGATTGAGTAGCGGATTTTGATTTTTTCAGGTTCAACAAGGGATTTTTTACTTTTGCGGGCACTTTTCAGAACTTTTGTCACAGATTCATCTACAAACACATCAAGCGGATCGGGTGTGTAAGGGTGGGTTTTGTTATATAGCTTTTCAGCCTCTGCATCTATTCTGAAAACATTCCTTGCTGCATTTCTGAAATACTTTTTCTGACCGTCAATATACATATGCTCCAGGATATTGGTCTCTTCCCATTTGGCCATATCTTCTCGGGTTACCTCAGGATAGTATTTCTGTAGTTGTGCAAAGATTGTTGAGTCGTCTTTGTTGAAATCCTTGCGGATGCGGTCCATAATCTCAACTTTCTTGTTGAGCTGCCAAATCTCTTCGGCAGGGAGTTCCTGGGTTGCAATCTTCAACTTGATGAGTTGCTCTGCTGCAGCAAATTCACCGGCATTGATCATCTTCTCTATGTTCTCATTGGTGAGAGCCTTTTCAGAAGAAAAATGTCCACAGCTAACGATAGCTATGGACATTATTACTATTGAGAGTAGTTTTTTCATGTGTTGTACCTTGCAGGTTATTTTACACGTTCACCATAAGAGCGGTCTTCAGTATTTACTCTGATTCTGTCACCCTGGTTGATGAAAAGGGGAACCATGATTTCAGCACCGGTTTCAAGTGTACAAGCTTTAAGGGCGTTGGTAGAAGCTGTGTCGCCTTTAACAGCAGGTTCAGTGTAGGTAACTTCCATCTCTACATATTTTGGAAGTTCGCAGGTGAGGCATCTCTCTTCGTCAGCAAGGAACATCATTTCAACAGATTGTCCCTCTTTCATAAGGTCTGCATTGTCAACAAGATCTTCCTGAAGAGAAATCTGCTCAAATGTCTCAGAGTGCATGAAGTTGAAACCCATATCATCCTTGTAAAGGTATTGGTATGGTCTTCTCTCTACATTGATAAGTTCAATTTTTTCACCAGCGGTGAAGGTTCTGTCGAGAATCTTGCCATTTTCAAGATTGCGGAGTTTGGTTTTAACGAAAGCGGGACCTTTACCTGGTTTAACGTGTTGGAACCAGATGATAGATACTGGTTTGCCATCATATTTGAAATAAAGTCCGTTTTTGAAATCAGCTGTTGTTGCCATAGTCTATTTTATTGTTTTTCTGTTAGTTTCATTATAGAGGCGCAAAGGTAAGCAAAAATTAGTTAACCCTAAAGAGTATTGAGATAATTTGCTACCTCCTCAAGTTGCCATTTAGGGGTAGATGTAGCACCACATATTCCAACACTGTCATCTTGCTTGAACCATTTGGGGTCAATTTCGTTGAGGTGCTCGATGGAGTATGTCCGGTTGTTTACCTTCTTGCATAATTGGAACAATATCTTCCCGTTGGAACTCTCTTTCCCACTTACGAAGATTATAACGGAGTGCCCCTGTGCAAATTCTGTCAGATTGGGGTGCCGTGATGATACCTGTTTGCAGATAGTGTTGAAAACAGAGAAATGGGCAGAGGTCCCACATTCCCCTTCAATTGCTTTTTTGATTGTCTGACCAATCTCTTCATATTCGCCCGGGTCTTTGGTGGTCTGGGAAAAGAGGGCAACCGGCCTTGTAAGATCAAGAGCCCCTGAAGCAAGAACTTCCTTTATGTCAGAAGAGTTTTCAATCACGATTGCATCGCCGTTGACCTGACCTATAAGGCCATTTACCTCGGCGTGCCCATTTTTTCCAAATATGATGATTTTACCTCCGGAGGGGGCGATTGATTTATATGTTGCGGCAATTTTTTTCTGGAGCTGGAGGACAACAGGACAAGTACAATCTATAATGGTGAGATTGTTTTGTTGTGCCATTTTGTAGACAGCCGGGGGTTCCCCATGTGCTCTGAAAAGGACAGTGTCATTGGATAGGTTCTCCAGATGTTTGTAGTTGATGATTGACATCCCCTTTTCTGATAGACGGCTGATCTCTGTGTCGTTGTGGACAATTGCTCCGAGACAATAGAGCGAACCTTTCTCCTGGAGAACTTTTTCTGCCTGTTCAATGGCCCTTCTTACACCGTTGCAGCACCCGGAATGTTGGTCAATGACGATCTTCATTTTCCAGTAATTTTAATATCCACTCCATCTGTTCATCTACAGTCATGTGACTGTTGTCAAGAAGTATAGCATCTTCTGCTTTTGTAAGGGGGGCTACCTGGCGATGTTCATCAATGTAGTCCCTCTCTTTAATGTTCTGGAGGACATCTTCAAAAGTGGGATTTTCACCTTTGCCTCTCATCTCTTCCAATCTTCTTTGAGCCCTTATGGTGGGATCTGCAGTCATATATATTTTAAGCTCTGCATTGGGGAATACTGCTGTACCTATATCTCTGCCATCCATCACCACCCCCTTTTCTCTTCCGAATTCGCGGAGCATCGTGTCAACGAACTCCCTGACCATTGGAACAGCCGCGATATAACTCACTTTATTGGAGACCTCAAGACACCTGATTCTCTTCTCCACATTGTTGCCGTTGAGGTATGTCTCGCTCTTCCCGTTGTCCCCGGTATTTCTGAATGTTACAGAGGTGTTTTTGAGCATCTCCTCAAGTTTGGGGAGGTCTATGGCATTATTTTCGCCTATCACTTTGTGTTCGATAGATGATAATGTCACAGCTCGGTAGATTGCTCCAGTGTCGATATAAATATATCCCATTCTGGCAGCGACCAGCTTGGCAAAAGTGCTCTTCCCTGTAGAAGAGTGACCATCAATGGCAATTATTATCTTTCGTCTTTCCATACAAATACAAAAGTATAAAAATTAACTATCTTTGTAGTATAATATTTTAGGAAAAATGAGAATACTTATCATTGATGACGAGAGGAGTATAAGGAATACCCTCAAGGAGATTCTGGAATTTGAAGGTCACGAAATAACATTGGCACAGGATGGTGTTGAGGGGGTTGAAAAGGGGTTGGCATCCAATTTTGATGCAATATTCTGTGATATCAAAATGCCCAATATGGATGGGAAAGAGGTGTTGGACAAACTCGTATCGTCAGGGGTAGAGAGTACAATTATCATGATTTCCGGGCACGGGGATATAGACACAGCGGTGGATTGTATCAAAAGAGGTGCTTATGACTTTATTCAGAAACCACTTGATCTTAACAGAATACTCATCACCTTGAAAAATGCCACAGACAAGACTCAACTGGTGAAGGAGACCAAGATCCTCAAGAAGAAAATTTCGAAGGTTCAGGAGATAGTAGGGGAGTCACCTGCAATCCAGAGAATAAAAAATATGATAGAGAGGGTTGCCCCGACAGATGCGAGGGTCCTCGTTACAGGCTCAAACGGGACAGGAAAAGAGCTTGTTGCAAGGTGGCTGCATGAGAAGAGCAACAGATCTTCAGCCCCTTTTATTGAGGTCAACTGTGCTGCAATTCCAAGCGAACTTATTGAAAGTGAACTTTTCGGCCATGAAAAGGGGGCATTTACCTCGGCTATAAAGCAGCATAAAGGGAAATTCGAACAGGCTGACGGAGGTACACTTTTCCTCGATGAGATTGGAGACATGAGCCTTGCCGCACAGGCAAAAGTTCTCAGAATACTACAGGAGAACAAATTGACCAGAGTGGGTAGTGACAAGGATATAAATGTAGATGTCAGGGTAGTTGCAGCAACAAACAAGAACCTGAAGGAGGAGATTGTAAAAGGGACTTTTAGAGAGGACCTTTATCACAGGTTGAGTGTAATTATCATTCAGGTCCCATCATTGGCAGAGAGGAGAGAGGATATCCCATTGCTGGTGGAACATTTTATCAATCAGATTTGCCAGCAGAATGGGAAACCGGTAATGAAGATTGAGAAAGATGCAATGGATGCGTTGATGGATTATGGATGGGGGGGAAATATCCGTGAGCTGAGAAATGTGGTGGAGAGATTGCTAATCCTTTCAAACGGTGTTATCACCAAAGATGATGTTTACACCTATGCTATTCCCCTCGATAAATAGGAAGTGTAAAGTGGAAGTTTGCACCACCAAACTCTTCTGATCTGCTGTAAGCAATAGTACCATCGCTTTGGTCTATAATGTTCTTGCATATTGCAAGTCCAAGTCCTGTTCCGCTTGTTTTGGTGGTGAAGTTGGGCTTGAAGAGGTTCTGAAGGTTGTCTTCACTGACGCCAGGCCCATTGTCTTCTATTGAGATTACAAAGTAATTTTCCCCTTCAAGGAGAGATATGCGAATAACCTTCTTCTCTTTGTGTTCTACTGCCTGGATTGCATTGGTTATCAGATTGACAATAACTCTTGAAATCTGGTTCTTCTTTATAAGTGACATAGCCTGATCGGTCTGGGCAATATATTCAAAAGATATGTCATCCCGAGTGTTGAAGAAGATATATTGCTCCCGTACAAGGTCATATAGATTTACCAGAATGCTGTCTTCATTATAGAATTTTGAGAAACTTGAGAATTCAGTGGCTGTTTCAGACAAAATATCAATCTGTTCCAGAAGAGAGGATGCCACTTGATCAAATTTCTGGTCCCAGCCATCTATGTTCTGACTTTTTAGTCTTATAAGGTGTTGGATGCTGAGTCTCATCGGGGTCAGAGGGTTTTTGATGTCGTGTGCAATCTGTCGTGCCATCTCTCTCCATGCCTGCTCCCTCTCATTCTGGGCGAGCCGTTGTGTACTCTCTTCGAGGTTGTCAACCATATTGTTGTATGCTGTGACAAGAATCCCAAGTTCGTCTTTTATTTTGTAGTCTATATGCTCAGCTTTATGCGACAGCTTCATCTCTTTCATCTTGGAGCTGATCATCACAAGGGGGCGGGCAATGGATCCGGACATGATTCTTGCACCGAATACGGCCAGGATAATCAGGATGAGGTAGAGATTGATGATGGCAGCGATGATTGGCCATGCATCCTCCTTGATGTTGGTGGTGTCGAGGAAATATGGGATGTTGAGTATTGCTATAAATTTACCATTTATATTAAAGATGGGGGCGTATAGGGAGTAATACTCAAGAGAAGCAATACGCTCTTTTTTTATAACAAGTTTTTTGTTGTCAAACATCAATTCATGGTATGCCTGAGGATTGATTCTGGAACTTGCTATATATAATTTGAAGATGTCGGGATTTGTCGACTCTACAAGACTTCCCCCGATATCATAGATGTTGATATCGATCTGTCCATTGTAGGCAATTTTTTTCATCTCATCAGCCATCTCGGCATCGTAGATGTCGGAAGCCTTTTGGGAGTATTTGTATGTCTGGGAGAGGGAGGTCTGTATGGATGTGAGTTTCTCCTCCATCTGGTTACGGTTATTACCCTCAAATATCTTGATGATGAAGATTATACTTGCAGTACCCATACAAATGATGGAGATGACGATTGTTAAGGTGAATGTGTAGGTCATCTTCTTCTTGAATGAGTTGCGTGGCTCTTTGTTGATGTTTCTCCTATTGGTGCGGAACTGTAAAATACCCAATATGAAAGCTATGAAAAACAGATAGGTATATGAGAACGACACCATGTATGGGAAGAACGAGCGTTTCTCCCTGCTCACAATGACGAAACTGTCATCAGATAGTTTGTTTATGAAATGGACATAGCCGTCAAATTGTCTTGATGAATACCTCTCATTGAATACCCTTTCGTTGACGAGTGGGTAGTTATACTTGCCGTTGTAGGCAATCAGCTTGTTTTCGTGGTATCTTGCATACGAGTAGTAAGTGGGGATATCTTCCTTGTATGAGGAGTTGGATGTTGTCAAGGCAGATGGATATCCCATCATCTCATTAACCTTTTTTGAGTCAATTTCAAGGTACAGATTGTAGTATTGCCCCTCCACTATAAAACTGAAAAGGCCAAAATAATTTACATAACTATTGTGATTGTTTACAAAGTGGAAATGTGACCTGTCAGAGAGTGGAATACAATATTTCTCAAGTATATCATATTGGAAAAATTGAAAACAGTCTACAGGATATGAATACGTTTCTGTCTTTAGCTTGTCCATTGGACGACAAACAGTTATCCGGATATCGTATTTGTTTGTAATATTCCAGAAATACATCTCCTCAAGCCTGTTCCGAATCAACTCCCCGCTGTTTGGAATTCTAAGCAGAAGTCCCAGGAGCTGGTCAGATTCAATCAAAGGTTCTATCGTCATCAACTGGAGTTCCAGGTCAAGATCCCTGTCAATTGCAATTTTGTTTGTCAGCACACGGTTCTGTTCGAACTCTTTAGAGAATCCATAGTAACTTACTGTGGAAATGGTGTATATCGAGATAATGAACACATATATTGCAATCCCCTTGAATTTAAGCAGTGTCCTCTCCTTTTTGTTTACAAAATATAGATTAACTATCTGCAGACTCAAGATCAGTGCAGTGAACAATAAAGCATAGGTGAGGTAGGATATTATAGAATATAGGGAGATGTTATTCAGATTGTATAATTCCAGATTTATGGTGGAATTCAGAACCATTGACCGGAGAGTCATATGGGTATAAACCATAAGGAATAGAGGGAGCATTATCATTAATGTGAGGATCAGATAGTGCAGCCACCTCTTATCGGTCTTTCTGATCTTGAGAACAATCTCCTTTCTCAACATGAAAATGGCGAGAACTGTCAGAAACAGAAATATGTGGTTTACGATAATGGATCCGTATGAGTTGAATAACCCTCCATCTGCATAAAGACTGGGGGAGAACATGTCACTCCTGGCAAAGTCATCGTTGGCCAGAATTGCAGAGAGGATCCTCAAAAGCATCAAAATGGAGAGTGTAGATATAAGTGAACTCAGTCTCCTTTTTCTGAAATGGTATGAAAATGTTGCAAGACCGGCAAACAGGAGTGCAAGCCACCTGAAAATTTTATGTGCTCCCGGAGAGACAGATGAGTGGCTTGAAACAATAGAGAACAGCGGGTTTCCACTTTTGTCAAAAATGATATTTGAATCATCGACGTTGACAGGGAGGACTGTGTATTCACTGTTCAATGATATGCTCTGGCTTATCTCACTTTTGAGAAGTGAGTTGTCAGTGAGATATTCTGTTTTGATGAGGAGCCCTGCAAATACTTTACTCTTTTCAGACGAGAGGACCTTTACTATGTACCATGAATTTCCCAGATTCACATATTGGATCTCCTTGTTGAGGTAGGTAAGCGGGTTTGTGGTGGTGTGGTCATGAAGCCTATACCACGGAACCATCCTGATGGTTGCATCATTATTGATGGCAAACTGATTGTACCATGACTGGATAGTGTCGGAGTGGTATTTGTATATGACCATATCATCCGGAAGGAGGTTGAGCTCAGCCCACTCCTGAGGTGATGTTTCGAGTACCTTCTGTGCAAATTGCTCCAAAAGAGAAAGTCTCATATTGACAACCTTCTGGACCCTGGTTGCCTCATTTGCCGAGGAATCTTGCTGGGTCTGCTGAAAGGAGAAGGTGAAAAACAGTAACGAGAGCAACGTGAAGATAAAAGTCATGTTGCTCCTCATGTTGTCTAATATGTTGTACCTGTTACTCATTGTGGTACGGTTCACCCTTTATAATTGTAAATGCGCGATAGAGCTGCTCGACAAAAAAGAGACGTATAATCTGGTGGGAAAATGTCATTTTGGAGAGAGATAGTTTGGAATCGGCACGATTATATACATCCTGACTGTAGCCATAGGAACCCCCAACTGTGAAAATCAGGTTCTTTGTCCCCATATTCATCTCCTTTTCAATCTCTTTGGACCATTCAACCGAAGAGAAGTGTCTCCCTTTCTCATCAAGCAGAATAACTTTATCGGTGGGTTTTATCTGTTTCAGGATAAGCTCCCCCTCTTTGCTCTTTATCTGTTCTTTAGTTAATGAAGATACATTCTTTAATTCGGGAATCTCAACCATATCGAATGCTATGTAGTGCTTTATCCGTTTGAGGTACACCTCAATACCCTCTTTGACAAAAGGGAATGTTGTCTTACCTACAGTTATGAGTGTTATCTTCATAATAAAAGCTTTGCACAAAAATAATGCTAATATAGAAATTTGCGAAACTTTTATGTGGCGTAATTTTTGCAGTAGAAGATTGGCTGTGTTATTTTGTACAGAATGAGATATATTTTAACCATTTTGACCATTTTTACATATTCGATTGTATTGCCTGCGCAAGACAAACAATCGGAGAATGATGTATTTGTACCTATTGCGAAATATCTTGAAAATGGCAATGCAACTAATTTGTCTGCATGGTTTGCAGATAATGTTGAATTGGTAATCTTCGGAAGCAGGAATAATTGCAGCAGAAACCAGGCAAAGCAGATAATGCGCAATTTCTTCATAAACTATACCCCCAATAATTTTGATGTTGTCCACAAAAGCGGAAATTATCCGATGAAGTATGCAATCGGAGTGCTGGAGGGGGGTGGTAACGAATTTAAGGTTACTATATTTGTAAAAACGACGGAGAGGGGAAATCATATCCAGCAACTCTCCATCGAAAGGGAATAACCCTATTTCTGTCTCATGAATATCTGGATGGGACACCCTGTGAAATCAAAATAACTTCTCAATTTATTCTCCAGAAAGCGTTTGTAAGGGTCCTTTATGTATTGGGGCAAATTGCAGAAGAATGCAAATGAAGGGCTCTTGGTGGGCAATTGGGTAATAAATTTGATTTTGATGTATTTCCCTTTGGTTGCAGGAGGGGGATAACTCTCAATCTCAGGCAGCATAAGCTCGTTTAGTTTGGATGTGGGGATCTTCTGAGAAAAGTTTTCGTAAACTTTTGCTGCTGCATCAAGGACATCAAGAATCCTCTGTTTGTTGATTACGGAGGTGAAGATTATAGGGAGATCGTTGAAAGGAGAGAGTCTCTGTTTGATAACTTCTGTGTACTCTTTCATTGTGTTGTTCCCTTTTGTGATAGTGTCCCATTTGTTTACGACTACAACACATCCCTTTTTGTTGCGGTTGATGAGGTTGAATATAGCAAGATCCTGTGCCTCAATGCCACTCTGGGCATCAATCATCAGGATACATATATCTGAGTGCTCAATGGCTCTGATGGAGCGCATTACAGAGTAGAACTCAAGATCTTCCTTGACTTTGGTCTTTTTCCTCAGACCAGCAGTATCTACAAGCATGAATTCGTGACCGAATTTGTTGTAATATGACTCTACAGAGTCCCTGGTGGTACCGGCAATGGGGGTTACAATGTTTCTGTCTTCACCCAAAAATGCATTTGTCAAAGATGATTTTCCCACATTCGGTTTCCCGACGATGGCGATTCTTGGAATATCGGCGTATTTGTCCTCCTGTACCTCCTCTACAGGGAGAATTTTCACGAGTTCATCAAGAAGGTCGCCGGTGCCGCTTCCGTTTGCAGATGAAATGCTCCAGATCTCTCCAAGTCCCAGTGAGTAAAATTCGTAGGCATCATATTGTTTGGCAGCATTGTCAACTTTGTTCACAACAAGCATCACAGGTTTTTTTGATTGTCTGAGGATCTCAGCAATCTCTGCATCATAATCTGTAATCCCTGTACCTACCTCTACAAGGAAAAGGACAACATCGGCCTCATCAATGGCTATCGATACCTGTTTTCTGATTTCACCCTCGAAGATGTCATCAGAATTGGATGTGTATCCACCTGTATCTACCACCGAAAATTCGTGACCGCACCATTCGCATTTACCATAGTGTCTGTCCCTTGTTACCCCCGCTGTTTCATCGACAATCGCCTGTCTCATTCCGACAAGACGGTTGAAAAGTGTTGATTTGCCTACATTCGGGCGACCTACTATTGCTACAAGACTCATTTGTTGTTCTCCTTTTCTTTTAATATAGTTTTTGCCGCACATATTTCGTTGCAGCTTACGCAGAAGTCTTCATCGCATCCGCCCGACTTTCTGCTTTTCTTTCTCCATATTCTCAGTTCTTCCTCTTTGGCGCAGATAATCCCCCTCTTTCTCATCTCCTTGTTGTGGGAGATCTCGGTGTCTGGGAAATCCTTTTTCAAGAAGATAATGTTGAAGCAGAGCAGTAACACCGCTATGCCTACAAAAATCAAGGATGCGATTAAAATCTTCATACTATTCTACCCACTTGTATTGGTCGAGAAGTGGTTTGTTGCTAATTTTTATTACAGGGGCCATCTGGTGTGCCTTGAAAGCACTCCTGGCCTTGAGTGTCAATATCTTATCAATCAGAGCAGAATCCACTCCCTCCTTAATGAGTTCCTCTTTTGTTTTACCCTCTTCAATCAATGAGTGCAGTACCGGGTCAAGAACAGAGTATTCAGGAAGAGAATCGGTATCTTTCTGATCGGGACGAAGTTCTGCGGAGGGGGCTTTGGTGATTGTGGAGACAGGGATGATGACACTGTTTTTGTTGATGTGGTTTGCAAGATCGTATACCTGTGTCTTGTATATGTCTGCAATCACCATAATGGCACCAGACAAATCTCCATAGAGAGTCCCATATCCCATAGCCAATTCGCTCTTGTTGGAGGTGTTCAGGAGCAATGCCCCTTTTCTGTTGGAGTAGGACATGAGGATTGTCCCTCTAATTCGGGCCTGAATATTCTCTTGGGTGTTGTCCCAATGGTGATCTCCATCAAAAATGGGTGAGAGATCTTTTATGTATCTCATGTATATCTTTTCGATGGGGATAACCAGATATTTGATGTCCAGATTATTTGCCAGATCGACAGCGTCGGTCAGCGAGTGTAGTGTAGAGTATGGAGAAGGCATCAGGATGCCGCATACATTCTCTTTGCCGAGTGCTTCTACAGCCAATGCTGCGACCACGGCAGAGTCAATCCCTCCTGAAAGACCCAGGACCGCTTTTTTCGCCCCGCAACGGGCAAAAAAATTCCGGAGGGAATTGACCAGTTTCTCGTGGACAACCTCTATGGATGTGTAGTTTGTATCCATTATCTTAGAAAATAAAACTTGGACTGATAGGTTGGTAGTTGTAAACTTTGTCTATCACATCAGCGAAGATGTCTGCAACAGTCAGGACTTTGATCTTTGATGTGTCTGTGTCAGGACCTGGTCTCAATGGAATAGTGTCAGATACCACTACCTCCAAAAGGGCAGAATCTGCAATTTTCTCATAAGCTTTACCCGAAAGGACAGGGTGTGTAGCCATGGCACGTACGCTTGAAGCACCTTTCTCCATAAGCATGTCTGCAGCTTTTGCGATAGTTCCTGCAGTGTCGATCATGTCATCTACGATAACAATGTTTCTACCCTCAACATCACCGATTGCAGTCATTGAACCTACTACATTTGCTTTCTCCCTTGATTTGTGACAAACGATAAGTGGACATCCAAGGATTCTTGCATAGGCATTTGCCCTTTTGGCACCACCCATATCAGGGGCAGCGATAGATAGATTTTCAAGGTTCAGACTCCTCAAATATGGCAAGAAAAGTGAACTTGCATAGATGTGGTCAACAGGAAAATCGAAGAAACCCTGGATCTGGTCAGCGTGAAGGTCGGCAGTCATGACTCTGTCACAACCGGCAGCATGAAGGAGGTTTGCAACCAATTTTGCACCGATAGAGACTCTGGGACGGTCTTTTCTGTCTTGTCTTGCCCATCCGAAATAGGGGATAACTGCGATTACTTTGTATGCTGATGCCCTCTTTGCTGCATCAATCATAAGAAGCAGTTCAAACAAGTTGTCGACAGGTGGAAATGTAGATTGTACAATGAAAACTGTAGCACCGCGTACCGATTCATCAAAAGCGGGCTGGAATTCTCCGTCACTGAAATCTGTTACAATTGATTTGCCAAGGTCCAGATTCAATGATCGTGCAATTTTTTCTGCGAGGTATCTTGAGCCTCTACAGGTAAATAATTTGATAGTGTGTCTGTGGTCCATAGGTTATAATGTTTTTAGTGTGTTTTCAATGTAGTCCAGGATTTCATCTCTCCCCATACCTGTTTCCGCCGATGAGGTAAATACAGGAGGAAGTTCCTCCCAATATTCGAGGAGGGTTTTTTTGTTCTTTGCCACTTGTGATGCAAGGGCATTGACTCCAAGTTTGTCCCCTTTTGTAAAGATGATTGTAAATGGGATTCCGAGCTCTCCGAGCTTAAGGAGAAAATCAAGGTCTATCCTCTGTATGTCGTGGCGTGAATCGAGGAGGACGAAAAGTGTTACAAGCTCCTCGGAATTGCATATGTAATGGGTGATGATCTCAGAAAGCTTGTCAGTGGCCTTTTTGGAAACTTTTGCATAGCCGTATCCCGGAAGGTCTACAAGATACCATTGGTCATTGATAAGAAAGTGGTTGACCAGCTGGGTCTTCCCGGGTGTGGCTGATGTGTGGGCCAGTTTTTTTTGTTCACAAAGCATATTTATCAGAGATGATTTTCCTACGTTTGAACGCCCAATGAACGCAAATTCAGGGGCTTTCCTTTTAGGTCTCTGGTCTAATTTCTGGCTGCTGCCCGAAAATATGGCTTGAGTTATCTTCATCACCGGTAATTTGGTCGCAAAAATATAAAAAATTATTATATTTGTAAGTATGAACGAAGGGATAAGTTTATATGATCTTCAGAAAAAAATCAAAGGTAGCATAGATAAGGTTTTTTCTCATCAGATTTGGGTCAGAGGGGAAATCAGCTCCGTAAAGGAGAACTATTCCGGGCACTGTTATATCGATTTGGTTGATAAAGAAGATGGTTGTGACGCTATCAGGGCCAAGTGCCAGGCGATAGTGTGGAACTCTTCCTGGCGGGTTATCGCCCCGTATTTCCAAAGTACTACCGGTTCGAGGCTTGAGGCAGGGATGAAGGTGTTGTTGAAGGGCTCTGTTCAATACTCCGAAATTTACGGATTGAGCATTGTTGTGAGTGATATAGATCCTACTTTCGGGATAGGAGAGATGGAATTAAGGAGGAGAGAGGTGATTGCCAGACTTGAAAAGGAGGGGATGTTTGATATGAATACCACCTTGAAACTTCCGTCACTCCCAAGAAGATTTGCAATAGTTTCTGCTGAAGGGGCTGCCGGATACCGCGATTTTATGAAACATCTGCATGAAAATGAGTTTGGATTTAAGTTTTATACCAAACTTTATTCTGCCCCTATGCAGGGAGATACCGCTCCTGGGGGGATAGTAGGTGCGCTGGATAAAATTGTATCCGATGTACAGGAAGGGGATGTGTATGATGCCGCGCTGATAATAAGAGGGGGCGGGTCAATGTTGGATATGGCGTGCTTCGATGATTATTTTTTGTGCTCCAATGTTGCACAGTTTCCCCTCCCTGTGATGGTGGCTGTGGGGCACGACCAGGATTATCATATTTGTGATATGGTCTCATGCATAAGTGTAAAGACACCTACTGCACTTGCTGATTATATACTGGATATATTCAAAGGGGAGGCTGCATTGGTAGGTTCCCTCGCCTCCAGATTGAATGTTGCAATGTCTTCAAAATTCTCTTCAGAGAGGAGCAGACTTGACTTCTGGAGAGAGAAAATGGGGATGAAGGTGGGGGCAATTGTCCAGGAAAAACTAAGAAAACTGGATTTGATGGAGCAGAGGATAAGGAGGGGAGATCCCCGACTTCTTATCCAAAGTGGCTACAGTGTGGTTGAGGGGAGGGGTGGAAGGATCCACTCTGCGTCGCAGATTTCTGAAGGGGAGGTGCTGGATATCCATTTTGGGGATGGGAAAGCGGAGTGTGTTGTGAAAAACGTCATTAGAATCGATAAATAGTTATGGTTACAGAGGAAAAAAGTTACGAAGAACTGGTAGCGGAACTTGAACGAATTATCATAGAGATAGAGGATCCGGCAAAGAGTTTGTCAGATGTGGAGGCAGATGTCAGAAGGGGTGTTGAACTGATTGATCTTTGTAAAGGTAAACTTTTCGAGAGTGAGTCCAGAATCATGAGATTTCTCGAAGAAAAATAGAGCTAATTAAATTTGTTGAAATATGATTTTTGATACAGATCCTTATTTGGCCCCATTCAAGAGGGTGATTACAAACAGATATCAGAAGCTTCTGATGAAGAAGCAGGATATAATGGGGAAAGGGGACAAATTGACCACCTCAATAAACAACCATCTTTTTTATCAACTTCACAAAGAGGGTAAAGAGTGGGTGATGAGGGAGTGGGCACCAAATGCCACCGCAATCTATCTGGTGGGGGATTGCAACTCCTGGCAAAAGAGCGGTGAGTACTCGTTCAGGAGTATTGGCGGAGGAAACTGGGAGTTGAGACTCCCTCTCTCCAGACTTCAGCACGGCATGCTGTACAAGTATATTATGGAGTGGAATGGAGGAAGCGGGGACAGATTGCCGGCTTATGCTGTAAGGTGCGTTCAAGATGAACAGACAAAGGCATTCTGTGCACAGGTGTGGGCGCCACCTGTAAAATATAAGTGGAAAAAGAAATTTGCACGTACTTTTAAGAACCCTTTGATTTATGAGGTTCATATAGGAATGGGTGCAGAAGAGGAGAAAGTGGGGACTTTCAACGAATTCAGAGAGAATATTCTACCTTACATTGCCGGTCTTGGTTATAATACAATCCAGATTATGGCTCTTCAGGAGCATCCTTACTACGGCTCATTCGGTTATCAGGTCTCCAATTTTTTTGCGGTGAGCTCAAGATTCGGTACCCCAGATGAATTCAAACAACTTGTTGATGAGGCTCACAAACTTGGACTTGCGGTGATTATGGATGTTGTCCATTCCCATGCCGTTCTGAATGAGGTGGAGGGGTTGAGCAGATTTGACGGCTCTGACAATCTCTATTTCCACTCTGGAGATAGGGGAATGCATCCCGCCTGGAATACAAGATGTTTTGACTACGGCAAGGATGAGGTGATCTATTTTCTCCTTTCTAATCTGAAATTCTGGATGGAAGAGTATCATCTGGATGGTTTCCGTTTTGACGGGGTGACAAGCATGCTCTATCTGGATCATGGACTGGGGAGACATTACTCTTCGTATGATGCATATTATGATGGCGGACAGGATGAAGATGCTCTTGTCTATCTGGGACTTGCAAATATGCTGGTCAAAGAGGTCAAGGAGGATGCTTTTACTATTGCAGAGGAGATGAGTGGAATGCCTGGGCTGGCCGCCCCTGTTTCGCAGTGCGGATGGGGTTTTGATTACAGGATGAGTATGGGAGTCCCTGATAACTGGATAAAGTGGATAAAGGATCAGAAGGATGAGGATTGGAGCATGGCGGGGATGTATTATGAACTGACCAATAAACGTCAGGATGAGAAGACCATCAGTTATGTAGAGTGTCACGATCAGGCAATGGTGGGGGATAAGACCGTTATCTTCAGGTTGATGGATAAAGAGATGTATTACAGTATGTCAAAAGGTTCTTCCAATCCGGTAGTCGAGAGAGGTCTCGCTCTTCATAAGATGATAAGACTTGTGACTGTGGCAACAGCAGGAGACGGCTATCTCACTTTTATGGGAAATGAGTTCGGGCATCCCGAGTGGATAGACTTCCCGAGAGAGGGGAATAATTGGTCCCACAAATATGCCCGCAGACAGTGGAGTCTGAAGGATAATCCCGATCTCCACTACAAGGCGCTTGTTGACTTTGACAGGGATATGATTCAACTGGTTAACAAAGGAAATGTACTCAGACAGATTCCCAGACAATTATATGTTTCCGATTCGCAAAAAGTTTTGATTTTTGTCAGAGGAAGATTTATCTTTGCGCTTAATTTCAATCCGGTCCATTCTTATTCGGACTTTGAGTTTGTTGCTCCATCCGGGGAATATCGGATTGTGTTAAGTTCGGACGCTGAGGTTTATGACGGCTTTGGCAGGATAGATGAGGGTGTTCACCACCGTACTTTAAGGAAAGACGGAGGTGACAAACTTTCTTTGTATCTTCCGAGTAGAAGTGCAATTGTTTTAGAAAAAATTAGATAATATCGATATATCAGATGTCTTACTTAAAATTTAATCAAGAAGAACTGGTTAATCTTGAGTATTCATTACCAAGAGAGGTGGTATTGGCCAATGGTACAGGCGGCTACTGCAATACCTCTATAGTAGGTTGTAATACAAGAAAATACCACGGTTTGTTTGTTATGCCCATCGAGCAGTTCGGTGGTGTAAATCACATACTCCTCTCTTCTTTGGATGAGACACTTATCCAGCACGAGAAGGAGTTTCATCTTGGAATCAGGTGCTATGGTAAGGTTTATGAGCCAAGAGGCCATAAATATATTGTTGATTTCCAATTTGACAAGGAGTGTGTTACCGAATTCAGAGTCGGAGGAATGATCTTCAGAAAATCGATGATTTTCGTGAAAGGGAAAGAGCAGTTGCTGATAAAATATACTCTTGTGCAGGCACACTCTCAAACAAGTTTAAGACTTAAACCATTTCTTGCATTCAGAGAGGTTCATACATTGACTCAGCAAAATCCTGAAGCAGATTCAAATTACGGTATCGTAGATAATGGCTGCAGTTACAAGATGTATGAAGGTTTCCCTGAACTTCATATTCAGATCAGTAAGGAGAATGAATATTTCCATAACCCTGATTGGTATAAGGATGTTGTTTACAGTGATGAACAGCGTAGAGGCTTTGAGTACAAAGAGGATTTGTTTGTCCCTGGTATCTTCGAAATGCCTATCGCTGCCGGAGAATCTATCATTGTATCTATCTCTACATCCGAGGTCTCAGCAAAAGGGCTCAAGAGGGTTTATGATAAGGAGATAAAGGGTGCTCCAAGCAGATCGGACTACGACTCTTGTCTTAAGATTGCAGCAAAAGACTTTATAATCAAAACACCTAAAGGTACAGAGATCCTCTCTGGTTACTCATGGGAGAGCAAAGGTTTGAGAGAGACTTTGATCTCACTTCCTGGTCTGACATTGTTCAATGATGGGGATGTTGCTACATTTGACAAGATTCTTAAAACAACATTGAAAATATATTCAAACCAGCTTTTCAACGGTTCAAGACAGGTTGAGGCTGCATTGTGGCTGTTCTGGGTAGCACAGCAATATGCCGCATTTACAGGAGATCCTCAAGGGGCGTGGGAGAAGTTCAAAGCTCCATTGAAAAAGATTGCAGACAGCTTTATTGAAGGTGGCAGAATGGGCGTTTCCCTCAATAGGGACAATGGAATGCTGTGGACCAAGATGAATGGTGTTGCTTTGAGCTGGATGAATGCATATGGCAGCAACAGCTTGCCTATCGCAGAGAGAGGTGGATATCAGATTGAAACCAACTCTTTGTGGTACAATGCTTTGTGTTATATGGTCGAGAATGAGACCAAATATGGTAAAGGTGGAAAAGCAATTTATGCATGGAAAGATCTCAAAGAGAGAATAGAGAACAATTTCTACAATATGTTCTGGGTGGAAGAGAGAGCACATCTTGCTGACTATGTGGATGAAAAGGGACAGAACAAGTTTACAAGACCTAATCAGGTATTTGCTTGTGCATTGGAATATTCTCCTGTTTCAGAAGAGGTGAGGGCAAATGTACTTCACAGTATCAGCAGAGAACTCCTTACATCCCGCGGATTGAGGACCCTTTCACCCAAGAACCCTCTTTACAAAGGGGTTTATGAGGGGAATCAGGATCAGAGGGATCATGCTCACCATCAGGGATGTACAAGACCTTGGCTTATCGGTTTCTTTATTGAATCATCCTTGAAGCTCTTCGGCCCTTCGTTCTTATCTCAGGCGAAAGAGCTTGTTAATGCTTATGAGGAGGATATGACAGTCCATGGCATTGGCTCTGTTGCAGAACTCTATAATGGAGACCCTCAATATGTACCTCATGGAGCTATTTGCCATACAGGTGCCATCTCTGAAATTCTGAGAGCGAAAAGTATTATTGCTAAATATAATGAGGAATAGGTTATGAGAGTACTTATGTTTGGTTGGGAGTTTCCTCCCCATATTGCAGGTGGTCTCGGAACCGCTTGTTACGGAATTGTAAAGGGTTTGGCAAACAATGGTGTGGAGACACTGTTTGTAATGCCTTCCGCTTCTGGTGATGAAGACGAGACTTATACAAGGATCCTCAATGCAAGTGATGTTGAGGTGAGTGATGTCGTCAGAAATCCGAAAGAATTTCTTGAGAAAGTACAGTTCTTGCGTGTAGGTACCAATATGGTCCCATACATGGATCCGGTGAAGTTTACAGAGATGAGCTCAAAGGATCAGAAATCACAGATTGATGACTTCAAAGTAAATTTCAAACAGAAATACAAATTCTCAGGTAAGTATGGAACTAACCTGATGGAAGAGATCAGCAGATATGCCATGGTAGGTGGTGAGATAGCTGCTCAGCATAAAGATGAGTTTGATGTTATCCATGCCCATGACTGGCTTACCTATATGGCCGGTATAGCTGCCAAAAGAATATCGGGTAAACCTCTTGTTATCCACGTTCACGCAACCGAGTTTGACAGAACAGGTGAAAATGTGAATACCCAGGTATTTGCAATTGAGCAAATGGGTATGAGAGAGGCTGACAGGGTTATCACAGTAAGTAACCTTACCCGCAATATTGTAATAAATAAATATGGAATTAATCCTGACAAAGTGGTGACAGTGCACAATGCTGTAGACTTTGCAAACAGGGAGCAGATGGTGGTTGAGAGGAGTCTTGATGAGAAGGTAGTTACCTTCCTGGGCCGTATTACATTCCAGAAAGGTCCAGAGTATTTCATTGAAGCTGCCAATAAAGTGCTTAAAAAATGCCCGGATGTAAGATTTGTCATGGCGGGTAGCGGTGACCTTTTGAACAGAAGTATCAGACAGGTTGCCAGACTCGGTATCTCAGACAGATTCCACTTTACAGGATTTCTCAGAGGTGCAGATGTACAGAAGATGTTTGCATACTCCGATGTTTATGTGATGCCTTCGGTGTCAGAGCCTTTCGGTATCTCTCCACTTGAAGCGATGATCACCGGTGTGCCAACCATCATCTCAAAACAATCGGGTGTTGCAGAGGTTCTGAAATACTCAATTAAAGTGGATTTCTGGGATGTAGATGCTCTTGCAGATGCGATGTACGGTCTGTTGAGATATCCTGCACTATCACACATGGCATCAGTTCAGGGATATGATGAAGTAAATGCCCTGAAATGGGATCATGCTGCGGCTAAGATGAAACATATTTATGAATCAACATTGAAATAAAAAATGCAATATATGAAACCTTCAGTTTGTTTATACTTTCAGGTTCACCAACCGGACCGTCTAAGACAGTACAGATTCTTTGACATCGGAAAAGATTCACATTATTTTGATGACTTCTCAAACAGAACCATCCTCAGAAGAGTGGCTGACAAATGCTATCTCCCGATGAATGCCCTTATGCTTGAGACAATCCAGAAATATGGAAAGTCTTTCAAAATCGCTTTCTCAATTTCGGGTTCTGCCATTGAGCAGTTTGAAAAATACACTCCGGAGGTGTTGGACAGCTTCAAGGCTCTGGCAGCTACCGGTTGCGTTGAATTCCTTGCAGAGACATATACACACTCACTTGCCTCTCTTGTATCCAAAGAGGAGTTCAAGAAACAAGTTGAGTTGCACAGCAAGACCATTGAAAAACATTTTGGCAAAAAACCCAAATGTTTCAGAAACACCGAGCTTATCTATTCGGATGAGATTGGTGAGATGGTATATAAAATGGGCTTTAAGGGGATTTTGACAGAGGGAGCGAAGCATATACTTGGTTGGAAATCTCCAAACTATGTCTATTCAAATGCCAACAACCCTAAAATGAAAGTCCTTATGAGAAACTTCACTTTGAGTGATGATATTGCATTCAGATTCTCTAATAAGGGTTGGGCTGAGTGGCCACTGACTGCTGACAAGTTTGCATCGTGGGTTGCTGATCAGGCGGCACAAGATGAGATTATCAACCTTTTCATGGATTATGAGACATTTGGTGAACACCAGAGTGCCGCATCGGGTATCTTCGACTTCATGAGGACACTTCCTGAGGCAATCCTGAGCAAAACAGATGTGGAATTTGTAACCCCTTCAGAGGCTCTCAAGAAACACGATGCTGTGTCGCCAATCAATGTTCCTTTCTCTATATCATGGGCAGATGAGGAGAGAGATACCTCTGCATGGCTTGGTAATGAACTTCAGAATGAAGCATTCAGCAAATTGTATGATTTGAGTGATAGAGTACTCGCACTTGAAGATGATAAGATCACCAAAGATTATATGAAACTTCAGGAGAGTGACCACTTCTATTATATGTGCACTAAGTTCTTCTCAGATGGAGCGGTTCATAATTATTTTAACCCTTATGATACCCCATATGAGGCATTTATTAACTATATGAATGTACTTAGCGATCTTATTGTCCGTATTGAAAGGAAATTGAGATTGGGATAGTAAACGGATTTTAATCTTTTATGGAAAAAACAAAATTGATTAGCCCCGACTACTTGTTCGAGGTTAGTTGGGAGGTATGCAATAAAGTGGGGGGAATCCACACAGTCGTTGCTACCAAATCTGTCGGGATGTCTGAGTTTGTCAAAGAGCAGCAGATCTTTATAGGACCGGATGTCTGGATGGATGAGTCCCAGAACCCCGAATTTACCGATGATCCTCTGTTGTTCAGAACATGGAGGATTTCGGCAGCCCAGGAGGGAATCAGAGTCAGAGTCGGAAGATGGAATGTTCAGGGGCAACCAATAGCGATTCTTGTAGATTTTTCGCAATATATAACTTGCAAGAATGAGATTCTTGCCGACTTCTGGGAGAAGTACAAACTTGATTCATTGAGCGGTGGATGGGATTATGTCGAGTCTGCACTTTTCGGATATGCAGCAGGTAAGGTTATTGAAAGCTTCACCCGTTTCAATATTCTCCCAAGTCAAAAGGCTGTAGCACAGTTCCACGAATGGATGACAGGTGCCGGTGTCCTCTACTTGAAGAGGAGCGGGCTCCCTATTGCTACCGTATTTACTACTCATGCCACAACTTTGGGGAGGAGCCTTGCGTTTAATAATATCAAACTGTATGATGTAATTGATGTTATTGATCCGGATCAAAAAGCAAGGGAACTGAATGTGGCAGCGAAGCACTCTTTGGAGAAATGTGCTGCAATACATGCAGATGTATTTACAACAGTCAGTGACCTGACAGCAAAAGAGTGCTCAAGGTTTCTTGGCAGAGATGTTGATTTTGTAACTCCAAACGGCTTTGAGGATGCATTTGTCCCGGGGACAAAAACATTTTCAAAATACAGAAGAGAGGGGAGACAACGTCTTGTCGAGGTGGCAGAGGCGATGACCGGAGAGAAATTTGACAATCCTGTTATAGTGGGGATTGGTGGCAGATATGAGTTCAAGAACAAGGGAATTGATGTTTTTGTCGATTCTCTTGCGAAATTGGAGCACTCATCCTATAAAGGGAGAACAGTATTGGCATTTATCCTTGTCCCTGCGGGTACCAATGGATATGATAAGGAGCTTGTGGCAAAACTTTCAGGCAACGGAAGTGATTATACCACCCATACTACCCACAATCTCCAATACCCCGAAAACGACCCCGTACTTTGCAGAATGGCTGCAGCAGGGCTTAACAACAGGTCGAATAAAAATGTAAAGTTGCTCTTTGCCTGTACATATCTCAATGGTAACGATGGTGTATTCAACCTTCCGTATTACCAGTTGTTGTCGGGACTTGATCTTTCGGTCTTCCCATCATATTATGAACCCTGGGGATATACACCTCTTGAGTCTTTGGCATTCAAGGTACCGACAATTACCACAACTCTTGCCGGATTTGGACTTTGGGTAAATGAGTATTATCCAAAAGCGCACCCTGGCATCTCCGTAATTGAGAGAGACGAATCCAATTATGAAAAGGTAGTGGAGGGTGTATGTGCAAAAATTGAAGAGATTGCCTCTTTGGATGAAAAAGGGGAGAAGAAATATAGGGAGAATGCGAAATCGGTTTCGGAGATTTCGTTGTGGAAAAACAATTTGAATTATTATAGAGAGGCTTACTCTCAAGCTATTGGAAAAGTAATAGAAAGTAGGGGTAAATACCCTGAATTTAACAATATTAAGAATATGGAGTATAAAAAATTTGAAGTTGGAAATCCTTCGTGGAACAGAGTATTGGTGACAAGGAATATTCCAGAAAGATTGAAGTATCTTGACATCATCTCAAAGAATCTATGGTGGTGCTGGAATCAGGAAGCGATGGATTTGTTTAAGAGCATTGATAAGGAGTTGTGGAATGCGTTGGGCAAGAACCCTATTGCACTCCTTGACCAGTTGTCATATGAGCAGTATTTGAAACTAGAGAAGAATGACAAATTCCTTCGTCAGCTGGATAGAGTGGCAGAATCTTTCAATGAATATATGGAAGAGAAAAAAGATAGAAAAGGTGCATCTATCGCATATTTCTGTATGGAATATGGTCTTGATGCCTCTTTAAAGATCTATTCTGGTGGTCTTGGTATCCTCGCAGGTGACTATTTGAAGGAGTCAAGTGACTTGAATGTAAATATGACCGGTATCGGTCTATTGTACAGATTCGGTTACTTCAATCAGAAACTTTCAGGTTATGGTGACCAGATTGCAGATTATCAGCCGCAGGATTTTATGAAAATCCCTGCAGTTCCTGTAAGAGACAGCGAAGATAAATGGGTTACCATTTCTGTAGCATTCCCCGGCCGAAACATCTACGCAAGACTTTGGAGAGTGGATGTGGGTAGGACTGAATTGTATCTTCTTGATACAGATTTTGATGCAAACTTGCCTGAAGATCGTCAGGTGACCTATCAGCTTTATGGCGGTGACTGGGAGAACCGTCTGAAACAGGAGTTGTTGTTGGGCGTCGGTGGTATCAGAGCTCTCCGTGCACTGGGTATCAAGGCAGATGTTTACCACTGTAACGAAGGTCACGCTGCATTTACCGGCCTTGAGAGATTGAGAGAATACATCAATGAAGAGAACCTTTCATACGATGAAGCTATGGAGGTTGTAAGAGCATCATCTTTGTTTACAACCCACACCCCTGTCCCTGCAGGACACGACGCTTTCCATGAAGATCTTTTGAGAAAATATATCTCACACTATCCCGAAAGACTAAAAATCAGCTGGACAACCCTTATGTCATTAGGTAAGAACAATCCTTATGACCAGAATGAGAAGTTCTCTATGAGTAATCTTGCATGCAACATCTCTCAGGAGGTGAATGGTGTGAGCTGGTTGCACGGGAAAGTGAGCCAGGATATCCTTGCCAACATGTGGCCAGGTTATCTTCCTGAAGAGCTTCATGTAGGTTATGTTACCAATGGTGTACACTATCCTACCTGGACTGCACCACAATGGAAGGAGGTTCATGCAAGGGTGTTTGGAGATGATTTCAAGACCCATAAATATGATAAGGAGTGTTTCAATGGTATATATGAGGTGAAAGATGCAGAGGTCTGGAGCATACGTCAGGATTTGCGTCAGAGACTTATCAAGTCTGTAAAGAAACGCCTTTCTGATCCCGGAATGTCAAGCCACTACTCTCCACAGCATATTGTAGAGATCAAAAATACCCTTAGAGATGATGTGCTGACAATCGGTTTTGCACGCCGCTTCGCAACATACAAGAGAGCTCACCTTCTGTTCAAGGATCTTGACCGTTTGGCTGCGATTGTAAACAATCCCAAACGTCCTGTACAATTCTTGTTTGCAGGTAAGGCTCACCCGGCAGATAAAGCCGGCAGCGATCTGATCAAGATGATTGTCGACATTTCAAAGATGCCACAATTTATCGGCAAGATCGTTTTCGTGCCAAACTATGATATCAATGTAGCCAAACATCTTGTTCAGGGTGTTGACGTATGGATGAACAACCCTACAAGACCATAGGAGGCTTCCGGTACATCTGGAGAAAAAGCTGCGATGAACGGAGTAATGCACTTCTCTGTTCTTGACGGATGGTGGGTTGAAGGTTATAAAGAGGGGGCCGGTTGGGCTCTTCCTATGGAGAGAACATACGATGACCAGAATTTCCAGGATGAACTGGATGCTGCAACTATCTACAATATCATTGAAAATGAGATTGCACCTACATTCTATGATGTAAATCCAGTATCGGGTCTCCCTGTAGATTGGATCAAGATTATCAAGAACTGTGTGGCACAGGTTGCTTGCAACTTCACAACCAACAGGATGTTCAATGATTACATTGACAAATATTATAATCCTCTGTATAAGAGAAGCACAAAACTTATCGAGTCTGACTATCAGCAGGCAAGAGAGATTGCTTTGTGGAAGAGAAAAATGCGCAAAGGTTGGGAACAACTTGAGATCCGTGAAACAAGTTTCATGGATGATGCACAAGGACAGTTGCTTTTGGGTAAGGAGTTCAAATCTTACGTCAAGGTGTTTGTTGGTGATATGAACCCTAAAGATATCGGATTTGAACTTGTATATGCAAGACAAAACGCAAAAGAAAGATATATCAAAGAGGGTGTGTTCCCATTTGAATTCAGCAAGATTGAAGATGGCGTAGCGACCTACACTGCGAATATTCTCCCTAACTCTACCGGCGCATACCAGATTGCTGGCAGAATCTTTGCAAAGAGTGATAAACTTCCTCATCGTCAAGACTTTGAGCTTGTAAAATGGTTGTAGCGGCTACAGGATTTTTCGACGGGGTGCACAAAGGGCACAGTGCTGTTCTTGAGAGGCTGAAACAGGTGGCTCGGGAGCAGCATAAGGAGAGTGCTGTAATCACTTTCTGGCCCCACCCCCGAACAGTCTTGCAGCAGGATGCCCACTCTTTGAGGTTGCTGAATTCTCTCCAGGAGAAGAGGGAGAGGGTGCTGGCAATGGGGATAGACCACTTTTGGGTTGTTGATTTCTCCAGACAGTTCAGCAAACTATCCACTGAAGAGTTTATGAGAGAGTATCTTATTGGGAGGTATGGAGTATCTGCCTTGGTGATAGGGTATGATCATAAACTTGGAAATTCAGCCCTTCAGAGTCAGCAACAGATGATCGATATCGCCACCTCATTGGGATTGGAGACCTTAAGGGTGGAGGAGTTCCAGTTGGGTGAGACAATCATCAGCTCGACAAAAATCAGGACAGCTCTTCAAAGTGGAGAAGTTAGTAAGGCATCTGATCTCCTGGGGTACAACTACAAACTTCATGGTGTTGTTGTTGCAGGTAAGCAATTGGGTAGGACAATCGGATTCCCTACTGCGAACATGCAGCTCTACGAACCATTGAAGCTGATTCCAGGCAATGGGGTATACATGGTGGATGTACATGTTCTTGGGGAGAAATATCAAGGTGTCTGCAATATAGGGACCAGACCTACGGTGGGAAATAATGCCGATAGAACAATAGAGACACATATACTCAATTTTGATGAAGATATCTATGGCTTGGAGATGAGCATAGAATTTGTAAAGAAAATCCGTGATGAAAAGAAGTTCGGTTCGATGGAAGAGCTTAGACAACAAATAATCAAGGATAAAGATTTCGTTAAGTTGAGGTAAATTTACATATCTTTGTATAAGATAATTGAATGTTATGGAGAGTCCCTTTATTGCCATACTGATTGCGGCATTTTGCTATATTATTCCCGTCCTTATTTCTAAGAGAAAAAAAGATGGGAGGGTAATTGGGCAAATTCTTGAGCAATTGGAAGAGATAAAGGAGATTCCACAAGAGGAAGATGAACAGGAGGATATCTTGGAATCTGAACAGGCAGAGGTGGTGGAGGCTGTTGAAGAACCAGTGCTGGAAAAAGTGGCAGCAAGTCCGCTCCAGGAACCTGAGCAGAAGCCGGTTCTCGAGGAGAAAGATAATCTTGAAGAGAGAGCTAAAATGAGTCCTGAAGAGAAGAGAAAATTAGTGGTTTATTCAGAGATAATGAGCCCGAAATATAAAGAGTATTAAAATTTTATAAAAAATATCATGCCCGAAATTCATTATGTGACCGCAGAGGGTCTTGAGAAGTTAAGAGCTGAGCTTGCTCAGCTTGTAAGTGAGAGACCGGTCATTTCAAAACAGATCGCAGAAGCGAGAGACAAAGGAGACTTATCAGAAAATGCAGAATATGATGCAGCCAGAGAAGCACAAGGTCTTCTTGAATTGAAAATATCAAAGCTCGAGAACCTTATAGCAAATGCAAAGGTAATTGACGAGTCAAGAATCAATACAGAGAGAATCCAGATCCTCAACAAGGTGAAACTAAAGAATCTCAACAACAACTCAGTTGTTGAATATACACTTGTAGGAGAGAGTGAGGCAAATTTCAGAGAAGGGAAACTTGCTGCAGCCACTCCTATCGGAAAAGCTCTTATCGGGAGAAAGAAAGGTGAAGTGGTTGAGGTAGTTGTCCCATCAGGTGTGATTAAATTTGAAATTCTTGATATATCAATCTAATCAGATATGGCTTCTATATTTACAAGAATCGTAAATGGCGAAATTCCCTCTTACAAGGTGGCTGAAAATGAAAAATTCTATGCATTTCTTGATATAAATCCTGTACAGGAGGGTCATACATTGGTAATTCCAAAGAACGAAACAGACTATATCTTTGATATCGAAGACAAGGAGTATCAGGAACTGTTCCTGTTCGCAAAGAGGGTGTCGAAGGCCATATCAAAGGCAATTCCATGTAAAAGGGTAGCGGTTGCTGTATTGGGGATGGAAGTCCCTCATGCACATATACACCTTATCCCCATCAATTCGGAAGGTGACATGGACTTGAAAAGCAAGAAAACTCTTACCCCGGAAAGGTTTAAGGAGATAGCAGAAAAAATATCATTATCATTTGAATAATTTATCCAATGAAAAAATTAACAAATCTTTTAGTTGTACTGTTTTTGGTTGCTTCATGTGCTTCTGACAAGAAGGCAAATGTAGAGGTGAAAATCTCTGGCGCATCAGATAGCACAGAAGTTGTCGTAGCAAAACTCTCCATCAATCAAATGGTAGTGGTTGATACTTTATATGTAAAAGGGGAGAAGGTTTCATATTCAGCACCTTGCGTGGCAGGATGTCCAGATTTTTACTACTTTTTGAATAATGACAAGAAAGTTGTCTCACTTGTCCTTCAGGAGGGAGACCAAATTAAAGTGGTGGCAGATCTTGACGGTAATGTTTCATCAATTGAGGGATCGGAAGAGTCAAAGAAATTCTCGGCGATGGACCAGCAGTTCGATAAGACTTTTGCCAAATTCAACTCACTTGTAAAACAGATTGACCAGTTGCAAGGGGTGAAGAACAGCGCAGCAGAACAAAAAGAGTTGAATCGTGAACTCAATTCAGTGTATGTAAACCACAAGAAGGAGGCAATCAAGTATCTCTATACCAACAGTAAGTCAATATCTGTCATCCCTGTGATGTATCAGAGACTGGGGAGTGAACTTATGGTATTCGGGGATATCAATGATGTATATCTTTTCAAGAATGTCTATGATTCGTTGAGAACAGTATATCCGGCATCCCCATATGTTGCATCTTTGGCTGATGATATCACCAGAAGAGAATCCATGATAGGACTTAACAAGAAAATCGAGGCAGTTTCTGAAATGAACTATCCCGATATCAGTTTGTATGACCAGAATGCCAAAGCACGCAATCTGTCAGAACTTGACGGTAACGTCATTATCCTCTCTTTCTGGTCAATAACCGAGCCTACCCACAACGTGTTCAATGCTGAATTGAAAGAAATTTATGAGAAATACCACTCTAAAGGGTTGGAGATTTATCAGGTTTCTGTGGATATGGACAAGACCGCATGGGCAAGACAAGTAAAATATCAAGGTATTGAATGGGTCAGCGTATGTGATCCGGGCAATTTGTACCAGACCCTATCTCTATACAATATCCAATCTTTGCCAGCACTGTTTGTAATTGACAAAAAGGGGAATATCGTTGAGAAAAACGAGTTCGATTCTGCTAAATTGGAGAGGACAATCTCCAAACTTGTCAGATAAGAGATTTTTTGCTGACTCCGGCAACGAAGTCCTTAAGATAGAAGGGTTCAAAGTACGCAATGTCTTTGAACTCTTTTTTATTCCATTGTTCAAGGACCGGATTCAACATATATGAGGCTTCCGGGCGGCAATCAACAAATAGGGAACGGGATAATTGTTCCTCTGAAAGGCATTGGCGGAATTTGACAGCACCATCTCCGATGAAAATGACCTGATTGTACTCTTCAAACTCTTTTTCAAAAGAGTGTTCGTCAAGAATTTCAGCCCTGACATCAGAAAGTCTCACCCCTTCTGAATTGTATGGGGCGCAATAAACCTCCATTCTTCTGGCATCAAGCATTGGAATGATGATACTTTTGGTGTCAGATATGTGCCCTTTTCCCATCTGAGCCAATATGTCGAGTGTCGGAACAGATAACAATTTGATTCCGCTGCCATAGCATAACCCTTTGGCAGATGAAACACCCACTCTCAGACCAGTATAAGAACCAGGACCTTCACTGACTGCTACTGCAGAGCACTCCCCAATCTTGGTTCCGGTAGTTTCAAGCAGTTTTTCAACCATAGGGATTAGTAATCTGGCGTGAGCCTTATGCTCTTGAATATAGTCGGATGCAATTACCCCCTCCTTAGTCGCAATAGCTACAGAACAAGCATCTGTGCTGGTCTCAATCAAAATAAACTTTTCCATTGTCAGTCAGTGTTTTGTTTATCGCCTCATACGGAGAGAGGACCACTATTGAGCTGGTGTCCAGACCTGCGGTTATTTCGATGTTGTCGATATCCTGAATCCCTGTCAGGACACGGACAGCCCGCACACTGGAACTCCCTTCCTGGACAACGAAGACCTCCCCCCGATTGTTGATAGAGTGCAAAGGTAATATTAAAATATTCTTTTTTTCATCAGTTTTTATTTTTACAGATGCGGACATCCCCGGTTTAAGGGGATATTCCGATGGGAGAATTTCTATCCTGACCACATAATTTGAGATATGGTCCCCCTGATAGTCATAATTTTTTGCAGAACTTGCCACTTGTGTTACAACACCTTTGAAATCCTCTGCAGGGTATGAGTCGAGGCGAAGATAAGCGGTATCTCCTTTAGTTATCTTGACAATATCGTTCTCATTCACATCTACAACAACTTCCATTGCGTCAAAGCTCGCGATGCTCAGCATAAATGTACCAGCCATCTGTGATGTCCCCACGACCCTTTCCCCTTTTTCTACCATCAGTCTGGAGACAATTCCATCTATGGGTGAGTGTATATTTGTTTTGGAGAGATTGTCTTTTGCCTCTTTGAGAGATGCCTGAGCACTTTCAATATTGTGTCTGGCAGCTTCTGCCTGACTTTTGGCAATCTCATAGTTCAGTATTGCCCCTTCATATTCCTGTTTTGAGATCGCCTTTTTCTCGTAAAGATACTTGTGCCGGTTATAGAGAAGCTCCATCTGACGAAGGTTGGCCTTTTCACGAAGATACTGGGCTTTTACCGAATTCAATGTAGCCTGTGCCTGTTCAAGAATGGATTTGTAGATGTCCTGCCGTATCTGGATGATAAGGTCTCCCTGTCTGACCGTATCCCCCTCCTGAATGTTTAACTCAATAATCTCACCCGAGACATCTGGCGTTATCTTTATCTCTGTTACTGGGCGTATTTTCCCGTAAGCAGGTATAGTCTCAACGATATTCCCGATTTGAGGATGACCTACTGTGACCTCTATTCCCTGTTTGGGGATAAACAGAAAAATGGCTGTCAGAGTGATAAGAGTTGCAGAAGCAATAATCTTTTTAGAGAGCCTTATAACCATAAAATTCCAGAATTTTTAATTGAAAAAAGAATTGGTGTTTGGATTGAAGTACATCTGAATTCATCTTCAGAAGATTGCTCTTCTGTGTATTGTAGTCAGTGCTACTGAGAATCCCGGCATTGAATTTTTCTTCGCAATAGCGAAAAGACTCTTCCATTGCTATGAGTGCTTTTTGTGCCGCCGTATATTTCTGGTAGAGTGCCCTGGCCTCGAAGAGGTCACTCTGAATATCTTTGTAGAGTTGCTGTTTTTCCTTTTCAAGTTCCACTTCTGCATATTTGTAATCGAGTTTTGCCCTTGAGATGGCAGCTCCATGTGTGTAGTTGTTGAGAATCGGAATTTTCAACTCAAATCCGTATATCTTGAGTGGCTCCGAGTCTGTTTTGTAAAATGAGTTATGGTTGGCGAATAACGAAAAAGTGGGGGTAGCGGCCCCGATTGTTGCAGCAAGTTTATATCTCCCTTGTTTGTGTAAAAGTTCCGCTGCCTTGATTGAGGGGAGATTCAATGCGTTGGAATATATAGAGTCCAGAGAGGCAGATGCAAATGAGAGGGGGTCGAAGATGAATACAGGGGGGGCGATAATTAAGGTATCACAATATTCGATATTCATAAGTTGGGTGAGCTCCAGAGTTGATTTCTTGATGTTGTTCTGGCAGTTTGTGATCTGGACCATCTCGCCGGCCAAATGTGATTCGATGTCGAGCAAAGTGGAGTAGGATTGTCTCCCCTCCTGGACAAACAGCTTTGTCCTCTGGAGCTGATCAGAGGTTGTCTGATAGCTTCTCCTTGCAACATCAAGCAACTCTTTGTCGAGGAGGAGCTGGAGGAAAACTTTGGTTATTGCTATGGATAGCTCCATTTTCAAATTTTCCCGTTGTTGTTCAGATATTTCTACCCCTGTTCTGCCATACCTGATATTGTTGTATCTCTGCAATCCTGCAAATATTGTGAGGTTCGATTGGATAGAGAAGTTTTCCCGGTCCAGAAGGATATTCAAGGTGGGGATATACTCCCCAGCATAGCGCAATGTTGCCGTTTTCTGTTGTTTGACCGCGAGTTCCTGCTGAAGAATGTCAAGATTGTTCTTGTGGGCAAAATTGATGCACTCCTCCAGACTCCACTTTTTTTGTGAGTGTAGGGGATGAAAACACCCGGAGCAGATGATAAAAGCTAATAATGTAATTTGTAGTGATCTCATTTTCAAAAGAAAAAACAGATGTCCAGATGCGGACATCTGTTCCGAAACAACTATTTTGAGGATTGTGATGCATAGATAGCAACATCGGTTATATTCTCTTTGAATGCCGATTTCAGTTTATATAGCAGCTTTGATAAAATGCCGAATCCCATCCCTATAATCTCCATAAAGTCAGCAAACTCTTTCGATCTGCCACCGGCAATAAGGGAAGAGTGTTCAAGAGTCAGTTTTGTAAAATTTTTCTCCATAGATCCTCCTTTTTATTGTTTTACCGATGTAATCAGATCCCATCCTTTCTCAAATCCATTTCTGAAGTCATCCAGATACTCATAGGCGAAACCGAACAGTTTCCCCATTAGACGTACAATCTGTTTGAATGCCTCGAAACTGACTCCACCTCTTATCTCAATAAGTTCGGAAGAATCCAATGCCACAAACCCTGATTTCTTCAAATACATTTCTTCCATAATTTTGAATTTTAATAGGTTAATACTATGGGATAATCCCTATTCTATATTTACTACGTAGTCTGCTTTATCCAATAATTCCTTGTCGTGAGTAATGATAATTACAGTATTGCCAGCCGATTTGTATTTTGTTATAAAGGATAATATCTTCTCTTCAGACTCCTTGTCAATCATGGATGTCAACTCGTCAAGGATGATGATTTTTGGATCTCTGAAAAGGGCTCTTGCCAATGCAACCTTCACTCTCTCTCCTCCAGAGAGGAACTTCCCCCCATCACCGACATTGTACATGAGCCCTCTGTCGAGATCCTTTATAAAGTGGGATAACCCCACCTCTTCACATATCCTTATCACCCTCTCCACCTCCTGGGGGGAGTGGTTACCCTCATTCAGGGTGATATTTGAAATTAACGAAGAGGAGAAGAGCTTTATATCCTGTGGAACAATAGATATATATCTCCTCCACTCTTTTATATTGAACGATTTGATAGGTTGTCCGTCCAGTATAATCTTACCACTTGTCGGAGAATAATCACCTATGATCAGAGAGGCCAATGTGCTTTTCCCACAGCCGTTTCTCCCAGTTATTGCTGTTATTGAGTGGGGGCGAATCACAAGTGAGAGGTTTTTATATATCTCCGTTTTTCCGGGGTATGCGAAACTGATATTTTCTAAAGAGAGAACCTTTGCTGATTGGGGAAGATCTATTGTCTTGTCAGATTTCTCTTCGGTATCCATGTTGATGATCTCAAATACCCTTTCTGTGGCAATTTTTGCTTCAGCATAGCTCTGACTGCTATTTATAAGAACTGCAAGAGGGGAGGTGAAAAATGTGGAGATAGAGTAAAAGGCCACCAGCTCACCCATCGTAAGATGACCTTCAAAAAGAGACATAGTTCCAGCAAGAATTGTAAAAAATGTGATGAATCGTGTGATAGATTCGGTGATTTGTGATATATGAACCACATTTTTGCCCCCCTTGAACAGTTTGTTGCACAATTCGAAATATTTCATCATCAGCCCCTCATAGAAGAGATCCTGACAATTGAAATGTCTTATTATGGAGTTGGATTCAATGGCATTGATAAAAGATGATTCAAAAGAGGATGCAGATTCTATAATAGCTTTGTTGTCCCTCTTGTAAACCCGTTTGGCCACAACAAAGAGCAAGATGTAGAGAGGGAGAAAACCTGCAATCATCAACCCTAATGCTGAGGAGTAGTAAAAAAGGAGTATAAAGGAGCACAAGAGTGCTACCAGCGATATAGTGGTGACCACAATGTTTGTGGTGATAAAGTTACGGATCCGGTATATATCGGAGATTCTGGAGTTGATCTCACCGATGCTCATCTGCGAGAAAAAGCGGGCAGGAAGATTGATGGTGCGATTTGCAAACTTTGCAATAAGGGTACAATCAATTTTCAGCCCTGTTCTCAGAAGAGTACGCTCCTTCATATATCCCGATGCCATAGAAATCACTATGAATGAGAGCATAAAGATGGCACAAGAGGTGAGGGATCTTGTGTCACCGGATGGGATAACCTTGTCAATAATGAATTGAAGGAGCAATGAGGTGCCTACACCCAAAAGGGCATATACAGAAGATGATAGGAGGATTTTCAGAATCTCCTTGTAGTGTGTTTTTGCAATCTCAAAAAGAGCGGATAGCCCGTTGTCCTTTGTCGTTTTATCAGAAAATGGAGATGACTGTGAAAAGGTAACAATATAGCCGCTCCACAGATCTTTGAGATCCTGATAACTGATTTTTTTTAGCTCCCCTTCCGAAGGGTCCATAATGGTCAATGACCTTTTTGTCACTTTGTAAAGGACCACGAAATGGAGCCATCCGTCACTCTTTTGAAAATGGAGAATAGAAGGTAAAGGGATCTTCGACAGCACTTCGTAAGAAAAGCAAGGTTGGTGAGAAGTCTTGAAGGCGGTAGCTTCAAGATTGATAGATAAAGCACCATCTATGATCCCTTTAATGGTTGTCCCTTCTATATGGTTTGTCCCACAGACATTTTTGAAATATGAGAGTGGCAGTTCTATTCCATAGTAACGGGCAACAGAGGCGAGGCATGCCGCTCCGCAGTCATGTCTGTCGTGCTGTTTTATTGTAACCCCTCTGCCCATAGCCGTTTTTTTATTCCGATGGCAAAGTAGGGGAAGAAAAGGGTAAAAAATTTACACTTTTCACAACTCTATACCGAAATTGAGAAAAGTGCAAAAATTATAATTTTCAAAAAAAAGGTTAAATTCTAAAAAAGTCCTTCAGATATGGGAATACGGACTTTGCAATGTTTGAGAGTGGGGTGAATAGGGAGGACTCTTCTATGTTTTCAGGAGATATGATGGTAAACCACGCTTCGTTTATGTAAAGGATAAGCGACAGCACTGTCCCTACGATAAATGCAGTGAATGCGAACGCTACAATCACACCGAGAAGTTTATTGAGCCATCCGAGCATTACCATGCTGAAAATCTTCTCTATCAGTTTTGACAGAAGATTGATCAGAACAAGAACTACTATTATAATGATTGCAAAGGAGATGATTTTTACAACAGATTCACTGGCGTTGATCCATTGTGAGAGCCAGGCAGAGAGGAGTTCAGAAAATTTATAACCGAGAAAAACTCCAAGAAACAGCCCTAAAATTCCGGCAACCTGACCGATGAAACCATTCTTCAATCCTTTGTATAGTGCGTATGCAAATGGAATCAGGATGATAATATCAATGACACTCATAGTTCTTGAACTTAAATTTTCTCAAATGTAATTAAGATTTAATATCTTTGCAAGTTAAAATTTGAAAAGATATGAAGTTCGCAGAGTATAAAGGATTGGATCTTGTCGATGTAAATCGAGCAGTCTTGGATAAATGGAAGAAGAATAACATCTTCGGTAAGTCACTGGAAGCAAGAAAGGGTTGCCCTAAGTTTGTATTTTTTGAAGGGCCACCTTCGGCAAACGGCATGCCTGGTATACACCACGTGATGGCCCGCAGTATTAAAGATGTTTTTTGCAGGTATAAAAGTCAGACCGGTTATCTTGTGGAGAGAAAAGCCGGTTGGGATACACACGGTCTTCCTGTGGAATTGGGAGTGGAGAAGATGCTTGGTATTACCAAAGATGATATTGGCAAATCAATCACTGTTGAGGAGTATAACGACACCTGTCGTAAAGAGGTGATGAAATATACCAAAGAGTGGATGGCCCTTACAGAGCAGATCGGTTATTGGGTAGATATGGATGATCCATACATCACCTATGACAACAGATATATCGAAACGTTGTGGTATCTTCTGAAGAAGATTTACGATAAGGGGTTATTGTACAAAGGGTACACCATCCAACCATATTCTCCAGCAGCCGGAACAGGTTTGAGTACACACGAACTGAATCAGCCAGGGTGCTACAGAGATGTGAAAGATACCACCTGTGTTGCACAATTTGAAGTTCTCAGGGATGAGAAATCAGAGGTTCTCTTCTCGAGAGTGGGTGAACTTCCTGTCTATTTTCTTGCATGGACCACAACTCCATGGACCCTCCCTTCAAATACTGCATTGTGCGTTGGACCCAAGATCAAATATTTAACAGTAAAATCATTCAATCCATATACCGGAGTTCCTGCCCTTTATGTCGTGGCAGAGGCTCTTTTGAATACCCACTTCAATCCAAAAGCGGCAGAAGTATCAATGGCAGACTACAAACAAGGTGACAAACTTGTCCCTTGGGAGGTGGTTGGCGAAGCGCTTCTTGGACCTGAACTTTGCGGCATCTCATATAAACAACTGATTCCATGGGTGCGCCCTGAAGCTGGCGCTTTCAAGGTGATCCCTGGCGATTATGTCACTACAGAGGATGGTACAGGTATTGTCCATATCGCTCCGACATTCGGTGCAGATGATAACAAAGTGGCTAAGGCTGCAGGTGTTCCTCCATTGGTAGTTGTTGACAAACAGGGTGTTCGTCAGGCGCAAGTTGACAAATCTGGCCGTATGTACCGAATTGAAGATATGGATTCCGATTTCGTCAAGACAAATGTCGATGTAGATGCCTATGGCCAATTTTCGGGGAGATTCGTGAAAAATGCATACGATAGCGAAGCGACAGATGAGACTCCAACCCTTGATGTAGATATCTGCGTAATGCTTAAACAGGAGAACAAAGTGTTCAAGATTGAAAAGCACGTCCACAATTATCCCCACTGCTGGAGAACAGACAAACCCATCCTTTATTACCCATTGGATTCGTGGTTTATCAGAACTACTGCTGTTCAGGACAGAATGGTTGAATTGAACAAAACAATTCAATGGAAACCAGAATCTACAGGGACAGGACGTTTCGGTAAATGGCTGGAGAATCTTCAGGACTGGAACCTTTCAAGAAGCAGATATTGGGGAACACCACTCCCTATATGGAGGAGCGAAGATGGCAGCGAGGAGAAATGTATAGGCTCTGTGGCTGAGTTGTATTCTGAACTTGAAAAGGCTGTGGCAGCTGGTGTTATGAGTGTCAATCCTTTGAAAGAGAAAGGATTTGACCCTGCTGATATGTCAAAGGAAAACTATGACAGAATAGATCTTCACAGACCTTATGTAGATAACTACTTCCTTGTTTCTGATTCCGGCAAGAAGATGGTTAGAGAGACAGACCTGATTGATGTGTGGTTTGATTCGGGGGCTATGCCTTATGCTCAAGAGGGACTTGCAAAACTTTCAGATGCAGCGTTCGGACAGACAGCAGACTTTATTGCAGAGGGGGTTGACCAGACACGCGGATGGTTCTTTACTCTCCATGCAATCAATACAATGGTAAGCGATAAATGTGCATACAAGACAGTTGTTTCAAATGGACTTGTCCTTGATAAGAACGGGAACAAGATGTCCAAGAGGCTTGGGAATGCTGTTGACCCATTCAAAGCACTCGACCAGTACGGTGCTGACTCGTTGAGATGGTATATGCTTACCAATGCGCAGCCTTGGGATAACTTGAAATTTGATGAGGCTGGCGTTGATGAAATGAGGAGAAAATTCTTCGGAACACTATACAATACATATTCATTCTTCGCACTTTATGCAAATGTTGACGGATTTGATGCAAAGGGGGCGGAGGTGCCGGTAGAGAGCAGACCTGAGATTGACAGATGGATCATCTCACTGATGAACAGTCTGATCAAGGATGTTAAGAATTGTTATGAAAACTACGATGTGACTACTGCCGGCAGAATGATTCAGGACTTTGTTTGTGACCACTTGAGCAACTGGTATGTCCGTCTGAACAGAAAGAGATTCTGGGGTGGGAAGATGGATGAAGACAAACTTGCCGCATATCAGACACTCTACTCTGCACTCGAAACCGTTGCACTGCTTGCAGCACCTATTGCACCATTTTATATGGATAGATTGTTTGCAGACTTGAATGCAGTATCCGGACGTCACTCTGAAGAGTCGGTTCACTTTGTTATGATGCCTTCGTTCGATGAGAAGTATATAGATAAGGATCTTGAAGAGAGAATGGAACTTGCACAGAGAAGTTCATCTATGGTGCTGGCTCTCCGCAGAAAAGTAAATATCAAAGTACGTCAGCCACTTGCCAAGATGATTATCCCTATCATTGATCCTAAAATTGAGGAACAATTTGAGAAGATAAAATCTCTGGTTTTGAGCGAGGTCAATGTTAAGGAGGTAGAGTTTATAAAAGATACAACCGGACTAATTACCAAGAAGATCAAACCTGTATTCAAGGTTCTGGGCAAAAAATACGGAAAACAGATGAAAGAGATTGCCGCTGCCTTTGGAACTCTTGAACAGGAGGTGATTTCGGCAATTGAAGCTGCAGGAATCGCAGGCCAGGAGTATACTATGTCACTCCCTTCTGGTGATGTTGTCCTTCAAAGTGATGATTATGAAATAACATCTGAAGATATGCCGGGATGGCTTGTCGCTACCGAAGGAAAATTGACAGTTGCACTTGATGTGACCATCAGTGAGGAGTTGAGAAAAGAGGGTATAGCAAGGGAACTGATCAATAGAATCCAGAACTTGAGAAAAGAGTGTGACTTTGAAGTTACTGACAAGATTGAAATAAAAATCGAGTCTTTGGAAGAGGTGGCAGAATCTTTGCAGATGTTCGGTGAGTATGTCTGTGCACAAACCTTGGCAACAGGTATTCATCTTGTAGATGGTCTTGACACAGGAAAGGATGTGGAATGGAATGAGGGGACAATAAATATTGAACTTAAAAAGATTTAGAAATTAGTGAATTATATGTGAATATATGTAAGTTTTTTGCTATATTTACATATTATTATAAAACAATACGATTATGGCAATAAGTAACAAAGAAGAACAAGTTCTTGAAAAAGTACGCTACAGTGACGAAGAACTTCAAGAATTTAAGGAGCTGATACTCCAGAAACTGGAGAAAGCTAGAGATGACTATGCCCACCTTAAAGCGGCTGTTACTCACAGTGCCAGCAATGATACAGAGGATACATCTCCTACTTTCAAAGTTTTGGAAGAGGGTGCATCAGCATTATCAAAGGAAGAAAGTGGACAATTGGCACAAAGGCAGGCCAAATTTATCCAATCTCTTGAGGCTGCACTTATCCGTATTGAAAACAAAACTTATGGTATTTGCAGAGAAACAGGAAAGCTTATCCCTAAAGAGAGATTGAGACTCGTTCCACACGCAACATTGTCTGTAGAGGCAAAACTAAATTCTAACAAATAATATGGCACTCAAAAGAGGTCATACATTATCAATCATAGCAGTTATATTATTAGTTGTTGACCAGGTGACAAAGATCCTGGTCAAAACTAATATGCGTATAGGGGAGTCTATATCTGTTTTAGGCGACTGGTGGCAGATTCTTTTTGTAGAAAATCCCGGGATGGCCTTTGGAATGTCATTCGGGGGAGATATCGGAAAATATATCCTCACTATCCTTAGAATTGTCCTTGTAGTCCTGATGTCTGTATATCTTCGCAAGCTGCTGAAAGAGAGGGCCCCGATGGGGGTATGTGTTGGGATCACAATGATACTTGTAGGTGCCCTTGGCAATATTATTGACTGTATGTTTTACGGTTTGCTCTTCGGCCCTTCAAGCGTAACTAGTGTAGCGGAATTTCTCCCTGAAGGTGGTGGATATGCACCATTTATGTTGGGAAAAGTGGTCGATATGTGCTACTTCCCGCTAATTGATACAACATGGCCAAGCTGGGTACCTTGGTTAGGTGGAGAAGAACTTGTATTCTTCAGACCTGTGTTCAATATAGCAGACTCTTGTATTACAGTGGGAGCATTCTATCTATTGTTGTTTCAGTGGAAGTTTTTCTCATCTAAACAATAATTGAAATATTTTTTTGTACGATAGAATTTTTTTTCTACTTTTGCACTCCCAAACGGGAAATGGAGAGATGGCAGAGTGGTCGATTGCGGCGGTCTTGAAAACCGTTGACGTGAGAGCGTCCGGGGGTTCGAATCCCTCTCTCTCCGCAGAACGCCAAAGACAAAAGGCGGACAAATTAAGACAAATCCCGTAAAATCAAGGTTTTACGGGATTTTTTGTATCTCCTACCCAGACAAGTCGGAGGCCAGCGGTCTTAGGAAGACAAGCAAGTTGTTCAACTCCTTGGCACACAGAACGACATGGCTACGATCCGACTTCCTCTCTCTCCGCAGAACGCCAAAGACAAAAGGCGGACAAATTAAGACAAATCCCGTAAAATCAAGGTTTTACGGGATTTTTTGTTACCCTTTCCCAGTTGCTGCTCTTGACCGCAAGATACAGTTGGAGCTTGCTCCGCCTACTCCGGTGAGTGAGGGACAGGAGCATAAGCAAGAAACGGAGTCACCTGTACACATAGTACAGCCACCCGATTCCCGACAGCACATCCAGCCTTTCAAGGGCTTGAAAATCTAACCGATAGTGGGAACTCCCCAGAGAGTTTCCACTATTTAAGTATATTCAACTCTCGCTTTTGGGGATATACTCAATGAAAAATCGTCGAAAAACAGTTCTGTTTGCTGATTTTTTGGTAATTTTGTACCGAAATGGAATGGTAATATTCAGATGGGATACGATGATTTTATATTGACCGTCAATTCGTCCAGCATCATCATATTATTAGGGATGGCCGCTGTACTGCTTGCCGCTACCCCTTTCCGTGGAGAGAACGGATATCCGGCGGCCATTATTGTGCTGCCCAACGTCCCTGTC
>JAZOBN010000006.1:0-14040 GCA_045595965.1 Candidatus Coprenecus sp.
TCAAGTACATACGCTACTACAATAATGATAGAATCAAACTGAGGCTAAAAGGAATGAGCCCGGTGCAATACCGAGCTCTGTTCCAATCTAAGTCAGCCTCTTAATAATGTTAAACCGTCCAACTTTTGGGGGTCACATCAGCGCCGGCCTTCTATTTAATATCGGATACCCGAATTATTTAACTTTTGCGAATTCGATATCGTTTTCAGCACGTTTAGCCAATTCTTCATCTTTCTTAGCAACTTCCAAAGCAGCTTTTGCCTCTTCTACGTTACCTTGACGAGCAGCTACGATAGCTTTAAGATATGATTTGCATTGGCATTTAGCTTCACCTACAATCTTGGTTGCACCAGCAAGGTCGTTGGTTAGGATGCAAGCAAGAGCTTCATTGTAACCACCTTCACCAGCAAGTTTAGCTTTAGCAGCGCTGTATTTACCGTTAACGATGTCAACAACTGCAAGGTTGTATTGAGCCTCTTTCAAAGATGATTTGTTGAAAGCAGCTACAGCGTCAGCGTCGTTACCTTTGCGAAGAGCGACAACACCTAGAGTGTTGTAATAGTAAGCATCTTTGTTGCCAACTTTTGCAAGAGCAGCTTCTGCTTCAGCAACTTTGTTCATCTTAACATAAGTAACAGCAAGATTTACATTTGCACGGTCGCTGTTGAATTTGTTAGCAGCTTTTGAGTAAACTTTAACTTTGGTGTCATTCTCTTTAACAAGAGTAGCAGCGTGAAGAAGTGCCTCTTCGTCAAGAATTTCGATGTTGCTGTTTACATACTCAACAAGTTCAGCGTCGGTGTAGTTAGCAAATTCGATGTTTGCGATGAATCTTGCACGACGTAGTTGAGGAAGAACTTCTTTAGCAAGGATAGTGAAAACTTGAGACATGTTTTTGATCTCTCTTTCACGAACGATAGGATCGCTGTACATTTCAAGAACGCGAAGGATAAGGTCTTTGTCAGACATATCTGAGCTGGCAACCAATTCTTTGAAACCATCCCAGTCCTCAGAGATAGATACGCTGTTGATAGCAGTTTCTACACCACCTTTCTTTTTGTTGTTGATCTTGCTGTTGAAAGCTTTAGTTGCAGAGTCAGCACGTTTGCCAGAAAGTTTCTGGTTAAGATCTTCTTTTCCATCAGGTGAAGCGTAAGCGATGATGTCGGTACCAACGATAGTTTTGCGTTCGTTAGCTTCAGCCTCTTTCAAGAACTCCTGGAAAGCTTTGATCTCTTCAGTTTTCAATTGTGCAGGACGTACAGTTGCGCTGTTGATAAGGTAAAGAACTTGAGCTTCACCGGTCATAGGGATAACAGCCTGATATGCATCTGGTGCATAAGCAAGAGCGCCATTTCTCTTGACAAGTTTGTAAGTAGTGTTTGCACCATCAGCAACCTTGTAAGCTGTAGGGTAGTCAGTTCTTTTATCTTTGTAGATAACAGTCATGCGGATCTCAAGGTGTGATTTCTCCATACCTGGCTTGTAATCAAAAGAGAAATCTCTGGTGATGGTTGCACCGCTTTCAGGAACTACAGTATAGTTAAGGGTTACATCTTCACCTTGAAGCATTACAGGCTCAAGAGCAGATTCACCACCTTCATAAACCAATACAGGAGTTGCCTCAACAACTGCTTTTGGGTGGAAATATTCGTTAGGAACTACAACAGAAACAGTTGCGTTGATTTTGTCAGCAACCACTTCAAGAACCTGAGGGTCGCAGTTAACTGAAACCAGTTCTGCTTTTTCAGCCATCTTTGCAGGATTACCGCAAGATGTGATAACTATAGCAGCAAGTGCTAGAGATGAAATTTTTTGAAAAACTTTTTTCATATTACTTAAATAAATAGTTATTGATTTTCTTTATGTTAGCGTTACAAACGCATGTATTAATGTATATTACGCGCAAATATAAGAATCTTTTTTAATGTGTTGAACAATTTTTAATAAATCTTCCGGAGTGTCAACAGCAAAATTCGTGCAATCGGTCTCAACAACCTTTATTTTTAGTCCATTTTCTATCCATCTCAACTGCTCAAGGCTCTCTGCTATTTCGAGGCTGGAACGTTCCATGCGGCATATTTCGGATAATATTTCAGGTTTGTAGGCGTATAATCCTATATGCTTGTGATAAGGGAAGTTATCACCCCATTCGCCCTGGGGACAACCTCTCAGGTAAGGAATGGTACTTCGGCTGAAATAGATAGCATAACCCCTCTTGTCTGTAATGAGTTTTGGGGTGTTTGGGTTGAACAGCTCCTCTTCGGAAGAGATCCTCTTGGACATTGTTGCAAGATAGACATCTTTCTCCCCGAATGCAGCTTCAAGACTCTTCAATTGTCGGGGGTCGATAAGGGGTTCGTCTCCCTGGACATTGATGATCAGGTCAATTTCAATCTCCGGGTGCTGTTTGTGGAAAATCGTGTACGCCTCGTAACAACGGTCTGTGCCGCTCTGGTGCTCTGCAGAGGTCATTATTGCTACCCCACCGAACTCTGTTACCTTGTCGAAAATCCTTTGGTCGTCGGTGGCCACGCATACATAATCAAACGCCTTTTTGGTCTGTTCGTAAACCCGTTGAATCATACATTTCCCCGCAATATCAGCGAGAGGTTTTCCGGGAAATCTTGAAGATCCGTATCTTGCCGGTATAATAGCCAATGTTCTCATAATATTACAAATTTAGCCAAAAATATCATGAGTGATTAAAATTTTTTAACTTTGCAGATTATGGATATTAGAGATATAAAAGAGAGATTTGGCATTATAGGTAGTGATGCGAGATTGGATAGTGCCATAAATACTGCCCGACAGATAGCCGGGACAGATCTTTCTGTTTTGGTTACAGGGGAGAGTGGTGTTGGTAAAGAGGTGATTCCTAAGATAATACACTCTTTGAGTCCAAGAAAGCATAATACATATATCGCCATCAACTGCGGAGCAATCCCGGAGGGGACCATCGATTCGGAACTTTTCGGTCACGAGAAGGGCTCTTTCACAGGGGCGAACGAGTCACGCAAAGGGTATTTTGAAGTGGCCAATGGAGGTACAATCTTCCTGGACGAGGTGGGTGAACTACCACTTGCTACACAAGTGAGACTTCTGAGGGTTCTTGAGTCGGGAGAGTTCCTGAGAGTAGGATCATCAAAGGCCCAGAAAACAGATGTGAGGGTGATTGCTGCATCAAATATAAATTTCATCCATGCAATCAATACAGGAAAATTCAGAGAGGATCTGTATTATAGGTTGAATGCAGTTCCTATATATGTTCCACCTTTGAGGGAGAGAAAAGGGGATATTCACCTACTTTTCAAAAAATTCGCCCTCGATTTTGCCGACAAATACAAAATGCCGGCAGTGAGATTGACCCCTGCTGCACAAAATGTCCTGGAGACATACCGTTGGCCCGGTAATGTCAGGCAGTTGAAAAATGTAGCGGAGCAGATGTCTGTTCTGGAGCATGACCGCTCCATTTCAGCAGAGACAATCAAGAATTATCTTCCTGAAGAGGGGGACAATATCCTTCCGGTAAGGGCAACAGATACCATCTCTGTTGGGGGAGAAAATTTCTCGGACAGAGATCTCATTTTGAAAATGTTGTTGCAGATGGGGCAGTTGAGGCAGGAGATTGATACCCTTAAAGCGCAGATAAACAGCGGGGAGCACCAAGACCAGAGCGCCGATCTGGAGTTGCCAGCTACCACGCATCATCTTCCGGCACTGATAAATAAAGAGTTTGATGACAGAATCACAGATACTGCCTCCGAACTGATTGAGGAGACAATCCCTGTCCAGTCAGAAGAGTCCCTCTCAATTCACGAGGCGAGCGAGGATCTGATGCTGAAGGCGTTGAACAAACATAAAGGGAACAGGAAGGCAGCGGCGAAGGAGTTGGGAATTTCAGAAAGGACATTGTATAGAAGACTAAAGGAGTTGAACAACAAATGAAAATAGTAAGAAAAATATTGATTTTCGGATTCATACTCCTCTCTGTGTCACTACTGCAGGGGTGCAGGATTTCATACAGTTTTTCCGGTACCTCTATCCAGCCGGATGTCATGACGTTCATGGTGGAGTATTTTGAAAATAAGGCGATGAAGGTGAATCCTTCATTGAGTAATAATCTTACAGAGGCACTTATTGACAAATACACAAAGCTTACCCGTCTGAAGATGGATACAGAATCTGGCGATATTTGTGTTTCCGGTGAGATCACCGGTTATGATACGAGGCCAATGGCGATTACCGCAGATGAGGTGGCAGCACAGAACAGGCTCACTGTTACCCTCAAGATCAAGTATACCAACCGCCTCCATCCTGATGAGGATTTTGAAAAGAATTTCTCAGCATATTCAGATTATGACTCAATGCAGTCGCTTGATGCTGTTGAGGCCTCCCTCTGTGATGAAATTATAGAAAAACTGGTAGAAGATATTTTCAACGCTACCGTAGCAAACTGGTAAAATGGGAAACGACGTACTTGTAAAAAATCTGAAAGATCTGACCCTCTTTGAATTGGAAGAGGTGGTCAGCAAATACCCATGGTTTGCAGCGGCACGTAAGGAGATATACAGGAGGATGTTGTTCAAAGGAGAAGAGTTCTCCAAAGAGGCAATAAAGAGGGTTGCCCCCTATCTGGAATCGAGAGAGAGGACAATAAGGCACAGAGTGGTAGCAGTGGGGACAGAAGAGAGGGAAAATGTTGTAGAGGGTGCTGCCGAAGTTGCAATAGTTGAGAAAGAGATCTCCAAAGAGAGGGATATATTTGTTGTTGGAGGGGACTATTTTGGCAAAGAAGATTATCAGGCGCTTAAGCAGACAACAGAAGATGCCCTCCCATATACTCCTATAAAAATGACATATCAGGAGGATGTTGTAATCACTATTGAGCCCCAGAATGACACCTTTTCTGATGATGAATATTGTACCGAGACATTGGCAAAAATCTATGCTTCACAAGGTTGTTATAAAAGAGCCAGAGAAGTTTATGACAAACTAATTTTGTTATATCCAGAAAAAAATACTTACTTTGCAGCCCTTAAAGAAGAATTAAAGAAAGAGTTATAAAGATATGTACACAGCAATTTCAATTTTGATTATAATTGTCAGCATTTTGTTGACTATCGTTGTTTTGGTTCAAAACTCAAAAGGTGGTGGACTTGCAGCAAATTTTGCATCAGGAAACCAGACATTTGGTGTCCGTCAGACTGCTGACTTTTTGGAAAAAACCACTTGGGGTTTGGCAATTGCTTTGGTAGTGCTTTGCATCATGGCAACTGCATTTATCTCTGGTAATAGCAGTGAGGACAGTTCTTTGGTTCAGGAAAGATTGGAACAGACTCTACCAACAGAAGGTCAGCCTGCATTCCCTGTTCTTCCTCAAGAGAATACCGAAGCTCAGCCACAAAACTAATAATAGCTGATATCTAATAAGTTAAGAGACTGGTTCAATAAAAATCAGTCTCTTTTTTTTATTTTTTAGTACTTTGTGATACAAGGTACTAAATTTTTTATATATATTTGCAGTGCAAAATAAAATGTATAACCAATAACCATTCATAAAATATGAAAACAGTGATAAACGTAGGTATCGGAGGTCGTTCATTCATAATAAATGAGGATGCATATCAAAAACTTGACATCTACCTTGAGCGCTTCAAACAAAAAACTAAAATGGGGGAAGAGGCTAATGAGGTAATTGAGGAGCTGGAGATAAGAATTGCTGAATTGTTTGAGGAGGGGTTGTGTTCAAATCAGCATGTAGTTACCATTGAGATGGTAAACAGTGTTATTTCCCAGCTTGGACTTCCTGATGGCAGCGATGCAAACACAGAATTTTCAACAAATTATACAAATAAAGAGATGAGAACAGAGAAGAAATTTTTTAGAGATCCCGACAACAAAGTAATTGGTGGTATCTGTGGAGGTCTGGCAGCATATCTTGATGTTGATATCACATTGGTAAGAATTATATTTCTGGTTCTTCTGATATGTGGAAGTTTCGGCTTCTGGATGTATGTTATATTTTGGATTGTAGCTCCAATGGCCAAAAGTGCGTCAGACAAGTGTCAAATGAGGGGACTTCCGATTACTGCAGAAAATCTGAGGAGATTTTCTTATTCAAAATAGGAGGTTGATATGGAGATATTGAACAATTCGGACAATGTAAAGTCACAAATGAGAAAAGGGATTCTCGAGTACTGTATCCTCGGGATCCTGAACAAAAAAGACTCTTATGCTTCATCAATTATCTCTGAACTGAAAGAGGCGAAGATGATTGTTGTGGAGGGGACCTTGTATCCTCTTTTGATTCGTCAAAAAAATCAGGGGCTCCTTACATATAGATGGGAGGAGTCAACACAAGGGCCTCCAAGGAAGTATTATTCAATTACAGATAAAGGGAGGGCACAACTTGCAGAGATGGACAGTGTCTGGAACGAAATGGTCGAATCTATTAACTTGATTAGAAAATGAAAAAGGTCATAAAAGTAAGTATTGGAAATGTCGCTTTTACTCTTGAAGAGGGTGCCCACAAGATAATGCAGGAATATCTTGATTCACTTTCACAACATTATGCATCTAAAGAGAGTGGTAAAGAGGTAGTTGACAGTATTGAGGAGAGAATTGCGGAACTTCTCCTGGAGAGGGGCTATAAAGATAAGGTTGTAGAGGAGGTGACTGTTGAGGAGATTGTGTCAATATTGGGGAGCCCGGAGGAGATAGAGGATGAAGAACAGGGACAGCCCCAAAAACCAAAGGTGAAGAGAAAGCTCTACAGGGATCTTTGGAATAAAGTGTTCGGGGGTGTCTTGAGTGGCCTTGCAGAGTATTTCAAGATAGATCCGACAGCTGTCAGAATCATTTATTCACTCCTTACGATTGTCTTTGCATTTGGAGCAGAGGAGATATCTCTCTTCTTCCCTCTGTTCTATATTTTCATGTGGATTATTGTCCCGGGGGCAAAAACAGTGGAGCAGAGGTGTGAGATGAAAGGTGAATCTGCAGGGGTGGATTCTATTGAAAAGATGGTCAACAGTGGTGTAAAGGAGATTAAAGAGATTTCAAAGAGCGATTTTTGGGGTTTCTTTGGGAAGTTCATGACTAAATTTATAGGGGTTATCCTCTTTGTTATAGGTTTCTTCGGACTGATTGCCTGTGTCTTCACAGTCATCGCTGTAAATGTTACAAATATCCTCCTCCCGTTCACCTATATAGATGGTGTTACCATGATTTCCGGGTTGTCGGGGGTGTGGTCTGTTGTTTTGTTGGTCACCTTTTATTGTGTGATTTTCCTTCCGTTTGTGGGAATGTTGTATGGTGGTATCCAGATGTTGTTCGGATTCAAATCTCCGAGATGGAGGCCTGGTCTGATCATTTTCATCCTCTGGATCCTTTCAATAGTAGGTTTTGTTGCAACACTGGTCTCCTCGACAAGTGACTACTGGGAGTCGGAGAACAAGAGGGATGTAGAGTATCTTTCGGGTGTTCAGGATACAGTTTATGTAAAATATGCAAACTTGGACCAATGTGACGGAATGGAGATTTTTGTAGATGCATCGAAGAGGGATTATGAGCTCTTCTTCGTGAGCTTTGAGCAGAAAAAAGCAGTTTCATATCCGGAGTTGTCTCTCAGAAGGGATACAGATGATGGAATAAAGATTGTATCAACCAGAGATTATTTCCCCAACACATTCAGTTTTAGTGATATACAGGAAATGAACAAAGGGGACTTGTATCAGATGCAAGGGGATACATTGACAATTTATCCCAAGGTGTATAATAAAAACAACCCCATCAAAGAGATTGACAGGGAAGTTGTTCTACACATTCCATCTTCTGTAAAAGTGATAGTGGACAAACCAATTTACCACGATTTTACCCAAAATATGGAGTTTACAGATATAAAATATCTAAAAAGAGTGTTACATGATTAAACCTTTAATTAGAATGGGTGTCTAACTATCGGTTTTACATTATAACACTAGTTTTAAGCCGTGCATCCCTTAAATTCTGTGCAGAGAGTTTAGGGATGCTTTTTGTTACATACCTGCGAGCCAAGGTTTGATAACACCGAAAATAACGAAGGCAACGATCAGTGTAACAACGATATTGAAACTTTGTGCAGTGAGGAAAACTTTCAAAGGAACTCTGTTTTCTTTACTGAATATCTCTTTGAAACGTGTCTCCAGACCGATACATACAAAAGCAATGCTGAAAAGGGTGCTCTGGAACCCTTTGGTCACTTTGCCCACCGCTTTGGCAGTTTCGGTATCGAAGCAGAAGCTGAATACAAGCGAGGCAAGAATGAAGCCGACAACAAATTTTGGGAATCTGTCCCAGATGACTTTTGCTGTTGGTCTCTCCTCTTTATGCTCTCCCCTGTAAGACCACATCAGGGAGATGATGAAAGCAGCTACACCCAACAATACGTTTTGCGAAGACTTTACGATAACAGCGGTCTGTGCTGCCAATTCACCTTGACCACCATCAGCCAATGTACCTGCAGCAGCCACAGCACCAGTAGTGTCAATTGTTCCACCCAACCATGCACCTGTAACCTCTGGGGTCAATCCGATAAGGTTTGCAAGCCAGGGGAGGAGATACATCATAGGGATTGCAATGATTAGCACAAGTGATATGACATAGGACAATTTTTTATTGTCACCCTTGATTACTCCGCAAGTGGCAATTGCAGCTGAGACACCGCAGATAGAGACTGCACTTGCGAGCATTGTCCCCATTTCGGGATCCACCTTCATCTTCTTTCCAATCCAGAATGCGAAATACCACACAGTAAATACCACTATCAGAGATTGGGCAAGACCGTATGCTCCAGACTTCATCACTTCTCCGAAGAGGATAGTGGATCCGAGACATATAATGCCTATTTTGATATAGAATTCGCTTTGAACAGCAGCCTTAAGCCAGCCTGGAACTTTGAAACAGTTGCTGATTATCAGACCGAGGATTACAGCAAAGAAGACCGATTCAAAACCAAGTTTTTTGATAAATGGGATGTTTGCCAGGAGCTGTGCACATAGGGTCAGTCCGAAAATGACCAGAAGTGAAGGGAAAATTCCTTTCAATGATTTGCCCAGCACTGCAGAGGTGGCATATGTGAGGACAAGGACAAATCCGAACATATATAGAGCTGATAGCCAGTCTGAACCACTTGACAACACTTTTGGCATTTTTGGCATTGCTTGAGGGAAGAATGCAGCCAAGGCCAATACGATAGCGCCAGCAAACACAATAATCCAATCTTCACTGGCAAGATTCTTTAACCATTTTTTCATTACAATACAGGTTTAGTTAGTTGTGTAAAGTACGGGATTTTTGGGTGCAAAAACAAACAAGGGATCTTGTTCAGACCCCTTGTTTGTCGAAATTTAATCGGCATTCATCTGTTTTATTGCCTCCTCCACAGCCCGTTCAAGTTGGGGGTCTTTCCCCGACAGACGGTCCTTGAAGGTGTTTTTTACATAGATATCAGGTTTGACTCCTGTCGATTCGAGATCTTTCCCATCAAGAGAGTAGCACCCCCAGGCTGGAAGACGGAGGTATGAACCATCAAGGAGTGTGGTTCCGGTGGTGAAGATTATCCACCTGTATGTTTCTGTGCCTACTATAGTGGCAAGTCCGAGGGCCTGTATGCCGTTGGATGTCACCTCTGCATCACTCAAACTCCTTTCGTTGACCAATGCGATAATTGGGATATCTCCAGGTGTTACATTGGGGTGTGGGTTTGTTGGGAAGTCGCGATAACCCCAGTTGAAATGGGCTTTCTGTGCAAGGAAATCGAGGACCTCCTTGTGGACATTTCCTCCGTTGTTGTAGCGAAGGTCAATGATTATTGCCTCTTTTCCTATTGTGCGGGTGTGCATATCCTTCAGAAACTCGTTCAACTCTTCACCCCCCATATCTCTCATGTGGGTATATGCGATTTTCCCACCACCTAATTTGTCGACAAGGGCACGATTGGTATCTTCCCACTCATTGTATAGCCAATTCTTGATATCGCTGTATGAGACAGTATGGAGTTTTACGTCAATCTCCTTTCCACCTCTGAGGAAGGTCATTTTTACCTCCGGACTCTTTATAGCAGAGGATAGAAACTGCTCCCTATTTCCCCTTTTGTCTACCTTTTGTCCATTGACAGCCACCAGGATATCCCCTTTGCAAACATTTGCTTCGATGGTGTTGGCAGGGGAGTCTGTAAGGACTCTGTCCACAGTGAAAGGATTGGTATTGTCCCAGATGATTCCCGTCTCCAAAGAGTAGGTTTTGGTCAATGGTGATTCAATGTCATCACCGCTTGAGCGGAATCCAAGGTGAGAAGAGTTCAATTCCCCCAACATATCTGTTATCAATGTCACCAGATTGGTCCTGCTGCGCAAATGGGGGAGGAATCGGGCATAATAGTCCCGTTTTGCCCTCCAGTCCACTCCGTGAAAATCTACATCGTAGAAGTTCTGGTCCATACAACCCCACGCTTCGTAGAACATCTGTTCAAATTCCATCTTCACATCTTTCTGGACAGGGATGTTGATCTCAATTTTGCTCGCTTTCCCACTGTTGAGATCTACTCTTGAAATTCCCCTCCTTCCGACATGATACAGGTCACTCTCAGATGAGATGAAATATCCCCACGAAAGATCTTTTATCTCCTTGGGTTTTGCATCGGGGTTGGAGATCTCCAATGAGTAGGTACCCCTCCTCGATCTGTAGATAAGATAGGATTTGTCCTTGTTTTTGAATGTGTACAGAGACATAGCTTCCCTCTCCATAGGGACAATTCTTCGGAGGATGTCGTCAAAATTGATATTGACCTCTACCCCTCTCTTCTTGGATTTCTCTTTTTTCTCCTCTTCGAAAAGGTTGTCATAGGTATCGGATTTGAACGGTTTGGTGTTGTATTTGTCCAATGGAAGTTTGTACAGAGTGCCGCTTCCCCCTCCACGAGGGAATGTTGTGGTGTGGAAATTCGCAACCATGTATAGATATTTCCCATCAGGGGAGAATGCCGGACTCCCTTCGCTGCACGCAGAATTGGTGAGGTTATATACCTTTTTCTCTTTGAATGAGTAGATATATATCTCCTCTTCAAATAGATTTACCGCCTCAAATGCCAGATAGCGGTCATCAGGGGAGAAATTGAGGGTATATGAGCCGTATGACCAGAATTGTGCATCGGATATCTTCTCTACATCATCATTGGATGTGTTCAGTACCATGACCTGATGGTTTCCCCTGATGAAAGCGATCTTGTCCCGTTTGTTAGATGGGGTAAGATTCTTTATGTTGCAGTCGGCTGCATAAACCAGCTCTTCGGACAAGGAGCCGTCAGCCCCAATCTTGAAGATATTTGTATAACCTTTGTTTGTCCGTGTATAATAGAGTGTTTTGTTATCATCTCCCCAGACAATTTCATCTACCCTTTCGTTTTGTGGGGTAGGCAGTTGTGCTCCATATTTTCCTTTTGTGTCACTGACATAAAGCATCCCTCTGATAGCCATGGCAAACTTCTTTCCGTCAGGAGACACAGCCACTGCTGATGGTGTCTCCTTATCAAAATTGCGGGAAACAACGACATTGTTGTCTGCTATGGAGATACTTGGCTGGGTCACTTTGCCGGTTTTCAGATCGAGACAATGGATTTTGTACTCGAGTATGAAAACCATTGAAGATCCGTCATAGCTGACAGATGGGTATTGGAGGGAGTAATCAAAGGATGTAAGTTGTTCGGGGATTCCGGTTGGGGAGAGTCTGGCGATGTTTGACTCCTGGTTGAACTGGTCGGTAACGTAGTACAGATTCCCTTTACTGTCAACCATGGGCCAGGTATCTTTCCCTTTGTAGTCGGTCAACTCTTTATACTCACCTGTAGCAGGATTCCACGATTTTACATTCAGATTGTGGTCTCCTACATATCTTTTACGGGTGGGGAAATTGAAGCTCTCCCCCGACTCGTTGAAATAGATCTCACCTGTGACCGGGTTTTCAACCACATTGGTAATGGTGTTGAAATAGTTCTCAAATAGTCTTACAGGGGTACCCCCACCTATGGCCACTTTATAGGTGGTGCGGGTATTTGCCCGGTTGGTCTCAAAAAAGATATTCTTCGAATCTGCGCTCCATCCCGAAGGATAATCGTTTGCCTCGTGCCATGTAAGGCGGCGGATATCTCCACCCCCAACAGGGACAACATATATATCGTAGTTCCCCTGGATATTGGATGCAAAGGCAACATATTTCCCATCGGGTGAAATTTTAGGGTGGGACTCAATTGCCCCCAGAGAGATATATCTCATAGCTGTACCACCTTGGGCGGAGACACGGAAAATATCACCGTCATAAGAGAAATAGATCTCTTTGCCGTCAGGAGAGAGTGCCGGGTTGTATGGAAACCAGAGTGTTTCTGCATTCGAAAAGAATGGCAACAGGAAAAGGAGAAATGGAAGAAATCTTTTCATATCTGTATTGTGTTTGTGGTTCTAAATCTGGTTTTGTTCCTCTATTACATGGAACATTGTCTTGAAGATATACCCTTTCTCTTTCAGCTTGTCGATAATGTCGCCAAGGTGGGTATATGGGCGGTCTTCATCTGTGCGGTCGGGGTAGTTCATGGCATGAATCAACAGGACTACCCCATTGAGGGTGTTCTCCTTTTCATAGTTCCAGAGATTTTCAAGAATCCTCTCAGTTGAACAGTAATTTGGTCTCCCAGGAGAGGTCCAGTCCATACCTGTAAGGAATCCGCTTGTGGGGTTTACCAGTTTGTACCCCATATCTCTCATGACATCTACAGATTTCTGGTCGTAAGTCTCGTAAGGGGGGATTAACCAGCAATATTGATCTTTTGTCAGACCATATTTTTCCAAACGACTCTCCATAATGGCAAAATCTGCCCTGAGAGAGTCTTCACTTACCAACGACTTCCCCTTTTCACAGAGGAGAAGATGGGCATAAGAGTGCGACGAGAGGTAGTGTCCGTTTTTGATGATCCTTTTGACAGGCTCCTGATATTTTTCCACATCAAAACAGACACCGGTAGGGAAGAAAGAGCCTTTGACACCCTTCTCTTCAAGGATATCAAGAACCGGTGTGACACCATCAAAATTTTCGAAATATCCCGAATCGGATTGGCTGTAGTGTCCTGTAAAGACAAGATAAATCTCCTTCTTGTGAGGATTTATCTTTTCCACTACCCCATATTCATCTTTAACAAAAACGGGGGATCCACCCTTTTTGAGTCCGCATGAGAAAAGGAGTGCTGTGCAAAGTCCACAGATCAATATTCTGTACATATTTTTCATATCTGACCGAATTTTAATTTTCTCAAATATAACGAAAAAAGTTTATATTATAATGAAGGACCGGCACGGGCAGTGCCGTATGCCCCCACGGGGGCTGTCACAAAGTGACTGGGGGGTGAAAGGGTGCCCAAGGGGACAAAAAAAGGAAGTTCGATGAACTTCCTTTTTTGTGGTGCCCAGAACCGGAGTCGAACCGACACGGGTGTTACCCCACTAGCTCCTGAAGCTAGCGCGTCTACCTATTTCGCCATCTGGGCGGGGTAAACTTATTTCACGACAAATGTAGGATATTTATTGAAAACTCCACAAAAAAATCATCGCTTTATCTGTTTTGCAGAAGTTTTAAGTTTGTCAGTGTAATTTCAGTATTGTTTTTCTTTGTGGTTTGATGTAGAAATAGACTGTTAGTCAAGTAGTCAAAATTGAAAAGTTTTCGGATAAAAAACCCTCTCAGATACCCCAAATCTGAGAGGGTTTCTTGTTGTACCCGGAGCCGGGGCGGGATTTTTATATCTGAGTAGTTCGAGAGTGAATCTTATGGAATGTAGCAAGACGAGTAAGCAATTGTAAATCAATACTGTAAACTTTAATTAAACTTAATGGGATATACTCTGATTTAAGAGAGTTTGTCAGATGTGGGGAAAGTTTTTTAAGTTTCTATATTTGCAGAAACGACAAAAAAGAGAAGATATATGACAGTAAAATTCTTGATCAGGAAAGAGGG
>JAZOBN010000007.1:0-1896 GCA_045595965.1 Candidatus Coprenecus sp.
TGGGTTATTTCTTCAACCTCATTCAACCCTTGATTCTGTAAAGATGGGAGGTGTGAACTAATGGGAAAGAAAAATACTCTTTGGCTCAAACTACTTGTTCCAGTTTTGATTATTGCCGTTATCGGTGGTATGTGGATGGTCAAAAATGCTTCTGAGAAACCAACAGACAGCACAACAGAATCACAAGACACATCTCTGCCCGACAACCTCAAAGATGCAGATTTTAGTTTGAATGTCACAGAAGAAATTGACTTTGAAGCACTCTCTGAATATGGTCTGCCCATCGTTGCGGACTATGGTGCTGATTCTTGCATTCCGTGTAAACAGATGGCTCCCGTACTGAAAACCTTGAATGTCGAAATGCAAGGCAAGGCATTTATTAAGTTCGTTGATGTATGGCAATATTACGAAGCCGCAGCGAATGTCCCTGTACAGGTCATCCCGACACAAGTGTTTTTTAATGCAGATGGAACACCTTTTGTTCCAAGTGATGAATTGGCAAAGGAAATTCAGTTTGATATGTACTCCCACAAAGATACTGGCGAACACATCTTTACTGTTCATCAAGGAGGACTTACCGAGGAGCAGATGAGGTCAATACTGAAAGAGATGGGAGTGGAGTAAATGATTGATGCTTGGCTATCGCAAATTGCCGAGATCATCGGAAACAATGTGTGGCTTGCTCCACTTTTGGCACTCCTAGCAGGTGTCTTAACATCTGTAACACCTTGCTCACTTTCCAGTGTTCCTCTAATCGTTGGCTATGTGGGTGGTGTAGGCGAAAAAAACACAAAGAAAGCATTTGCTTACTCTGCGGTGTTTGCTATTGGTACAGCGGTCACATTTGTAACTCTCGGTATTATCGCAACATCAGCTGGTAAACTGATGGGAACATCGTCCCCCGTTTGGTATATCATCATGGGTGTACTAATGGTGCTGATGGCACTGCAAACATGGGAGATATTCAACTTTATTCCCTCCACGAATCTAATATCTAAAAGCAGAAAACGAGGATTTCTAGGTGCATTTATTGCTGGCATTCTCGGAGGTGTATTTTCATCGCCTTGCTCAACACCCGTGTTGATTGCGCTACTTGCTATTGTTGCTGGTGAGGGAAATATGTTGTGGGGTGTACTGTTAATGCTGCTGTATTCTATCGGTCACAGTTCTCTTGTAATGCTTGCAGGAACATCAATAGGGTTCGTGCAGAAAATAAACAGCAGCGAACAATATAAAAACACCACAAGAGTCTTAAAAATCGCAATGGGTTCTACGATCCTGCTCATTGGTTTCTATATGTTTTGGTTAGCATTTTAATATATTATTTGGAGGTATTTGTTATGGCATTGTTCAATTTTGGAAAGAAGAAAGAAGAAAAGAAAACTCCTGCTTGTGCTTGCAACTGCGGCTGCTCCACAAGTGAGGTAAATGAAATTGTAAACGACTGCTGCGGAGAAGCAGTAAACGGCATCTGTTGTATCAAGGTATTAGGTGCAGGCTGTTCTTCCTGCCATCAGCAGTACGAGTATGCAAAGGAAGCTGTGAAAAATATGGGTCTGTCCGTAGAAGTCGAGTATATTACCGACATGGAAAAGGTCATGGAATATGGTGTTATGAGTATGCCTGCCCTTGTGGTTAATGAAAAGGTTGTTTCCATGGGCAAGGTATTGAAGGCTGCGGATGTCGAAAAACTGTTCAAGAAGTTGGGGGTTTAATATGAGCAATAAGAAAAAGATTGCATTTATCTGTGTTCACAACTCTTGCAGAAGTCAAATTGCAGAAGCACTCGGAAAATACCTTGCAGGAGAAAGGTTCGATTTCTATTCAGCAGGTACAGAAACCAAACCGCAGATTAACCAAGATGCGGTAAGACTGATGAAGAAACTGTATGGCATT
>JAZOBN010000008.1:0-177370 GCA_045595965.1 Candidatus Coprenecus sp.
AAAAAGTTTTTTTAATAAACATTTAACCGATATTGTTAAAAATCTATTGAAATTTATATGTTATTTTATTTATTTATCTAACTTTGTGTTATTAAATCCCTCTCTATGAAAGAGATACATTATCTTAACTGTCTGAGATTAGGTGATCATTCTAATACAATTTCTTAAGAATCATAGCATTTGCTTTATTTATTTTGTTTGTGTCTATAGATGTTAAATAGATTTGAGTAATTGTTTCAGAATTATGTCCCATCCCTGCACTAATAACTGATATTGGAATATTATTATTTCTTGCTATACTTGCCCATGAATGACGTGCTGTGTACATAGTAATATTATTATTGAGATTTAATAATGATCCAATTGACTTAAGATGGGTATTTACCAATCTCAAAGAATTTTTATACTGCAACCTCGATTCCTTATCTACATTGATGATTATAGGCAACAGATAGATAGAATATGGTAGATAATATTTATTCACTATTTCTTCCATACATTTTTCCCATTTGATGTAAAGAGTGTGACCTGTTTTCCGTCTCCTATAGGATAATATACCATTTGACAAATCTGATTTTTTAAGATACGCCATATCTATGAATGACATACCTCTTGTGTAAAATGAAAACAGAAACATATCTCTAGCGAAATCTTTTGAAGAGTTTATAGGAAGATCTAGTTGTTTTATTTTCTTGATTTCATTAATGGTAATTGCCCTTTTGACTGTTTTATCAACCCCTGTATATACATATTTGAATGGGAAATTATTCGTTATCAGACCACGTTCAACTGCACGATTATATACTGCACGAAGTATTCTCATATAGAAGGAAGAACTATTTCTTGTTAGACCTTTCTTTTGTAAATACGACTCATACATAGAGATAACAACAGTGTCTATTTCTTCTAATAATATGTCCTTATTATTATTAAACTTTTTGAAACTGTTTAATGTCGCTGAATACGTCTCAGATGTCCTTATTTTTCCTGAAATCTGAAACTTATTGATTAACTCTTGCATAAAGCTGAAAAGAGTATATTCAGTTATTGAATAATTAAACGCATTGATTATATCACTGGTTGAAAAGCTAACATTTTTTTTCTTATATCTGTTTATAATAGCATCAAACCTATCCAGATCTGTTCTGAGAGAATCCTTAATTGAGTTCAAATATGATCTTCTACTTTCAGATGTTATTTTGATTTCATTTTTGATTTTGTCCCATTCCATCGGAAAAATCTTATAATTTGTTTTTTGTTGACATATTATTCTTTCATGAATAACTTGATAATAAATTGTCCCCTCATTTTCATTCCTATGCGAGGCGCGGAATTTCAGTTTTACACTTGTCATATACATAAATTTATATTAAAAAAAAGCACAAGTAAATCTACTTGTGCCCATAATCGTCTATAATACGTCTACCTTACAACAACTTCTCGATATCTTCTTCGAGCTCTTCTGGTTTGGTTGCTGATGGGTAGCGTTGGACTACGTTTCCTTCGCGATCAACAAGGAATTTGGTGAAATTCCACTTGATCCTTGCACCTGTAGGGGTGCTCTGCATCTCCTTAAGATATTTGAAGAGCGGTTCTTCCTCTTTTCCATTCACTTTTACCTTTGCAAAGAGTGGAAAGGTAGTATTGTATTTCAATGTGCAGAAAGACTCTATCTCCTCTATTGTCCCGGGAGCCTGACCTCCAAACTGATTGCAGGGGAAATCAAGAATCTCGAATCCTCTCTCCTTATATTTCTGATATAGTGCTTCAAGTCCGGCATATTGTTTTGTATGGCCACATCCAGTAGCTGTATTGACTATAAGAAGGACTTTCCCTTTGAACTCCGACATTGGGACATCATCCCCTTTTTTCCCTTTAACTATAAAATCGTAAATACTCATAATGCTTTTTTTAATTGGTCCATTGCTTTTTTCAAAATCTCGCGAGAGGTCCCCACATTCATCCTCATGAACCCTTCACCTCCTGGGTTGAACATCTCCCCATCATTCAATGCAAGTCGTGCTTTATTGACAAAGAGATCGACAAGAGATTCATGATTCAATCCGAGTCCTCTGCAATCAAGCCACACCAAAAATGATGCCTGAGGTCTCAATGGTTTTACAGATGGGATGTTTTCAGCACAATAATTTATAACAAAATCAATATTACCCTCTACATACTTCAACATCTCTCTCCTCCACTCCTCTCCATATTTGAATGCAGCAATAGTGGCTATTGGAGCAAACATATGTGGTGAATTCATCTCATTGGCAGATAGCCAGCTGAAAAACCGTTTTCTTATCTCCGGCGATGGGACAACTGCATATGAACTGACAATACCGGCAATATTGAAGGTTTTTGACGGTGATGCAAAGGTGATACTGCACTCTGCCGCCTCTTTGGATACTGAAGCAAATGGGATATGTCTCCTCCCCCATAACGCCATATCGCAATGGATCTCATCTGAAACTACAAGAACGCCCCTTCTATGGCAGAAATCTGCAAGGTGTTTAAGGGTCTCTTCTGACCATAACATACCTGCCGGATTGTGTGGATTGGAGAGGATAAGCATTTTGCATCTCTGGTCACAGACCTTTTCAAGGTTTTCAAAATCCATTGAATATGTACCATCTTCCTCAAGCTTGAGGGGATTATGGACAATTTCATATCCATTCTTCTGGGGAACAAGTCTGAACGGATGATATACCGGTGGTTGGATGATAATCTTATCCCCTTTCTGAAGAAGTGCATTTATCGCCATCCCAATACCTTTTACAATACCGGGAATAAATGTCAGCCAATCGCACTCTACCTCCCAATTATGGTGTTCTGAAATCCATTTTTTTACTACGGGCCAAAGCTCCCGAGGTTGTATCGTATAACCGAATACAGGGTGTTTCATCCTCTTCTTAAGGGCATTGACAATAAAATCAGGTGTTTCAAACTCCATATCTGCTACCCATAGGGGGATAAGGTCCTCTCTTCCATAAACCGAATTGAGTGCATCGGTCTTGAATGCCCCGCTCCCGCGGCGGTCCACTATTTTATCGAAATTGTATTTTGTCATCTTTTGAAGCCCTCTATGAAACCGGTAACAAGTGTGAATACTCTGTTATAATTGGATGAGTAGAAATTCTCAAAGTTATCGCGTGGTGTGTGATAGTTTTTGTTTGTATCTCCATTGACTTCCATATACATTGCTGGCACCCCTTTCAATCCGAAAGGATAGTGGTCCGCATAGTCTTCAAATGGATCCTGCTGGAATTTCCCGAAAGGATTTTCCATTCCGCTATTTACTTTCTTCAAATATTCAAGCCCCTCTAATCCAGCATCAGAACTCTGACAAACAACGGTGTTTCCATTATCACCTATCATATCAAGTTCGAGAAAGAATTGTATATCATCAAGTGGGAGAAGGGGATTGTCAGCATAGAAGAATGACCCGAGCAGATTATTCTCCTCAGAATCGAAGAAAATAAATACAATAGAGTATTCAGGCTGGTGTTTCCTAAAATATCTCATAAGGTTCAAAAGCATTGCACTTCCAGATGAGTTATCGTTTGCACCATAGAAAATATCTTCTCCACATACCCCCAAGTGATCATAGTGACATGCCAGGATAAAATGTTTGTTGGGGTGTTTGCTCCCTGGGATATAAGCAATGATATTGTGGGCATCATTGTGAACCATTTCTCCCTCCACATTGATCGAAACCTTTCTGGCATTATCGGGGAAGTTGGCATCAACCATAAACACCGGCATTGGGGTGTTGAAGTGGTTGCGGGATTTGAAATAAGGGAGCAGCTCTTCCCCTTTGCAGATAATTGCACCAACTTTCTTGAGTGGAACGAAGTATGTTTTATACACCTCAATCCCCGGATATGTATACATTGTCTCTTTGAATTTGTCCCAATCGAGGACTACAGCTTTGTTTCTGTATTTTCCGCTATCCATATGCTTGCAGAAACTTTCCGGATCAAGATATTTGTTATCTAGATAAACCACATCAAGTTCCCCTTTATAGGTTGGAGAGAACTCCTTTAGGGTATAATCTACTGTATTGACAAGTCTCTTCCCATCCACAACAAGTTCCACAGCACCTCTCTGAGCATTCAGAGGATGGGAGAAGTGTTGCAGATATGAGAGATGTTCTTCTGAAGCATCGCTCCAGCGTGCAGGATCAGATGGCGAGATTAGACTTTTGAATTCTGGTTGGAGAGGGTGCAGTTCCGGACGTACTTTCCCTTCCCACGCTTTATCTATGACCGATTGGGGGATAGGCCCTACCCCTATCGATTCCATCTCTGAAATAATGAATTTTCCAGCTTTGACAGCTCCATCCATATAGTTGCTCCGGCCATAATACTCTGAGGAGGACAACTCTTTGACTACACTCACGAAGTACTCTTCAGATGGTGCAGGGACATTTGCGTTGTTTGTACAGTTTTGCATTGTAAAAGCAATCATTGTAATAAAGAAAATAATTGATCCTGACAGTTTTTTCATTATAATGTCATATTAGGTTTACGAGGATAAAATTAGATAAAAATCAGCAAAAATTAAATTTTATCTATCTTTGGCACCTCTAAAAAGGAGATTGTTCCAATTATGATGCTTGCATTCTGTCTTGTCTTAAGTTTGTTTATCGCCATTATTCCACATTTTTTGTGGTTTATAGGATGGATAGTGGGTAGAATTGTCCATTATAATATCCCCTATTACCCTTTCGGCTGGAGTGCTATGATTCTTGTCGTGATATTCTGGGCCCTTATGGCTTATGGATATTATATCGGGAGATGGAGGGTACATACTACAGCATTGGAGTATAGCCACAAGGAGATTCCTCACTCTTTTGACAATTTCAGAATTGTACACATTTCAGATCTCCATCTCTCTACTTTTGATGACCAGCCACAACAGTTGGAGAGGATTGTCGACTTGATAAACAGTCAGTGTCCCGATCTGGTTTGCTTTACAGGGGATTTGGTTACAGTGGGAAAATCTGAGGCAGAACCTTATACTTCCACACTTAAAAGGATATCTGCCACACATGGGGTAGCTGCTGTTCTGGGAAATCACGATTTTCTGATATACAATTACAGAACAGAGGAGGAGAAAAGGGAAAATGAGGTGACCCTACTTGAAGAATATATAAGGGAGGAGCTGGGTTGGAACTTACTGAGGAATCAAAGTGTAGAGATACGGGGGTCAGAGGGTGATAAAATAACAATTCTTGGGATTGACAATATAAAGGGATCGGGGCAAGGATTCAGTACAATAGACCAGGGGGATATCAAAAAAGCTGCTGAAGGGACAGAGGGGTTCAGAATTCTCCTCTCCCACGATCCCAGTTTCTGGGAAACCGATATTGTCGGGAAAACAGAGATTCCACTCACCCTGTCGGGGCACACCCATGCAGCGCAGATCAGGGTATTCGGATGGAATCCCTCATCATTGATGTTCAGTCAGACAGACGGAAGATATGATATCGATGGGCAGACCCTATATGTCAATATAGGACTTGGATGCACAGCCCCTTTCAGATTGGGGGCAAATCCTGAAATAACAGTAATTACCCTTAAAACAGCAGAGAATGACAGATAGACCAAAATTATGGAGTGGAGATTACCTGAAAGTATGGATTGCAAATTTCCTCATGTATTTTGCCTTCTACCTTGTCACTCCCCTTCTCCCGCTCTATCTCAGAGATGTATTTTTCGCAGATAACGCAACCATAGGGGTAGTATTGAGCGGATACACAATTACTGCACTAGCAATAAGACTCTTCAGCGGTTATATTGTGGACCGGTTCCCCAGAAAAAAGGTGCTTCTTCTGTGCTATGCCAGTTTTGTACTACTTTTCTTCGGCTATTATTTTACCGGATCTCTCCTCTTTTTTGCAGTAATAAGGACACTTCACGGTGGTCCATTCGGTATTACAACAGTATCGAGCAACACTATGGCGATAGATGTTCTTCATCCCGACAGACGTGCCGAAGGGATCGGTTATTATGGTTTGAGCAACAACATATCGATGGCAATCAGTCCATCTATCGGACTGATCGTTTACCACAACACCGCCAATTATCCCCTTATTTTCACACTCTCAATCATTGTTGCTTTTACAGGTCTTATAATTGACACCACTATACGCAGCCGATACAGACAACCTGTATATGAGAAGAAAAAAATATCCCTCGACAGGTTTATCCTTGTAAAGGGTTGGAGCCAGGGGATTACCATCATGGGTGTATCATTTGCTTATGGAATATTGGTCACCTATGTTGCCATATACAGTCAGGATGTTCTGGGAATCACCTCTGGAACAGGGGCATTTTTCATGCTCCTCGCATCTGGGCTGATAACTGCCCGTCTGACTGGCAACAAAGCGTTAAGGGAGGGGAAAGTGGTCAGAAACGCCTCTTTAGGACTCATTACAGCTATCCTGGGTTATATTATATTTATCACTGTGCCCAGCATCTACGGATATTACATTGCAGCATTCATTATCGGTTTCGGAAATGGAAACACCTACCCGGCAATGCAGACAATGTTCATCAATATGGCCCCCAACAGCCAGAGGGGAACAGCTACATCGACTATCCTCTCGAGTTGGGATATAGGTATGGGGATAGGGATAATCCTCGGAGGTGCCATTTCTGAACACCTCGGAGGATATATGTCCGCGTTCACTGCCGCTCTGGCTTTCAATTTTGTCTGTACGATTTTCTTCTTCCTCTATGGAAAGGGGAGATTTCTGAAAGAGAGACTCAGATAAATTAGTTTTTAAGGTAGTAGGTTACGGAGGTAACCACGCGCACTTTCTTGATGTGCGGAGTGTTCGAGTCACGGTCTGTGATGGTGAATGTCCCCTGGCTGGCAGTCTTGATCTTACCCAGACGGCTGTCAGAGTCTTTGGCAAACTTCTCAGCTGTTTCGCGGGCATTTTTGGTAGCCTCTTCGATCATCTCAGGTTTGATCTCATTTAGACTGTCATATTGGAACTCCACAGGGTTCTCCCATTTGTTCCCACCGGTGACAATACCTTTCTTTAGAAGTTGTGACTGTTTGGCCATAAGGTCCAGCACCACATCCACCTTCTTGGTGCATACTGTGATGATATTGGTGGATATGTATCTAAATGCTCTGTCGTTTCCTCCATACTCATTGGCATATTTATCAGAGATGGCTGGTGTAGCTACTGATATTTCTGCATCCTCTATCCCACCTCTTTTAAGGAAACTGATGATAGCTTCATTGCTGTAGTCGGTCTGGTCATAGACAGACTGTATATCATTTGCCATCACCTTATACACCACCGGCCATATAACCTTATCTGCCTTTACCTCCCTTTCGCATAGACCTTTTACATTTACTGTTCTGTCGAAAGAACGGAAATCATGGACAGCTTTTGGTATCATCGCACCCAAAACCACCAGTCCAAACATTATGGCCAGCCCGCTAAAAAATTTCCCTTTGTCCATACTTACATGCCTATTTTTTGGAGAAAGCGATCTGAATCTGCTCGAATTGGGCTTTTACCTCTTTGGCGAGTTGTTTCTCTTCATCTGTCTTTGGACATCTTGCAGCCTTTTTCAGTGCTATTTCCACAGGTTCCACTTTTTGCAAAAAAGAGATCATTTCATCCATAGGGTCATTGGCAAGGATGTCAAGTTGCTTTTTCACCTCTTGCAAATCTTGTAGTTTCTTTGTCATAATAGTAAAATTTTATGAATGATTTATAATTACACCTCCCAGTCACAAGCCACGCGTGATTCACGCACTTTCTTGCAGTATGAGGATATTTTCACATGTTCAGGGTGTACTTTGTATGCAGCAAGATCTTCAAGTGAATTGAATGTAGATACCATGCATGCGTCGTAGTTTCCGTCTACAACATTTATCCCTACTTCACACGAGAGAAGTTCAGGGACAACCCCCATCAGCCCCTCCAGGTGTTCTTTCATCCATTGTGCATTCTCCTTTGCACTCAACCCTTCTGCCTCAGGTTTGAGTTTCCACATTACAATATGCTTGATCATAAATCGGTTGAATTAATTTATCCTTTCTATACAAAGATACTCAATTTTATCAGATTCTGGCAATTTATACTCCCTTTCATACTATTCGACTACATTTTTGGAGAGGTGTTTGGAATATATCACACCATGGACCACTTTACCGGTCGTAAATAATGATTATATTTGACAAAAATTAGGGGAAAAAGATGACAACTCAGAGAGAGATCATTGATAAGATCAATACCGATATAGAGGGGCAAAGGGGATATTTTGCCTCGGGTGCGACACTGGAAATCAAATTCAGAAAAGAGATGCTCCGCAAATTGGATGGAGCTATCAGAAAATGGGAAAACGAACTTTATGAAGCACTCTGGAGAGATTTGCACAAATCGTATGAAGAGGCATACCTGACAGAGATCAGTATCGTTTACGGTGAGATAAAGAACCATTTGAAGCACATTCGTAAATGGTCAAAGCGGAAATCTCTCCCCACCCCTGTCAAGTTGTTTCCATCCAGAAGTTATCAGATCAAGGAGCCACTTGGGAACACCCTTATAATTTCCCCATGGAACTACCCCGTCCAGCTCCTTCTGAATCCCCTTGTGGGGGCGATTTCTGCCGGTTGCACAGCATTTTTGAAACCCTCTCCATATGTTCCTAATGTCTCTGAAGTTCTTGAAAAGATGATCAGTGAGACATTTGATCCCAATTATATCTCCATTGCAAGGGGAAACAGGGAAATCAACTCACATCTATTGGGGCAAAGATGGGATCTTATCTTTTTTACAGGGAGTCCCGATCTTGGGAAAACAGTGATGAACGCAGCTGCCAGACACCTCACACCCGTCATATTGGAATTGGGAGGAAAGAGTCCTTGTATAATTGACAAATCTGCAGATATTAAAGTTGCGGCAAAAAGGATCGCATGGGGAAAAACTCTCAATGCCGGGCAGACTTGCATCGCTCCCGACTATCTCCTGATACACCCACAGATTAAAGGTGAGTTTATTGAGGAGTTCAAGAGAAATGTAAAAGTGCTGCACGGGGATGATATAAAGGAGAGTTCACACTACGTCAGAATAGTTAGCGACAAAGCATTCCTAAGGGTGAGACAATATCTTAACGATGGGAAAATACTCTACGGAGGGAGATTCGATCCAAATGAGAAATTTATTGAACCGACCCTTCTTGAAATTGAAAATGTAGAGTGCAATGTGATGAAAGAGGAGATATTTGGTCCTGTTTTCCCTCTTATCACCCTCAGTTCTGATAACTTTACACAGGAGGCGCTCTCATTTATAAATAACAGGGAGAAGCCACTTGCCCTCTACTATTTCGGAGATGAGAAACAGGGGTGGGAATTTATCAGACACACCTCTTCCGGAGGTGGGTGCATTAACGATGTGATAATGCACATTGCAAACGAAAATGCCCCTTTCGGAGGGGTCGGCAACTCTGGAACAGGAAGATACCACGGAGTAGAGAGCTTCAATGCCTTTTCACATTTGAGGACAATAATATCTACCGGCACATGGATAGATTTACCATTCAGATATATGCCCTATAAGTTGTTCTCATTGGTAAAAAAAATTGTATAACGTTATGAAAGAGATCTATTTTGCAGGGGGTTGTTTTTGGGGGACCCAACACTATTTCAAACAGATCAGAGGGGTAATATACACTGCTGCAGGTTATGCCAACGGTCACACTCCAGACCCTACATATCAGGAGGTTTATACAGACAGTACCGGATATGCAGAGACGGTAAAAGTAGTATATAACCCTGATGAAATATCGCTCGAACTCCTTGCAGACCTCTACTTCAAATCTATTGACCCGACATCTCTCAACAAACAGGGAGAGGATGTAGGGACAAGATACAGAACAGGAATCTACTATACAGAAGGGGAAGATCTGCCAGTTATAAAAGCTATTTACGATAAGATTTCAGCACACTATTCTACCCCATTGGCTGTAGAATTGGAACCCCTCAGAAATTTTTATCCTGCAGAAGAGTACCATCAGGACTATCTTGACAAAAATCCATCAGGATATTGTCATCTGCCGGCAGCTCTATTTGAATTTGCAAGAAAAAGCAATTAAATAGAGAGCATCTCCAATACCTCGGGGAAATTTTCCCTTCCAAAGCCTACTCGGATATATTTTCCCGAAGATTCAAACATCTCCCCAGGGACAGTCAGGATACTTCTCTGATGAACAAGTTTTGTACTCCACTCTCTGGCACTACCTTCGGCTGAAATCTTTACAAAGGCAACACTGCCACCCTTTGGAGGGATGAATTTTTCCACCCAAGGGAGTTTTCCCGATTCAACCGCCTCCTTGAACAAGGAGACATTCTTTTTGATTTTCACGATATTCGGATTCAGAAATGCCTCCGGATGGTTCAGGACTATAGCAGAAAGAATCTCCGATGTGGCACTATTACACATTGAGAGGTATGGTTTGAAAACCAGCAATTGCTCTATCAGCCATCTGTCTCTTGATGCTATCCAGCCGATACGTGCCCCCGCAAGTCCGAATGATTTTGCCATTCCCCATAAAGAAATCCCTTTCTCATACAATTCATATATAGGTGGAACGGAGGTTATTTTCTCATCAATTATCAGATCGCGGTACATCTCATCTGAGTAAATATATGCACCGCAGCTACGGGCAATTTCTACAATCTCCTCCAACCCTTCACGAGAGAGGGTGGCCCCGGTAGGGTTATGGGGAAAATTAATAACAATGAGCCTTGTTTCGGGACGGACAAGGGAACGAAGTTTTGAGATGTCAAATATCCACTCCCCTTCCCTCTCTTCAGCTTCCCAATATGACAGTTCGCAACCCAGCGATTCCAGAACCTGATATAGTGACTGATAAGCTGGAGAGACAACCACAGCATGAGGATTTCCAACACCTTCCATAAGGATATTCATTGTCATAAAGCTGAGTTCCCCAGGTGAAGCAACCACTATATCTTCTACAGATCCATTTGAATAGTATTTTTTGATGGCTTCCCTCAGAAAAGGACTTCCAGGTGTCTCAGTGTATCCCAACTTAAGTCCGTCCCACATCTTTTTCTCGGACTCATCTGCCTGATTCAAAACATATTGCATAGAATATCCATCACAATCTGAACAAGAGAACATATATTTGGCAGTAAACTCGTACTGTGCGAAGTACTCTTCAAGGAGAAATTTTGAAATTATCATACTGGAAATTTTTATAAAATAGATAATCACAAATTTAAGAAAATTACTATTTTTATACCATGATTCGGATAAAAAAGAGACTCACCAACATCTGGGAACTATATCGTGACGGTTTCAGGAATATGACCTGGGGGAGACCACTTTGGGGACTTATCATCCTCAAGGTCATCATACTTTTTGCTGTTCTCCGCCTATTTTTCTTCAAGCCTGCCATGGCGGGGCTGACAGATGCAGAGAAAAGCGATGTCGTAGGGAGACATCTGATTATGGAAAATAAAGATACTATCAAATAAACGAATAAAATATGGATGCAATTTTCTGGTCTAGAATGCAGTTTGCAATGACCGCTGCTTATCACTGGCTATTTGTACCGCTGACACTTGGTCTGGCAATGGCGATGGCCATAATGGAGACACTCTATGTTGTCAAAAAGGATGAATACTGGAAAAAGTGTGCTCAATTCTGGATGAAACTGTTTGCGATCAATTTCTCCGTTGGTATCGCCACAGGTATTATCCTTGAATTTGAATTTGGGACCAATTGGAGCAACTATTCCTGGTTCGTTGGGGATATATTCGGGGCGCCCCTTGCCATCGAGGGGATCCTTGCATTTTTCATGGAGGCAACATTCTTTGCAGTAATGTTCTTCGGTTGGGAAAAGGTGAGCAAAAGATTTCACTTGATCTCTACCTGGCTCACCGGAATTGGAGCCTCAATCTCCGCTTATTGGATCATTGTGGCAAACGGATGGATGCAAAACCCTGTCGGTACAACATTCAATCCGGACACAGTCAGGAGTGAAATGGCCTCTGCCCAGGCTTTCTGGGAGGTTATTTCAAATCCTGTAGCAGTGAGCAAGTTTTTCCACGCAGTTACAAGCGGTTGGGTCACAGGAGGTGTATTCGTAGTGGCAATCAGCTGCTGGTATCTCTTCAAGGGGAGAAATACCAGATTTGCCAAAAAGAGCATATTTGTAGGTGGGTTTGTAGGATTGCTCGGGACCTTTGCAGTGATGCTTTCTGGTGATGCTTCCGGAGTACATGCTGCAGAGTTCCAGCCTATGAAACTTGCAGCAATGGAAGGGCTCGAAGATGGTGGCCGCCGCGCACCTTTCAGCATTGTTCCTGGGGTTGAGATTCAAGGAATGCTCTCAATCCTTGCCACCCACGATATTGACGGATATGTCCCCGGAATAAATGATATTATCAATGGCTATACCGATAATGACGGTAATGTTATCCCATCTGTAGAGAAAAAAATGGAGATGGGAAGAACGGCTATTGAGGCTCTTGCCCAATACAGATCGTTGAAAGAGAGTGATCCCGATGGAGCTCTTAAAGCTAAGGGGATACTTGAAGAGAATGTCCGGTATATGGGATATGGTTACCTCGAATCTCCAGAAGATGTCATCCCCCCTGTCGGAATAGTTTACTGGTCATTCAGATTCATGGTGGGCTTTGGGATGCTCATAGCACTTATTCTTGTACTGACATTGTGGTTCAACTACAAAGACAAATTGCCCAAGATGAAATGGCTCCTCATAGCTGCCATGCTTGCAATTCCTATGGTATATGTGTGCGAAGAGGCGGGTTGGATAGTTGCTGAGGTGGGCCGTCAACCCTGGACAATTCAAGGTCTGCTCCCTGTAAATGTGGCTATATCTGACACAACCAAAGGTGAGGTTATGACCACATTCTTCCTCTTCCTTGGAATTTTTGCCCTGTTCCTCATCATTGAGATCAGAATCATGATCAATGCTATCAAGAAAGGGCCTTCTGTCGAATAATTAAAATATAAGAATATGTCATATACATTTTTGCAAAACTACTGGTGGTGTCTGATCTCCCTATTGGGTGGTCTGCTGGTGTTCCTGATGTTCGTTCAGGGGGCCAATGTTCACCTTGTCAACAAAAGACTTTCAGATCTGCAAAAAAGGATAGTAGTAAACTCCACAGGTCGCAAATGGGAATTGGCGTTTACAACTCTGGTTGTATTTGGAGGTGCCTTTTTTGCATCTTTTCCCCTATTCTACAGTACAAGTTTCGGAGGGGCTTACTGGGTTTGGGTGCTGCTTCTGATAACATTTGTATTTCAAGCCGTTTCCTATGAATTCCTCCATAAAAAGGATAATCTTCTTGGGGTAAAAGGGTTTAGAATTGCACTCGTTGCAAACGGATTTCTTGCCCCATTCCTAGTGGGGACAGCTGTGGGGACATTCTTTACAGGATCCGATTTCACCGTTGACAAAGGGGCAATAATCGGCACAGCATCCCCTGTCATCAGCACATGGGGAAATTCATGGAGAGGTCTTGAAGCATTGGCTCAGCCTCATGCCGTCCTACTTGGGGTTACATTGGTAGGACTCACTGTCATCCTTGGGGCTTTGTATCTTATCAACAATGTAGAGGATACAGAGACAGAGAATGAAATGAGACGTACTGTGAAAATTACAGCAATTCCTTTCCTTGTGCTATTCTTGACATGGGTAGGAATCCTCCTTTGCAGAGAGGGATTTGCAATCTCTTCAGATGGCTCAGTATATATGGAGAGATACAAATATCTCCATAACCTCTTTGAAATACCCGGATTGGTGGCAATATTTGCAGTTGGAGTTGCAGCCGTCCTTTCTGGCATCTGGAAAGGGGCCATGACCTCTTCACGTAAGGGGATATGGTATGCCGGAGCCGGAACTGTCCTTGTGGTCATCAGTGTATTTTTACTTGCAGGATTCAATAATACAGCATACTACCCATCGAACACAGACCTGCAAAGCTCACTCACAATCCTAAACAGTTCTTCAAGCCGTTTCACATTGCAAGTGATGTCTATAGTATCGCTTCTCATCCCTTTTGTTCTTGCATATATTATCTATGCATGGAGACAAATGGATAAAAAGATGATCACAGAAGATGAAATAACACAGACTGAAGACAAATATTGATTACTTGACCGACTTTAAGGTCTCTATAATCCAGCTCCATAGGGAGTTCATCTGTTCGGGATAGGTCCAGTGACCTATATTCTCCCCAATAATGACCTCTTTTGGGGCTGGGATTATATTATATGTAGCACAAGTTGTTGTGGGGGCACAGGTGAGATCATTATATCCATATAGGTAATATACAGGGGCTTTCAAACCTCTTGCAAAATTGGAAACATCATAGTAGCGGGCTGTCTCGATTTTCTCCTGTGTATGGTTACTGGTGTTCTTGAACATGTGCGGCCAGCCACCTGCCCTTCCATGAATATACCCTTCCACATCACAGATAGCAGGGAAATAGGCAACTGTTGCTCTGATTCTGGAATCAAGTCTTGATGTCACTATCGAAAGTGCCCCACCCTGACTTCCTCCAAAAGTACCTATCACTCCATTGCATTGTGGCAATGACTGTAGGAAATCTATCCCTTTCACTGCTCCAAGGTAAACTCTGCGATAGAAATAACGGTATTTGTCATTCAAGTTATCTTCAGGATAGTTTGCTAGAATTCCACTTGACAAATCGGCATAAATGCTACCTTCAAGATCTACAGGAATTCCATGAATCCCAAGTTCCAGGATGATTACACCCTCTTTAGAGTGGGCAACATCTCCACCTTTAGCACCTACACCTGCACCGGGGAATCTCAAGATTGCCGGGTATTTTCCCTCCCCTTTAGGGATAGTCAGGACGCCATACATCCTTGAGTTTCTAATATTGCCATAGGATATATGATAGACATCGACCTCTTTTGTACACCTCTGAGGGAGGAGTTTCATTTCGGGGTCCAATTTTACCTTCGCAACCTCATCGATCCCTTGTTGCCAGAATTGGTCAAAATCTGCAGGCAGGGTCGTTGTTGGGGTGAGTTTATCTGTATCGAATCCTACTGTACAAAGGGCAGAATATTTTTTGCCATCCTGAATTGCAGTAGCTTTAACCCTCATGAATCCGGGTTTCTTCATAGTACCGACTTTGATTACACCCTGATTCCCTTTAAGCTCCATCTCACCACTTTTATGTGGTCTCATAAGGTCTTCGCTCACCTCATATCTGACAGTAATATTCTCCAGGCTCATACCACAATCAAGTGCTATTACACTCATTTTCACCTCTTCTCCACACTTATAGAGTGCATCATTATGATCGGGGAAAAGGATAAGCTGTATTTTCGATTGTCTGGGCTGGCCGTATAGCATTGTTGCTGCCACCATAAAGGTAAGGATTGCCAATGTAATTCTCTTCATAATAGTGTCTCCGTTTATTCTTGACAAAAGTATAATTTTATGGTGACTTCTTTTGAATGTTACGATAAAAACTTTAATTTTGTTGCACAAATGGGACAACAACGATTTACATATTCGTTTTTCTATTTCTTTTATCAATCACAGCGATAAGAGCAGGAGCCTGTATGTAATTCTTAAGATATTGATTTATAAACTCCTGCACATGCGGGAGTTTTTTTTGATTATGAAGCGAAAAGTAGTTATACAAGGTATTGGAGGTTGTAATCACTACATTGCAGCCAAACAATTCTTCAAGAATGATGAAGTGGATACAATTGATTGTGACACATTCAGAAACCTTGTAAGTCAGGTAGCCAAAGACCCTTCAAAACTTGGAATCATGGCGATAGAAAATACTATTGCCGGCAGTCTTCTGGACAATTTCAATCTCCTGCGCCAAAGCGGACTTGTCATTGTCGGAGAATACAAACTCCGTATCAAACACGCTCTGGTGGCACTTCCAGGAGTTCCACTCATGGAGATCAGGGAGATAAACACCCACCCTATGGCGTTCAGACAGTGTCAGGAGTTCATTGACACCCTCCCCAATGTCAAACTTGTTGAGAAAGATGATACAGCAGGGAGTGCCAAATGGATTCAAGAGAACAATCTGAGAGATCACGCAGCAATATGTCCCGCAGGTGCTGCAGAGTTATACGGGATGGAGATTCTGGCAGATGGGATTGAAACCAATAAAAGGAACTACACCCGATTCCTTATCCTTGCCAATAAAGATGTTGCCAAGGAGGTTCTCCGTGAGATTTGTGAACAGCACGAGTACATCAACAAAAGTTCAATCGTTTTCACATTGCCACACACCAGTGGAAGTTTGTCGAAGGTACTCTCCATACTCTCTTTCTACGATATGAACCTCTCAATGATCCAGTCCGTCCCCATCATCGGAGAGGAGTGGCGGTATCAGTTCTATGTCAATTTGCAGTTTTCCGATTACAACAGATACAAACAGGCTATAGATGCAATTCTCCCTTTAACCAAAGATTTTACTGTTCTGGGAGAGTATATGGAGGATGAAAATTATGAAAGAGATTAAACCGGCAAACAGGATCAACAATGTCAGCGAATATTATTTCTCAGTCAAGCTGAAAGAGATAGCGAAGATGAATGGAGATGGTGCTGATGTAATAAATCTCGGTATCGGAAGCCCCGATCTCCCCCCTGCCCCAGAGGTTATATCCGCACTTGCTGAAGATGCCTCTGATCCCAAAGGACACGGATATCAGCCATATATAGGAACCCCACAGTTGAGAAGAGCATTTGCAGATTGGTATAAGAAATGGTACAATACAGACCTCAATCCAGACAATGAGATTCTCCCCCTTATCGGGAGCAAGGAGGGGATAATGCACATTTCGATGGCATTTGTTAATGAAGGTGACTCAGTTCTGGTTCCAAATCCCGGTTACCCCACCTACTCCTCTGTCTCCAGACTTGTAGGGGCAAACATCATCACATACTCCCTTGATGAGCAAAACTCCTGGGAGCCCGATTTTGATGATCTGGAAAGAAGGGATGCAAGCGGAGAGATAGACCTTTCATCTGTCAGACTTATGTGGTGCAATTACCCCAATATGCCGACAGGGGCAAATGCAACCATCACCCTGTTTGAGAGACTAGTCTCATTCGGGAAAAAACACAATATCATCATTTGTCATGACAATCCATACAGTTTTATACTCAATGACAAGCCTCTCAGCATCTTCATGGCAGAGGGGGCAAAAGAGATCTGTATCGAGCTCAACTCCTTGAGTAAAAGTCACAACATGCCAGGATGGAGAATCGGGATGGTTGCCTCAAATCCCCAATTTATCGGATGGATTCTGAGGGTTAAAAGCAATATGGACTCCGGGATGTTCCGTCCGCTGCAGATGGCGGCTGCTAAAGCATTATCACTCCCAGATTACTGGTACAAAGGGATGAATGACGTATATAGGAAGAGAAGGGTGCTTGCCGGAAAAATCCTGCAAAGTGTTGGGGCAAAATTTGAGAGCAACCAGGTAGGATTGTTCCTTTGGGGGAAAATTGAAGGGCAAAGAGGGGTCGATTTATGCGATGAGATTCTCTACAATGCAAAAGTATTCATCACACCAGGATTCATCTTCGGTTCTAATGGTGAGAACTACATCAGAGTTTCATTGTGTGCTGATGAAGCAACACTGGAGAGGGCATTACAACGTATCGAAAATTATAATTCAAATAAATAACTATGGAGATCAAGAAGTTATTGTTTCCAAATGCAAACAACGAGCGTCCTGTAATAATAGCAGGACCATGCAGTGCAGAGAGCAGGGATCAGGTATTGAAAACAGCAGAAGGACTTTCCCGCTGTGGTGTAAAAATTTTCAGGGCAGGGGTCTGGAAACCCCGTACAAAACCGGGGGGATTTGAGGGGATGGGTACTGTGGCTCTCCCCTGGCTCAAAGAGGTAAAAGAGAAATTCGGAATGTCACTCGCAATAGAAGTAGCAACCAGAGAACATGTATTCGAGGCTGTTAAAGCGGGTATAGATATATTGTGGATCGGAGCACGTACAGCAGCTAATCCTTTTGCCATGCAGGATATAGCCGACGCTTTGAAAGGGACAGATATCCCTGTACTGGTGAAGAACCCTGTCAATCCCGATATCGAACTCTGGTGCGGAGCACTTGAGAGACTTATGAACGCAGGGGTAAGAAATGTGGGTGTAATACACAGGGGGTTCAGCACTTATGATAAGAAATTGTACAGAAATCTCCCTATCTGGCATATCCCGATTGAATTAAGGAGGAGATTTCCGGAGATTACCATGATTTGTGACCCGAGTCATATCGGTGGGAAGAGGGAACTTGTTGCCCCTATCTCCCAACAGGCAATGGAACTCAAATTCGATGGTCTGATGATCGAATCACATTGCTCCCCGGATGATGCTCTGAGTGATGCTCAGCAACAGATTACCCCTTCAGTTCTTGACTATATAGTAAAAATGCTTGTCGTGAGAGATAATATACACACCACAGAAAACATATCACTTCTTCGTCAGCAGATCGATGAGGTAGATGAACAGATACTGACCCTCCTCGCCAAGAGGACTCAAATTTCTAAGGAGATAGGGGTATATAAGAAAGAGAATAAAATGCCTGTTCTCCAGCCCGGACGTTACAATGAAATCCTGGAAGAGAGGGTAAACAAAGGGGTCCAACTCGACCTTGACAGAGAATTTGTCCTGGCAATAATGAAAAGTATCCACGAAGAATCTGTAAGAATTCAGTTATCTTTGTAGGATTAAAACAGGGTTATGAATGAAATCGATTAAAGAACTCTACAGAATTGGTATCGGTCCCTCCAGCAGCCACACCATGGCACCAAGAAGGGCATCCGAGATCTTTCTTGGAAGATATCCTGGTGCAGAAAAGTATATTGTCACTTTGTACGGAAGTCTTGCTGCTACCGGCAAGGGACACATGACCGACAAAGCAATCACAGATATACTCTCCCCTGTAGCACCAGTCGAAATAGTGTGGAGATCTGACATATTTCCCACATTCCACCCCAACGGGATGAAATTTGAAGCGATAACAGGGGGAGAAACTGTTGGAGAATGGATTGTTTATAGCATTGGCGGAGGTGCCTTGGCTGAAGAGGGTGTCAGACAGGAGCCAAGTCCCGATATCTATAATATGTCATCAATGACAGAGATCCTTGAGTGGTGTGAAAAGACAGGTCGTTCATATTGGGAATATGTGAAGATGTGTGAAGGACCTTCCATCTGGGAATACCTGGCTGAGGTGTGGAAGACAATGCGTGAAGCAGTAGAGAGAGGTCTTGACCACGAAGGTGTTCTCCCCGGACCATTGAATTTGAGGAGAAAGGCATCAACTTACCATATCAAAGCAAGCGGATACAAAACTAACCTCCGTTCAAGAGGTCTTGTCTTCTCCTATGCCCTTGCTGTGAGTGAGGAGAATGCCTCCGGAGGAAAGATTGTAACTGCCCCCACTTGCGGTTCAAGCGGAGTCCTTCCGGCAGTACTCTATCACCTTCAGGAGAGCAGGGAATTCAGCGATATGAAAATTTACAGGGCACTTGCTACTGCTGGAATTATCGGAAATATTGTCAAGCACAATGCCTCCATTTCTGGCGCAGAAGCCGGGTGTCAGGCAGAGGTTGGTGTTGCATGTTCAATGGCATCTGCTGCCGCATGCCAACTTTTCGGAGGGAGCCCGGCTCAGATAGAATATGCTGCAGAAATGGGACTTGAACACCACCTTGGGATGACATGCGACCCCGTATGCGGACTTGTTCAGATCCCTTGCATTGAGAGGAATGCCTATGCTGCTGCCAGAGCTCTTGACTCGAACATATACTCTACATTTTCAGATGGTATCCACAGAGTATCTTTCGATAAAGTGGTAGAGGTGATGAAACAGACAGGAAACGATCTCCCATCACTATATAAAGAGACAGGAACCGGAGGTTTGGCCAAAGACTACAGACAAATGTAAATTTATTTATATGAAGAGCTTGAAAGTAAAAAAAATAGAAGGGAAATACAACGATCCCCGACAGCTGCCATCATTGATGGATGAGAGAGGAATTGAGTTCAACGATATAAACGTCATCAACTGGAAAGAGCACCCATATTGCCCTGAAGTAAAATTCCGCATCGCCTATAGTGATGATGCTATAATGTTGCACTACAAAGTAAAAGAGGCTTCAGTAAAAGCAACCTGGGGTGAAGATAATGGAAATGTATGGACCGACTCCTGCGTGGAATTTTTCTCTATCCCTGCAAATGACGGTATCTACTACAATTTTGAATGCAACTGCATCGGTACCGTTCTGATCGGATCCGGAGCGGAGAGAAAAGGGAGAATCAGAGGTGGCAAAGAGGTTACCGACCAGATTTTAAGATGGTCAAGTCTTGGCAGGGAAACTTTTGAAGAGAGAATTGGGGAGACTGAGTGGGAAATAGCAATCATTTTGCCATTCAAAGTGTTCTTCAGGCAAGAGATCAAATCGATGGATGGGGCTGTAATCAAAGCCAACTTCTACAAATGTGGTGATGATCTCCAGACTCCTCACTTTGTCTCATGGAATCCTATAGGGACTGAGAAACCTGCATTTCATGCACCAGATTACTTCGGAACACTATATTTTGAATAGCAATGTTCAGACAGGCACTGTTAATATTATTTCTGTCCCTCTCATTTTGCGATATTTCTGCACAACGTAAAGAGATGGATGTAGAGAAGATCGATTCAGTCATTGGCGATCCCTCTCTCGTAATCTCCTTGCTCGATTCTAACCAGGTCACTTTCAACACCATTGAGTCAATAAATTGGGAACAATATCCATATTGCCCCGATGTAAAGTTCCGTATCGCATATACAAGCAGTTCCATCCTGCTACATTTCAAAGTGGATGAAAAGAGTGTAAGGGGAATATATGCAGAAGACAACAAGCCTGTTTACAAAGATTCATGTGTCGAATTCTTCATCTCACCTTCAAATGACGGCACCTACTACAACATTGAGTGCAATTGCATAGGTTACATCCTTATGTGTTGCAGAGGTGGTGGGAAGAGAGAGGAGATCGCGCCATTGGAGAGTGTGGAAAAAATTCTCAGATGGTCAACTCTTGGCAGAGATCCCTTTGAAGAGAGGGTGGAGGATACAGAGTGGGAACTTGCATTGATTATCCCTTTCGACTCCTTTTTCAGACACTCTGTTGAGTCCATGGATGGCATGGAGGTATCGGCTAATTTCTACAAATGTGGAAATGACCTGAAGGATCCACACTACATCACATGGTCCCCTATTCCGACAGAGAGGGTAACATTCCATAATCCACAATATTTCGGCAAATTAAATTTCAAATAAACTATGAGAATACTGATTCTTGGCGCAGGGAAAATGGGTTCATTTTTCACAGATCTTTTGAGCTTTCGTCACGAGGTGGCTGTTCTTGAGAAAGATCCCCAAAAACTCCGTTTCATGTACAACACATTGAGGTTTACATCGGTAGATGAAGTGGATGAATTCCAGCCCGAACTTGTATTGAATTGTGTAACTCTCAGCAAGACTATCGAAGCATACAAAGATGTTTTGCCACACATACCGTCTGACTGTATTATTGCCGATATAGCTTCTGTCAAAACAGATCTGAAAGAGTTTTACCACTCTTCAGGTTACCGTTATACATCTGTCCACCCGATGTTCGGCCCCACTTTTGCCAATCTCGGGAACCTCCAGAGAGAGAATGCTATCATCATAAACGAATCCGGATGTGACCAGGATGGGGTAAATTTTTTCAGAGATTTGTTCTGTTCTCTCAAGCTCAATGTACGTGAATACACCTTTCAGGAACATGATGAAGTGGTGGCATATTCACTCTCTATCCCATTTGCATCCACCCTTGTATTCGGGTCAATTATGAAGCCTCAGGAGGTGCCTGGAACAACATTCAAAAAACATCTTGCTATCGCTCACGGGTTGTTGAGTGAGGATGATTATCTCCTTACCGAAATTCTCTTCAACCCACACACTCCAGATCAGTTGCAGGGTATAATCGACAAGTTGCAAGAACTTAAATCGATTGTAGATATAAAAGACAGTGCCCGAATGAAAGCTTTTCTTGACGATGTCAGGGCTAGAGTATAAACATTTTCTTAAAGGACAGCTATATGAATATTCAACCAAAACCCCACTATCTTATACTCGATGCCTTGCGTGGCGTAGCAGCCATGCTTGTTATCTGGTATCACGTATTTGAAGCATTCGCAACCTCCCCTTTTGACCAGAAGTTCAACCATGGATATATGGCTGTTGACTTTTTTTTCCTGCTATCCGGTTTTGTAATCAGTTATGCTTATGATGACAGGTGGAAAAACAATAAACTCTCTCTTGGAGAATTCTTCAAAAGGAGACTTATACGGTTGCATCCGATGGTTGTTTTCGGGGCTATACTCGGAATGGTAACTTTCTTCATCCAAGGGGGTGTTCAGTGGGACGGGACCCATATAGAGGGTTGGAAAGTGGTTATTGCTATGGTATGCACCATGTTTTTGCTCCCCGCAATTCCAGGGACGCTATCTGAGGTGCGTGGAAACGGTGAGATGTTTCCCCTTAACGGTCCCAATTGGTCGCTGTTCTTCGAATATATAGGAAACATAGTTTATGCCCTGTGCATCAGAAGACTATCTACAAAGGCACTTGCAGTATTGGTTTGGTTCCTCGGAGTGGGATTAGCTGCTTTTGCCATATGCGATCTGTCTGATGCCTATCATATTGGTGTGGGTTGGACCATGGCCGGAAACAACCTTTGGGGCGGTCTGCTGAGGATGATGTTCTCATACTCTGCCGGTATGTTGATAGCAAGAGTTTTCCGCCCGGCAAAAATCAAAGGGGCATTCTGGATCTGCACTATATCTCTGTTTGTCCTGATGTCTGTTCCCCATTTGGGCCACAAGTTTGGAATAGGATGGCTGAATGGTCTTTATGATTCTATATGTGTACTGTTTCTATACCCTATAATTCTCTACATCGGTGCATGTGGCACAGTGAATAAAGGGGAGAAATTCTACAAATGGCTGGGTGATATCTCATACCCGGTATATATGATCCACTACCCTTTCATGTACCTCTTTTACGCCTGGTGCTGGAGAGATGGTCTCACTTTTGGCCAAGCCTTGCCGATGGCTGTAGTGGTATTCTTTGGAAGTTTGATATTTGCCCAGATTGTTTTGAAACTATACGACGAACCGATAAGAAGAAGATTACAAAAGTAATATGGTAAGAGATTATTATCACTTGTCAGACTCATCGGGACTTATCCTCGAAGGTGGTGGAATGCGTGGGGTTTTCACCTGCGGTGTCCTTGATTGTTTTATGGACAAGGGGATCCGTTTCCCATACACCATAGGGGTGAGTGCAGGAGCTTGCAATGGACTCTCATATATGTCCGGGCAACGTGGAAGGGGGAAATTCAGCAATATCGATCTTCTCGAGAAACACCATTATATCGGATTGCGGCACCTGTTGACCAAAGGGAACATTATGGACTTTGACCTTCTGTTCCACACCTTTCCCGAGGAGATAATCCCCTACCATTATGATAAATATGCTGCTTGCAATGAGAGATTCGAAATGGTAACAACAGATTGTCGAACAGGGAAAGCCTGTTACATAGAGGAGAAAAATGACCCCAAAAGGATAATTGATACAGTAAAAGCATCAAGCACTCTTCCATTTGTATGCCCTATATCCTATGTAGATGGAATTCCTATGCTGGACGGAGGTATTGCAGATTCAATTCCCCTGCTTCGGGCGAGGGCATTGGGATATGACAATAATATTGTAGTCCTCACCAGAAACAGGGGGTACAGGAAAGGGAACAAACCTAGTAAACTTCCACCACTATTCTATAGGAAATACCCAAAACTCAGAGAGGCAATATCCCAGAGAAACATACTCTATAACAAGCAAATCTCCCTTGTCGAGGAGCTTGAAGAGAGGGGTGAACTTTTGGTGATCAGACCAGTAAGGCCCATTGAGGTGGATAGAATGGAAAAAGAGACCTCAAAACTTCTGGCTTTGTACCAGGAGGGATATGAATGTGCATCCAAAATCAATTTTTCAAAATAACACTATGAGAACACCGGTATGTATACTATATATATTCATCCTGTCAACATTATCTTTTATTGCCTCAGGAGAGAAACCGCATATACATATAATTGCCACCGGTGGGACAATTGCCGGCACATCACTCTCCGGCATCGACACACGATATTCTGCCGGACAATTGACAATAGAGGCCCTTCTGAGTGCAGTTCCCCAAATCGGGGAGATTGCACAAATCACTGCAGAACAACTCGTAAATATAGGTTCTCAGGATATTGATGAAGAGATCTGGATAAAACTCTCCTGCAGGGTAAATGAACTTCTCAACTGTGACGACATTGACGGGATTGTCATCACACACGGCACCGACACAATGGAGGAGAGTGCATTTTTCCTCCAGCTGACCACCAATTCCACCAAAGCCGTTGTTCTGACAGGGGCAATGAGACCCTCTACCTCCCTCAGTGCAGACGGTCCGTTGAATCTGTATAATGCAGTTGCGGTTGCAGCCTGTGCTGACGCATCTGATCGCGGTGTAATGGTCACAATGAACAACTCCATCTTCTCTGCAACAGATGTCACCAAGATGCATACTACCGACATAGATGCTTTTCAAGCCCCGGAAAATGGGAAAATAGGTTCAATCACAGGTAGCAAGGTCACTTTCAACACACCCCCATATCACCACACGCTGACTTTTCCGATTAAAGATGGTATAACACTTCCAAAGGTTGGAATTGTTTATTCCTACGGAGGAATCGATCCTGATATGGTAACATTCATGATTGAGAACAAATACAGGGGGATTGTACATGCAGGTGTAGGGAACGGAAATATCCATAAAAACATATTCCCCATACTGGAGGAAGGGGCCAAAGAGGGAATATTGATAGTCCGTTCATCCAGGGTTGCAGCAGGTCCTGTCACCCTTGAAAATGAAGTTGATGACAATAAATACCATTTTGTTGCCTCGCAGGGGCTCAATCCTCAAAAAAGCAGAATTCTCCTGATGCTATCACTTACAAAGACACATAATTGGGAAGAGGTTCAGAGATATTTCAATATGTTTGTACTATGAGAATCAGAAGAAGGACACTCTATAAAAGGTTTGAAAACATCATCTATGTAATTATATGGGTGATAGTATTTGTCGTCCCATTTATCCTGGCAGGCAACCGTTTCTACAATGGGGAGATAGTGGACTGGAATATGGTTTCAAGGCAGATTCTGACAATAGTGCCATATTTCGTAATATTTCTGTTACACAACTCTGTATTTCTCCCTTTTACCCTATCTAAAGGGAAAATCAAAAGATATATCTTCCTGACCTTATCCCTTGTAATTTTGTCAGCGATATATTTTTATCTATACCATTTCATTCTGATTCCAAGTACATTTTCCCATCTTCTACCCCCGGAAAAGCACATTTATGGTCCTTTCCTGATGGATACCACTATAGCAATCCTCCTCCTTGGATTCAATTTATCCATCAAACTTATGTTTGACAGGGTTGTAAAACAACATCAGATAGAGAAACTCGAACGCCTCCGCTATCAACAGGAGCTTGAAAATCTGAAATCCCAGGTGAGTCCACATTTTCTTATGAACATGTTGAACAACATCCATGGGATGGTCGATCTCAATCCGGAAAAGGCTCAGGATATGATTCTGAAACTCTCCAATATGATGCGCTATATCCTCTATGATAGTTCCATGAAAAGTATTTCTCTGGCAAAGGAGGTTACTTTCATCAAAAATTATCTCTCACTGATGAGAGAGCGATTCTCCCCCAAGAAAGTGGAGATAGAGTGTATACTGCCAGAAGAGGATAAAGTAACAAATATCTCCGTCCCACCCCTTGTATTTATTGTATTCATAGAGAATGCATTCAAGCACGGGATAAGTTATAGAGAACTTTCAAAGATAAATATATCACTCTGTGTGGGTAAAAATAAGGAGATTGAGTTCTCATGTACAAATTCGAGATATCCAGAAAAAAAGGATCAAAATGGAGCCAGCGGAATCGGTCTGACAAATATCCGTAAAAGGTTGAATCTTATATACGGATCTAACCACTATCTGGATATCACCACGGACGCCATGAAGTTTAAAGTAAAACTGAAAATTCCATTCTATGAAAATCAGATGTTTAGCAATTGATGATGAACCGCTTGCTCTGGAGAAATTGAAAAGTTATATAGAGAAAATTCCAGAATTTCAACTTTCCGGAGGGTATGAAAGTGTACTTGAAGCAAAAGAGGCAATTGAATCTGAAGATATTGATGCTCTCTTCATAGATATAAATATGCCCGATATGAATGGTATAGAGTTCATCAAGACATTACCATCGCACCCTATAACAGTATTTACAACTGCCCACTCAGAATATGCACTTGAAAGTTATTCCGTAAAAGCGGTAGATTATCTTCTGAAACCATACAGTTTTATTGAATTCCAAAGGGCTGCAGATAGGGTCAAAGAGCAATATAGGCTATTGGACAACTCAAAACGGGGTCAAGTCCCAGCTAAGGATAAGGATATAATCTATATTAGGGCCGACTACAAATGGGTAAAAGTGGAGTTGAAGAAGATAAAATACATTCAGAGTATGAGCGACTATATAAAAATTTATCTTCACCACACAGCTACCCCAATAGTCACACTCTCAACTATGGCTAAAATTAAGAGCAGTCTACCTGAATCATTCATCCAGATACACCGCTCTTATATCGTAAACACCTCTTATATCAAATCTGTAGGAAAATCAAGTATCATTCTTGCCACTCAAGAATCTCTTCCTGTCGGAGAATCATATAAAGAGGGTTTGAACTCTTTTTTGAAGGGGTTTACTCTGATATAGTAAGTTTCTCCCCCTCCGATTTTGCAATAACGACAGCTGCACACATATCTCCGTATGAGTTTGTTGCAGTTCTTGGCATATCACAAAGTTGCTCAACCGCAAGGACAAGACCGATACCTTCAAGAGGGAGTCCGGCTACTGTCAACGCCACTGACAACATTACAAGTCCGGCCATAGGGATACTTGCTGTTCCTATAGCAGAAAACAGGACTGTAACCACAATGATAATCTGCTCCATTATGGAGAGATCCACCCCATAGACCTGTGCAATAAAAATAACTGCAACACACTCATATAGGGCTGTACCGTTCATATTAATAGTAGCACCAAGAGGTAGTGTAAAGCTTGCAATTTTGTTTGAAATACCGCATTTTTCCTGGGAATCTCTCATAGAGATGGGGAGAGCGGCACCGGAAGAACATGTAGAAAAAGCGGTAAGGATTGCTGTAGACATCTTCTTCATATGCTTCCAGGGATTCTCCTTTCCAAGGAAATATACCAAAGATGGAAGGATTATAAAAAACTGTATCAGACACCCTATCCAAACAATAAGGATAAATAATCCTAGACTTTGTGCTATCTCGGCCAATTTAGCTGTATCTCCCGCCTGTTGTGCTATCATCTTGGAAACAATAGCAAAAACCCCGATTGGAGCAAGCTTGATAACTGAAAGTGTAATTTTCATCACAACATCAAATACTGCCTGGAAAAGATCTACAATGGCAATTCTCGACTTCTCACCCACTTTTGTTACAAAAAATCCGAAGAGGATAGAGAAGAAAATGATTGCCAGAAGGTCCCCCTCCATAAGAGATTTGAAGATATTGTCAGGGACAATAGTAATAAGGCGTTCTCCCAATGACACCTTATTGGCTGAAGCTATCTCTGTAGCAGATTGCGTTTGAGAAATAAGTGAAGATCCCACACCAGGTTCCAGCAGATTCACAAAAATCATCCCAATAAAGGCTGCAACCAGAGTGGTACTCACATAGAATGCAAAAGTTTTACCGGCAATTCTCCCCAATCCTCCGTTATTCCCCATGCCGGCAACGCCGACAACCATAGATGAAAATACAATCGGGATTACAATCATCTTCAGGAAGCGGAGAAATATATCCCCTGCCCAACTGATATATTTGACATAATCGTGGCCGAAAATGCCGAACAGAATGCCAAGAACCATGGCTATGAGGATCTGCATCGGCAATGCAATTTTTATCTTCTTCATTGTTATGAGGCTGTTTTATTTATAATACAATTCTCTGACACACCCTTCAGCAAGGGCTACAAGGCAGGATATACCCATTTGGGGATCGAGCCCTGTATTTGCATAAGCAATAGGAATCTCTGTGCAAGCACCAACAATCGGCAACTTTTCAATTGCCCACAGCTGCTCTACAATCCCTCTGAATTTCTCTCCTGCCTCTTTATGTTGTCCCGCCTTCACCATATCGGTAACATCGTGAATCTCCACCTGAAGTTCTTCTGACGGGATGTGGAAATTATAACCGCTCTCTTTAGCATGTCTTTGGTACAAACCTGTACGCATAGTTCCAAGTGTTGCTGTCAACCATGCACCTTGTGGAGATACGGTAGAGGACTTAAGAATGGTCTCATCAATGATATGGACAATAGGTTTTGATATTTCTTCCCTGAAACCATCTATGAAATGGTGGGCAGTATTGCATGTAACACACAGCATATCAGCTCCCCATTTGATCAATGTATTCAAACCATCTTTGATATATTCTGTTGGATCAGGTCCCTTACCCAGGAGATAAGTGGTTCTATCTGGGGTAACTGTGTGTGAATACACAATCATACGAGGATGTTCCTGATCTGTGCCGGCAGGGGTGATTTCCGCCAAAACCCTCAAGAAATCGGCTGTGGCTGCAGGTCCCATACCTCCAAGCACGCCCAATGTTTTGTCTGTATGCATATCTCTTATTTTCTTAAAGCGTCCATATTTTTGGGATTGAAGAGATCCTTACCTTCTGCAGTGTAAGCATACTCAATACGATCTTCATAGTATTTTTCAACTTTACCCCTTACAATCTTCATTGTACTGTTAACAAGTCCATTTTGCTCAGTAAATGGTTCGGGAAGGACTGCCAATGCTGTAGGCAACCATCTGTCAGGGAACATTCCCCCTTTAGGACCACCTGTCTTGTAAGCATTGACCTCATCCTGTATCTTTTGCAACATCATCCTTACAGCCTCATCCGATTGGAGATCAATTGATGGATTGAGACCTTTAACATACTCTTTCAATGCCTCTTTGTTTGGAACGATAAGGGCAATAGTATATGGATCCTGATTGTTGTGGATAATATCCTGGTCAATATATTTTGAACCGTCTGTCAATGAATCCTCGAACCCTTCAGGGCTATATTTCTCACCATCCGATGATATAAGTAAAGATTTGAAACGTCCTGTCACCCACAGATACTCTTTATCGGCCTTCATCCACCCCATATCACCTGTATGCAGCCATCCGTCGATAATAGTTTTTGCAGTAGATTCTGGATTCTTCCAATAACCGGCCATAACGTTTTCACCCCTTATGACGATTTCTCCCTTTTCACCAGGGGGAACCTCCTTACCTTCATCATCGCAGATTTTGATATCAAGCGGTTTTACCACCCTTCCTGATGAGCCGAAAATAGCATGTCCGGGAGAGTTGGCGCAGATGATTGGGGTCGCCTCTGAAAGACCGTACCCCTGGAACATTGGGATACCGATAGCGCAGAAATAGCGCTGAAGTTCAATATCAAGCAGAGCACCGCCACCAACGAAGAATTTCATCCTGCCACCAAAGTTTTCGCGAAGTGTCTTGAAGAGAATTTTATCGAAAAGGAGCATAAGCGGTTTTCTCCAGCAATCTCTGAAACCACCTTTGTTATAGTACTCTTTATTGTATGCGATAGCATTCTTAAGGGCGAAATTGTAGAGTTTGACAATTTTGGGCCCTTTGGCAGCAACACCTGTCTCGATATTCTTCTTGAAGTTTCTTGCAAGAGCCGGAACAGACAACATTGCCATAGGTCTCACCTCTTTGATGGCCACAGGGACATTCTTCAAGGTAGCGAGGGGATTCTTTCCTACAGGAACTGTCGCTATGCTTCCACCATACATCATCATTGTATAGAAGCCTGCAACGTGGGCGAAACAGTGATCCAGAGGGAGAATGATCAACATAACATCTCCCCTGTTGATTGAGATGACCGAAGAGCCTTGCTCCACGTTGGCTGTGTAGTTACGGTGGGTCAGGATAACACCTTTTGGATCGGAAGTGGTACCCGATGTGTAACTGATATTGGCATAATCATCCGGTTGGACAGAGCGAGAACGTGCCTCCAGCTCCTGATCGTGTTCTGCAAGATATGCTTCACCGGTTTTCAGGAATTCCGAGATGCCTATCTCCTTAGGGCCATATTCTGCCAGGTCATCAAGGACGATGATCTTCTCCACAAGAGGCAATTGGTCTATGATCTTACGGATTTTGGGGAGTTGTTGCTGGGATGCTATGATGAATCTCGAATCTGAGTGATGTATTCTGAAATAGAGGTCATTTGACTCCTCAAGTTTGATTGAAAGGGGGACATCAACACCGCCGGCGTATAGGACACCTAGTTCAGCAATAATCCACAATTTTCTCCCTTCAGAGAGCAATGCAACCCTCTCCCCTTTCTGGAGCCCCAAGTTCATAAAACCTGCAGCAAAAACTCTCCCCTCTTTACGGGTGTTTTCGTATGAAGTTTCAATCCACTTACCATCAAGTTTCTCCCTGAGGAATGTATCTTTGGAATATTTACTGGTGTATTTGTCTACAAAATCGATAATTGTAATTCTTTCTGACATAATTCAATTGTTAAAGGTTTAAGTTTAATCTTCCAAAAATAATATTTTTTTTCTAATTGGAGGTGATTTTCCTATTTTTGTCACAACAGAACATAAGTAAATCTGATATGGTAAAAATATATTGTGTAAACACCAAGACCACCAAATCATTCTCAGAGGGGACATCTCTTCTGGAGATGCTTCCCGAATTTCAGTTCGACAGACCTTATCCCATCCTCTCTGCAAAAGTGAATAATGTAAGTCAGGGGCTGAAATACAGAGCATTCAACAATAGACAAGTGGAATTTCTTGACTACACCTCATACGAAGGGAGGGGTGTCTATTGCAGATCATTGTGCTTTCTGCTATGCAAGGCGGCGAAGGACATCTTCCCAAAATGCAGGATAATTCTCCGAAGACCCATATCCAAGGGTTACTATTGTTCTATAGACAAGGGCGACGGCTCCAAAATGGATCAGAAAGACCTTGAGCAGATCAAATCGAGAATGGCCGAACTTGTCAATCTTGACATCCCTTTCAAAAGATGGGAGGTTCCATCGGAGGAGGCAATCAGAATTTTCCGCGAATCGGGTTATGAGGACAAAGTAAAACTACTGGAGAGCAACAGCGACATCTACGTCAACTACTACACCCTTGGCGAGACTGCAGATTACTATTACGACGCACTTCTGGTAAGCACAGGTGAGTTGAAAGTGTGGGAATTGTCCCTTTATAGAGATGGGTTGCTTTTGAGAGTTCCCAATAGGCACAATCCCGAAGAATTAGCCCCTTTTACAGAGCAGCCAAAGACATTCGACATCTTCTCTGAACAGCTCAAATGGAACAGGATAATGGGACTTGACAATGCCGGTGATGTAAATATTGCATGCCAGAGCGGTCAGGCACCAGATCTTATAAAAGTAGCCGAAGCACTTCAGGAGAAAAAGATTGTCCAGATTGCCGAGGAGATCGACAGAAGGATGCACAACGAACAAAATCCATTGAAACTTGTCCTTATCACAGGGCCCAGCAGCAGTGGAAAATCTACATTCTGCAAAAGGCTGAGCATCCAATTGAAAGCGTGCGGAATCAAGCCTATCTCATTCTCCACAGATGACTATTTTGTAAACAGGGTTGAGACACCTCTCCTCCCCGACGGTTCTTATGATTTTGACAATTTCGACACTGTTGACCACAAATACCTTCAAAGCGACCTTGTAAAGCTGATGAATGGTGAAACAGTGGAGATTCCTGAGTACAATTTTGTCACAGGACTCAGGGAATTCAATGGCAAAAAACTCAAAATCGAGCCAGGCTCACTCCTGCTGATCGAGGGGATTCATGCCCTAAATCCCCGTTTGACAGATCAGGTTCCTGAGGAGTCAAAATACCGTATCTTCATCAATACCATAACAAGTATCTCTCTTGACAATCACAACTGTATCCCGACAAGTGACAACAGATTGCTCAGACGAATTGTCAGAGACTACTCCAAAGGGGCATTTACCGCCAAAGAGACCATTGCCAACTGGCCAAATGTCCGACATGCTGAAGTCAAATGGATATACCCTTTCCAGGAGAACGCAGATGCACTTTTCAACTCCTCATACATTGTCGAGTTCCCTGTAATCAGGGCATATGCCGAAAGGATTCTTATGACAGTCCCGAAAAACTGTCCGGAATACAGCGAGGTACACAGATTATTGAAATTTCTGAGCTATTTCACCCCCGTATCTGATAAAGATGTCCCTGCAACATCACTTATCAGAAGTTTTATTGGTGGAAGCAGCTTATAAACACAAATACTATCATGGCAAAAATATCTACAATCGGAATATTGACATCAGGGGGAGACTCTCCAGGGATGAATGCAGCTATCAGAGCAGTCACACGTGCAGCCATTTATAACGGTTGGGGTGTCAAAGCGATCTACAGAGGTTATGAAGGGCTCATAACCAACGATATAGCCGATTTTACCACCGAAAGTGTGAGTGGTACTGTCCAGCGTGGAGGGACAATTCTGAGGACCGCCCGCAGCAAAGATTTTCTCACATCGGAGGGGAGGGCAAAAGCGTTTGAGAATATCAAAGCAAACAATATTGATGCACTCATTGTCATCGGTGGCAATGGCTCATTGGCCGGAGCTCAGGAGTTGGCACAGGAATATGATATACCTTGCATCGGACTCCCCGGTACAATCGACAACGACCTATATGGGACAGATACGACCATCGGTTATGATACAGCTCTGAACACCATTATGGAGTGTGTTGACAAAATCAGAGACACAGCCAACTCCCATAACAGGATCTTCTTTGTGGAGGTAATGGGGCGTGATGCAGGCTTTCTTGCACAGAACAGTGCCATAGCTGCAGGTGCCGAAGCGGCAATTATCCCTGAAGACCTGACAGATGCTGAACAACTTGAAAAATTTGTAGGTCGTGGTGTAAGAAAGAGCAAGAACAGCAGTATTGTTATTGTCTCAGAGAGCAAAAAAGGGAAAGGTGCTCTATACTATGCCGACAGGGTAAAAAAAGAGTATCCTGAATACGATGTCCGGGTAACAATTCTCGGACACCTGCAAAGAGGTGGTATGCCTACCGCTTCAGATAGGATTCTGGCGAGCAGACTCGGTGTTGCCGCTATCGAGGCACTCAAGGATGGACAAAGGAATGTCATGGTAGGTGTTTCCAACGATAAGATAGTTTATGTCCCTTTCAACAAGGCAATAAAACTTGACAAACCTATCGACAAAGAACTTATCAATGTCTTAAGTGTACTATCGATATAGATGGAACACCATATAATACTCAGCAATGACGGCTCTCACACATTGAAACTTGAGGGGGTTGATGAATGTTACCACTCATCAAATGGGGCTTACAGTGAATCTGAGTACATATACATCAGGAACGGGATAGATTATCTTTACCACAATCTCCCCGATTTCCCTTCTCTAATCGACATATATGATATCGGGTTGGGGAGTGGTCTCAATTGTATGACATCACTCATCTGGCACTACCATCTGGGACAAAATAATGGAGGAAATATCCCACCTGTCAAAATTCATTTTCATGGGATAGAGAAGTATCCTATATCAATTCAGGAGGCGGAACAAATAAATTTTCCACAATACATTGCAGCCAAATCCGACATTCCACTGGAACTTCTTGACCAATGGTTCCACGCCATACACTCCTGCGAATGGGAAAAAGATGTCGAAATCTCTCCAAACTTTGTCCTGAATAAACACCTCGGTGATGTCTCCACAGCCCCCTCAGACTACTTCTCTTCAGAGTCCCCTTCGGTAGTCATGTACGACACATTTTCACCCTCCACACAACCTGAATTGTGGGCAGAGCCTATTTTCAAAGCCATTTATGAAGGGATCCAGCCTCAGTCGCTCATTTTGACATACTGCTCCAAAGGGGTAGTAAAACAGAGATTGAGAGGTGTCGGATTCACCCTTGAAAGGCTCCCCGGTCCCCCTGGAAAAAGGCACATATTAAGGGGGACAAAATAGCGTTCATTGAACTTTTCTTCGTACATTTGTAAGTTGACATTTTATACTGAATCATGAACAAAATCTACAAACGTATGGGTAAGTTGCGCGAGAAGTACATCACTACAATCGGCAAACTTTACCAATATTCTACAACTCTTTACGCCAAGAAACAATATACATCATGGACAGACACCAAAGAGGGTGGCTATACATTCGGACAATTAAAAGAGAAATGTGACGAATTGTCTAAAAGGATGACCCAATTCGGCATTGGTGCCGGAGATAAAGTGGCAATCCTATCCCAGAATATGCCCAACTGGTCAGCTGCATTTTTCAGCATTGTCCCTTTCGGCAGGATAGCAATCCCAATCCTCCCCGACAGTTCTGAAAATGAGGTAACAAACATATTGACACACTCCGAGAGCAAAGCAATATTCATCTCTAAAAAGATGATGCCCAAATTGAGTCAGGAGTGCATGGACAAGATGACATTGGTGATTGATATTGAGACGTTTGAAGCAATCAAGAAAGATGATGAGCAGTTCACTTGTGACGGGAAGGTATCAGAACCTGTTCCAGATGACATTGCGACAATCATTTACACCTCCGGGACTACAGGCAATGCAAAAGGGGTTATACTCAGTCATAAAAACTTCATGTCCAATGTCGTCTCATGCTATTATGCCAAAAAGAGGACAAGCAAGGATAAATGGCTCTCCATTCTCCCTATGCCACACACTTATGAGTTGACCCTCGGTGTCCTCTACCCTATGTATTGCGGTGCTTGTGTCTACTATATGTCAAAGCCCCCTGTTCCGGCCTTATTGCTCAAGGCCATTAAAGATGTCAAACCGACCACTATCCTCTCTGTTCCACTCATTATCGAAAAAATCTATAAGAACAGCGTTCTCCCTACCATAAAGAAGAGCCGTACCCTCAGATGGATGAATGAACACATGAACTGGATTATGTGTAAAATCATCGGTATGAAGCTCAAATCCACCTTCGGAGGCCACCTCTCTTTCTTTGGTGTGGGTGGTGCAAAACTTGACCCGACGGTAGAGGCATTTCTTCTGAAAGCGGGATTCCCCTATGCTATCGGTTACGGTCTTACAGAGACAGCCCCTCTGAATAGCCAGAGTGTAGGAAAAATAAGGGTGGCTGGAAGTATAGGATATCCTGTCAAAGGGGTAAAAATGAGGCTCTACAATGTAAATCCGGAGACTGGGGAGGGGGAAATCATTGTCAAAGGTGACAATGTTATGTTAGGTTATTACAAAGACCCGGGACGTACAAAGAGCGTATTTACCGAAGATGGGTGGTTCCGCACCAATGATCTTGCAGCACAGGACAATAAGGGACGTTATTTCATCAAGGGGAGACTGAACAATATGATTCTCGGCCCTTCTGGTGAAAACATCTACCCTGAAGAGATAGAAAAGGTGATCAACGATATAGAAGGGATCAGCGAATCCATTGTATTGGAAAGAGATGGAAGACTCGTTGCCCTTGTCCAATTTGAAGACAACATCATAGATTGGGATCAGGAGAGCGAGGATGAATTCTATGAGAAAATCGATGCGAAGAAAGAGGCTATTCTGAGCTATGTAAACAAACATGTAAGCAAATTCTCAAAGGTAAATGATGTAGAGGTGATGAAAGAGCCTTTTGAGAAGACAGCCACTCAGAAAATCCGCCGTTTCAAATATAAGGATGAGGCTCCTACCATTAAGAAGAGAGATAAAAAGGAGAAATCTGAGTAATGGAGGTCAGACGGGGAGAAATAACGGATCTTACAGCTATCAACAAGATGGCCTGGGAGGTATTTCCACACACATATTCATCAATTCTGACTAAAGATCAGATTAACTATATGATGGAGTGGATGTACTCCCTTGAGAATCTTGAAAAACAGATAGTTAACGAAGGGCACATCTACTTTCTGGCTACTGAGGGTGGGAAAGAGATAGGATACTTCTCCATCCAGCAACAAGATGTGGATTTGTTCCATCTCCAGAAGATTTACCTCCTCCCCCCTTATCAAGGGAGAGGATATGGCAAACTCCTTTTTAATGAAGCGATAGCACAAATACATTCAATGCACCCTGCACCCTGCAAAATTGAGTTGAATGTAAACCGCTACAACAAAGCGGTGGGATTCTATCACAAAATGGGGATGAAAATCAAATGCTCCGGCGATTTTGATATAGGAAACGGCTATTTTATGAATGACTATATCATGACGATTGATGTAAAATAAATTACAATTTCCATAATACGCTCCACTATGAAAAAATTAGTATCATTTATCGGAATTGCAGCTGCTATGCTGCTCATCTCAAGTTCACTTTTCGGTCAAAAAAAGGAATTGGATCCTATAGTGGCAAAGATGATTGAACTTGCAAAGGAAGATAATCAGACAATGAACCATCTTGATGTTCTGTGCAACACTATAGGGGGGAGATTGACCGGTTCAGACAATTATAACCATGCAGCAGACTGGGCTGTATATATGTTCAGGAAATGGGGACTTGAGGCAGAGAAAATCCATGTTGGTGACATCCCTGTGGGATTCAACCGCGGTCCATGGTTCGGCAAGATGATAAACGGTGAGGAGTCACTACACTTCACCACCCCATCATACACAGCGGGAACAAAAGGGGTACAAAGAGGTCATGTAGTCATGGAACCGAAGAGTACCCAGGAATTCGAGAGGATGAAACACACCATCAAAGGTGCTTGGGTTCTGATTGGCGGCAAGAGCACCGGATGGCCAATTGACTACTCAGAGAGAGGTGATGCAAAAAGGGCTGAAATCATTGCAAAGAATGACTCCATCATCGCAGAGAATATGAAACTGAGAGGGACCGGTAAGAAACCTGCCCCACTCATTGAGGAACCGGCCCTATTCTATAAAGAGATGATACAAGCAGGTGCACTTGGCATTATCCAGTCGGCACCTGTCCCTATCACCACCTTGTATGATAGAAAAAACATAATGGAGATGACCTGGGAGACTCTCCCTACCCTCCCCGACATCAAACTTGATGAAAGGCAATACGAAGCGATCAAGAAACGTGTTGAATTGAGAGAGTACGTCGTTCTCGAATTCGATATCAGAAACAACTTCTTCATGGGACCTGTCCCATTCTACTCTGTTATTGCTTACATCAGAGGGACAGAGAAACCTGAAGAGCTTGTAATCAGCAGCTGTCACCTCGATTGCTATGATGTAGCGACAGGCGGGGTTGACTGCGGCACTGGCGTTGCCCCTGCGATGGAGGCAGCAAGGTTGCTGGCAGCAGCTGGAGCAAAGCCAAAAAGGACCATAATGTTTGCCCTTTGGGCAGCAGAAGAGTATGGGCTCCTCGGCTCTACACATTGGGTAGAGAACAACCCTGACAAACTGGACAAAATTGTCAACCTCTTCAATAGAGATGGTGGTCCTACTGTTGCAAATAGCTGGACAGTCCCCAATGCCTGGTACAAGGAACTTGCCGATATCTGTGCCCCGCTTAAGGATCTTAACCCCGAAATGCCATTTACCCTGACCTCATCTGAGAGATATCCTATTGATATTCCTAAGAATGCCGGGGGATCAGACCATGCACCATTTGTAAAGAAAGGGGTACCGGCCCTCTCTTTCGGAACTGGAGATCCTCTTGGTTACAACTTCAGCTACAGAGAGATTTGGCATACAGACAGAGATTTGTACAATATGAGTATCCCCCCATATATGGAACATACAGCGGTGGTCAATGCAATAGTATTCTGGGGGGTTGCCAATATGGATAAGAGACTTCCATCTAAAGCAGTATATAAAAAATAGTCATGGATAATAAAGAACTTGAAAAATACCTCGACACATTCCAAAGGAAAATAGAGGATGAATTGATGCCTAAAGGAAATTATCTCATCTCCCCTGATTTGGAGAAGAAATGGAGAGAGATTGCCCCGGAATATATCGCTGATGCTGTAAAAGAGTGGAATGAATACCCTGAAGTGGCACTAGCCTGGGCAGGTTTCATAGGACTCGCCATCGCCCATGAATGGGACAAGGATTGGGAAAAATACTCAGGGAAGGGGTACAATCATCTCCTTGGCAAAAGGGGATTTGACGATATGGATGAACACATACTCCAGAATATCTTGGGATACAAACTCGATTCCATCGAAGCATCCGGAATCACCCATACCCTAAGATCAAGTGCAGAAAGGATCCTAAAACTCATTCAATCTGAAGGGATTGAGGGACAGACTGCGACAGCTTTCTACATTTTTTCAAGGTGTGTGAATGTAATGTATTGTTTCGGTGTTTCTATGGAATTGAAAAAATTGGGATATAATTACCACTCTATATAAATTTCGGCACGATTATTGAAATATTTTTCAATAGAAATTATTAACAACTAAAATCTAAAGTTATGACAACAAAATTTTACAGATGCAATCATTGTGGCAATATAATTACCCATACAAATAATAGTGGCGTTCCTGTAGTATGCTGTGGCGAGAAGATGCAATTGCTGGAGCCAAATACAGTTGATGCTTCAAACGAGAAACACGTTCCGCACGTAGAGGTATCTGGCAACAAAGTAAAAGTTACAGTTGGGAGTGTAGAACACCCTATGGCCGAGGAGCACTTTATCCAGTGGATCTGTGTAGTGAGCAGAGAGGGGATTCAGATCAAATGGCTTAAACCAAATGAAAAACCGGTTAAGGAGTTTGTTTTGAACGAGGGTGATGAACTTGTAGAGGTTTACGAATATTGCAATCTCCACGGTTTGTGGAAGAAATAGTCACCTTCTGAACTCTGAACAGACAATTGCTGTTGCAATAGCGACATTCAAAGACTCGGAAGAGCGTGTGTCAGCAGGATAAGGGGGGATAAGAATACGATTGGAAATCAACTTGGAAACAGGATCAGAGATACCGTTGTTTTCACTTCCCATAACAATCAGGCAATTATCTTTTTCAAGATTTTCAGAATAGATATTGTTCCCGTCTAAAAATGTTCCATAGACGGGGACATTTTTTTTGGAATACTCTTCAATGAGCGATGTCAACTCTGTATAAATCACTTTTTTTCTGAAAATGGCCCCCATTGAAGACTGGACAGTTTTCGGATTGTACAGCTCTACACAATCTCTGGAGCAGAACACCCTTTCGATCCCAAACCAGTCTGCTATTCTGAGTATAGTTCCCATGTTACCTGGATCCCTTACAGAATCCAATGCAAGAGAGACACCTCCAATATTATTTGTCCCTTCACAAAAGGGGGGCTTCTTAACAACAGCCAAAACCGGAGAAGGAGATGAAAGGAGGGTTATTCTGGACATCACCTCCTCCCCAATATCCTCTTTCCTATAGATTGAGACCACCTCCAGATCGGAAGCAATTGCCTCCTGAACCATCTTCTCCCCCTCTACGATGAACATCCCCTCTTCATCCCTGAATTTCTTCTGGGACAGAGAACGGACAAATTTAATTTCAGCCTTGGATATCATACCCTTTGTTTTTCTTGTAAGCAAAATTAACCATTTATTTTAATTGCTTGCAGGAAAATCTTATTTTTGCATAAATAACCGCAGCTGATGAATAAAGGTAGGATTACATATTTTGCATTTATGGCTATACTGCTCCTGATAGCCTCATGCAGCACGACAAAAGTGATTCCCGATGGCTCCTACCGGCTGAAAGAGAATATTCTGGAGGTCACCAACAGCGACCAGTATCCGCAATACAAAGACTCTGAACTAAAAAATTACATCAGACAAAAACCCAATACATATTTTATAGGGCAATGGAACCCGTTTCTCTATATCTACAACTGGAGCAACGGGAAGAACAACGGATGGGACAAATTTGTGAAGAAATTGGGACAGGCGCCCGTCGTGTTTGACAAGAATATGGTCAATGCGAGTAATGACAATCTGGAGACACACTTGAAATATGTAGGTTTTTATAACTCCACTATAACCAATTCCATAAAGACAAAAAATAAAAAAGCGACAGTCAAGTACAATGTGACACTTGGAAAACAGTATATCATTGATGATATCAAGTTTGTAATTCTTGACCCCATCCTCGACTCAATATATATGGCTGACACACTCAACTGTATGGTTAAAAAGGGGATGCCGTTGTCCGAACAAATTCTTGATGCAGAATCCGAAAGGGCTGCTACCATTTTCAGAGAGAACGGATACTACGATTTTTCAAAAAACTACTTCTTCTTTACCGCCGACACACTGACCAACAAGGGGAAAGCGTCTCTTGAAATTCGTGTAAACAACTATACCAGAAATGAGCTTGAATCCAATGCCAGGCCACATAGACAATCATACATTGGAAATGTAACCATATACCCCGTCTCTGATGTCTATAAATACCGTGCAGGACTTAGCAAGAAAATTGAGCCTAAGCTCGACACATTGAAATACGACAATCTTACAATCTTATATGACAACAAGTTAAAGATAAGGCCAAGTGTACTCAAGAGGATGAACAGGGTAGTTCCAGGTTCCCTTTACAAAGAGAGTGTCATTACAAACACATATCAGAGATTCTCCAATCTGAGACTCTACAGCAGTGTCAATGTATCAATGAATCAGGTTACCCCCGATACAGTAGATTGTAACATCCGCCTGGTTCCCACCAAGACTCAAGGCTATAAACTCAATCTGGAAGCATCTACCAACTCGACAGGCCTGATAGGTATCTCTCCTGCCATTTCATACTACAACAAGAACATCTTCAGAGGTGGTGAATGGTTGAACCTCTCTCTGATGGGGAACTTCCAGTTTGCAGTTCGTGATACGGCAAGATCCAATGAATTTGGAGCATCTGTCGGTATAAGTTTCCCGACTTTCCTCTTCTTGCCAGACAAAATGTTCAATAAACTTGTCCCAAGGACAGATCTGAATGTCGCTTACAACTTCCAGCAGAGGCCTGAATACACCAGAAATATGATTACCGCCCTATTCGGCTACAATTGGACCTCTCTGAGCAAGCAGTGGGTATTCCAGGTCAATCCTGCACGCATCAACATCGTCAAAATGAGCAATCTCAGTCCCTCTTTTTACGAGATGATACAGGATCCTTTCGTCAGAGATTCATATATCGACCATTTTGACTTCGGTGGAGGGACAAATATCGGATTCTACTCAGACCCTTCAATTAACCCGAAACATACAAACTACAAAGCTACTTTCAAGTTTGACATTGCTGGAAATCTGCTGAGTGCATTCAACTCCCTGATGCCGGCAGACGAGAGTGGCAACAGAACAATATGGGGATCTCCTTATGCCCAGTATGTAAGGGGGGAATTTGCATATATGCACACCTGGAAATTCGGTAAAAGGGAGCGTATTGCCATTGCCACCAGAGCTTTGGCAGGTGTCGGATTTGCTTATGGAAACTCCAATGCTCTCCCTTTTGAGCAATTGTTCTGGGTGGGTGGTTCCAACAGTATGAGGGGATGGCAGACCCGCTCGCTGGGCCCCGGAAAATCACCACTCGACACATCACTCTCCATCCCTAACCAGACCGGTGACATGAGAATAGAGGCCAATCTTGAGTTCCGGTTTCCGATGTTCTGGCTATTGAACGGAGCGCTGTTCTTCGATGCCGGAAATGTTTGGCAAAAGAGGGAGATTACAGATTTTCGCAATTTTGCTGAGGGTATTGCATTCAATACCGGACTTGGTCTGAGATTAGATATACAGTTTGTCGTAATCAGATTTGACTGGGGTATAAAACTTAAAGACCCCTCACAACACGAGTGGGCAAAATTTGGGGAATGGTTCAAACGTGGAGGTTCAGCATTTCAGTTCGGTATCGGTTATCCATTTTAACAATATAATCACCATGAATAAAATTCATACAGTTGCACTTATTTATGACTTTGACGGGACCCTGTCTCCCGGCAATATGCAGGAATTCGGTTTCATTCAAGCTATCGGAAAAGAGCCGGAGGGGTTTTGGAAAAAAAGTGCACTACTGTCAGAGAGCCAGGATGCAAGTGAAATTCTATGCTATATGAAACTTATGCTGGATGAAGCAAAAGCATCCAACATCAAAATTCGCAGGGAAGATTTCAGAAAATTCGGGGCAAAAATCCCCCTATACGATGGGGTTACCGAGTGGTTCAGACTGATAAACAGATATGGTGAGCAAAAAGGGGTAAATATTGTCCACTACATCAACTCTTCAGGATTGACCGAGATGATTGAAGGGACATCTATATACCATGAATTCGAAAAGGTGTTTGCTTGTTCATTTCTCTATGAGGATGGTGTAGCTACATGGCCTGCAGTAGCCATCGACTATACAGGAAAGACACAGTTCCTTTTCAAAATCAACAAAGGGGTACACAGCATCCGGGACCATAAACTTGTCAACGAATATGTCCCTGAGAAGAATCGTCCGGTACCATTTGCCAATATGATATATTTTGGTGATGGAGCGACCGATATCCCTTGTATGAGACTTGTAAAACAATTTGGAGGACACTCTATAGCTGTATACAACCCCAAAACAGATTCGAGACAGAAGGCTGAAAAACTGATTCAGGAGCAGAGGGTAAACTTCGCCTGCCCTGCAAACTATACAAGATACGGAAGAATTTACCGGATAGTAACCTCTATTATTGACAAAATCGTAGCAGACCAGACCCTCGAAGAGATTGTCAAGGTATAATCAGATCATCCACACCAAGTTTTGGAACATAGTGGATCCCTTTATCTCTGAAATAGGTCTGATTCTCCCCCTCCCTGATTCCGAGAAGCTGTATTTTTTCTATCCCCTTTCCTATTGCAAGTATAAGGAGGGGTTCGTATGGGAGATCAAACATTTCTGTAATTACTTGCTTGTTAAAAGCACCGATACAGATGCCGTTCAACCCCATCTCAACACATTTTAGGAGCATGCTCTGTGCTGCCATCCCGAGATCTATCCCGACCCAACGGCCATCACCAATTGTGCTGCAGATGATAATATAAGCATATGGAGCCTCACCTGGAAATGGGAGTTTCAACTCTGGGAGTGCCCCTCCGAATTTGATGTTCCGGAGAACTTTCTCCCCCCCACTCTCTTTGGTTACAATCTTGAATCTGAGGACTTGCTGGTTCTTGGCTGAAGGTACTTTGGTGCACACTTTTACAATATCTCTCAATTCTTCTTCTGAGACAATGTAGTTTTCATCGTAACCTCTGTGACTTCTGTTCTTCAACAAAAGGGAATCAAGGGAAATCCCCTTTCTGACTACCTTTTTTTTGTGGGATGAACCGTTAAAGAGTTCATCATACCTCTTTTCCAAATAATTATCGGCCATAATCTTAATTTTCTCTTTGCAAATCTACAATTTTTTGCGATTTTTGGCATGAAAATTTAATGCTTCGGCGAAACTCTATTATTATGCGAAAAACAAACTGGATTATATTATTATTTCTCTCTATCATATCTGTTTCACTGCTCTCATCATGCAACAATGACAAGACCAGAAATCTTCTCATAGTATGTTCAGAATCTGCAGAGCCATTTGCATACAAAGATTCAGACGGCATACTGACGGGATTTGAAATTGAGCTTGTAAAGGCAATCGCCCTTGACCAAGGTTTCAAAGTCAGATTTGTCCCAATGGAATTTGAAGAGATAATGAGGCAGTTTGACAAGAGAATACCCAAATTCGATGCTGCAATCTCGTTGATTACAATGACAACAGACAGATGGGAAGGGATGGAATTCACCCACCCCTATTTCACATCGGCAATCGCTGCAGCTGTAAAAAAGGGAGATACAAGTGTCTCTTCCATCGAAGATCTGAAAGGGAAAAAAGTTGTTTGTAAGAGTGGTACAATCATTCACGAATATGCCGAATTCATCAAAGATTCAATTGGATTTACAGTAACACCATACCAGAAAGTTGATGATGCATTTGATGCTGTATTGAGTGGCTCCGCTGATGTTGTAATGGAGGAATACCCTCTTATCTTCCACCGCATCTTCACCAAGGGGGCAAATCTTGATGTAGCGTTCAAGGGCGATGACCAGTTCACCTTCAACATGGCAGTAAACAAAGGGGAAAACTACTCCCTTATCAGGATGTTCAATGATGGTTTGCTCAACCTCGAAAACGACGGAACCTACAAATCAATCTTCGACAAATATTTCCCAAATTACAAATAGCCAATACCAACACTTCGCTTTATGTTTACGGTCATAGGGATAATGCTGTGCAGTATCGCAGCGGGCATTTTCCTCAGACGTCTCCAGTTCTGTTGGATAGACAAGGTTATCATTTGGATCATATGGCTCCTTTTGTTTCTTTTAGGGGTTGAGATGGGGAGCAATCCCCAGATCATTTCATCCTTCCCCACATTGGGACTTTCAGCACTCTCCATCTCAATTATTTCAACAGCAGGAAGTTGTATTGGAGCAGCCCTTCTGGCAAAATGGTGCAGACTCAAATACACCCCACAAACCGACAGAAGCGGAAAGAGTATTTCTCACTTGAAATCTCTCAAAGGGAGTTTTATCATATTGGCATTCTTTGCAGTTGGGACAATTATTGGCTATTTCGGAATATTGACCCGGGAGATTCTCCCTGAAAAGCTCTCATTCTACACTCTTTGCCTGCTGATTATGTTTGTAGGATTGAGCATCGGACACAACAAACGGGTTTTTGAGGATCTGAAAAGTGTTGACAAAAAGGTCCTTCTCCTCCCCCTGTTTACAATCTCCGGCACTTTGGCTGCGATTCTGGCTTGCAGTATATTCTTCCGATACCACATCTATGACCTGCTGGCTATCGGTTCGGGACAGGCATATTACTCCCTCTCGAGTATCCTCATCTCCCAAAGTAAAGGGATTGAATTGGGAACCATTGCTTTGCTTGCTAATGTAATGAGAGAGATAATTACACTCATAGCTGCCCCATTTCTCCCCAAAATAGCTGGTCCACTCTCACCAATAGCTGCAGGTGGTGCAACTACAGCAGACACGACATTACCCATCATCAGGCAAGTATGCGGTGATGACCTTGCAGTCATCTCGGTATATCATGGATTTGCTGTAGATTTTTCGGTACCCTTAATGGTAGCCCTGTTCTGTTCTTTATAGAGCCTTTATCACACCATCATGTGCAGGGATCTCCACCTCTATTGAAGAGAATCTTCTCCACATCTCCTCTGGGAGACCGAAATAGTCAAATGCCTCTTTCGGAATATTGATCTTGACAAATGCGTCCCACTGTGAAAAGTTCACTGCACATAGATATAGTTCTTTACCATCAGAGCGGAGAAAGGCAAAATGGTAGCGTGGATCATACCTGAATGAGTATGGATTGGCATATTCCAGATCAAATGTCTTCCCTGTACGGAAAGAAGGGATTGTCATAGCTGTTGTAAAGAGTGTTCTATATCTGTCAAGAAGTTCTCTCTCATTCGGCTCAAGATATTTATTTGAATCACCCTCTTTTACCCCCTCAAGAAAGCGTCTTACGGAGGATATACTCCAAAAATCATAGATCGTGGTCCTCCCGTCAACACCGCTGAACCCTTCAGACTCCATCCCTCTCTCACCAAGTTCCTGACCAAAATAGATCATAAATGGAGCTGTATTGAAGAGAAGAGAGACATATAGCAATGCAAACGACTTAGATGAATCTCCCAGGAAAAAGTCTGATGCCACCCTTTGCTCATCATGATTCTCCAGAAAATTGAGCATTTTTGGTTGGAAATCTCCAAGTGTCTGCCACACTTTTGTGAGTGATGAGGCTGGTATCCACCCATTAGAGACAGACTTCAAAGTGTCATAGAAACCGGATTTGTCATATAGATAATCAAATCCACCCTGATTTATGTATTGGTGATAATTTTCAGGTCTGTAAATCTCTGCTATAAAAATCAGATGAGGGTATCTCTGTTTAAGATCATCAATGCACCACTCCCAGAAAGGGACAGGTACAAGTTCTACCATATCACATCTGAAGCCATCTACCCCCTTGGATGCCCAAAACTCAAGAATGTCTCTCATCTTGATCCAGGTATCGTTGACACCGTAATTCAGTTTTACGGTATCGGTCCAATCTCCATCATGAATTCTTCCGGGGTAGAAATTATAGTCAGTAAATGGATTGACGGAAGAATCATACTCTCTTGACAGATGATTGGGTACAAAATCAATAAGCACCCCCAAACCCGCTTTTTTGGTGCGGTTCAGGAGTGCTTTGAATTCACTCATACGGGTTTTAGGGTTCTTTGCCAAGTATGGATTGAGATCGTAATAATCCTTAATGGCATAAGGGGAGCCTGCCTTCCCTTTTGCTGTTTTGTCCCCTTGGGTTGCATGTCTGATCACCCCTGTGTACCAGATGTGGGTAACAGACAATTTTTTCAACTCCTGAAGAACCTCTTCTGAGATATCGCCAAACTTTCCAGACCCGTTCTCCAGATATGAACCATCAGGAACACATCCCGGATTGGTGTTGCCGAACAAACGGGGCAACATCTGATAGATGACGAACTTCTCCCCCATTCAGATTACTCTTCGTAGTCCCAGTTAAGAATCTTGTAGAAGTCGTATTCTTCAGGATTTGCAAGATATTTCTTTGCAGCTTCGTAGTCAGAAGGTCTGATGTAATGAAGCTCATATTTGAATACGTTCTGTACCTCTTCGCTATCGATATTTACAAGTCTTGGAGGGATCTTTCCTGTTTCGGGATCCTGAAGATCTGTCAAATACAAAGGAGTAGCTACTCCTCTGCCGTCAACATAGACCATACACCCTGTCTCACCGGCGTGGAAAAGTTTCCATACACCATAAGCAAGCTGTGAGCAGTATGTCAAGTCATAAGCTACCGGAGTCTGACATCTCACATCATAACCGATCTCTACAGGACGGGTCTTCACTTTAAGACCAAGTTCTTTCATTTTGTTCTCGAGAACAGTGTTGAACACCTGTGCTTTTGACACTTTACCAAGTTCAGGGTGACCGTGGGCATCAAATGAGAATGTTACACCTGAGTTCTTGAGGTCTTCATCGCTAAGGATATGGAAGACACCTTCAGAAATCATTACACCACCATAAGTGATACCAAGAAGTTCTCTCTTGACGATAGATGAAATTGCGAGATTTACAATCTTTTCGATAGAGACCTCTGTCTTGTTGAACATCTCTGGGATAACGACCATAGGATAGTGACAAGATGCTGCAATGCCCAATGCAAGGTGGCCTGCTGAACGTCCCATAGCAGAGATAAGATACCATGTACCGCTTGTACGTGCATCCTCATATACTGTTGTTGCTACCCTTGTACCTTCTGATTTAGCCGAATTGTAACCGAAAGTCGGTTGGTTGTTCGGAAGGGGAAGGTCATTGTCAATTGTTTTTGGAACGTGTATGTTCTGGATTGGATAGTTCTTGCTCTTCAAGAATTTTGCAATTCTGTTTGCAGTAGAAGCTGTATCATCACCACCTACAGTTACCAATAGTTTGATATTGTTCTCCTTGAAAAATGTTTCGTTGAAATTTTTGTCAAAATCCTCTTGTGTGGGTTTATAACGGCTCATCATCAAATATGAACCACCTCTGTTGAAGATAGCATCTGCAAGGAAAAAATCCATGTCCACGTATCTTGGTTCCTTTGAGAAAATTGCAGAATAACCCCCATGAAGTCCGATAACTCTATAGCCTTTTGCCAAAAAAGTTTTTGCTATAGTTCCTACTACTGTGTTAATTCCTGGTGCCGGACCACCACCTGTTAAAATTACGATTGATTCTTTCATTATTCCGTTTGTTTTTTTGACGGCGCAAATTTAGCATTATTTGTGATAAACGGGGCAAAAATTTTAGTATATTTGTAAGTTATTATGGGTATAAGTAAGGTTCAGGCAAATAGAAGAATCAGTGAGTTAAGGAGAGAGCTCAAGGAACATAATGAGAGATATTATGTCCAGAACTCCCCTATCATCAGCGATTTCGAGTACGATATCCTGATGAATGAGCTCATGACTCTCGAAAAAATGTTCCCTGAATTCCTCTCAAATGACTCCCCAAGTCAGAAAGTCGGGAGCGATCTCTCTTCCCGAGGCAAAGGGGAAAATTTCGCTCAGGTTCCACATAAATACCCTATGCTCTCCCTCGGGAACACATATTCCATCGATGAATTGTACACCTTCGACGAAAAGGTCCGCAAAATGGCCGAAGGAGAGATTTCATACTGCTGCGAATTGAAATTTGACGGAACAGCAATATGCCTCACATATCATAATAGAAAACTCCTCCGGGCACTCACTCGCGGAGACGGGACAAAAGGTGACGATGTCACTGTAAATGTAAAGACTATTACCTCTATCCCCCTTACTCTTCCTGAGTCTGCACCCGAAGATTTTGAAATCAGGGGGGAGATCTACATGCCTTATGCAGCGTTTGACAAATTGAATGGGGAGAGGATTGAAGAGGAGGAGCAACCATTTGCCAACCCCCGCAATGCAGCTGCAGGCTCACTTAAACAACTCGATCCTGCCATCGTGAAAGAGAGGGGTCTGCAATGCGTTTTATACCATATCCTTGGTGAAAATATAGATTTCGAAAAGCACTCACAGACACTCCTCCATGCAAAACAATGGGGATTTCCTGTATCTGAATACACAAAAGTATGCTGTTCGATGGATGAAGTGGCAGAATTCATCAACAACTGGGATGTGAGGAGAAAATTTCTCCCATACCCAACCGACGGTATAGTGATAAAAGTTGACGATCTCGCACTTCAGAGAAGACTCGGCTTCACTGCCAAATCTCCCAGATGGGCCACTGCATACAAGTTCAAACCAGAAGAGGCACTTACAAAGATCAGATCGATAGACTATCAGGTGGGGAGGACTGGAGCTATTACTCCAGTTGCCAATCTGGAACCTGTACAGCTCTCAGGAACAGTTGTAAAACGTGCTTCACTCCACAATGCAGAGCAGATTGCTGCTCTCGATATCCACATAAATGATTATGTATATGTAGAAAAAGGTGGTGAAATTATCCCCAAAATCACACGTGTGGAACTCTCTAAGCGTGGGGAAGATGTCTATTTGCCACAATATCCCACCGTTTGCCCCGATTGTGGAAGCCCCCTTTTCAAGAATGAAGATGAGGCTAAGCATTATTGTATGAACTCCGACAATTGTCCTACACAGATAAAAGCGAAGTTCATCCATTTCATCTCCAGAAAGGCGATGAATATACTTGCGGGAGATGCAACCATAGAGCAAATGTTTGACAAGGGATTGATTAAGGATTTGTCAGACCTTTATTTCCTCACAAAAGATGATCTACTTACCCTTGATGGGTGGAAAGAGCGTTCGGCAGAGAGATTTCTTGAAAGTGTTCAGAAAAGCAAATCTGCCAAATTCCACTCTCTCCTTTATGCCCTGGGTATCCGTCATATTGGTGAAACAACTGCTAAAATGCTCGTTTCCCACTTCAAAAGTATAGACAATCTGATGAATGCCACCCTCGAAGATCTCCTTTCTATCGATGAAATTGGGGAGACAATGGCAAAAAGCATCCTTGACTACTTCTCTCGTCCCCATCATCTGGAAATGATAAACAGATTGAAAGAGGTTGGACTCATATTTGAGGAGAATGCTCAAGAAACCACCCTTTCAGAGAGATTGAAAGGGGTAACAATTGTGATATCGGGCAATTTCTCAGTCTCAAGAGAGGAGATTAAATCGCTGATAACTGCCCACGGCGGCAAAAACACAGGTTCTGTCAGCAAGAATACCACATACCTTCTTGCAGGAGAGAAGGCCGGCCCTGAAAAGCTCAAGAAAGCTCAGAGCAATGATATTCAGATAATAGATGAAGATTATTTTTACAAACTCATAAATAATTGAAAATGATAAATATAGTAGACAAAATATTTTACATCGGGACTAACGACCGCAAAAAGAGGCTCTTTGAAAACAACTGGCCCCTCCCCAATGGTGTCTCTTACAACACCTACCTCATTGCTGATGAGAAAAGTGCTTTGATTGACACACTCGAGTATGGTTCAGATCCCGATTATCTTGACAACATTTCTTCACTACTTGGTGGAAAGCCCCTTGATTATCTGGTGGTAAACCATCTTGAACCCGATCATTCAAGCATGATTGGAGAGATTATCAAGGCATATCCTGATGTAACAATTGTTGGTAACTGCACCACATTCAAGCTCCTGTCCAACTACTACCCTGTTCCTGACAGTCAGAAAATAGAAGTATCAGATGGTTCAATCCTCGAATTGGGATACCACAAGCTGACTTTTGCATGGGTTCCATGGGTACACTGGCCAGAGACGATGGTTACATACGACATCACAGATAAAGTCCTCTTCTCCTGCGACGCTTTCGGATCTTTCGGAACCCTCGACGGAGGAATCTTTGATGACGAACTCAATTTTGACAAATACTATCTCTCGGAGATGAGAAGGTATTATTCAAATATAGTAGGCAAATGGAGTGACAAAGTTCAGCTCGCTTTCAAGAAACTTGAAGGACTTGAAATTAAGATAATTGCCCCTTCCCATGGTCCTGTATGGAGAACATCACCCCAAACTCCGCTGTCGCTGTACGACAAATGGAGCAGGCATGAGGCCGATTATGGTGTAGTGATAGCCTACGCCTCCATGTATGGTAACACAGAGAAGATGGCAGAAATTATCGCCAGAGCAATTTCTGAGCAGGGTGTAAAAAATATCAGAATTCACGACGTCTCCAAAACACACGTTTCCGATTTGCTCAACGACATCTGGGAATACAAAGGGCTCATCCTCGGCACATGTGCATACAATGGTGAAATGCACCCGATGATGGCACATCTTGCACACGAGATATCCATCTCCAACCCAAGGAACAAGACCATTGCACTATTCGGTTCATCTTCATGGAACGGAGCTGGTGTAAGAGATTTGAGGAAATACCTCACAGAGAAAAAATTCGACCTTCTCGAGAAAGGGATCGAAATATCCGGTGTAGCAAAAGAGGAGAAGATGAAGAGTGTGACAGAGTTTGCAAGAGAATTTGTAGAGAATTTGAAATAATAGAAAAAACATGTTCAATAGGGATAAATTCATACAGGTAGGCAAAAAAAACTTGCGCATCATAGCATTTGCCTGTGAAAATTTCGGACAACTTGGTCTGAACTGGCAAGCTGTTGCTTTGAGTTTCTTCTCCACCATGTCATTTATCCCATTGATTGCCGTCATATTCAGCATCACTGATGGATTTGGACTGAGTGAAACCCTGAACAATCTTATCTACAGATACTTTTCAAATCAGGAGGCGATAAATACAATACTTGAGTTTGCCGGAAACATCATTGATACTGCAGAAAAGGGACCTTACGGAATTATCTCCTTCTGTATTTTCATCTGGTTGATTATCTGGCTTCTCCTGTGTGTAGAGAGGTGTTTCAATAATATCTGGTTTGCTGAGAAGACAAGGGTACTATGGAAAAGATTCCTCTCTTATATCCTCATTCTGGTTTTTGCCCCTTTTATTGTTATCATTTTCCTTTTCATGGCTGTAGCAATTTCTGATGGTCTGAAGGAGTTGAACCTCCTTGATCTCCCCTTCTTTGACATGAGAGAGATTATTCTATGGCTGATTTTCTATGGGGTATCAACCCTCATTTTTGCATCCATGTTCAAATTTATCCCCGACGCAAAAGTGAAATTCTCCAGTGCGATCAAAGCTGCCCTCATTGCTGCATTTGCATTTACAGTTATACAGTTCCTATACCTTGAAACACAGATTTTCGTCTCCAGAATGAATGCCGTATATGGGGTATTTGCCGCAATACCGTTGTTTATGGTGTGGGTAAACATTGGGTGGTTTATAATAATAGCGGGGGCACAACTCTCCTATTCCATCCAGAACATTGACCAGTACCACAAAGAATTCCACTGGTCCGTATTGAGAAAATTACATTTCCTAAAGAGAAACAGATGACAAAATATATAAATTTCATAGATGAAGAGTATATCCACTCACTAATCCGGAGTACAGAAGAGGACTTGGAGAAGTGCAGAGAGATATTTGCAAAGAGCAGAAAAAAAATTCCTCTGACTCTTGAAGAGACTGCACAGCTTATTGCTATAAAGTCCCCTCAGGGTATGGAAGAGTTGTTTGCTACCGCCAAAGAGTTGAAGAGATCTATCTACGGAAACCGCATTGTCCTCTTTGCACCTCTATATATCGGAAACTACTGCATAAACAACTGTAAGTATTGCGGATTCCGCAACACCTTGACAACTACAGTACGTCACACATTGAGCGAACAGGAACTTCATGACGAAATTGTAGCCCTGGAGAATGAAGGGCACAAAAGATTGATCCTGGTTTATGGAGAACATCCTAAATATACACCGGAATTCATTGCACAGACTGTAAAACAGACCTACAGTGTCAAATCCGGCAATGGGGAGATCAGACGTGTCAATATCAATGCCGCACCCCTCGACGTAGAAGGGTACAGGATAGTGAAGGAGGCAGGAATCGGGACATTTCAGGTATTTCAGGAGACATACCATAAGGAGACCTATGCAAAATACCACCCGGCAGGGACACCTAAAGGGGATTACCAGTGGAGACTCAATGCGATGGACCGGGCATTTGAGGGAGGTATAGACGATATGGGAATCGGAGCACTCTTCGGATTGTATGATTGGCGCTTTGAGGTTCTGGGACTTGTATCCCATGCAATACACCTCCAGAAAACACACGGTGTGGGTCCTCATACCATCAGTTTTCCGAGAATCCAGCCTGCAAATGGTCTAAACCTTGAGCTCCCGTATAAAGTCAGCGACAATGACTTCAAGAAACTTGTGGCTATCCTCAGACTTGCCGTTCCCTATACAGGTTTGATAATGACTGCACGCGAATCGAAGGCAATCAGAGATGAGGTAATGGAATTTGGTGTAAGTCAGATTGATGCTGGAACAAAACTCGAAATCGGTGGATACAACCAGGAGAGGGAGAATGGGGAGCAGGATCTTAAAAAGGAGCAGTTTGCAGTTGGAGACACAAGAAATCTGGATGAAGTCATAAGGTGGCTTCTCTCCCGGGAATTTATCCCAAGTTTCTGCACCTCCTGCTACAGGGTTGGCCGCACAGGGGTTCACTTCATGGAGTATGCCATTCCGGGATTCATCAAAAAATACTGCACAAGGAATGCTCTTCTCACCCTTGCTGAATATTTGGAAGATTACTCTTCCCAAGAGACGAAAGAGATTGGTTACAAATTGATCGAGCGTGAGATAGAGAATCTTCCTGATGAAGAACAAAAGGAGAATCTGAGAAATAGGCTATCAAGAATCAAAACAGGGACAAGAGATATACTTTATTGATTATGAGCGAGTTTACAAAAGAGGATTTGGATCTTATCCAGCAGGAGTTTGAAGAGCTGAGAATCGTCAGTCTTAAGAGATGTGCTTCTCAAGAGGAATATGAGGGTGTCATCAAGGCATTTGATTTTGCAAATGAAGCGCACAAAGGGGTAAGACGCCGCTCAGGTATTCCATATATCATCCACCCAATCCAGGTGGCTAAAATTGTTGTACAGGAAATAGGTCTTGGATATAAATCAATCGCTGCTGCACTACTGCACGATGTTGTAGAAGATACCGATTACACCGTTGATGACATCAAACGACTGTTTGGTGAGAAAATCGCCTCTCTTGTAGATGGACTTACAAAAATCAAGGCTGCATTGGATACCGGCCCTGGTGCCAATATGCAGGCTGAAAATTTCAAAAGGATACTCCTCACCCTGAATGAAGATGTCCGCGTTGTCCTTATCAAACTTGCCGACAGACTCCATAATGTCCGTACCATCGACTCAATGCCAGATCACAAGAAGGATAAAATCCTCAGTGAGACTATGTACATTTTCGTCCCATTGGCACACAGATTGGGTTTGTACAGCATGAAGTCTGAGATGGAAAACATCTGGCTGAAGACAAGGGAGCCTCAGGCTTATGACGAGATTCAGTCCAAAATTGACAATGTCGTAAGTCAGAAACAGGAGGCAATGGATAAATTCCTCTCCCCTATTTCATCTACACTTAAAGAGAGGGGGTACGATTTCGAAATTCTGAAAAGGACAAAAACCCCATACTCCATCTGGAAGAAGATGGCTACCAAAGGGGTTACTTTTGAGCAGATATATGACCTTTACGCCGTCAGAATCATCTTCAAGCCAAACGAGGGTTTTGATGAAAGGACACAATGCTGGTACATCTACACAATGATCACCGGTATCTATCCATCCAAAACCGACAGAATCAGAGATTGGGTTACAAAACCCAAATCCAACGGTTACGAGGCTCTCCACTGTACAGTAATGAGCCCCATGGGTAATTGGGTCGAGGTTCAGATCCGTTCGGAGAGGATGAATGCAATTGCCGAAAGGGGAATCGCAGCACACTGGTCATATAAACAGCAAGGTTATGGTTCAAACGGAAACTCTACCGAACAGGAGATGGACCATTGGCTTGATATGGTCAGAGATGTCCTTGAGAACCCCGATGCAAACGCATTGAAATTCCTCGATAAATTCCACGAGAGCCTTCTGGGATCAGAGATATATGTATTCACACCTAAAGGTGAGTCAAGGACACTTCCCAAGGGTGCTACAGCTCTCGATTTTGCCTATAATATCCACTCTGAAATAGGAAACAAGGCTATTGCTGCAAAGGTAAATATGAAGCTTGTCCCCCTTTCAAGGGTGCTTCAGAACGGAGACCAGATAGAGATCATAACTGCAGAGAACCAGAAACCCCAGAGGGAATGGCTCGATTTTCTGAAGACAGGAAAAGCCCGTTCTATCGTATATGAACATATCCGGGAGGCGATTGAGGCCTCTTTGAGCAAAGGTCAGGAGACATTGGAAATAGAACTTGCCAAATATGGTGTCAAACCCCATAATAGAGTCCTGAAGAAACTTCTTGAGGCATATAATATGAGGACAAAAGATGAACTATACAACAAAATTGCTGTAGGTATCATCAAACTTGACAATCTTGAGTCTATCCTCAAACACAATACCCAAAGCAAGAATGTAATGTATTGGACTTTGCAGCTGTTCAAGAGCAATAAAGGCAAAGAGAGCGGATACAAAGATGAGGATGATGATGACGACTTCACATTTGATGATGCATCATCCCTGCAGAAACGCAACCAATCCAATCCTAAAGATAAACTTCCGAAGGGTAAAGAGTACATCCTTGAAGAGAACATAGTTGACCACACCCTATCCTATAAGACAGCGGAGTGTTGCCATCCTATCCCTGGTGACAACGTAGTTGGTTTTATGGAAGAGGACGGAAGTGTCATCATACACAAAAAAACTTGTCCCAATGCCATTTCCAGGGCATCGAAAGAGGGGGAAAAGATTATCAATGCAAAATGGAGCAGACATAATGTCCTCTCCCATCTTGCAAGGATAAGGTTATGGGGTATGGACCGACTCGGAATCTTGAATGATGTCACAAAAAGCATATCCCTCGATCTGAATATAAATTTGAGGAAAGTGAATGTGGAGACCCACGACGGCGTTTTCGAAGGGTTTCTCGACTGTTATGTCCACAACATTGAAGACCTCGAGAAGATCATGTCAATTCTCAGGACAATAAAAGGGATTGAAAGTGTTACCCGAGTAGATATCAAAGAGTAATGAAAAAGAGAGAATACTATATATTTATATCTGTAATTGCCGGGTTTGTCCTTTCACTGGCAGCCCCATCCTGTGCAAATACCACGACACCTCCATCTGGTGGGGCAAAGGATACCATTCCACCTATTGCACTCGAAGCTGTCCCGGTAATGAACAATGTCAATCACCCTACTCAACCCAAAAAGAGCCAGATAGCTATAACTTTCAATGAATATGTTGTTTTGAAAGACCCAATAAACAACATATTCCTCTCCCCTCCACAGAAAAAAAAGCCCCAGGCAAAAATCAAGGGAAAAAGTGTAGTTGTATCATTTCAGGACACATTGCTTCCAAACACCTCGTATTGTCTCAATTTTGGAGAGTCAATTGCAGATAATAATGAGGGGAACATATTCCCACCACTTGCATACAGCTTCTCCACAGGAGATGTGATTGATTCCATTTATATGGCCGGGACAGTTGTTGATGCTAAAACAATGTTCCCACTCGATAAAATAACAATCCTCCTCCACACAGATCCAGGTGATTCTGCCATTTTCAATCTTCTCCCTATAGCTACTGCAAGGAGCGACAAATATGGATATTTTGCCATCAGAAATATCAAGCCCGGACGATACAGAGTATTTGCCATTGATGACAAGAACAACAATTTCCTATATGATCCGGCAGAAGAATCTGTAGCATTCTGTGATACCCTTTTTCTGGCACAACAGGTAATCAGGGACTCACTTCCCGAATTGATAACCTATGATGAGAAAGATACCCTCGGAATTCTCTCACGTCCCTCCTCCATACAGCTCAATCTGTTTAAAGAGGTATCGTCAAGGCAATTTGTCAAAGAGGCTAAAAGATTGGGCAAAAGGATGTTCTATATAAAATTTGCAGCCCCTTATGCTCAAATAGATTCCCTTGAATTGACAGGAATTGATAATTCCAAACTGATATCACAATTCAATATTACAAGGGACAGTCTTGCTATATGGGTCAATGATCAGGGAGAAATAGCCGACACACTCCATCTGAATCTCAAATACATGAAGACAGATGACAGTTTGAAACAGCTTGTCCCTTTCAAAGAGCATTTCCAACTCCCATACAAGAAAAAATTTACAACAGACAAACGTGGTAAAAATGTCGAAGTGGTGGATACTGCCGCCAAATACACACTGACAGCCCTGCCAGAGAAGGTGGAACAGGATGGAATTACAATTGAGTTCGATTACCCCCTTATCAAAGCACCTTTTGACTCGATACTCTATCAGTACACCACACCTAAACAACAGATAAAGAGGGTTGAATTTACCGTATCACAGGACACATCCAATTTGAGAAGATACATTATAAAGCAATCTGAGCCATTCATGCCCGGTAATGAGTATCTGATAAAGATCCCTTCAAAAACGTTCTATGATATCAACGGATTGCCTTGTGACAGTCTGGAGAAAAAGATCACCCTCCCTAATGATGACCGTTTGAGCTCCCTCTCCATGGAGATGAAGAATGTAAACGGGAACTACATTGTAGAACTGATCTCTGAAAAGAGGGATAAAGTGTTCCGAAAATACACTTTCCATAGCGATACAACACTCTTCTTCCCCTATTTGAGTGCAGCAAAATACTCTATCAGGGTCACTGAGGACGGGAACAAGAACGGAATACTTGATACCGGTTCCCTATTGGATAAAAAACAACCGGAGAAGGTAATATTGTATAAGGCGGGAAGTGGAAATACAGATGAAGCATACCTTATTCCTGTAATTGAAAAGAGTGAAATGACACAAACCATTGACATAAGCGAAATGTTCAAATGAGAAACTACAGAGCTGCATACATAATTGTTTTTCTTATCCTGATTCTCATCTCAAAAGTGGGATTTTCTCAGGTAAAAGTTGAGATTGACACCACATTCTCAAAAGATGTAGTGGCAAAACCGACAGAACACCTATTGGGTGTAAGGTACAGTTATGATATAACCGGGGTCCATTTTACCCCAGACATCCACGCCAACAAAGTCCACACCTCCAAAAATATTGCCTTACTCTACACATATTACCACAATCTGTGGGACAACTGGAATTTCTTCGGGATACAGTTCGGTGCCAAAGTGTGCCAATATGGTTTCACCTCCGAATACAACATCAAAAGGATGGACCAGATCTTCACGGCAATTGAGGTCCCGCTCGTCTCCCAATTCAAACTCGATCTGGGTAAACACTTCAGAGTCATGCTCGATATTGGAGGATTTGGCGGATATCGTATAAAGACGACAAAACGAAGATTCTCTAAAGATATCAACAGATGGGACTACGGAGCCCTTGGTGGGGGGGGATTCGCATTGAGATTCCATCCTATAGAGATCCACATTGAGGCACTTTACCAGTACTCTCTGGCCTGGCTCTACGCACCCGATACACTCTCTGACGAATGGTGGATGTACTCATATCCCAACAGATTAAGTTTCAATATAGGTCTTCACATAAATTTTGACTGATATGGATAAAATAATAGTGGCTGATGTTGCCGGATTGAAGATTGGAAAAGGTTACCCCGTGGTAATACAGACAATGTGCAACTGCAATACCAACGATATTGATACAGCTGTTGCCCAATGTCAGGAATTGACCGCTGCCGGCGCACAGATGATACGATTGACTACACAAGGTCTCCGTGAAGTGGAATCTCTCCGCATTATAAAAGACAGACTCCACGCATCGGGAAATTTCACCCCCCTTGTAGCAGATATCCACTTCTCTTCTGAAGCGGCTGTTGCAGCAGCTGCCGTTGCTGATAAGGTAAGGATAAATCCAGGCAACTTTGCAAAAGAACACGAGGTCGCCAAAAGAGAGTTCAAAAGATTCATCGAGGTATGCAAAGGGCACTCTACCGCTGTGAGAATTGGTATAAACCACGGTTCACTTGGGAAGAGAATCACAGAATTGTACGGAAATACAGCCCAGGGGATGAAAGAGGCTATGGTTGAATGGGTAGAGATGTGCCTGGAAGAGGATTTCACCAATATCGTATTGTCTCTCAAAGCGAGTAACACAGTTGTTATGGTAGAAGCATATCGCCTTCTGAATAGATGGATGGAGGAAAAAGGGGTTATCTTCCCTCTCCATCTTGGAGTTACAGAGGCGGGGAATGGTGAAATGGGGAGAATCAAATCTGCCGCCGCCCTTGCAACCCTTTTGGGAGAAGGAATCGGTGAGACAATCAGGGTATCTCTCACTGAACCCCCAGTCAACGAATTGCCGGTAGCTCACGCCATAGCAGACTATTTCAAGGGGGGACACCAGAATAGGGATAAGTACACATACAATGTCCCTTCATTAGATCAATTGTGGATAGAAGCTGCATGTGAAATCGGCCCTAAACTCCTTGACCGCAAGATAGACGATTTCACTATCTCTGCACAGATAAACGGGACTCCTGCCCCAACCGATATAATTTCCGATTTGAAAGACAATCTTCTTCAAGCTACACGACGCCGTTTTACAAAGTGTGAATATGTAGCGTGTCCCGGCTGTGGAAGGACACTCTATAATCTGGAAGAGACCTTCAATGAGGTTCAGAGACGCACCTCTCATTTGAAAGGGTATTGCATAGCAGTGATGGGATGTATCGTAAATGGCCCCGGAGAGATGGCAGATGCCGACTACGGATATGTCGGAGAGGGACATGGGAAAGTCTCCATATATCGTGGGAAGGAGGCAATATACAGGTCAGTTCCACAAGAGGATGCGATAGACAAACTTTTAGCCTTAATAGAATCAGATTCAGAAAAACAATAAAACATATACCTTATGAAAAAATTTTTTGTTTCCCTTTTTTTAATCTTCATCTGCTCTGTATCACTATCAGCACAAGAAGATATTGAAACCGGGAGTTGCACCTCTATAACCGTGGGTAAAGAGGCATCCACTGATGGTTCCATAATGACATCCCACACTTGTGATTCCGATTTCAGAACATGGATGAAGATGGAACCGCGTATCAAATATGATAAAGGTGCTACAGAAGCGGTCTACAAAGGGTTGCTCCATACCGATCTCCCTTGGGACAGACGCACCGTCACCAAGGCTGGTGAAATCCCCGCGCCACAGCAGGAGACTTATAAATATCTCAACACTGCATACCCCTGCATGAATGAGAAACAGTTGGCAATGGGAGAAACCACATTCGAGGGGAGGCCGGAGCTTGTCAATCCCGAAGGTCTTTTCCAGATTGAGGAGTTGCAGAGAATTGCCCTCCAGAGGTGCAGTACTGCACGTCAGGCAATAAGATTGATGGGTGAACTTGCACAGGAATACGGCTATGGAGATTGGGGTGAATGTCTCACCATTATCGATAAAAATGAGGTATGGCACTTCGAAATCGCAGGATCAGGAGAGGGAAAACCGAGTGCATTATGGGTTGCACAAAGGGTTCCTGATGACCATATAAGTGTCTCTGCAAATATATCCCGCATAGGTAAGATTGAGTGGAATAATCCAGACTATTTCATCTACAGCAACGATCTCAGGGAGAGGGCAAAAAAACTCGGATATTGGGATGGTAAGGAGGAATTCATATTCCACAAAGTGGTTTCTGGTCAGAAGCCCTTCTCAATCAGGGAATTTTACATTTTCAACACACTTGCACCATCATTGGAGCTCAAGATGGAGTCAGATGAACTCCCATTCTCAATCAAACCCGACAAGAAGGTATCTCCAGAGATGATTACTGCCCTATTCAGATCCACCTACGAAGGGTCAGAATATGACGCCGTCAAAGATCTCTCCATCGATTTCAAAAGAAGGGTCTGGAATCCTTATGACAACTCTATCACAATTACTGACGAACATATCACACCTGTCTCATCATTCATGTCGAATGAGATAAGGGCACTCCTTAACCATCTCAAACCTGGTATTGCCCCGAATCATCGTACAATAGCGGTGATCAGATGTTCATATTCGTCTGTTATTCAAACGAGAAGCTGGCTCCCTGATGAGGTGGGATGCGTTGCATATTTCTCATACGACAACCCTGCCCAGTCTCCAAGAATTCCCATTTACGCAGGCATCAGCCAGATACACGATGCATTCCAGATATGCGGACAGCATGAGTACAGAAAAGATGCTGCAATCTGGGCATACAGAGAGACAAACAGACTCTCTACAATTGACTGGGATAAGACCCGTCCCCTTATCGAGTCAGAAGTTATGGCACTTGAAGAATCTATGTTCAGAGGGTGCGCCATGATCGAAGAGAAGGCTGTACGTCTCATCAAGGAGGGAGAGGTTGGAAAAGCTGAAGAAATACTGACAAGACATACCAATGATTTCGCCTCCCTGACTATGCAGAGATGGGAAGAATTGAAGGGAAAATTGTGGTTGATTTTTGTCAGAAGTATGTAAAAAACCCTTACATTTGTGTTCAATATGAAAGAAGCAGTATTACATCTTGAGAATGGCCTTGAATTCCAAGGTTATTCATTTGGTTATGAGTTTCTTGCCGAAGGAGAGGTAGTATTCAGCACCTCCATGGTAGGATATCCTGAATCTCTGACCGACCCCACATATGAGGGGCAGATCCTATGTATAACATATCCACTCATCGGTAATTACGGTATCCCTGAGGATAATAAGGAGAGTGGAATATCCCTTAATTACGAATCTGACAAGATTCATGTTAAAGGGGTGATTGTTCTCGATTATTCGTTCAATTACAGTCACTGGAATGCCATCAAAAGCCTTGACCAATGGTTGAAAGAGAACAAGATTCCCGGCATCTATGGCATTGACACACGTGAGTTGACAAAATATCTCAGAGATAACGGTTCCCAATTGGGAGCAATAATCCCCCGAGGATTCAACACACCTGCAAAATTCTACAATCCAAATCTTGAAAATCAAGTGGCGAAGGTGAGCTGCAAGGAGGTTATTGAATATCCCAACCCCGGAAAGAAGAGAGTTGTCCTTGTGGACTGCGGTGTCAAGAACAACATCCTCCGTTCACTTGTAAACAGAGATATTGAGGTGATCCGTGTGCCATGGGATTACGATTTCAACACCTTCGAATATGACGGCGTAGTTATCTCCAATGGCCCTGGCAATCCGGATTTCTGCGACACTACCATCAAAAATATACAGGTGGCAATCGGGAAGAAAAAGCCTATTTTCGGAATATGTATGGGTAATCAGCTCTTAGCAAAAGCAGCCGGTGCCAAAACGTACAAACTCCCATATGGACACAGAAGCCACAACCAGCCTGTCCGTCTTGCAGGGACCGAAAGATGTTTTATCACTACCCAAAATCACGGTTATGCTGTAGATCAAAGTTCGCTGGGTCCCGACTGGGAACCATTCTTCATCAATATGAATGATGGCTCCAATGAAGGTATCAGACACAAAAGTGGTCTGTTCTTCTCCGTTCAGTTCCATCCAGATACAAATTTCCTTTTTGACGACTTCATAAACTTACTATAAGAGACTATGGACAAAAGCATAAAAAAAGTACTTCTATTGGGATCAGGTGCCTTGAAGATTGGCGAGGCAGGTGAATTCGACTATTCTGGTTCACAAGCACTGAAAGCAATGAGAGAAGAGGGTATCGAGACCATTTTGATTAACCCCAATATCGCTACTGTTCAGACATCTGAAGGTGTTGCAGATAAAATATATTTCCTCCCTGTCACCCCTTTCTATGTTGAGAAAGTAATCCAGAAAGAGAAACCCCAGGGAATTCTCCTTGCTTTCGGAGGACAGACAGCACTGAACTGTGGTGTAGGTCTCTATCAGCAAGGAATTCTTGAAAAATACAATGTAAAAGTTCTTGGCACCCCTGTCCAATCAATTATGGACACAGAAGACCGTGAACTTTTTGTCAGGAAACTTGACGAAATCGATGTAAAGACAATCAAGAGTCAGGCTGTTGAGAATATCGAGGATGCTGTCGCTTCTGCAAAAGAGCTCGGTTATCCCGTCATCATTCGTGCAGCATATGCCCTTGGTGGACTTGGCAGCGGTTTCTGCGATAATGAAGAGGAACTTCGCAAACTGGCGGAAAAATCTTTCTCATATTCACCCCAGGTACTTGTCGAGAAGTCTCTTAAAGGGTGGAAAGAGATTGAATTCGAAGTGGTAAGAGACCGTTTTGACAATTGTATTGCTGTCTGCAATATGGAAAACTTTGACCCCCTCGGCATCCATACAGGAGAGAGCATCGTGGTAGCCCCTTGTCAGACATTGACAAATAAAGAAGTTGCAAAATTGAGGGAACTCGCCATAAGAATTGTAAAACATGTGGGTATTGTCGGAGAGTGTAATGTTCAGTTTGCTTTCGATACCAATTCTGAAGATTACAGAGTTATCGAAGTTAATGCCCGTCTGAGCCGTTCGTCGGCCCTTGCTTCAAAAGCGACAGGCTATCCGCTCGCATTCGTCGCCGCCAAACTCGGACTTGGGTATGGTCTTTTCGATTTGAAAAACTCGATTACAAAAACCACCCCTGCATTCTTTGAACCAGCTCTTGACTACATTGTATGTAAGATTCCACGTTGGGACTTGAGCAAATTCCATGGCGTTTCCAGAGAGATCGGGAGCAGCATGAAGAGTGTTGGTGAGGTGATGTCAATCGGTCGCACATTTGAAGAGACCATCCAGAAAGGTTTGAGGATGATCGGACAGGGTGCACACGGTTTTGTTGCAAACAAAGAGATCGTTGTGGAGGATATTGACAAAGCACTCCGCAACCCTACTGATAACCGTATTTTCGTCATTTCAAAAGCATTCAATGCCGGTTATACAGTAGATCAGATCCACGATTTGACCAAAATTGACAAGTGGTTCCTTGCAAAATTGTACAACATAAAAACAACAGCCGATGAATTGCGTTCTCTTAACACCCTTGAGGAGGTAGATTTCGAATTGTTGAAGAGGGCTAAATGTCAAGGTTTCTCAGACTTCCAGATAGGACGTCTTGTTCTGAAGGATTCTCTTGACGGTGAGGAGATGAGCATGGCCGTAAGAAACTACAGGAAAGGATATGGTCTGACCCCTGTAGTAAAACAGATTGATACCCTTGCTGCTGAGTACCCTGCTCAAACCAACTATCTCTACTTGACATACAATGGAACAAAATCTGATATAGAGTTTGCACAGGACAAAAAGTCAATAATTGTACTCGGTTCTGGAGCATACCGTATCGGTAGTTCAGTAGAATTTGACTGGTGCAGTGTCAATGCCCTTCAAACCATCAGAAAATCGGGATGGAGAGGGGTAATGATCAACTACAACCCCGAAACTGTCTCTACAGACTACGATATGTGTGACAGATTGTACTTTGATGAATTGACTTTTGAAAGGGTTATGGATATCCACGACCTTGAAAATCCATACGGTATGGTTGTATCGGTGGGTGGCCAGATTCCAAACAACCTTGCAATCCGTCTTGATGCTTCGGGTGTTAACCTTTTGGGTACATCTGCAAACAGTATCGACAATGCAGAGGACAGACATAAATTCTCCTCTCTGATGGATGAACTTGGAATTGACCAGCCGAAATGGAAAGAGTTGACATCACTTGGAGATATTCACAAATTTGTTGAACAGGTAGGATACCCTGTCCTTGTCCGCCCATCATATGTCCTTTCGGGTGCTGCGATGAATGTCTGCTCGAATGACAAGGAGCTTGAAGAGTTCTTGTCACTTGCTGCCAATGTCTCAAAGAAACACCCTGTAGTAGTGAGTGAGTTTGTGAGACATGCTAAAGAGATCGAATTTGATGCGGTAGCAGACAACGGTGTCGTAATTGCTTACGCAATCTCGGAGCACATTGAGTTTGCAGGGGTCCACTCAGGTGATGCTACTATCCAGTTCCCTCCTCAGAAATTGTATGTTGAGACAGCAAGAAGGATCAAGAAAATTGCGAGAAAGACTGCAGAAGCACTCAAAATTTCAGGTCCTTTCAATATGCAATTCCTTGCAAAAGAGAATGACATCAAGGTAATCGAGTGTAATCTGAGGGCATCAAGAAGCTTCCCATTTGTATCAAAAGTGTTGAAAATCAACTTCATCGAACTTGCAACCAGAATCATGATAGGTGAAAAAGTCACCCCTCCATCCAAGAGTGCGTTTGACCTTGACTATGTGGGTGTAAAAGCTTCACAGTTCTCATTTGCAAGACTTCAGAAAGCCGACCCCATACTTGGTGTAGATATGGCATCCACAGGTGAAGTTGGATGTATTGGGGACAACACTGATGAGGCTATCCTGAAATCAATGCTTTCTGTCGGGTATTCAATCCCGAAAAAGAACATCCTTGTATCGTCAGGTGATGCAAAACAGAAAGCTGAACTGCTCAAGGCTTGCAAACTTCTTGCAGATAACGGATATACCATCTATGCTACAGGTGGTTCGCATAAATATCTTAGTGAAAATAACATCCCTTCGATCAGAGTTTATTGGCCGACAGAGGAAGGAAACGAACCTCAGGCACTTACTATGCTTCAAAACAAGGAGATCGACATGGTAATCAATATTCCTAAAAATATGACCCATACCGAGCTCACCAACGGCTACAGAATCAGACGTGCTGCAGTAGATTTCAATATCCCACTGATTACAAATACCCGTCTTGCTTCTGCATTTGTAATCTCTTTCTGCAATATGACTGAAGAAGAGATTGAGATCAAGAGCTGGGACGAATACAAATAGCAGAAGAGATTTATGTTTTTATTATTCATAAAATTGATAGCTGGATTGGCACTTATTCTATTAGGTGCCAATTGGCTTGTTGACGGGTCAAGTGCTATAGCGAGGAAATTCGGCATTTCAGAATTTGTTGTGGGGCTGACCATTGTTGGAATTGGGACCTCTACCCCAGAAATGGTGGTAAGTTTCATATCATCAATTCAGGGCAATTGTGATATTGCTGTGGGAAATGTAATTGGATCCAATATTTCAAATACATTCCTCATTTTAGGACTTGTTGCCATTGTTTCCCCTTTGTATCTTACAAAAGAGAATATGAGACGAGATATCACTTTTGCAATCATATCCTCCCTCCTTCTGTTTCTCTTCTGCTCAGACAAATTCCTGTTTGGGAAGGCATTCAACACCCTTTCAAGGGTTGAAGGTGGAATCCTTTTTATCGGATTTATCCTATTTATGTATGTATGCTTCAACAAAAAAGGTGGTGAAGATGATGAGCAAGAGTGTGGTGCTCCATCTAAAAATATGAATACATGGATGGCAGTTCTGCTGATTGCCATTGGTTTGTGCGGACTTATATTTGGTGGAAGGCTGTTTACAGGATCCGGCAGTGCAATTGCTTCTACATTTGGTGTTTCTGATGCATTTATTGGAATTACACTTATGGCTGTTGGCACATCGCTTCCTGAACTTGCTGCATCTATGGTAGCTGCAATCAAGAAGAGGGGGCAGATGGCTTTAGGTAACATCATAGGATCAAACATCTCCAACATTTTCTTGATTCTTGGTGGTGCATCACTCATAAGGCCATTGACGATGAACAGCATCACCATTGTAGACCTCTCATTGATGCTCTTTACACCTTTTGCTATATTACTTTGTGCATATTCATTCAAAAAGAAATGTATCGATAAAATCGATGGTACCATTTTCTTCTTGATATATGTGGCATACATAGCTTGGCTTGTGTACAATATATAAAGAACAATTTATGGGAAAATTATACGACAGATTGATTCAGGACTACCGTCTTAAAGAGGGGTTGAACGCTTGCATCAACTGTGGGACATGCACTGCGATATGCCCTGCTGCGGAGTTCTATAAATACAATCCTAAAAATATAGTAAATATTGTCCAGACACAGGATGACCAGGAGATTGAGAAGCTCCTTAAGAGTGATGTCATCTGGTATTGCGGTGAATGTATGTCGTGCATTACCCGTTGTCCCCGCAAGAATGCACCAGGTCTTGTTGTGATGGCACTCCGCAATCTTTCAATAGAGACAGGACTTTTTACCGAGTCTGAAAAAGGGAGACAACAATATGCATTATCTCATCTCCTTTGCAACAATATTCTCAATTACGGATATTGCGTACACCCTGCGACATTCAAATATGAATCACACCCCGAATATGGCACTGTAGGGAAATGGATTGAAGATAATCTTGAGGGTATTTACGAAAGGGTCGGTGCAGCTTATGGTAAAGACGAGGTGGGTGCATTGAGAAATATACCTCAGGAATCACTTGACGATTTGAGGAGAATCTTCGATGTGACAGGAGCGACAGAGAAGATTAATAAAATAAACGAAGCTTCTTACAAAAAAGCAGAAGAGATGGGTCTCTCTAAAGAGGAGTACTTCGATGAAGTATTCAATAACACATCAGATATCCATCTCAATAATGCATCAGAATAATTTGGCAAAATGATATACGAAGGTAAAAAGAAGATATGGTCTGATTACCAGAAAGAGATTCCTCAGGACCATTACTTTTTTGCACGGAGTTGCATTCGTCAGAATTTCAATCCCGGAGCAGAAAATGTAATGCTCGATATAGTAAGGAACAAACTTGGTAAAGACTTCTACGAGACAAAATACCATACTACTTGTGGGGGAATCGCATACCATAGCGATGTGATACCACAAGAGACTGTTATGACAATCATTGCGAGGCAATTTGCCCTGATGAAAGAGGCTGGTTATGAAAACCTTGTGGTATCGTGCGTCACCTCTTTCGGGCTATACTCTGAAATTCTTGAGACATGGAGAGAGTTTCCAGAACTTGAAGCCAAGGTAAAACAACATCTCTGGGATGCTTGCAAAAAAGAGTTTGACAAACCTAAATTCCTTGTTCACAGCAGCGATATAATGTATAACTACCGTAATCTTATGGCGGAGCAGGCCAAATATTCTTTAATAAACAAGAAGACAGGCCAACCACTGAAGGTGGTCGAACATATCGGTTGCCATTATGCAAAGATGTTCCCTTCAAAAGGGGTCGGTGGTGCTGAATATCCATATGTTCTTGCAGGACTTGCAGAATCTTTCGGTGGAGAACTAATTGATTACCCGGAAAGGAGGCACTGCTGCGGATTCGGATTCAGACAATATCTTGTAAAGGCAAACAGAGGGTATTCATTATCAAACACATATAAGAAATTTGAATCAATGGAGCCATACAAGCCCGATTTGATCATCACAAACTGTCCAGGATGCAACTATTTCCTTGACAGATGGCAGTATGTCCTCTCTGAAACTACAGGGAAGGTATATGGTGACAACGGCTACGGAATTCCTGTCCTCTCCTCTGAAGAACTTGCAGGACTTGTAATGGGGTATGATCCATGGACACTCGGTCTTCAGATGCACCAGGTCGCTGTAGAACCGTTGCTTGACAAAATCGGGATTGAATACGATCCATCATTAAAATACAAAGGGGTTGGAGGAAAGGATCTTTCAAAACCAGAATCTCCTACTCTATTAAAATGTTGCTATGAATAAAACAAACAATATAGTCATTATAGGAGGGGGTCCATGTGGCATAGAGGCTGCAAAGGCCCTTGCCAAATTGGGATACACCCCATTCCTTATCGAGAAAGAGAACCATCTTGGCGGTCACCTTGCCAAATGGGACAGATTATTCCCGTTGGGTGAATCGGCAGACAAAGTCCTGACTGAGATTACAGCATCAATGGAGAACATCAAAACATTCCTTAACACCGAGGTTCTCTCTGTCAACAGACTTGATAAGTCATATAACGTTATCCTATCCAATGGCGTTTCACTTATTGCAGATGCACTCCTTTTCACCACAGGATTCTCATTATTCAATGCGACAAAAAAAGAGGAGTACGGTTATGGAATATACAATCATGTAATTACCAATGCCGATCTTGAACACTATTTCTCTGAAAACATCAACGATGATAGGATTAAATCTCCTGAGGCAATCGGCTTTGTCCATTGTGTAGGGTCAAGAGATGAGAAAGCGGGAAACAGACATTGCTCCAAAGTATGTTGTGCCACCGCCGTAAAACAGGCATGCGAACTCAAAGCAAAATTTCCTAATGCCACCATATACTGCTTCTATATGGATTTGAGGATGTTCGGACGCTACTATGAGGATATGTACCTTGAAGCTCAGAAAAAATACGGTATCAGATTTGTCAGAGGTCGTGTTTCTGAAGTATCTGAGAAACAAGACGGAAGACTGTTTGTAAAGGCAGAAGATACCCTATCCGGGAAGCCATTGAGGGTTTCTCTTGATCTTCTCGTTCTGATGGCAGGTATGGTCCACAATCCCGATACTGACAAACTTGCCAGAATGCTATCTCTTCCTTCTGGAGATGACGGCTTCCTGCAGAGCAAGGATATGTTCACTGCCTCCGATGAATCCCCTAAAAAAGGGATTTTCTATGCCGGCACTTGTACAGGGCCAAAAACCCTTCCAGAGACCAGAGCAGAGGGTAAAAGTGCTGCATTGTCAATCCACTCATACCTGTGTGAAAAAGATTAAATTCCATCAAGATTATGATCAATTTCGGATACTCATTGACACCTAGTTCTGTCATCAACCTTGATGAGGCAAACAAGGACCGTTTTGAAATTCTTGCACGCAGGGAACCCGATGTTCTCAAATGTATGGCCTGCGGATCATGTGCAGCGAGCTGTACTGCCGGGAATTTTACTACAATGAATCTGAGAAAAGGGATTCTTTTATTGAGTAGAGGTGAGGAGAAGTCGGCTCTTCCCCAATTCCGTTCCTGCATGTTGTGTGGAAAATGCCAAATGGTGTGTCCCAGGGGGATAAACACCAGAAACGTCATCCTTTCCATACTGAAAACCTATAAAATTGAATAGCTGTGAGAGAACGTTTTTTAGTTGGATACAACGATTTTGTTTTACCATTTATGTTCGGAATGGCTTTCATTCTGATATATTTGGTAATTGCCATAATTAAAGTAATAGCACAACTGCCAAAAGAGGATAAGAAAAGATACTTTATCTCCCTTATCAATCCCCTTATCCTTTGGAAAGATTTCAAAGATATAGTGTGTGATTGTCTACTGCATGTCAAGATATGGAAAAGGAAGCCTCTATTGGGATATATGCACTCAAGCATAGCCTTCGGCTGGTTCATGATTATTGTCCTGGGACATATCGAGACATTCCTCTATGTCCCGGAGAGGGCAAGTCTTCTATACTACCCCATCTTCTTCAGATATTTTGTAATGGAGACCAATGAGACACTTCAGGGTGCACTCCTCTTCTTTCTCATGGACTTCTTCCTTTTTATAATCTTGTCCGGCATTGCACTGGCTATTTTCAAAAGAATCCGTTCTAGAGCCCTTGGGATGAAAAGGACTACCAAAACTACATTGCCTGACAAAATTGCAATGTATGCCCTTTGGTGCATTTTTCCTCTACGTCTCCTTGCTGAAGGGTTTACAGCAGGGATCAGTGGAGGGAGTTTCCTTACCAAGTCCATCTGGTATCTGTTCTCAAATTTTCTGAGCAACGACTACCATATTTTACCCACTTGGTGGGCATACTCAATCGCATTAGGTGTATTCTTCTTCATGCTCCCGTTCACCAGATATATGCACATCCCCACAGAGATGTTCTATATCACATTGAGGAATGCAGGAATTAAGTCTTCACACTATAGAAAAGGGTACTCAACAGCAGAGATTTACTCTTGCAGCAGTTGCGGTATGTGCATAGATGCATGCCCTATGACCACTCAGAAGAAGAATCTCCCCTATTCATCTGTATATTTTGTCCGTTTCCTCAGAAGGAGGAGAAAAAGAAAGATGGAGGAGATTGCCGACAAATGTCTTCAATGTGGAAAATGTGTTGCAGTCTGTCCTGTAGGGGTAGATTCCTGCCGTCTGAAGCTCTTTGTAAGGGAGAGGGAACAAAGTTCCAATATCACTTCTGATTTCTCATATCTCCCTTCTAATCCTGTTACACAGGAGAAACCACATAAAGTTCTATACTACTCTGGCTGTATGACCCAGCTTACACCGGCAATCTCCCGTTCAATGAAATCGTTACTGAAAAAAGCGGGGGTTGATTTTACCCACATGGATGAAGATGGTGGAATCTGTTGCGGAAGACCTATGATTCTTGCCGGACAGAAAGAGAAGGCAATGGAGATTATTGAGAAGAATACAAAAATTATATTGGAAAGTGGTGCAGATACACTTCTTGTAACTTGTCCAATATGCTATAAGGTATTCAGAGAAGAGTATTCTCTTAAAGGGATAAAAGTGATCCACCATACACAATATATCCTTGACCTTGTCAAATCGGGAAGTTTGCAGATTGAAAAAGGGGATCAGAGAGTTGTTTATCACGATCCATGCGAACTCGGCAGAGGTTGTGGCATATATAAGGAACCAAGGCAATTGCTCTCCCTTGCTGGAGATCTTGTTAGTGCAGAGAAAGAGGGTGACGAGTCAATTTGTTGCGGAGGAAGTGTCGGCAGTCTTACTTTGAACCAGGAAGATCGCAACCACGTCACTGAACTCGCTGTGAACAATCTCCTTTTCAACAATCCCGACACCATAGTGACAGCATGTCCTCTATGTTTGAAAACATTCTCACCCAGGGTGCAAAATGGTGTTAAAGATATAGCAGAAATTATAAACAGTTGTACTAAATAGTTTTATGGAAAATTTCACACCCACAAAGTATTCTTTGATGAATGTCGCCACCGGAAGGGTATTTGACGACACAGGATGGCTGTTGGCAGATCCTCAATACTCTGGTGCCCCTTCACTTGTAAGGGCTATTTACGAAAAGAAACAATTGGAACTCAGAGGTGAAAGTTACGGTCTGTATACATTTGCAGATTGGCTCCCTGTAAACAAAATCCTTCAAGGTTCATCAGCAACAGCCACATACAAGAGTGAGAAACTCGCGGCACACCTTGGTCTTGACAATCTATACATCGCCTTCTCCGGATATTTCCCGGAGAAAGGGGCAATGATGCGCACCTGCTCTTTCAAGGAGACTGAGGCATATTCAGTATGCGGAAGATTACCACAGGATAACAAAAAAGTCCTTGTAGTGGCATCTGCCGGCAATACTGCACGTGCTTTCGCACAGGTTTGCTCCGACAATGACATTCCACTCCTTCTTTTCGTACCTGAGGACAACCTTGAAGCACTATGGTTCAAAGCACCTCTGAAAGAGTGTGTAAAACTTGTATGTCCACCTAAAGGGTGCGATTACTTCGATGCCATAGCCCTTTCTCAGGCTGCTTGTACTTCAGATAAGTTTATGGATGAAGGTGGTGCAAAAAATGTTGCCCGTCGCGACGGTATGTCCACTACAGTTCTTTCTGCAACCACCACTATCGGTAGAATTCCAGATGTTTATGTACAGGCAATCGGTAGCGGAACCGGTACAATAGCTGCATGGGAAGCAAATATGAGACTTATTGAAGATGGACGCTGGGGCTCTCATAAGATGAGACTATATCCTACCCAGAATATCCCATTTACCCCTATGCATGATGCCTGGAAGGCAAGAAGCAGAGATCTGCTCCCTATGAACCAGGAAGAGGCAAGGGTAAAAGCTCTTCAAATCGATGCAAAAGTCCTTTCAAACCGCAAACCTCCCTATTCAATTTATGGCGGGTTGTTCGATGCTATGAGCGATGCTACTGGTGAAATCCACATTTCAGACAACCAGGCTATCAGAAATGCAGGGGAATTGTTCCTTGAAAAAGAGGGGATTGATATCCATCCTGCAGCTGCAAATGCCCTTTGTGGTCTTATCTCTGCAATCGAGTGCGGCCATATTATGAGAGATGAAGTGGTTATGCTCAATATCACCGGCGGTGGTGAAAAGCGCTTCAAATCAGAACACAATATATTTAACCTTAAACCTAATCTAATCATATCTCCTGACGAGGATAAAGAGACAATTGTCAGGAAGACAGAAGCTTTATTCAGATAATGAAACTCAATATTTCATTCAAGCCCAAATTCTGGGAGGTATTCCAGAAGGGAAAATATTCACTTGATGCATTCCGCTCCGATTTGATTGCGGGTGTAATCGTTGGTATCATTGCATTACCATTGGCAATTGCATTCGGTATTTCATCAGGGGTCTCTCCCCAACAAGGTCTGATTACAGCCATTGTTGCCGGTTTCCTTATGTCATTCCTCGGTGGTTCACACTTCCTTATTGGAGGTCCTACAGGGGCATTTATCGTAATTGTATATGGTATTGTGACCAAATTTGGAATGGATGGTCTGATCATTGCCACAGCCATGGCAGGAATTATACTGGTGCTGATGGGTTTATTCAAACTTGGTACACTTATCAAGTTCATCCCCTATCCTATTATCGTAGGTTTTACATCAGGTATTGCCGTAGTCATTTTCTCTACCCAAATTAAAGATTTCTTCGGACTACAGATAGAAAATGTCCCTTCAGGATTCATCGAACAATGGGGGTGCTATTTCAAACATTTCCATACAATTTCACTTGAGGAGACATTGCTTGCCCTTTTATGTCTTGGAGTGATTATCGTGTGGCCTAAAGTGACCAAGAAGATTCCAGGCTCACTCATAGCTATCGTAGTGGGAATTGTTGCATCTGTAGTTGCCACCAAAGTGGATGGGATCAGTTTCCTCACCATCGGTGACAAATTTCCCGAACTGGCAGGTGGGCTTGCATTCCCCAAACCCTCTCTCCCTAAATTCAACATTGATACTATCCAGGAGCTCTTCTCCCCTGCATTTACGATTGCCATCCTTTGTGCTATTGAATCGTTGATGGCTGCAATGGTTGCAGATGGTGTTACAGGAAAGAGACATGACTCCAATACCGAACTTATAGGTCAGGGTGTTGCCAACATCATCACCCCATTCTTTGGCGGTATCCCGGCAACAGGGGCATTGGCAAGAACCATGGCAAACATCAACAATGGTGGTCGTACCCCTGTTGCCGGCATAGTGCACGCAGTGGTGCTGTTGGTGATCTTCCTCTTTTTGCTCCCCTACGCAGTCTATATCCCCCTCTCCTGCCTTGCTGCAATCCTTGTTATGGTTGCATACAATATGAGTGAATGGAGGACATTCAAATACCTCTTGCATGGTGACAAAGCAGATGTTATCGTACTTCTTATCACCTTCTTCCTGACAGTAATCATTGACTTGACAGTGGCTATTGAAGTTGGTCTTGTCCTTGCAATTATCCTGTTTGTAAAACGTGTGATGGAGACCTCTCATATCAATGTCCTGAACCAGGAAAAAATTGCTGCTACAGAAAATGATGAGAAAGCACAGCTTACAGATACTGAGCACCTTTACATCCCAAAAGGTGTTGAAGTATATGAAATTGACGGTCCTTTCTTCTTCGGACTTGCAAGTAAAATCGATGAGCTTGACCGTTTTAGAAAGGCCGATCTTAAAGTTAGGGTCATCAGGATGAGAAAAGTTCCATTCATCGACTCTACAGGGCAGAACAACTTGAGAAACCTCTATCTCAGATCGAAGAAGGAGAACATCACAATTGTCCTTTCAGGTGTTACCGATGCAGTAAGGGCTTCACTTGAAAAATCGGGACTTGCCGGCGAAATTGGCTCGGACAACATCCTTCCACACATCATCCCTGCAATGGCAAGGGCTGGAGAACTTGTTGAAAAATAATTTAATCAAATCAATACAATATGAAATTTTTTCTTGACACTGCCAATCTGGAGCAGATCAAAGAGGCACAGAGCCTCGGTATCCTTGATGGTGTAACCACTAACCCATCTCTAATGGCAAAAGAGGGGATCAAAGGGAAAGAGAACATCATGAAACATTATGCAGATATCTGTGAAATTGTTGATGGTGACGTGAGTGCAGAGGTTCTTTCAACCACTTATGAAGAGATGGTAAAAGAGGGTCACGAACTTGCAAAAATCAACCCCCAGATCACCGTCAAACTCCCATGTACCGTCGATGGAATCAAGGCTGTGAAATATTTCTCTTCACTTGGCATCAAAACCAACTGTACACTTGTATTCTCTGTAGGTCAGGCACTTCTTGCAGCAAAAGCTGGTGCAACCTATGTTTCACCATTTGTAGGTCGTCTTGATGACATTTCAAGCGATGGCATTGCACTTGTAGGTCAGATTGTGGATGTTTATAACACCTATGGTTATCCTACACAGGTACTTGCTGCCTCTATCCGTCACACTCAGCACATTATCCAATGTCTTGAAGTGGGTGCAGATGTAGCTACATGTCCATTGAAAGCCATCCTTGGTCTTATCAACCATCCTTTAACTGACAAAGGTCTTGCCACCTTCATCAGTGATGCTGCAAAGATGGTATAATTTCCAACCCAATTACAGAAATGTACAATCGAGGAGCAGCGATATTGGTAAAAGTACTATTCCTTATCTATATAGGAATGGTACTTTTCTTCTGCTTCTTCAACCTCTCTATGCCCGATCTTGAACTCCCGGGCTACTTCCTCGGAATAAGGATTGACCGTTATTTCCACTTTATAATGTTTCTCCCCTATCCCTTTATCGGATGGCTCACATACCGCTATTCCAGACATCTGGGGAGATACAAGGAGTTCGCCTCAAGTCTTACACTTGTCACAGGGATGGTATTTGCTGTTGCCACCGAGTTGGTACAGAAATATCTTCTTATATCAAGAGATGGTGATATTATAGACTTCTTCGCCGACCTTTGCGGTCTCCTTGTCGGCACTATCGTAGTACGATTCATCGGTGAGTGGATGATAAGGATAACAGAGAAAATTGTTCCACCTAAAGAGCATGATGACAGAAAATGAAAAAGATACTATTGGCTATTTTTATTGGATTCTTTACACTCAATGTATCTGCCCAGAATGGCATTCAACCTATCAGAGAGAATAAAATTGCAGTAAAATTGAATGCTGCAGCCCTTGTTGGGGTTGTCAATCCTGCCATTGAGGTAAAAGTTCACAAGCACTTCTCTGTACAGCTCGAAGGGATGGGGATCTTCTACCCTTATGGTATTCCAGGGACTGATGCTCCATTGGTACTTGGTGCCACATTTACCGAAGCACACTGGTATCCAAAAGAGACCTTCAGAGGGTTTTATGCAGGACCAAATGTGGGCTGGGGTGTGTGGAAACTCTCAAAGGGGGTTGTCCCTGCCTATTGGGGGACTTATCCTGAAAGTTACCAGATGGGGACAAACATAATGATGGGTGCCACCCTGGGTTACCAGTTCTGTATAGGGGAGAGATGGGGAATCGACATCTCCTGGGGACTTGGCTACTCAATTTCGGCATATGAAGGGCACATGACCTCCGACGGTTCACAATATGTCGGATGGAATCACAGCGGCGAGTGGCTCCCTGCCTACAAAGGGGCTGTAAATATTGTATACAAGTGGTAGCTACTAATAGTTCCGGATTCCAAACTCCTTCAGTTTACCCTTTGCAAAAGTAGACCCCCCTCTGGCTGCCTTTTTATAAAGCTCTATCGCTTTATTCTTGTCTTTGTTCAATCCATAAGTTCCATAAGTGTACCTGATGGCAAGGTAGTCCATTGCATCAACATGCCCCTGTTCTGCCGCTTTGGCATACCATCTGGTTGCTGCATATTCATCCTTTGTAACACCATTACCATTGGAATAGCACAACGCAAGTCTGTATTGAGCCTCAGCGTACCCCATATCGGCAGCTTTTTCGAAAAGTTTGAATGCTTGATTATAACTCTTTTTATTATAGTATCCTAGAGCCTCATCACAAATAGATTTCGCAGATTGGTTTGAAGAGGTACTTGAATATGTATTTGAAGATGTGTTGAAATTGACCCCCAATTCTATCAATTTTTCAATAGCTGCAATTGCATAATATGAATCCCCCATTGCAGCTTTTTTATACCATTCGATTGCTTTGGTGTGGTCTTCTGGATAACCGTTAGTTCCATAAAAGTAAGCATTTGCAACATTGTATTGTGCCTGACAATACCCCTGTTCTGCAGCTTTCCTATACCATCTCAATGCCTCAATTTCATCTTTTGTCACCCCTTTCCCATAATAATAACAGTATCCCAATCTGAACTGTGCACTCATATAGCCCATATTTGCCGATTCTTTGTACAGTTCAAAGGCTTTATCATAATTATTGTCATCATAGTATGATTTATATCCCTTGTGATATATGGTAAGGTATCTTTCGGGGTTGGCATTAAGTTCAATCAACTCCCCGATAGAATAATCGTGTCCATTACTTGCCGCTTTGTTGTACCACTCTATCGCAGTAGAGATATTTTTAGTATAACCTGTTGTTCCATACCTATATTTCAATGCGATTAAGAATTGAGCATCTGGGTGATTCTGTTCAGCAGCTTTCTTGAACCATTTTACAGCAGTATAATCATCCTCTGATACCCCGTCGCCATAATCATAGCACCTTCCCAAAAGATGCTGTGCAGAAGCAAGCCCCATATCTGCCGCAATTTTCAACTCTTTGACCGCTTTAGAGTAGTTCTTGTCATCATAGTAACTCTTATACCCATTATAATAGTGCATCAGTGCTGGAGCATTGAAATCGGGGTCTTCTGACGATGATCTAATATTAGTGACAGATGAACTTCCGGATGAACTTCCGGATGAATATGAAGAGGCCGGAGCAGCAGCAACAACTGCTTTGCTGAGGGTCTTATTCACATTGAGGGTCTTGTTGTGATCTATTGTAACCTGGAATGATTGGGTGTCATACCCGTTCTTTGAGATCTCCACTGTATGGTTTCCCGATAGAATCTGGGTAATCATTGGTGTTGTCCCCACATTTTTCCCGTCAATCTTGACATCTGCATCTACCGGAGTTGAAACTATATTGACATTTCCATACAATGGAATCGGTGCATTTACCTTATGGGTACTCTCCACTCCATCCTGTACTCTGAATGCTATACTTTGCGACTGGTGACCAGGTTTTTTCACTTCAAGTTTGTGCTGAGATAATGAACTTAAATTCCCTCTCCAGCTCCCTTTTCCCATATATGTATCATCTACCCAGATCTCAGCTTCTGGGTCATCAGTCATACAGGTAACCATCCCGAATTGTGGACGGAGATCAAAATGCTCTGTCTGTCTCTCCCCGTTTCCCCTGATACTCACCTGTTGGTTCAGAGGATAGTAATTGTCCATATGCAATCTCACACCGACACTACCTGATGCAAACTTTGTATCAAGGTTGCAAGGGGTGGTACCTACCTCCTGATTGTCAACATAGACTTTTGCCCCTGAAGGGTTGCTTGTGATAGATAAAAGTCCGTAAGAAGGGACCATATTCACCACTACCCTCGGTGTGTTGTCAGCTACAGTAGCACTCCCTTCTGATGGGTGATACAGAGGGTGTTCCACACGATAATAATATGTACCATAGTCAAGCAGTTGGCTGAAAAGGGTACCGTCAACAGTTGTACTGATGAGTTCATAGTCTCTGGTTTTTCCAAGGCGGACAATGGCATTAGGTTCATTTATAGATATCTTCAGATAATTGCTTGCCAACACTGCGTTCTGAACCACCTGGAGCGCCATATCTGTTGCCAAAGTTATCCTGTATACACCAGACTCCTTCAATTGGACAGGAATGGGTGCAACATCTGAATACCCTTTACACGAAAACTTGAGATTCTTTACCTGGTAAGGGACATAGAACCATATCTCTCCATTCTCTTTCACCTCTCTGGCAACTACACCAAGCCCCCCTACTTCGAGGATAAGAGGATTGCTCAATTCATTGGTAGTCTTCACCTTTATCAAGGCGCAATTTCTATTATTGTTGTCAAGTTTCGGGAAATAGATTTTGGCATCTAGATCATCTGACACATATTGTACACCATTGACAGGTGTCATTTTGAGATTCTGGCCATAAATCTGACAAGACAATACGATTGTTGCCAACAACAATAATAATTTTTTCATACCGGTAAAAATTGAGATTCTGTCTGCAAAGATATACAACTACAATGATTTATAAAAGAAAAATAGGGATAACAAATTGGTTGTTTGGACCATTTGTACACCCCTATTCATATCTGTTGGAGAAGAGTTCTAATTTACCTTCTTAAGATACTCTGTACTTCTCTTTATGAAATCGTTAAGTTCTTTACCTTTAAGCATATTGTTTGCCAGCAGGGCAAGATCTGTAACCTGCTTCAGCAGCATTTCATTTTTAGCAAACTCCTCTACTGTCTCCTTACGTGTTGCTGACAAAGTTTCAAGTTCTTTGTTCAGTCTCTCTTTTTCATCCTTGTCTGCTGTCGGGATTTCATCTTGTTTCTTATCCTTATTTGCAGCATCAATCTTCTCTATAGCACCCTTCAACTCATCCCTTGTTGCGTCATAAGAGGTGATCTTCTCCCCTACAGCTGCCACTTTGTTGTCAAGAATACGTTTGATAAGAGGGTTTTCCATATTTACAACAATATTGTATGATTCCGGCATGGAGCCGTAGAAATTCATTCCACCAGACATTGAAGACATCTCTCTATAGCGGCGCATGAACTCACTTTGGGTAATCACGATAGGTGCACCCTCTGCACCGAGATTCTCGGCCTGAACATAGTAATTGTTCTCTGAAGGGAGCAGGGTCTGGAAAATAGTTGACAGGTCGTTCTGCTCCCCTTCTGACAATACAGGTTTCTCAACATCACCTTTCTGGATAAGTTTATCTACAATATCTGCATCTACCCTTGCGAAAGTCGAATCTTTGAGCTTGCTCTCCAGCAAATTTACAAAGTGAGAATCAAGATGACAATCAAACAACAGGACATCGTACCCTTTAGCTTTTGCAGCTTCAATGTAGGAATATTGCTCTACAGCATCGGTTGCATAGAGATATACAAGTTTATTATCCTTATCTTTTTGATTTACCTCTATTGCCTTTGCATAATCATCATAGCTGAAAAATTTTCCATCTGTATTCTTCAATAGGGCAAATTTCATTGCACGATCACAGAACTTCTCCTCTGTAAGCATACCGTATTCGATGAATAGCTTGATATTGTCCCATTTGTCCTCAAAATTTTTCCTCTCCTTCTTAAAGATCTCTTCAAGTCTGTCGGCCACCTTCTTTGTGATGTAAGAGGATATTTTCTTCACCTCAGCATCAGCTTGTAGGTAGCTGCGGGAAACATTCAATGGTATGTCTGGTGAATCGATTACACCATGTAGCAAGGTCATGAAGTCTGGTACAATATTCTCTACTGAATCGGTCACAAACATCTGATTGCAATACAATTTCACCTTATTGCGGGTAACCTCTGTACTCTCCTTTATTTTTGGAAAATAGAGGACACCTGTAAGATTGAATGGATAGTCGACATTCAAATGGATATGGAAGAGAGGTTCATCCTGCATAGGATACAATTCTCTATAGAATTTCAGATAATCCTCATCTTTCAGTTCTGATGGTTTGAGTGTCCAGATTGGAGTTACACCATTTACAATCTTGTCCTTATCGGTATCTACATACTGGCTCTTCTTGCTGTCCCACTCCTGCTCTTTGCCGAATGCGATAGGGACAGGCATAAACATACAGTACTTGTTCAACAACTCTTGAATCCTACCCTTCTGTGTAAATTCTGCATCCCCCTCATCATCAGAGATATGAAGAGTAATGACTGTTCCTCTATCCCCTTTTTTACTGGCAGTCATCTTATATTCAGGATCACCATTGCACTCCCATTTCACCGCCTCAGCACCCTCTTTCCACGAAAGTGTCTCAATAGTCACCTTCTTAGCGACCATAAATGCGGAGTAGAAACCAAGACCGAAGTGTCCTATGATACTTTGATCCTTATATTTCTCCAGAAACTCACCTGCACTTGAGAAAGCAATCTGGTTGATATATTTATCCACCTCTTCAGAGGTCATACCAATACCTCTGTCTGTAATTGTCAGAAGTTTCTTTTTCTCATCCAGATCGACTTTGATGGTTAGGTCACCAAGTTCCCCTTTGAACTCTCCACCGTTTGCTATGGCTTTCATCTTCTGTGAAGCATCGACTGCATTAGCCACCAGTTCTCTCAAGAAAATTTCATGATCAGAATAAAGAAACTTTTTAATTACCGGAAATATATTCTCGGTAGTTACACCAATTGTACCTTTTTGCATAATATTCTATTTTAATAATTGACTTTTATCAGACACCGGAGTAAAAAAATGCCGGTGTGCAACGCAGACCGACAATTTCTATACCAATAAAGGGAAACTGACAAAATGTCGCAGAGATTACTCTTCAGATGTAAAGAATTTAAGAATATCTGCTATCAATGCGTCAATTTGTTCGGTTGATTCGAGTGTTTCAATTGGGAATCCCAAAGTTACACATCTGTAATCATCCCCTTTGTATGCTACACCTGCAGAGATATTGTTATCCTTGTAACGGAATACTGTCCATGAATTGGGACCTACGGGGACAAGTGCATCTGAAGACTCCACGGCATAGACATTTTCATTAGGTTGGGGATTGTAGCTATATACCGAGCCATTCAAATTATAACCTATACCAAATGGATTCTGAGCCATTTTAACTGTACCGGAAGCAGATGCGTAGTGGGTCATCCAGCGGTACTTCAACACCTGCTCAGCAAAAGTCTTTGAACGTTCATCACCATCAGTCCCTTTCTCAAACTCTTTGAGGTCCTTGTTTGTAACGGCAAGTGTGGTCCCTATTGAATCAATGTACTTGTTGCTCAAATCAATTGTCTGAGTTATCTTCTCTACAGTCTCTTTATCGTACTTGTAATACTCGAATCCAAGAGAGTCATTTGACCTTTGAACATAATTGTACTCAGCATAAATGGTATTCAGTATCTGCTCAAGTTCACTTGATGCAGCCTGCAATTTGCTGACAATTTTTTTAACCTGAGGGGTATGTGATATCCTTGACGGTTCATTGTCCAGCATATTATCCCAAATATCTGAAGCGACATAAGCACCCGAAATCAAGAGATTTCCACCATTATCACAATACTGTTTGATCTGTTTCTGAAGAAGAGGGGTAAACACTTCAAACTGCGCTTTGTTGGCACCATCTCTCCCCATCTGTGTTTTCACCTGTTTACCCATGATCATATCGACAACAGGGTAGTCACAAATTGCCACATCTCCACTCTCCACAGCCATTCTGCTTGCTGATACAAAATTATAACCGGCTTTAAGGATAGATTTTCCATGTTTGCGAGGGTAATCAAATGTATTTCCTGCAACCACCTTAGACTCACAATTTGAATATGAAGCACCAAAACCAGGAGCATCATCATCCATCCATGGGATCTCCCTTCTGAATTCATGCTGTGCTCCGATATATGCATAATCATTGATATATGCTACACCTCCGTCAAGATGGTTCTGGAAGCCCGCTTTGGTAGAGTCTTTAGTTGCGTATGAAGCAGGTGCGGATACTCTGTCAAATCCGTTCATAACCAAGACAGTATAGTTATTTTTCCAATCAGATGTAGTACCTACAGACAACTCTTCTGAAGGGAAACTTACACCACCTTTATTCACTGCAACCACTTTGAAATTATATATGGCATCTGCCTCAATTTCCATAGTGACAGAGGTACCCTCTTTTGGAGAAACAACCCTATGTCCTGCTTCACCACCCTCTACATTGTAGTAAACAATATAACTTTCTGGTGATGCTGTTGGTTCGGTAGGATCATCAACAGGTTTCCATGAGAGTCTTACGCACGGTTTATCACCACCTTTATCTTCAAGAACAGCTGAAAATGAGTTTACAGGAAGAGGCTGGACGACATAGTCAAATCCATATCTCTGACTCTGGAATCGCAACATTGCTTTGTAGATGGCACGGCTAACAACAAATCTGAATCTTGGATCTGCACCATACCTCATATCTGCAAGGTTCTGGTGTGATAGAAGTTCAAGCAGCATAGAGGGAATCTCTGGTGTCCTTGATTCACTATAAGATCTATCCCAAAGGCCTCTTCTTGGCCAACGATCCTCATATTGGGCTCGGACGTCATCCACAATCTGAGTCTGGATAAGATCTGCCAATTCACGTGACAACATTCTTGACTCACCTGAAGGGAAAACATCTTTATCATTTGAGAAACGGGTGTAAATAGATAGTGTACCTACCATCTCGTCATCAAGGGTTGTTCCGGCATCAGTATGGAATGCCATTGCCATATCAAGGGGAACATTGTAACCTTTCTCCTTGGGGTTGACTTTAGAGCCACCGCTCAAAACATTTACCCAGCGGCCACGAGACATATAGTCATCGTTGTAATCATTCATATTCTTGTTTGGAGAATAGATAGTGTCAGAGAAACCTGCCCATTGAAGCCAATATCTTGCACCTTCCCTGATCCTTGGATAGCCGCTGATTTCACTATTATATGTAAAATCGGGCATTTGGATAGGGGTATTGTCTGAAGCAAGTGCACTTTGCATATTGCTGATGATCTCTTTGGATGGTTTGCGGGCAATATTTCCCATACCGCCGCCAATCTTCACTGCGTCGGCAGAAACCACAGAGAGTTTCTGATATTTTTTCCCTTTTGGTGTAGCGTTGTCCATCGCTACAAAATACTCTTTACCACCTTTGAATGGGAAAGTTCCAAGATATACCCATGTACCGCCACCCATCTTCTGATTGACAAAGAATGACTTCTCTCCCCCCTCGAATGCAACTTTATAATTCACACACTCTGAACTGTTTGCGTATGTCTGGTAAGATACATATACTGCATATTCACCATCCTTATCCACGGCTGTGGTCCATGTAGCAGTAGCTGTAGGTTTGCTATCCTTCACAGCAGCCACTTTACGTGCAGTACCCATTGTAAAGGGATTCTCCTGATACTCATAACTCTCCTGTGCATCTCCAAATCCTGCAACATCGGAATCGCTCCAGTTTCCACTCTCACTATATGAGCCACACTCTTTTGTCCGGCTGGTAGAGAATTTGTCGTTATCCACGATCAGTTCATACGACTGATAATCCCTTTCACGTGGCATAACTACATATGCACCCGCATTTTCCAACATCGGAACAAGGAAAGGGACCACATAGCTCTGGGTGTAGAGATCCTCTACTGTCTGAAGGATACGGGCTCTTTGCCACTCCCACCTCATAAGTTTCTGCTCATAGTACCATCCGTGGCTTTGCCATACTGCAATATGGCTGTTCTGCAAACCATTAGTAACTGTGAACTCAGGCTCTGCTGCAGAGACCCATTTGTTTCCGGTTTGTGGCACGAAAGTGGATTTCCCGCTGCGGCCGGAATAATATGGAGAAGCTAGTTCCTCCAGAGTATTCTGATTGGCAAAGAGGGAAAGAGTGTAGTTCTCATAACCTTCCGGAAGATTCCTTTTCACAATCTCATAAATCTTCTTCACATCAACATCCCTGATTGGATAATCAGACAACACCCTTGAAAAATTGATTTCAAGTTGTTTGTTGGGATAAATGTAAACATTGCTCACTGTAAGCTTTCCACCAACTACTGCAGTTGGAGATATGTAAGCATAAACTGAATCCGCAATTGGCGCAAACTGTTGTGTTGCCATCTCCTGTTTTTTAGGAGCTTTCTTCTGTGCGGGAAGAGTTGTTGCCACAAATAGGGACAAAACTAAAGCGACGGCGTATCTAAGTTTCATAAATCAATTATTAAGGTGTGCAAATTTACAAAATAAATGTTTATATGGATTCATTTAGTATATTTGTGATTGGATTATAATTAAAACTTGTTATGAAAAAGGTCAACTTGGCAAATCTTCCTACCAAAATTGTAAAACTGGAGAGATTATCCTCCAAATTGGGAAAAAACATCTATATCAAACGTGATGACCAGACCGGTTCAGAATTGTCAGGCAATAAAGTGCGTAAACTTGAATACGCTATGGCAGAGGCAATCAGTCAAGGTTGCGATCTTGTTATCACCACCGGAGGTATACAGTCAAATCACTGCAGGGCCACTGTAACATCTGCCACTTTATTGGGGCTGAAATCTGCTGTTCTTTTGAGAATATCACCGAAAGATGCCCACACCCTCCCATACAAACCAGGTCCAACCATAGATACCATCCCACCACGACATCCCGAAACCAAAGCATGTACATCAGTCCCTGCTCCAGATTGTCCTCGTGAAGATCTTATAAATCCTGAAGTTGCAGGCAACTATTTCATGGACCGTCTATTCGGTGCCGACATCCATTTCTGTTCACCGTCAGAGTACAGTAACAGCCGTGATGAGATAATGGCACGTATTGCAGAAGATTACCGCAAACAAGGTTATAAACCATATATCATTCCTGAAGGTGCTTCAAACGCTATCGGTACAATGGGTTACTATGAAGCGATGGAAGAGATTGTCGCTCAAGAGAAAGAGATGGGTATCAGATTTGATGCAGTAGCTGTCGCTACCGGTTCGGGTGGAACATGTGCAGGTCTGAACCTTGCCAACAGAGTCCTTGGTCTTAACAAAAAAGTCCTTGGTGTATGTGTATGTGACGACAACCTATACTTCCAGGAGAGAATCGCCCCTATGGCACATGACGCAGTAGATTACCTTGAGAAATTTGAGAAATTGCCTGCAGATAAGACTCTGCAGGAGTGGAAAGATTACTGCAATTTCAAAATCGAAGATATCGAGATGGTGGATCAATATGTAGGTGTAGGCTATGCCCTTTCCCGTCCCCAGGAGCTTGAGTTCATCAAAGAGATTGCCCGTCTTGAGGGTGTTATCTTTGACACTTGCTACACAGGCAAAGGTCTTATCGGTGTAGTTAATGAGATTAAGGAGGGTGGCAAACTTGCTGACTGCGAAAATATCCTCTTCATCCATACAGGAGGACTCTTCGGACTATTCCCTAATGCCGATTTGTTCACCTGGTAGAACACTATACGAGCATTATAAAATAAAGAGACTAAAAAAGCCTTTTTAGTCTCTTTCTTTTTTGAATCCATTACTTTTACTTTATGAACATCTCAGCTATCTGGACAGCATTAGTGGCTGCACCTTTCCGCAGATTGTCTGCTACACACCACAGATTCAAACCGTTTGGAACAGAAGAATCTCTGCGGATACGTCCAACATATACATCATCATGTCCCCACGCATACAAAGGCATAGGGTAAAGATTTGATGCTGGATCATCCTGGAGAGTTACACCTGGCATAGAAGACAATATTGAGCGCACCTCCTCCAGATCAAACTCCTTATCAAATTCGAGATTTATCGATTCAGAGTGTCCCCCCTTGACAGGGACACGAACTGTAGTTGCAGAGACACCTATAGAACTGTCACATAGTATTTTATGAGTCTCATTCACCATCTTCATCTCCTCTTTGGTATAACCATTATCGAGAAATGAATCTATGTGTGGAAGGATATTCTCATCAATCGGATATGGATATGCAGCCGGATATTCCCCCCAGATGCCGCCACCTCTCTCTGACTCCATTTGGGCCAAAGCCTTATATCCTGTTCCTGTTACAGACTGATATGTGGAGACAACAATTCTCCTGACTCCATATCTTCGGTGCAGAGGTGCCACCACCATCAACATCTGGATAGTAGAGCAATTGGGATTTGCGATAATCATATTGTTCTCACCTGCAGCGTCTCCGTTTATCTCCGGAATTACCAATGGGACAGAGGGATCCATTCTCCAGCAAGAGGAGTTATCGATCACTCTACACCCTGCAGCGGCAAATTTGGGAGCCAATTCACGCGAGGCATCTCCCCCTGCCGAGAAAAGGGCAATATCCGGGTGTCTCTCCAAAGCATCTTCATATCCTACCACATCATACTCTGCGCCACAAAAAGTGATCTTTTTCCCAACCGACTTTGCGGAAGCAACGGGAATAAGTTCTGAAACAGGAAAATTTCTCTCTGCCAGCACCTCCAACATTCTTGTACCAACGAGGCCTGTTGCCCCTACTACTGCTACTTTCATACTCTATTTCAATGCATTATTAAGATCATAAATCAAATCATCAATATTCTCTATTCCAACAGAAAGTCGGAGCATGTTGGGATAAACCCCTGCTGCAACTCTCTCCTGTTCAGACAATTGGGAATGGGTAGTCGATGCTGGATGGACAATCAGTGATTTAGAATCACCCACACTCCCTACATGAAGGATAAGTTCAAGTTTGCTCACCAGTTCTGCTGCCCCTTCAAAGCCGCTCTTCACTCTGAAGGTAAGTACTCCTCCGAAACCGTTCTTCAGATATTTACAAGCCAGATCGTGGTAAGGGTTCCCCTTAAGACCTGGATAATTTACACTTTCAATTGCCTCATGCTCCTGTAGCCACTGCGCAATTGCAAGGGTATTATCACAACATCTCTGAGCTCTCAGTGAAAGTGTTTCAAGTCCTTGTAACATAAGGAATGAGTTGAAAGGGGATGCAGAGGGTCCGAAATTTCTCAAACCGTCAACACGTACCCTGCCGGCAAATGCTGCATTTCCGAACACCTCTTTATATACCAATCCGTGATAGCTCTCGGCAGGGGCTGCAAGCAATGGGTATTTCTCTTCATCCCAATCAAAATTACCACCATCCACAACTACCCCACCCAGGGAAGTGCCATGACCGCATATCCATTTTGTAGCAGAGTGAATCACTACATTAGCCCCCCACTCTACCGGTCTGAAAAGATAACCGCCACAACCGAATGTATTGTCAACCATAACACATATTCCCCTCTTGTGGGCCATCTCGATTATGGGTTCGAAATCGGGAACATTGAAAGCTGGATTGCCCAGATTTTCAAGATAGACCGCCTTGGTACGGTCATCTATAAGGGGTTCGATATCTTCACACCTGTCCCCGGCAGCAAATCTCACCTCTATACCCATATCTCTCAATGAGATAGCGAACAGAGTAAATGTTCCACCATAGAGGAAAGGGGAGGCAACAATATTGTCCCCTGCTCCACAAATATTTGTGATACTCAAAAAGACAGCCGACTGCCCTGAAGCTGTAGCCACACCCGCCACACCCGACTCCAATGCCGCCATTCTCTTTTCAAACACCTCATTGGTTGTATTTGTAATACGTGTGTAGATATTACCGGCTTTTTTCAATGCAAAAAGGTCTGCTCCATACTGCATATCGTCAAAAGTATAAGCAGTACTTTGATATATGGGGACAGCGGTCCCTTTTGAGACAGGATCAATCTCCTGCCCACCCCTTACCTGCAAAGTCTCAAATTTATAATCTCTCTTCATATCGGTATACTTTAATTCACTTACAAAAATAAAATATCATTCAACACCCCTGATGCAGTCTGCTCCGCACCGGCCCCTGCACCTCTGATGACTTGGGTGTTGGGATAAAATGCACTTTTCAACACAAATGCATTGTCAGTGCCGGACAAAGAGGCAAACGGGTGGTCAAGAGGCAATGCCTCAAGAGCGATTCTGGCCTTATACCCCTTAGGAGAGTTGGGGTCTTTCTGCAATGTTGCCACAAAACGGTCAACCCTCCCATCCTCTTGGTTTATTTTATAGCGTTTGGCAAAATACCCTTCACATCTGGTGAGATCGGTCTCTGGAAGGAGTGGCTCTTGCTCTACATCCTCCTCCTCAATCGCAACCCCAGCGTGGCGGGATGCAATTATAAGTTTCCGCAAAACATCAACGCCGCTAAGGTCAATAAGCGGATCGGGTTCTGTATAACCAAGCTCCTTTGCTCTTGCCACCACTTGTGCAAATGAATCCCCCTCTTCCCCTTTGTATGTTGAAAATATGTAGTTAAGAGTCCCCGATAACACAGCCTGGATACTTGTTATCTCATCTCCGCTATTGACACTTCTTTCGATAGTTTCAAGTATTGGCAATGCCGCCCCCACAGTGGTTTCAAACTTTACACTCATTCCATTCTCATGAGCAGCGGACATAATCGCCTCGTATTGCCTGTATGGTAGTGAAAATCCTATCTTATTGCACGCCACAATGGAATACTTGCTCCTCAGGAGCTGGACATATCTCAATGGCACCTCTTTGCTGGCAGTACAGTCTACAAATACAGAGTTATCCAGAGAAATTGAATGCAGCTTCTCAAAGAAAAGTCCATCTTTGGTCAATTCCCCCTCTTCTTTCAACCGTTGGATAAGATTTTCAAGACTCAGTCCAGAGGGTTCAAGAAGGTATCTGCTGCTGTTAGCAATACCCACAACCTTCAGTTTCTTGCCGCAGCGGGACTGGATAGCATCACCATTTTTCCTAATCATCTCAACCAATGCCCTGCCCACTGTTCCGCACCCTGCAATAAAGAGGTTTATCTCCTTACAGGTACTTTTTTCAAAGAATTCATTATGAATATGTCTGATGGCTGGATTGACATACTTAGAAGGGACAATTACCGAAATATTTCTCTCCGATGAGCCCTGTGCTGTTGCCCTGATGGCAATGCTATGTCTGCCAAGTGCTGCAAACATTCTCCCTGTTGCCCCAATCTGATTGAGAATATCATCCCCGACAAGGCAGACAATTGAATACCCTGTCTCCACTTTCAATGGGGATAGTTTTCCAAGAGAGATTTCATAAGCGAAGCACTTGTCTGCCGCCTCTTTTGCCTTCTGCGCATCCTTCTCTGCAATGGCAATACACATTGTGTGGACCGAAGATGCCTGAGTTATCAAAATTATATTGATATCGTTACGGCTCAATGTTTCAAACAGTCTGCTCGAAAAACCCGGGATACCAACCATTCCACTCCCTTCAAGTGAGATCAGTGCAATGTTGTCGGAATTTGAAATTCCTATCACTTTCTCCTTGCTTCTGGGTGGGTTCTTCTCAATAAGGGTACCGAAAGCATCTGGATGGAAAGTATCTTTTACATAAATTGGGATCCCCTCGGATACCACCGGCTGAATTGTTGGGGGATAGATCACCTTCGCCCCAAAATGGGACAATTCAAGTGCAGCACGATAAGAAATATGGCTTATAGATTTGGCGGTGGGGACAATTTTTGGATTTGAGGTCATCATCCCCGGAACATCTGTCCATATCTCCAGAACCCTTGCCTTGCAACCTACAGCAAACAACGAAGCGGTATAGTCAGAACCTCCTCTTCCCAGGGTAGTGGTTCTTCCCTGAAAGTCAGATGCGATAAAGCCTGGAACTATAAAGAGCTGGTTTTGTGGGAATTTCTCCATAACCTTCTCCATATTTTCATAGGTGGTATCTGTATCCACTACATTTACCCCATTCACAAAATTTGTCTTGACAATTTTTCTGGAATCAAGCCATTTTGTAGTAATCCCCATCGAGAGGAATTTGATTGTAATGATTTTGGTTGAAAGGAGTTCCCCACAACTTTGTATTGCATCGAGACTGGTCTGACTCAATTCTCCCAACAAAGATACTCCATGGGTAATTGCCCATAGGGAATTGAACACCTCTTCCACCTCAGCAACAGCTTCACCCCTTCTCTCCTGAGGAATAAGCTCCTCTATTATTTCTATATGCTGACCTAACAGCCCTTCCAAAAGTGTTTTGTATTCATCACTCTTCTGTGCAGCAAGTTTCCCTATATTTATAAGTTTGTCTGTACATCCACTGATTGCAGAACATACGACAAGGGTGCGGTCTTTTTCCACAGCTTTAGTGACTATATCCGACACATTATTTATATTTCTGGCATTTGCTACAGAAGTGCCACCAAATTTCAATACCTGCATATCTTTAATTCAATAATGGTTCAATAATTTTTGTCAATTGTTCATACTCTAACAAAAAGCCGTCATGGCCAAATTGGGAGGTTATCTCATAATAGCTGGCACCGGGGATAGCCTCCGCTATCCTTTTTTGCTCACAAAGTGGGAAAAGTGCATCACTGTCAATACCTACCACTATACTTTGCGCCTTGATTCCCGACAGAGCCTTCTCTACACCACCTCTGCCTCTCCCCACATTATGGCTGTCAACAGAGAGACCAAGATAATAGTAAGAATAGGCATCAAACCTGTCTGACAGTTTCTTACCTTGATACCTCTGGTAAGAGCCAGCCCTTTGGGAGAAGAGAAAATCTTTCTCTTGCTCACTCTGTGTAAGGTTGTACCCTTGATAACTTCTATATGAAATAAGTGCAATGGAACGGGCACATCTCAGTCCCATAAAGGGGGCTTGCAGAGAGTCCTGCTTTCTGAAATTCTGATCCGCCTCCAGAGCCATTCTCTGGGATTCTATAGAGGCTGCAAGCCATGGGGTTTCTACAGCGCCACACGCTATATATATAGCCTTTTTGATAACTTCCGGATGTGATATAGACCATTCGAGAGCCTGAAATCCACCTATTGATCCTCCGACTAGCAAATCAATTTTATCAATTCCAAGATGAGACCTCACCAGATCATTTGCCTTTACAATATCCCTTACTGTAACCTTTGGAAAATCGAGATATTTTCCAGCGGGACAATGTGCAGGGCCAGAAGAGCCGTAAGGGGATCCGAGCATATTTGCACAAACAACAAAGTACTTCTCAGTATCAAACAATTTCCCCGATCCGACAAGTTCAGGCCACCAATCTTCTGCATCAGAATTGGCAGTGAGAGCATGACAGATCCATATCACCTTTTTTCCTCCGCACGGATCATATTCATAAGGAGAGGTATGATATGCAACTTTCAGATCATTCAGGACACCCCCTGCCTCAAACAGAAATTTTTCTTTATGTATATATTCGTGATAAATCATAACAACATCAAAAAAGAGCGCCCCAATCAGGCACAGAATTCAAATACGATATATATAAGTGTGAGATATAGAGAGAGATGCAACTTAGCGTTGCATTCGCATAGACATTGCTGATATGAAATACTCTCTCTTCATTATGACGCAAATTTACAACATTCCGATTTTTTTCAAAAATTTATTTGCATTATAAAAATTTACATATATCTTTGTGATATCAAACTGATATCAACTAACAAAAAAAACAATATTGACTATGAAAGAGATCATCAAAGAAGAAAAAGGGTTTTCAGGATTCAAAATGAGTGGTTTTATCATGCTGCTCTCTCAGCTTCTCCTGATCCCGGGGATTATTTTCCTCTCAATCTACTATTTGCCTATCGCACCTGCAGTAATCATATCTGTAATTTGCGGAATATTCTGGTTTGTAGCCCTTGCCGGCTACATGCAGCTTGAGCCCAATGAGGCAAGAGTTATGGTATTCTTTGGAAAATACAAGGGTACATTCCTTGATACCGGCTTCTTTTGGGTAAACCCATTCTACACCAAGAAAAAAATATCTATGCGTGCCCGCAACCTCGATGTAGAACCAATTAAAGTTAATGACAAGGTGGGGAATCCTATCATGGTGGGGCTTGTCCTTGTCTGGAAACTTAAAGACACATACAAAGCGATGTTTGAGATCGACTCACAAACTATGGCAGCAAATGCAGCTACAGGTCTGACATCTGTCTCTTCTATCATGAAGGCTTTCGAAAATTATGTCAAGATCCAGTCCGATGCAGCCCTTAGACAAGTTGCAACACACTACAACTATGACAATAATGAAGGGGATGCTGAAGAACTGACCCTCCGTTCTGGCGGTGAAGAGATCAACGACATTCTCGAAAACACCCTTAATGAACGCCTTGCAATGGCAGGTATTGAGGTAGTGGAGGCCCGCATCAATTATCTAGCTTATGCACCTGAAATCGCTGCTGTAATGTTGCGTCGCCAACAGGCATCTGCTGTTATCTCTGCTCGTGAGAAGATTGTAGAAGGGGCTGTTTCAATGGTCAAAATGGCCCTTGACAAACTAAGCGAAGAGGAGATTGTCGACCTTGACGATGCCAAAAGGGCTGCAATGGTGAGCAATTTGCTCGTAGTCCTTTGTGCTGATGAACAGGCTCAACCAGTTGTTAATACAGGTACATTGTACAACTAATGGCCGAAAAGAAAGATATTAAGAGTTTTATCCTTCGTATCGATTCATCTACGATGGAATCGCTGGAGAAATGGGCCGCTGACGAATTCAGAAGCGTCAACGGCCAGCTTCAGTGGATCATTGCTGATGCTCTTCGGAGAAGTGGCAGGGAAAACAAACAAAAACAAAAGTAAAAATAAGATGTTCAGAAAATATTGGGCAACTGCACTCCTTGCACTTGCCTCTTTTTGTTGTATAGGGCAAAATACAACCTCCATAACTGGTTGCTGGCAAGGCTCACTTGATAACAAAAACGGTGGTATAGAGATATTTTTCACAATAGAGCAAAGTGATAATCTCCTCTCAGCCACTATGACCGTCCCCGAACAAGGGGTAAAGGGTATGCCAATCGACTCTGTCTCTTTTGATGGATTCAATCTCTATCTCGGAATCAAAACTATCCAGATGGAGTACAAGGGTTTTATGGTTATGAACTCTTTTACAGGGAACTTCATCCAGTATGGGGTCTCCTTTCCTATGGCATTGACAAGGGGGGAGATTCCAGTTGCAAAACGCCCGCAGGAGCCATCAAAACCCTACCCATACAGAGAAGAGGAGGTGGTATTCCATAACAATAAAGCGGGAATCAATCTTTCAGGAACATTGACTATTCCCTCGGGGAACGCTCCATTTCCAGCCCTTATTCTCATTTCAGGGAGTGGATATCAGGACAGGAACGAAGAGCTGATGGGGCACAAACCATTTCTGGTAATTGCAGACGCACTCACACGCTCCGGCATAGCGGTTCTCCGATATGATGACAGAGGTGTAGGTTCTTCAGAAGGCTCCACTTCCGGAAATACGACAGAAGATCTCTCTTGGGATGCACAAGCCGCATTACAATATTTGGAAGCCCGCCCGGAAATCTCTTCCATCGGATTGGCGGGGCATAGCGAGGGTGGCGCTATAGCTTTTATCGTCGCTGCAAGAGATTCCTCATGTGATTTTGTAATATCCCTTGCAGGACCCGGTCTTCGTGGTGACAAGGTTCTCCTTGCCCAACAGAAAGCGATACTTTCACGTTCCGGTATGGCATCAGCTCAGCTGGAACAGGTAGAAGCGGCAAATAGAATGCTGTTTGATATAATCATCTCATCTCAATCAAATGACAACCAGCTCAGGGAGCGGATCATTCAGATGACAGGTGGTCAGGAGGAGGTTGCAAACCAGTTGCTTGATCCCTGGATGTACCATTTCATCAAATATGACCCCGCTGCAGATATTGCAAAGATAAAAGTTCCCATTCTGGCACTTAACGGATCTAAAGATTTGCAGGTGATAGCCCAGCAAAATCTTGAATCTATCCTGAAATATTCAAAGGAGGGGGGAAATAACAATGTTAGCACTATCCAGCTGGAGGGATTGAACCATCTCTTCCAGCACTGCGATACCGGTCTTCCTACAGAATACAGCAAAATCGAAGAGACCATTTCTCCAGAGGTATTGGATGAGATGGTAAGATTTATTTCTACATTTGCAGCCGCAAATGAAACAGAAGAGCAATGAATAATTTCAAAAAAGGATTAGTTGCATTTTCACCAATCATATTGATGCTTACCATATATCTGGCAGGCTCCATTATTGCTGGTGATTTCTATAAAATACCTATTGCAGTCGCTTTCCTCCTTGCAGGAATTTATGCTGTGGCCATTGCCCCCGGAAAAAACACCGCAGAAAAAATTGAGCATTTTTCTAAAGGGGCAGCAGACTCCCGGATTCTGTATATGGTGTGGATATTTGTCTTTGCCGGAGCATTCGCTGCTGTGGCAAAAGAGATAGGTGCAATTGATGCCACCGTCAATCTTACACTGAAATACATACCGTCCCGTTTTCTCCCTGCGGGTTTTTTCATAGCAGCATGCTTCATTTCGATGTCAATCGGGACCTCTGTAGGGACAATCGTAGCACTAACACCCATAATCTCCGAACTTTCCATTGCAACAGGGGGAGAACCTGCATGGCTGGTCGGGATAGTGGTAGGCGGTGCATTTTTCGGAGATAATCTCTCATTCATATCCGATACAACAATAGCAGCGACACAGACACAGGGGTGCGAGATGAAAGACAAATTCAAAACAAATTTCAGGATTGTCATACCTGCAGCAATTATTGCTCTCCTTCTCTATATCTTCAAATGGGATGCAATAGGTGATGTTACAATAGCAGAAAACATACAGTGGTTCAAAGTAATACCCTATATCACAATTATCGTTGTTGCCTTATTGGGGGTTAATGTATTGATCACTCTGATAATAGGAATAGTTGTCGCAGGCACTCTGGGACTCTGTTCAGGAGACATCTCCCCTATTTCAATCCTTGCCTCTATGGGGGAGGGCATTGAAGGGATGTGCGAACTCATCCTTGTAACAATGTTCGCTGGAGGTCTCCTTGCAATTGTCAAACTCAAAGGGGGGATGGATATGCTTGTCAAATCGATATCTTCAAAAGTGACCGGCAAACGGGGTGCAGAGGCTTCAATATCTCTCCTTACAGCCATTGCAAACATCTGTACCGCAAACAATACTATTGCTATCCTGACTGTCGGAAACATTGTAAAGGAACTCTCTGAAAAATACAATATTTCACCACGCCGTTCTGCAAGTCTTATGGATATAACATCCTGCTTTATCCAGGGAATCATCCCTTATGGCGCCCAGCTTCTCATGGCTTCCGGACTTGCTGCCATATCTCCTATTGCGATAATTCCCCACCTCTATTACCCAATGCTGATTGGTCTTATGGTAATAATGACCATATTATTCCAGTGGCCAAAAAAATAACCGCCACACCTATTCAGATGTGACGGTTATATTTGTACTTTTCAACCCTTATTTTGCATTCGCAAGTGGTGCGGGAACTGTATATACCCTTGTTGCCAACTCCTTGTCAAGAATGTACATGTCATTCTTGCTCCCCTCTACTGACTCAACAGCAAAGATAATATCTCTTGCTGTCTCTTCCTCTTCTACTTGCTCATCGATAAACCATTTCAATTTGCTCTCAGCAGCATAGTCGTAATCCTCTTTTGCAATTTTCATAAGGTTACGGATAAGTGAAGAGACTTTCTTTTCGTGTTCAAGGGTAGATTTGAACATATCAAGAACTGAATCCCAGGTAGTCTGAACACCTTCTATTGGTTTAAGTTCCACTTTAGCATCGACAGAATTCAAATAATTCATAAAAATACGTGCGTGTGCCTGTTCCTCCTGGAACTGGATGTAAAACCAGTTTGCAACCCCTTTGTAATTCTTCTCTTCTGCATCCATAGACATAGAGAGATATAGATATGCTGACCACAACTCTGCATTGATCTGGTCATTGATTGCTTTGTGTAATTGTTCGCTTATCATAATGTATATATTTTATAGTTATTTTATATTCATCAAATATAGTGAATTTTTTGATTTCTGCACCAGTAAACCGCTAATTTCCAATTTTCATATCACCTTGCTTGATCCATCCTAATTTTGTCATACACAAATGTAAACCGAAACAAATCAAAGCAGGGGCAATAAAATGTAATAAAGCAATTTTTATACCAAGGACGAGAGGATCTGCATCCGCTGACATATCTGCAAATGTCGCAATAGGCCCAACAAGGCCGGATGTACCCATACCTGCACCGAGAGCACTATTTGTCATCTTGCAAACGACAGTTGAGACAGGTCCCAGAATTGCCGCAGTGAGTGTCGGTGCCAGCCATATAAGGGGTTTGCGTACTATATTCCCTATCTGAAGCATTGATGTACCCAAACCCTGTGAAAGAAGTCCACCTATTCCGTTCTCCTTGAAACTGATTACGGCAAATCCCACCATCTGTGCACAACAACCTACTGTAGCTGCACCGGCTGCGAGTCCATCAATTCCTAACATAACACACAGGGCAACAGAACTGATAGGAAGAGTCAGGGCACATCCCACCAAGACAGAGACAACGATTCCCATCAGGAACGGACTCAAATTGGTAGCCCTGTTGATAATTTCACCCAGATAGAGCATAAAATCGTTGATCGGTGAGCAACAGTATTTTGCAATCAGCCCCCCTACTACAATTGTAACCAATGGGGTTATAATTATATCAACAGGTGTCTTCTTTGAGACAAGTTCTCCTACCCGGGATCCGAAAATAACAGCCACATATGCCCCGACAGGGCCGCCGAATTGATATCCGAGGGCACCTACTATAGCAGATGATATTGTAACAAGCGGAGCATATTTAAGTCCCAGGACAATTGCAAAGCCTATGCATGCCCCGACAAGTGGTGAATCTGCAGCCAACGCTTTGGCAATAAACTCCAGAAAACTCAAAAATTCAATCTTTGCGAGCTGTCCGACAATCAGCCCCAGAATCAAAGAGCAGAAGAGCCCCAAAGCCATATAACTGAGGGCATCCACTACATATTTCTTAAAAACTCTCTTAACTGTCTCCATTGAGGTACAATTTTTTCACTACAAATTTATAAATTTGTGAAACAATTCTAATCAAATCATTATGAAACCTGTAAGACAAGACGTTGCTCTGGTCCTTTCAAGTGGCGGACCACGTGGATTTGCATATATCGGAGCAATCGAAGAACTCGAAAGGAGAGGTTACAACATCACTTCAATAGCAAGTACATCAATGGGATCACTTATCGGTGGAATATATGCTGCCGGGAAACTGGATGAACTTAAAGATTGGCTTTATGACCTTAACTCCTGGAAAGTATTTGATCTGATGGATATCTCCATAAGCAAAAACCACATTGTCAAGGGGGACAAAATCATCAACTCATTGAAAGAGATTGTCCCTGATGTTGATATAAAAGATTTGAGAATACCATATAAAGCTATAGCCACTGACCTATATACCGGTGAGGAGATAGTCTATACAGATGGAAATTTGTTTGATGCCATCCGAGCATCCATCTCCATCCCCTCCCTTTTCCGCCCTGTAACACAGGGATTGAGGACACTCATAGACGGAGGAATTGTCAACACCCTACCTCTTGACAAGGTTGACCGCAATGGAAAAGATATTCTGGTCGCTTTTGATGTCAACGACATAAATGTTCCCGAAATGCACCAGGCAATAGTCCAGAGATACAGGGATGAACAAGCCAGACTTGAACAAGACAAAGCGAGCAAAATCGAGAAAAAGCAACTTCTTGACTCCATAAAGAACAACGAGACCCTTACCTTCTCTAAAAAGATGAAACTGATAGGGACATACAGCAAGAAGGTGTTGTCAGATACATTTTCAGGGGATGATGGTTCCGATTTCGAACTTGGTAACAACTACTACTCCCTTCTGGACAGAACATTCAGTCTGATGAACCACACCATCAGCGAACTCTCACTCAAATTGAACAAACCCGATATTATTGTCAGAATGCCTTTTGATGCGTACAACAGCATATCGGACTACGCCAAGGCAAAAGAGATTTCAAAAGCGGGAAAGGAACTGATGAAAGAGGCACTTGACCAATGGGAAAAATAGAAAAGACCAATGCGGCACGACTTCTCGACAAAGCAGGGATAGGATATGAACTCATCCCATATACGGTCGACGAGAACAATCTCGCAGCAGAGCATGTTGCTGAAGAACTCGGAGAGAATATCGAACAAGTCTTCAAAACAATTGTCCTCAAAGGGGACAAAAACGGTCTCTTTGTATGTGTAATACCTGGTAATTTTGAGGTAGATCTAAAAACTGCAGCAAAGATATCGGGGAACAAAAACTGTGATCTTATCCCGATGAAGGAGCTACTTCCAAATACCGGTTACATACGGGGTGGGTGTACACCTATCGGGATGAAAAAGCCCTACCCTACTTTCATCCACGAAAGTGCTCTGCTTTATGAACACATCTATATCAGTGCAGGTATCAGAGGGTTACAAATCAAGATAGATCCTCATGAGTTGATAGACTTCATAGGGGCAGCTATCTACCCCATATAACCCTCCACCAATATTTTTATCTTTTAATTATTTAGTTAACAATCATACAGCATATATGAATAAGAAGTTTGATATTTATGTATCCCCATTAGTGGAAATTATTGAGATTCAATGCGAAAAAGGCTTTGCCACCAGTGGGAACACAGATGGTTTTGGAGAAAGCGACGGTAAATGGAACTAATGAAGGAGGATCGTACAATGAGAAGAGATATAATTGTTTTTGCAGTGGTATTGATAATGTTCGCTGCATCTGGATGTGAAAAGAGTGAGAACAGCACCATTATTACCCCAAAAGGGGAGATAACATTATCTGCTGTGATAAACAATGATAACACCAAGACTATATTGGGTGAAAAAGATAGTGATAAGTATCCTACTCTATGGTGCGAAGGGGATGCTATAGCAGTAATAAACAATGGCAGACTTTTCAAGTTTGTAGTTGATCCCGAAGATGCCGGCACTACAAGAGGAGAATTTTTTCTGAATGAAGAATCACTCCCTGCAGGGTGTACTGTGGAAGATTTCAATCCTCAAATGGCTATTCAGGCTTTTTATCCTTACGACGGGGTAGTTTTTGACTCCAATAATCAAAAGGTCAGTTATACAGTTCCGGCAAGTCAGGTCTACACCGATAGAAGTTTTGGAAGTGGAGCATCTCCAATGTCTGCCTATGCTGAAAATGGGGAAGGTGTAATCTCTTTTGAGAACCTTTTCGGTGCCCTCAAACTTCAGTTGAAAGGGTCACAAAAAGTAAAGAGCATAGCTATTCAGGGAAAAAACAACGAGAAACTTTCAGGTTCAGCAACCATTGTAACATACTCGGATGGCACAGCCCCAGCTATCACCATGACATCAGATGAAAATGGAGCCAAATCGGTAATACTGGAGTGCAGCGAATCAGGTATTCAGTTAAGTACATCATTGGCTACGGAGTTTATAATTGCCCTCCCCCCTGTAATTTTTTCAAACGGTTTCTCAGTGACAATTACTGATGTATCTTCACAAACATACAATTTAACAGCAAAGGTTTCCAATACCGTGGTCAAATCGTCGGTTTTGACTATGTCGGAACTGACACTGATCAGTTCACTTACCCTCTCAAGAGAATCACTGACCATGCTCCCCGGCACATCATATACCCTCTCTACAAACGTAACATCTTCTGATGCAACGGGCCAGAATATTATCTGGAGTTCTTCCAATGATGCAGTGGCAAAAGTGGACGAGAATGGACATATCATCGCTGTAGCAGATGGTGATGCTACTATCACAGCCGCTTCAGCACTTTTAGGAATAAGTGATGAATGTTCAGTTAAAGTGAAATCCACTTCGTATGTGGCCAATATAAAATATGTTGAAGGGGGGAAAGATTATGGCTATGGCATTACCATAGGAGATATAGTATGGGCTCCGGTAAACTGTGGATATGAGCCGAAGGATGGTGATTATAATGGATTCCCATATGGTAAACTATATCAATGGGGGAGAAAGTATGGTCAGGGGTATGATTGGAACGACGCTACCTTTCCATCTGATGGTGAGCTGATAGAAGGTCCCGTGTCACAAAGTACAGGGAATAGCGAGGAGAATGCAAACAAATTCTATCTCTCTCTTGCTGATGAAGATAATGGAGACTGGTGCGAAACACAAAATGACAATATGTGGAGAGATGCACAAGGAGAAAAGACATCATACGATCCATGTCCTGATGGATGGAGAGTGCCTACTTCAGATGAACTTTCAGTATTGTTCTCCAACAAATCCTCCTGGACATCTGATTCTAATGGACTTAAAGGATATTACTTCACAGGAGAATATACTTACATGACAAATATTCCCAGAATATTTCTCCCTGCAGCCGGAAATCGCGAAGATACTGGCCACATCTACGGGAGAGGGTACTATGGGAATTACTGGGCATCTGATACTGATTATTATTACTCAGCGTATCTTTTCTTTGCCCAAAACGATATCCGTATGGACAATTATTCGCGTGCTTACGGTCACTCAGTCCGTTGCGTACAAGAATAGTTGTTGCCAGAGTCCGTCAGTTAGATATATCGGACTACAGCATTATCAGCAACAGCAGTTGTGCAGTCAGAATCCTTAAGAACATCGAGAGTGGGTATACAGTAGAATAACTCACTGCCGGAACGTTGATATTACTTGACAAGGAATTAGAATATGCAAGGGCAGAAGGGTTCGTATTGCTGCCGGCTATAATTCCAGCTATAGTGAAGTAATCAAGTTTCAGAAGATACTTGGCAATAAGTCCTATAACTAAGATTGGCACCATTGTTATCAAAAGACCATAGAGGACATACCAAAGTCCGTCACCATTTACAAGTGAATCAATAAATCCACCTCCCGCTTCTATCCCCACACTAGCAAGGAAGAGGGCAATCCCCACCTCTCTTAACATAAGATTTGCACTCTGTGTGGTATAAGTCACAAGACCAAACTTGTATCCGAAGCTCCCTACAAGTATTGCGATGATAAGTGGTCCACCTGCCAAGCCGAGTTTAAGAGGGGTTGGCATCCCTGGGAAGGCAATTGGAATACTTCCAAATACAATACCTAAAGCAATACCCAGAAAGATAGTGGTAAGATGTGGTGAATCGAGATTCTTAAGTTCGTTGCCAAGATACTCTCCCACCTTTTCAACATCTTCCTGCTGACCGACAACCACAATTCTGTCACCCACCATCAATCTCAGATGGGGATCGGCAAAGAATTGGAGACCGGAACGGTGAACACGGGTTACATTGACACCATATATTTTTCTAAGATTCAGGCTGCCCAGGGTTTTTCCGTTAATCTCCGATTTGGTAACGAGGATCCTCTTCGAAACCATTGGAGACTCCTGTTTCTCCCAATCGATATGCACCTCTTTCCCGATAAAAGCAGTAACTGCCTCCTTATCCTCGTCAGAACACACAACATACATTATATCCCCCAATTTAAGCACTGTATCCTTCACAGGTATGCTTACGTGCCCCTGGTGACTTATTCTGGAGCAGACAAAAGATCTACCCAAAAGGGTCTGTACCTCAGGGAGTTGTTTTCCTGCTATCGATTCATTTGCCACTTGCAGATAGATAATCTTGGGGGCATTTTTCGCTTCAGAAGCCTTTGCGATAATCTCCGCCTCCTCTTTCTTGAGGTTCACCTTTCCTAGATACCTTACCAGGACAATAGATACGATAATACCGACGACACCCAACGGATATGCGCATGCGTATGCCAATGCAATGGAATCTCCAGTATAATTCATCTGGGTCAATGTCTCATTTGCTGCACCAAGACCGGGTGTATTGGTCACCGCTCCGCAAAGCATACCCACAATCATAGGGAAATCTATCCCTCCATCAATATAATAGATGCCGAAAGCGACCAGAATATTCAAAGCAACAAGTCCTATAGCAAGGCTGTTCAATTTTACCCCACCCTGTTTCATTGATGAAAAGAATGATGGGCCCACCTGGAGTCCGATACAGAAAACAAAGAGGATAAGTCCGAACTCTTTTACAAATTTAAGGACAGCAGGATTGCATCCGAAGCCGAAATGTCCCATCAGCAAACCCACAAAAAGGACAAATGTAACCCCGAATGAAACACCTAAAATCTTGAATTTACCCAACATGACACCCGCCGCAATTACGAAGGCATATAACAGCACAATATGAGCGACAGATGAAGAATCCCATAAAAGTGTATTTATCCACTCCATACTACATCAAAACTTAAATTTTCGGGGGGCAAAAATAGGCATTTATATCAATCCCTCTTACAAATTCTGACAAAAAATTTCACTACTTCACTTATGACAAATGGGGCAAAAGATAGTCCTATTACATACCACCATTGAGTTCCATCAAGGGAAGTAACTGAGAACAAGCCTTGTAAAGCCGGGATAAGCAATACCGCCAACATAAGTCCTGTCACCAACAGGACAGCACCTATAAGAAGTTTATTGGTAAAGAGCTGTCCCAATCCGCTATGCATCCCGGAACGGATACTGAATATGATTGTCAACTGGGAAAATGCAAGTGTTGCAAAGGTCATTGTCCTTGCCGCCTCCAAAGAGGTCTGCAACCCTATATGATATGCAAGCAGTGTAAGTGCTGCAACCATGGCACCCTGAAGCAGAACTCTGAATGAGAAGCCTCTGGTCATGATTCCCTCCTTTGGATCTACAGGTTTTCTCCTCATAACATCCTTTTGTGCAGGATCTACACTCAATGCAAGAGCTGGCAGGCTGTCTGTTACAAGATTTATCCAAAGGATGTGGATAGGGAGCAATGGGGTCACCATATTACAAATTACAGCTATAAAAAGGACAAGAATTTCTCCAAGGTTTGTTGACAACATGAATTGGATTGACTTCATCAGATTGTCATATATCCTTCTCCCCTCTGACACAGAAGAGACTATTGTTGCAAAATTATCATCCGTCAAGACCACATCTGCCGCCTCTTTGCTCACATCTGTACCTGTAATTCCCATGGCCACACCTATATCTGCCAATTTCAAAGCAGGGGCATCGTTAACGCCATCCCCGGTCATTGCAACCACATTTCCGAGAGACTGATAAGCCTTTACTATTCTCACCTTATGTTCGGGTGCTACCCTCGCAAACACAGATACTTTGCCGGCAATCTTAACAAGTTCCTCATCATCCATACCCTCTACATCTGCCCCGGTGAGGACATTATCCCCCTCTTCAAGGATCCCCAAAGCAGAAGCTATTGCAGAAGCGGTTATCTTGTGGTCTCCAGTAATCATTACGGGCCTGATCCCCGCCATCCGGCACTGTGCCACTGCATCCTTAACCTCTTCACGGGGTGGATCAATCATCCCGACCATCCCTGCAAACACTATGTTTTTTTCGACTGCATCATGGGTCAGTTCATCCGGCATCTGGGAAACACACTTATACCCCATGGCAAGTACTCTCAATGCTGAAGAGGCCATATCAAGGTTCTCATTTTTGAGTCTCTGAATATCTTCCGTAGTAATTTCCCTTACATCTTCCCCATCAACTATTCTGTCACAACATGCAAGAAGTTCATCCAAACCACCTTTGATGGCAACAAAAAAACCTTTTCCACTCTGAAGAGGGTGTATGGTAGTCATCAGTTTTCTATCCGAATCGAAGGGGATCTCGGCTACTCTCGGTGATGTTTTTTCCAGTTCATCTTTCAATATCCCCACTTTCGCCCCCATATCCAGCAAAGCTGTCTCCGTAGGATCCCCTACACTTACAAAGCCACTCCCGGATTGGGATATTTTTGCATCATTTGCCAGTACAGCAATCTTGATAAGCAATTCACTCTCCTTGAATATCTTAGTCACTGTCATCTTGTTCTGGGTCAACGTACCAGTCTTGTCTGAACAGATTACAGTAGTGCTGCCGAGTGTCTCAACTGATGGAAGATTTCTGACTATCGCATTTCTCTTTGCCAGACGCTGTACACCTATTGCCAGCACAATGGTGGAGACAGCGGGTAGCCCCTCAGGGATTGCGGCCGCTGCAAGACTTACAGCTGTCATGAACATCGAAAGGAGATCATTGCCGTAAATTATACCAATAACAAATATCAGAGCGCAGGCCACAAGAGCGGCGATTGCGAGTACCTTTCCCAGGTTGTCAAGACGTTTCTGCATAGGAGTTTTTACCTCTTTAACAGACTGGATCATAGAAGCTATCTTCCCCACTTCAGACCTCTCACCTGTCGCCACAACAATCCCTTTTCCCCTGCCATATGTAACATTGCAAGAAGAGAAGGCCATATTTACCCTATCCCCGATACCCACCTCGTTCTCAATGGTTTGGGTTGATTTTTCCACTGGCAATGACTCACCTGTCAAAGCCGCCTCCTGAATCTTGAGATTGACAGACTCACACAAACGCAAATCTGCCGGTACACTGTCACCGGTCTCAATTACCACCACATCCCCGACAACAAGCTCCCTCGACTCAATAACTACTACCTTCCCATCTCTCAACACCTTGCAATGGGGAGCCGACATCTTTTCCAGAGCATCAAGAGATTTTTCTGCTTTGGACTCCTGCAACATTCCGATAATAGCATTCACAACAACAATAGAGAGGATGATGATCGCATCTGTAATACCCTCCCCTTCGATATATCCGACGACACCGGAGATTATGGCTGCAACAACAAGAACAATGATCATAAAACTCTTGAACTGGCTCAAGAATTTCATGATCATTGATGTATGTTTAACCTTTTTGAATTCGTTATAACCGTCGCGTTCCAGTCTTTTGGAAACCTCCTGGTCAGAAAGACCCACCAAAGGGTCAACAGATAGATTTTTGCACAATTCTTCGACACTCAGCCGATAGTTTTCACGTATCATATAAAAATTAAAAATTATCGGGATGATACGCTGCAATTATTATGCCTTTATCACTATCTCTCCATCATGAATACCGACAGAAACCGAGCTCTCCTTGGTTATATCCCCGTTAAGGATTGAAGTGGCCAGAAGGTTTACAAGTTCTCTCTGAAGAATCCTTTTGATCGGCCTTGCTCCATAAGCAGGATCAAACCCTTTCTCTGCAAGATAATTGACAAATTCACTGGTAAAAGTGATCTCTATTCCATTCTCTTTCATCTTCTCTTTAACATCCTTCAACTGAATATTGAGAATTCCGAGAATTGCCTCTTTTGAGAGTGGTTCAAACATGATTATCTCATCAATTCTGTTAAAGAATTCCGGTCTGACACTCGACTTCAGCAGTGTGATGACATCTCTCCTGCAATCTTCCATAAGTTTCTCTTTGTCACCACCCTCAAGTTTATTCATATAAAGTTGGATAACGTCTGACCCTATGTTTGAAGTCATAATCAGGATTGTATTCTTGAAATCAACAGTTCTCCCTTTATTGTCGGTCAATCTTCCGTCATCCAGTACCTGAAGGAGAATATTGAACACATCGGGGTGTGCCTTCTCTATCTCATCCAGCAAAACTACAGAATATGGTTTTCTTCTGACCGCTTCTGTCAACTGTCCCCCCTCATCATACCCAACATATCCCGGAGGAGCCCCCACAAGACGGGAGACTGAGTGTCTCTCTTGATATTCACTCATATCAATACGGGTTATCATATTCTCATCATTGAAGAGGGCCTCAGCAAGTGCTTTTGCCAACTCTGTCTTTCCTACACCAGTTGTTCCCAGGAACATGAATGAACCTATAGGGCGTTTCTCATTCTGAAGCCCGGCACGACTCCTTCTGACGGCATCTGAAACCGCCCTCACAGCCTCATCCTGCCCCACTACCCTATTGTGAAGCAATTGCTCCATATTTAGCAGTTTCTTCTTTTCACTCTCAAGCATTCTATTGACAGGAATTCCTGTCCATCTCGAAACAATTTCTGCTATATCTTCTGCCTGTACAGCCTCATTTATAAGTGGATCAGGGTTTGAATCCCTCTTTCTGGTAAGGTCATCTATCTCACTCTGCAGTTGGGCCATCTTACCATATCTTATTTCGGCCACCTTACCATAATCGCCCCTTCTCTCAGCATCAGAAGCAAGGTATTTGAAATGTTCCATATCCTCTCTCTTCCTTTGCAGATCGCCAAGGAGACTCTTCTCCTGTTGCCATTTGTCGTTAAACGTCTTGTACTCTCTTTCCAGCTCCTTCAACTGAGACTGGATCTCATCAAGTTTGGGAGATTTTCCCTCCCGTTTGATCGCCTCACGTTCTATCTCAAGCTGACGTATCTTTCTGGAGAGTTCATCTATTGATTCGGGAACCGAATTTATCTCAAGACGGAGCTTTGACGCTGCCTCATCGATCAAGTCTATCGCTTTATCCGGTAGAAAACGGTTGGTAATATATCTGTGGGACAACTCCACTGCCGCAATGATTGCATCATCTTCAATATGTACCTTGTGGTGATTCTCATATTTCTCCTTCAACCCACGGAGGATTGAAATTGATTCAGCAGGATTGGGTTCATCTACAAGCACCATCTGGAAACGTCTCTCCAACGCCTTGTCCTCCTCGAAATATTTGCGGTATTCATCCAGTGTAGTAGAACCGATAGCCCTCAGTTCACCTCTGGCCAGAGCAGGTTTCAGGATATTTGCTGCATCCATTGCACCCGACGAGCGTCCTGCACCCACCAAAGTATGAATCTCATCGATGAAGAGGATTATCTCCCCTTCACTCTCTATAACCGCTTTCACAACCCCCTTCAACCTCTCTTCAAATTCACCTTGATATTTTGCACCAGCTATCAAAGCACCCATATCCAGGGAGTATATCTCCTTGCTCTTCAAATTCTCAGGAACATCCTGATTTATAATACGCTGTGCTATACCTTCAGATATAGCAGTCTTTCCTACACCCGGCTCACCCACAAGGATGGGATTGTTCTTTGTCCTTCTGCTCAAAATCTGGAGGACTCGTCTGATCTCCTCATCCCTCCCGATTACCGGATCCAGTTTTCCCTCTTTTGCCTTGTCATTGAGATTGACGGCAAATCTTCCTAAAATTTCTTTGTTTTCCTGTTTCATAATATAAATTTCCTCCGGAGTCCATATTCTCAAATTTTTTGCCAATTAAATTTATGTCATTATGGCAGATAATAAGGGCTAAAATTATTTGAATAATGGATTCAGATTACTATTTTTGCATAATTGGACAATTATTTAATTTTACAATATTATGAACCTTAAATCAGTAATTCTTATCGGAGCATCTGTTTGTATGCTTTCGGTAAATGCTTTTGCACAAAAGAAAAAAGCCCCTAAACAAGAAGAGCCACAAGGTTATGTATTTACAACTGTTGTGGAAAACCCTGTTACCTCAATCAAAAACCAGAACAATACAGGAACATGCTGGTGTTTCTCTGCCCTCTCATTCTTTGAGTCTGAGATCATTAAAGCCGGTGGTCCAAAAGATATTGATCTTTCTGAGATGTTTGTTGTATCACACGCATATGCTGACAAAGCTGAAAAATATGTAAGACTGCACGGTGTTCTCAATTTCGGTCCGGGCAGCTCTTTTGGTGATGCACTTTATGTGATGAAACACTACGGAATCGTTCCAAATTCTGAAATGACCGGTCTTAACTATGGTACAGAAAACCACGTTCACGGTGAGATGGATGCATTGACCAACGCATATGTTGAAACAGTCGTTAAAAATCCTAACAGAAAACTTACTACTGCATGGAAAAAAGGTTTCCAGGGGATTCTTGACGCATATCTTGGTGAAAGACCTGAAACTTTCTTTGTTGATGGTGTAGAGCACGATCCTAAGAGTTATATGGCATCTCTCCCTATCAATCTTGACGACTATGTTGACATCGTATCTTGGACACACGTCCCTTATTATGAGGAGACTGTTCAGGAAGTTCCTGACAACTGGCGTTGGGAGAAAGCATACAATGTCCCACTTGAGGATATGATGGCAATTATTGACAATGCGCTTAACAATGGTTACACCCTTGCATGGGCATCCGATGTAAGTGAAAAAGGATTCACCCGTGATGGTATCGGTGTTGTTCCGGATGCTGAAGCTATCAAAAAAGCATCAGGAAGCGATGAAGCCCGCTGGATAGGTGCAGACCCTCGCAACCCTGCAAAGAGTGTTGCAACCCCCGGTCCAGAGTTGAAGATTACCCCTGAAATGCGTCAGGCAAGTTATGACAACTACCAGACTACAGATGACCACGGTATGCACATGTACGGTATCGCAAAAGATCAGAATGGCACCAAATACTACATCATCAAGAACTCTTGGGGTGAGTCTGGCAAATATAAAGGAATCTGGTACGTATCTGAAGCTTTCGTTCAGTACAAGACCATGGATATCCTTGTAAACAAGAATGCTATTCCACAGGAAATCAGAGCAAAACTCGGTCTATAATACTTAACCTTCCATATAGAATAATACCATGAAGTTACGCAACATCGTATTATCCGCTTTAATTACCCTTCCTATGAGCATTTTTGCTCAGGGAGGGTATGTTTTTTCTACTATAGTGGAGAATAAAGCGACCCCTGTAAAAGATCAGGCACAAACAGGCACCTGCTGGTGCTATGGCACTACTTCATTTATCGAATCTGAACTTATCAGAACCGGTAAAGGTGAGCATGACCTCTCAGAAATGTTTACTGTGAGGCATAACTACAACAAGAGGATGTTCGACAACTTCCTCAGAAGAGGAAAAGGGAACGTCTATCCCGGGAGCATTGCCCACATGGCAATCAATGTAATGAATGAATTCGGACTTGTCCCTGAAGAGGCTTACGATGGAATAAATTACGATTCAGATAAACACAACCACACAGAACTCAGCAAATATGTAAAAGTCCTTTCTGAAGTCACTGTTGACCAGAAAGTCCTTTCACCTGAATCACTTGAACTCCAGGAGGCTCTGTTTGACATCTATCTGGGTGAACTTCCCAAGACATTCTCTTACAGAGGGAAAGAGTACACCCCTATTTCTTTCAAAGAGGAGATGGGTCTCGATTTCTCAGACTATGTTGAACTTACAAGTTTCACCCACCAGCCTTTCTATCAAGCAGTAGAGGTAGAAATACCCGATAACTGGGATCATCAGAGAATCTACAATGTTCCCCTTGATGAATTTATGGAGACCATCAACAACTCTTTGGAAAAAGGTTACACATTGGTTTGGGATGGTGACTGCAGTGAAGCAGGGTACATATTCTCGAAACAGCTTTGCATAGTTCCACAGGACACTAAGATGACACGCAAAGAACTGGAAGAGGCCGTTGAACAAGGTATTGTTCCAGAACAGGAGGTGGATCAGGAGCTCCGTCAGAAATTTTTTGAGACATTCCTCACTGTTGATGACCACCTTGAGCACATAACAGGTATTGTTAAAGACCAGAATGGGACTCTCTATTACCAGACAAAAAACTCATGGGGTACCGAATCAAATGGTACAGGATACCACAAAATGTCTGAAAACTTTGTAAAAGGAAAGACAATCTCCATCCTAGTACACAAAGATGGTATTCCAAAGAATATCAGAAAGAAACTCGGTCTATAACCAAATAACACAAACTAATCGGCTATGAAAATAAAAACTATAGTGATTGGTGCATTTTTAGCACTCTCTTGCTCTCTGATTGCGCAGGAGAGTGTCTATAAATTCACCAAAATAGTGGAAAACCCAGCTACCCCTATCAAGGATCAATCAGAAACCGGTACATGCTGGTGTTTCGGTACCACTTCATTTATCGAGTCAGAACTGATCAGGACCGGGAAAGGTGAATTTGACCTCTCCGAGATGTTCACAGTACGTCACAACTACAATCACCGTATTTTTGACAACTATCTCCGCAGAGGTAAAGGGAGCATCGTTCAGGGGAGTCTGGGACACATGGCAATAAATATGATGGATAGATATGGTCTTGTTCCCGAGTCTGCTTATCACGGCATCAATTACGACTCAGAAAAGCACAACCATGATGAACTGAGCGCATATATTGAGGCTATCACCTCTGTCAGTGTAGAGAGTGGAATCCTGACCCCTGAAACAAAGAGACTTCAGGAGGCGCTTTTTGATATCTATCTTGGTAAACTCCCAGAGACATTTGAGTATAATGGAGTAGAGTACACCCCACTTTCATTCAAAGAGTATCTTGGGCTTGACTTCTCAGACTATGTGGATGTTACAAGTTTTACTCACCATCCCTTCTATCAGAGAATCCAACTGGAACTACCAGACAACTGGGACCATGGGACAATGTACAATGTCCCTATTGAAGAGCTTATCGAGATTATCGACAATGCTCTTAAAAACGGTTACACCGTAGTTTGGTCCGGTGACATCAGCGAGGCCGGATATGTCCTTGCAAGAGACCTCAGCGTCCTCCCCAAAGACCCCAAATTGACCAGAAAGCAAATTCTTGAATCTGATGAGATTATCCCCGAGATGGAGGTTACCCAAGAGATCCGTCAGGAACTTTTTGAGACATTCCAGACTGTGGATGACCACCTTGAACACATTACAGGCCTTTATACAGACCAGAATGGTGTAAAGTACTATAACACCAAAAACTCATGGGGTCATGAACTTACCGATACCGGGTATCACAAGATGTCTGAGAACTATGTAAAAGGGAAAACAATGTGTATCCTTGTGCACAAAAACAGCATCCCTGAAAATATCAGAAAAAAATTAGGACTATAAAGAAACAGCTATGAATCCGATCAAACATATACCAAATTCTATTACCTGCCTGAACTTAATCTGTGGTTCAATCTCCATTATTTACGCATTCAATGGCGATTTCAGCTCGGCATTCATTATGATGTTGATGGCAGCCGTAATGGACTTCTTCGACGGATTCGCAGCACGACTTCTTAAGGCCTATTCGGAAATAGGGAAAGAGCTGGACTCTTTAGCTGACGTTATCAGCTTTGGACTGGCTCCTTCCCTTATCCTTTTCAACTACCTTTCATATAGCGAAACCCTTCCCCAGTGGGCAATGTATATACCACTGCTAATTGCCCCATTTTCTGCATTAAGGCTCGCAAAATTCAATCTTGACACCCGTCAGACCAGCAGTTTTATAGGGCTTCCAACACCTGCAAACGGACTTTTTATCGGTGCGTTGATCAGTTATGCTGCTGGACATAACGAAGGGCTCAATTATGCTCTGCAGAACTCATGGACCCTACCAATCATATCTGTAGCATTATCATTTGCACTTGTATGTGAAGTTCCGATGTTTTCGCTGAAACTCAAATCTGTACGCTGGAATGAAAACAAGTCCCTTTATACATTTGTAATGATTCTTGTTCCATTCATCGTTGCAGCCATAATCACCTCTGTACACATAACAGGAATCATATCTTTCATATTCCTGATGTACATCCTATGGAATCTCATCTGCTATCCATTCAACAAAAAATAAGGTGGCCAGAACAATTTAGCCACCCTATTGAATATTTATTCCGTAATTGAAACCGCCGATTACGAGAACTGTTGTTTCATCATCTCTATCTTGGCATCGGCAGTATCACCCTTTGCACCAAAATAGTATTTGATTTTTGGCTCTGTCCCTGAAGGTCTCACTGTAACAACTGATCCACCCTCTCCGAAAAATCTCAAAACATTGGATTTGGGTAACCCTGTCTCTTCAGGTTTGTTGTAATCAATAACTTTGACCACTTTTTCATCCCCTATCATTGTTGGAGGGGTTGCTCTGAAATCTTTCATCAACTGAGCAATCTGCTCGGCACCATCCTTACCTTTCAAGGTCACCGAAAGAAGTTTCTCTCTGAAAATACCGAACTCCTGATATATCTTCTGTAGAAGCTGATACAATGTCATACCCTGGTCAGCAGCCCACGCAGCACACTCTGCAATCATCTTACATGAGTTTACAGCATCCTTATCTCTAACAAATTCTCCAATATTGAAGCCGTAGCTCTCCTCTCCGCCGCAGATAAACTCTCTCTTACCCTCATTCTCCCTGACGATTTGTGCTATATACTTGAAGCCGGTAAGAACATCGTAAATCTCAACTCCGAATTTTTTCGCGATCTCCACAAGAAGTTCAGTAGTAACTATTGTTTTGACAAGGTAATTTTTAGAGCTCAATTTCCCAAGTTCCTGCCAACGGGTAAGGATATAATAAGTAAGGAGAGATGCTGTCTGATTTCCGTTCAATAGGACCATTTTACCATCATTATCTCTCACTGCAATACCCACTCTGTCGCTATCGGGGTCTGTAGCCATAACCAGGTCAGCACCCTCTTTCTCTGCAAGCTCGACAGCCATCTTCAAAGCAGAAGGCTCTTCCGGATTAGGAGACATCACTGTAGGGAAATTACCATCACTGATCTCCTGCTCTGCCACAGTGAGGATATTTGTAAATCCAACCCTTTTCAATGCTGTAGGGACAAGTCTTACACCTGTACCATGAAGAGGTGTGTAAACCATCTTCATATCTGCATGTCTCTGGACAGATTCTGGTGACAATGTCAATGAAAGGATAGCTTTCAGATATTTTTCATCCATTTCAGCACCAATCATAGAGATATTAAGGGGAGTACCGTCACCAAACTTAACCTGTGAAGGATCTGTGATTTTATTTACCTCTGCTATAATGTTAGCATCGTGAGGAGGGGTCACCTGTGCTCCATCCTCCCAGAACACCTTATAGCCATTATACTCTTTAGGATTATGTGAAGCAGTAATCATCACACCTGCCTGACATCCAAGTTCCCTGATTGTGTAACTCAACTCGGGAAGAGGTCTGAGGTTATCAAAAAGATATACATGAATATCGTTCGCACCCAAGACTTCTGCTGTAATGAGGGCAAATTCCCTGCTGTTATTACGTGAATCAAATGCAATAGCCACATTTACCTGTTCAAGGGATGCGAAATGTGATTTCAGATAATTTGCAAGCCCCTGGGTAGCCATTCCGACAGTATATTTGTTCATACGGTTGGTACCTACCCCCATAATTCCTCTCAAGCCACCTGTTCCAAACTCCAAAGTGCGGTAAAAAGCATCTTCAAGCTCTTTGGGATCGCCACTTTGCAACATTACATTTACTTTTTGTCTGGTCTCGACATCATAACTCTCGGCAAGCCAAGATTTAGCTACATCTATATAATTCCTTTCCATATTGATACTATTATTCTACAAATTTAAGAGGAAAGATTTATATTTGCAACCAATGGAAAGCAAAACACTTCAATTTATAATTGAACATGAGGGAGAGGACCACAACAAGATTCTTCTCTCCGCGTCCCGCTATCCCGATGTCGATATTCCCACCGCTGCAAGATCGATTGCAGCCAGAAAAAAGATCAAATCAAAGATTCCCACCTTTTACAACGAGCCTTCATTGATCTACCCTACTACCCTCTCATTGGAGCAATGCAGTTCTGAGGCTACTGCCATATACAAACAGAGTCTTATTCCGCAAGGGTGCAAAGTGGCAGATCTGACAGGGGGGCTTGGTGTGGATTCCTTCTTCTTTTCGAAAAAAGCAAAGAGTGTGGAGTACTATGAGAGAAACGGGGAGCTTGCCTCTGCCGTAAAAGAAAATTTTGCCAGTTTAGGTGCATATAACATAAATGTTAACCCCTTTAACATAAATGTTTCTTACATTGACAGCGACCAATTTAACAATTTTGACATAATTTTTCTTGATCCAGCGAGAAGGGATCGTTCCGGAGGGAGAGTTTTCTCTGTTTCGGACTGTGAACCTAACCTTATTGAACTTGAAAAGCACCTTCTTAACAAAGGGGAAAGTGTCATAGCAAAGATATCTCCTATGGCAGACCTCTCCCATCTTATCAACACTTTCAGAACCCTCCGGGAGATACATATTGTATCTGTTGACAACGAGTGTAAAGAGTTGTTGCTGATTCTGAAAAAGGGGGAAAGAGTTGGAGATATAGTGTTGCATTGCGTCAACATTTCCAAGGGTTCCCGACAACATTTCTCATTTACACCAGAGGAAGAATCTGCCATCTCCCCTCTCCTTTTCCAGGAGGAGATACTGGAAGATGGGGAAGATTTGTTCCTATACGAGCCGAACCGCTCCATACTTAAAGCAGGAGCATTCAAGCTTATCTCACACAACTTCAGTTTGTGGAAATTATTCCACAGCACTCACCTTTACCTGAGCAACAAACTGATTGAGTATTTCCCGGGAAAATGTTTCAGGGTGACAGAACACCGTCAATTCTCAAAAAAGGTTGTATCTGAGTGGAAAAACAGTCACCCATACGCTTCAGTAACAACAAAGAACTTCCCCATTTCATCAGAAGACCTTGCAAAAAAACTGGGATGCAAAGAGAGTGATAAATTTCACATATTTGCCTGTCAGGTGTCAGACGGAGAAAAGAAGATCTTCTTTACCGAAAAAGTGTTTTAGGGAAATTTACTAAATATACCTTCTCCACAGATCGTGTAATCGCTGTATATAGCCACTTCAAGTCATCAGCGCTCATCTCTTCCTGCCAGAAAGGATTATCGATAAATACACATCTCCACTGCCCTCCCTGAGATTTATGACAAGTAATTGCAGTGGCATATTTTATCTGAAGGGCATTATAGTACTTATCTTCCCTGACGGCATTGTTTCTCTTTTTCTTGGTAGAAATATGGTCATAGTCTGCATATACACCCTCATAGAGCTCCTGTTGCTGCTCTTTGGACAATGATGCGCTCTCGGAATATAAAGTATCCAGTATAACCTTTGCTGTAATCTCCACATCATTATAATCTGGGAAACAAAGTGTCGCCTGAGCAAAACTCAACCCATATCTCTCCTCATATTTCCCTATCCTTACAAGCTCTGCCACATCACCATTTGCTATAAAATCGAGTTCCTCTATCTCTTCAAGGAACTGGTAACAGTTTTTTACCACCATTATCTTGTCCCCCCTGCACAATCTCTCCTCCTTGGACAACACTGCCGACCTGATTCCTGCATTATATCTGTTTGCCCTCTTGTTTGAGCGGCACAACACCACAATATCGTCCAATCCATATTTGCCGATAGCATCATCCAGAGTCTCAATCAGATCCCCTCCTGTGATAGATTCAATATCTGTAAATCCCTCCAGCTCCAACTTCAATGGTGAAACAGCAAAACTATAGGACTCTATCTTCTCCCTTATGATTGTAGCATTATGGAGAATACCCGACTCCTGAGCCTGCCTGACTACAGTTTTCAACTCTACGAAGTTGTAGTTTCCAAACAGGGAGAGACATTCGGGACTTAATGCCGGACTTATCTCCTCCATAACAGGGGGCAATTGGGCATTATCACCTATGAGAATCAACTTGTTGCCGCTACCACTCCTGACATATTGGATCAGATCGAGAAGGAGATTTCCCGAGCCAAAAGGGGAACCGGGAGAATCTACAGATATGAGGGAGGCCTCATCTACGATGAATACAACATCATGTCCCTTATTTATATCCAGGGTAAATTGTCCTATAGCATCGTTCATTGATTTCTGCCTGTAGATTTGTTTATGTATGGTCAAAGCGGGAAATCCTGCATACCCAGCAAGAACCTTTGCTGCCCTCCCTGTAGGGGCCATCAACTTGAACTTTATCTCAAACTCTTTAAGTGTCTTGACATAGGATGCAATGACGGATGTCTTTCCCGTTCCGGCATAACCGTTGATTACCAGAATATCACATTCGTCGCTCTGCATTGTAAAATCTGCAAGTGACTGAAAAAGTGAGTTCTGACATGTAGTGGGCTCAAAATGGAAATTGGAGGAAATTTTTCCCTTAAAAAAATCTGACACCCCCATACCCCTATCTCCTTCTCAGAATAAAGAAAATTGTAATCAAAGGGTATATTTCAAGACGTCCCAGCAACATCTGCAGAGAGAATATAAATTTTGCGAAAGAGGAGAAGTGACCGTAATTCTCCAAAGAGCCACAAGTACCGAAAGCTGGTCCAAGATTGGACATTAGGGAGAATGATGAGGTAATGGAATCAATAAGATCGAGACCGGATGCTGCAAGGATAATTGCACTTGCTATGACAATAAAGAAGAAGAGTGAGACGAAAAGAGCCACACTTGAAGTAAGTTCCGCATCAATCTTATTGTTACCCACCTTTACAGGGACCACAGCGCTTGGGTGTAAAAGTTTCTTGATCTGTGTTTTTGCAGATTTTAATAGAATCCACACCCTGTCGACCTTAATACCACCAGTCGTTGAGCCTGAACACGCTCCCTGAATACCTAACATTAATAGAATCAATATCGAACATGTAGGCCAGACAGATGTATCGGCTGTAGCAAATCCTACTGTGGCGCTGACTGTAATTACCTGGAAAGAGGACAAACGCAAAGCTTCGCCCCAACTCTTTATACCGCCATTTGACAAGAGGTCAAATGAAATTACAAGTGTAGCAACTAAAATAGCGGTAAGGTAGAATCTTGTAATCGGCGACTTGAAAATCTTCGGAGATCTTGAAATTATAGAGTTGTACATCAAGCCATAATGGAGAGAGGCAATTACTGTACACACCATTACTACCAACTCCACATTGAATGAATCATAGAACATAATCGACTCATTTCTTGTGCTGAATCCTCCGGTAGCAACAATACTGAAAGCATGGTTGACGGCATCGAAAAACGGCATTCCTGCCAACACAAGGGAAACTGTAGAAATCACGGTAATAGAAATATATACAATAGAGATGACCCTTATAATCTCCTTTGTTCTGTATTGGTAATTGCTCTTGGAGAGGGATGATATCTCCATTTTTGACATTCTCAATCTGAATGTACTCATCGAAGGGAGCACAAGCAGCATAAAGATAACCACCCCAATACCACCGATAAAGTGTGTAGAGGAGCGCCAGAATACCAAACCTGGAGGGAGTGCCTCTATATCGTTCAAGATAGTTGCACCGGTAGTGGTATATCCGGAGACAGATTCAAACCATGCATTTGCAATTGAGAACTCTCCACCCCACATTATATATGGCATCATACCGAATATACAGGATAGTAGCCAGGCAAATATGGTAATGGTAAATCCCTCCGAGACTGAGGTTATCTCAGACTGTCGTACGAAAATCAGCGGAAATATCCCCACAATCAATGTTATGACACCACTGATGAGCAAAGGGGCAAAAGAGGAATCAATCCCGTAGATGAGTGACACCATCATCGAGAGGAACATAAACACTGCATTGAAAATCAGTGTTATTCCCAAATACCTTGCTATCAGTTTGATATTCATTTTTTCTTCTTCAGAAGTCTGTTTTCCTCTATGATCTCCTTAATGTTGGTATTTAGCTCCTGCAATTGGTCCCCTCCATAATCGAACCTGATATCATAACCTTTGTTGTACTCTTTATATTTTTTCAATCCAAGGTTAATTTTCAGTATCGGCTTCAGGACAAAGATGTTGATAAAATAATTGAACAGTATCACAAGGACAATTCCCACACCCATAGCGATAATGATGGGGACTATAGAGCGATAAAATCCGTCATTGAGATTGTAATAGTTCTCAGCCAGGGCATTTTGTGAGACCAATGTGAGTCTCTGGATATATTCACGCAATTGTTCATACACCCCTTGAAGTCTGTTGAAATACCACTCGCGCCTTACAGAATAACCGTTCAGCCATATTTCCGGCACCTCCTGAACAACATGCATATATGCCACATAAGCATACCTTACCGAGTCGGCCATAGCCTTCTCCTCATCGATGGTAAAGTGTTCCTGGAGCCTCTCAAGGCTGATGGAGAAATCTTCATTACCCTCAAAATCTGGAATTTCAGTAATACCCTGTTCACCTATCTTTTCAAGGATATACGTGTTATATTCCTCACTCATATTCATAAGATTGCGGGATATATTAACACTTGCCATATTGTCTGTCAAGATCGACGAGACATACTGACTCATCCTCTGGAACTCAAAGAATGAGATGATTCCTGCAATAAAAAGAATCAGTCCTATCACTATTGAACCAAGGAGTACTTTGCTTTTTATACCGAGCGTGTTCCGTTTCATGGCACAAATATATAAAAAAACGGACAACCGATACCGGTTGTCCGTTCATTATTGGAATCTGAATCAGATTATTTGCTGATCCATTTAGCCATTTCAAGAACTTTGTTTGAGTAACCCCATTCGTTATCGTACCAAGATACAACTTTAACGAATGTAGGATCAAGCTGAATACCTGCTTTTTCATCGAAGATAGAGGTACGTGGATCGTTACGGAAGTCAGTTGAAACGACTGCTTCATTGGTGTAACCGAGGATACCTTTAAGTTCGTTTTCAGAAGCTTTCTTCATAGCTGCGCAGATCTCTTCGTAAGAAGCAGCTTTTTCAAGTTCAACTGTAAGGTCAACTACTGATACGTCAGAGGTAGGAACACGCATTGACATACCGGTAAGTTTACCGTTAAGTTCAGGAATAACTTTACCTACTGCTTTAGCAGCACCTGTTGATGAAGGGATAATGTTCTCAAGGATACCGCGACCACCTCTCCAGTCTTTCTTAGAAGGACCGTCAACTGTTTTCTGAGTAGCAGTTGCAGCGTGTACTGTAGTCATAAGACCTCTCTTCACACCGAAGTTTTCGTTAAGAACTTTGGTAATAGGAGCAAGACAGTTAGTAGTACAAGATGCGTTAGAGATGATATCTTGACCTGCGTAAGTAGTGTGGTTTACACCATATACAAACATAGGGGTAGAATCTTTTGAAGGTGCAGACATGATAACTTTCTTAGCACCAGCCTGAATGTGTTTGCGAGCTTTTTCGTCTTCAAGGAAAAGACCGGTTGATTCAACAACTACGTCAGCTTCAACTTCATTCCATTTTAGGTTAGCAGGATCCATTTCTGCAGTAAGGCGGATCTTTTCACCGTTAACTACAAGGTAGTTACCCTCTACAGCGATTTCACCCTGGAATTGACCATGAACTGAATCATATTTAAGCATATATGCCAAATAATCAGGATCAAGAAGGTCATTGATACCTACGATTTGAATATCGTTAGCGAAATTTTCAACTGCTGCACGGAAAACCATACGGCCAATACGGCCAAATCCGTTGATACCTACTTTAATTTTAGTCATTTCTTATATCTTTTATAAATTAAACAATATCTACTTTACTAAAAGCGTGCAAATTTAGAAATTTCTCCAATAAAATAAACTATATTTGCGTAAGATTTTTTGGATATGAACAAAAAAATTGATATACTTATAACCAACGATGACAGCATCAACGCCAAAGGGATCCATTTTCTTGCAAAAATGATGACCCGGTATGGAAACGTCACCGTTGTAGCCCCTGCCGAGCCCCAATCTGGCAAATCTGCGGCGCTATCCCTGGCCACCCCGCAATATCTAAAAAAAGTTCATTACGAAGATGGTCTGAGGATCTACTCTTTTGAAGGGACCCCTGTCGATTGCATAAAACTTGCAATCAATGAGTTTTTTCACGACAAACGTCCCGATCTGATCGTTTCAGGGATAAATCATGGTTCAAATGCCTCCGTTGCATCTCTATATTCAGGGACCCTTGGCGCTTGCATTGAGGGGACACTTTATGACATCCCTTCAATTGGTTTCTCCATCAATACACATGATGAAGATCCCGATTTTTCTTCGGTGGAGCGGTACGGGAAAATAATAATGGACAAATATTTCCAGAATCCTCCATCTCCAGATGTCTATCTTAACATCAACTTTCCTGCAATCCCCGCTGACCAGGTAAAAGGGATAAAAACAGCTCGCAGAGGGCGTGGAAGATGGATTAAGGAGTATGAGATCCGCAACGACGAGAATGGTGGCAAATACTATTTCATGAAAGGTGAATTTGAAAATCTTGAAACCGACATGACTCAGGGAGACCACATTCTCAATGTAATAGGCAATTATGTAACAATCGTTCCTCACAAGATAGACAACACCGATTATCAGGAGATGGAACGTCTGAAAACAATCTGGGAACTCGACTAAGATGAAATACTACATCATATCAGGAGAGGCATCGGGAGATCTCCACGGATCAAACCTGATGAAAGGTCTATATGCCTCCGATCCATCATGCGAAGTAAGATTCTGGGGGGGAGACAAAATGGCTGCCGTAGGGGGATCAATGGTCCGGCACTACAAGGAGACTGCAGTCATGGGATTTGTAGAGGTGCTCGCTAAAGCAAAAATGGTCCTTGGCAACCTCTCATTCTGCAAAAAAGATCTTCTTGAATATGCACCTGATGTAGTTATCCTTATCGATTATGCCGGCTTCAATCTGAAAATTGCCAAGTTTGCCAAATCTCACGGAATCAAGGTTTTCTACTACATTGCCCCAAAAGTATGGGCATGGAAAGAGGGGAGAATCAAGAACCTGCGTGAAGATGTGGACAAACTATTCATCATATTTCCGTTTGAAATTGAATATTTCAACAAACATGGTATAGAGACTATATACAGAGGAAACCCGTTGATTGACAGCATTGCCAACCACCCCTCCTCTACCGAAACACGACAAGATTTTCTTAACAGGCACCAACTCGAAGACAAGCCCTCCATTGTCCTCCTCCCCGGGAGCAGAAAGGGTGAAATCGGATGGCTGATGCCCCGATACATTGAGGCGGCCCGACATTTTCCATCTGAATATCAAATTCTCCTCACAGCCGCCCCATCAATCGAGAGAGAATATTACACAAAATATCTGAGCGGAACCCGGATCAAACTTATTGAAAACGACACCTATGCCGCGATACGCCACTCCGAGGCAGCTGTTGTTGCATCCGGAACAGCAAGTCTGGAGACAGCACTGATCGGAACTCCTCAGGTAGTATGTTATGGTGGTAATCCAATCTCATTCTACATTGCCAAGAGGCTTGTAATGCGCTCATCCATTTCATATATCTCACTGGGGAATATAATTATAAACAAACAGGCTTTCCGGGAACTTCTCCAAGATGACTGTACACCCGAAACGATTTGCCAAGAGGTAAATAATCTCATCTTCGACAAGGGATACAGGGGGACAATGATGGAGAGATATGGGGAGATACGGAGTGCCCTCGGATCTGAAGGGGCCTCTGTCAAGGTGGCACAAGCAATGATTAACGAACTTAAAAACCAAATAAAGTGAAAGCATACAAATATCAGGGAGCGGGAAATGACTTTGTCATTTTTGACAACCGCAACGGAGAAATAAAACTCGATGATTCTCAAATCAGACTGCTTTGTGACCGCAGATATGGAATCGGTGCAGACGGACTTATGTTGTTGAATGCAAGCACCAATCCTGAGAGGGATTTTGAGATGAAATTTTACAATGCCGATGGATTTGAAGGGGATATGTGCGGAAATGGTGCAAGATGTCTTGTTGCATTTGCCGCCCACAGAGGTCTCAAATCTTTCCGCTTTGATGCAAGGGACGGCTATCACGAAGGTTTTGTCCTCGAATACGGAAAAAGGTGTATCATCAGGGTAAAAATCAAGGATGTAAAGACCATCTACAAATATTCAGACAATATGTACTACGCTGATACAGGAGTAGATCATGTTGTTCAATTCAGAGATGATCTTGACACTATGGATATTGAGAAGGATGGACCATACTGGAGGTACCATAAAGATTTTCCAAAAGGGACAAATGTCAATTTCATACAGGAAAAAGAGGACGGTCTTCACATCAGAACCTGGGAGAGGGGTGTAGAGGCAGAGACATACGCATGCGGCACAGGGGCAACAGCATCTGCCATCTCCGCATACAAAGATGGACGCAAATGCTGCACAATATCTGAAGACGGGACAATCAAATATACGGTAAAGACCCTCAAAGACACCCTCGCGATCGATTTCAAGGATGATTTGACAAATGTCTACCTTACAGGTCCTGCAACATTTGTATTTGAAACTGATATTGAGCTATAAGATTAGCGTGAACCAAATATCGATGTCCCAACCCTTACCATAGTGCTCCCCATTTGTGCTGCAATATGGTAATCGTTGGACATACCGAATGAAAGTTCGCTGAAATTTTCCAGGAAACTAAAATTCAATGATCTGATTCTGCTATTGAGGTCAAGGAGAGTCTGGAATTCCCTTTTCACTTGCTCCATATCATCTGTAAATGAGGCCATTCCCATCAATCCTGATATAGACACATTTCTGAGTCTTTCAATCAAATCTTGACTACTTTGCACCCTCTCAAGCAAATCGACAACCTCATTTGGGGAGAATCCTTGCTTTGTCTCCTCTGAAGCAATGAACACCTCAAGAAGGATAGAGACCTTGTACCCGTTTCTGTTACAATAGTCGGCAATTTCCAGAAGTAGTTTTTCCGAATCAACAGAATGAATCAGGGAGACATATGGGACAACCATCTTGATCTTGTTTGTCTGAAGATGTCCAATAAAATGCCATTGGATATCTTTGGGGAGCACCTCCACTTTAGCTTTCAATTCCTGCGGACGGCTCTCTGCAAAGATTCTCTGTCCGGCTTCATACCCCTGATGTATAGCTTCGACAGGTTTGAATTTGGAAACTGCCACCAACTTTGTCTGTGGTGGCAGTTCCTTTATAATGGTACGGATATTCTCCTTAATGCTCATTATCTTCTTTTTTGCTGTTGCTGTTGTTTCAACATCTCCTGTTGTGCTTTTGCAGCCTCTTCAAGTCTTTGTTGGAATTTTGATTTTGGTTTATTCTTCACCTTCACAGAGTTTTTCTGAATCTGCGCAAGAATCTTCTTCTCATCCACAAAGAATTTTCTGATAACCCAGGTCATCAGCATTGTGATGATGTTTGACAACATATAGTAGTAACACAACGCACTTGAGAGGTTATTACAGATGAACAACATCATGAATGGCATGAAATAAAGTGTCATAAACTTCATACCCGGCATCTGTCCCGAATCACCTTGCTGTGCATAAGTCATCTTCGAGTACAGGAACATAGTGATGAATACAAGGATTGCAAACAAGCTCACGTGATCTCCATACAATGGAATCTTAAATGGCAGTTCAAGGATTGAGTCGTATGAACTCAAATCCTCTACCCATAGGAAAGGCTGTTGTCTCAACTCGAATGATGCAGGGAAGAATCTGAACATCGCAAATAGAACAGGGAACTGCAAAAGCATTGGAAGACACCCTCCGAACATGCTTATTCCACTCTTCTTGTACAGATCCATGGTCTCCTGCTGCTTTTTCATTGCATCCTCCTGTTTAGGATACTTGGCATTGATCTTGTCAATCTCAGGTTTGATTACTTTCATCTTGGCAGATGAGACAAACGACTTGATAGTCAAAGGGGAGATTACAAGTTTAAGCAAAAGGGTCATAATCAAAATGATTATACCATAGTTTGCTATCGAGTTGTTGAAGAAATCGAATATAGGGATGATTACCCATCTGTTGATCCAGCCCACCAGCCAGCCACCAAGGGGGACGATTTTCTCATACCCCTCACCATAACTCTTCAGAGTCTTGAAGTGGTTAGGACCAAAATAGAATGAGAATGGGATTGTCACCGACTCTGCAGGTGTGTATGCAACTTGCATATTTGCATTACATTGCATCAGGTTCTTATGTAGGTCGTTCTCCTTGAAGAATGCAAATGAGAGGTCTCCCCCTTCAAAATCGTTCTCTGCATCAAGAATTGCAGAGAAGAACTGCTGCTGGAACGCGAACCATGACACTTTAGTTGTAATCTCCTTTGAAGCAGACTCTTTTCTCAAACCAAGATTCTCAACATCCTCGTCATTAGGATACTTGAAATCGACTGTAGAATAGTTACGTTCATTATCGTACCCTTTTTCAAGTCTTGGGATATCAAGCTTCCATGTCACATCAAAATTTCTCGCATTTCTCGAGATATATTGATCCATATTGACAAGATTGAAGTCGAATTTCACTTCATAACTACCCTGAGGAAGATAATACGCATATTCGATATATGAATCGTGGGCAAATGGCAATCTCATTTTCAATGTAGAGTCGGTACTCTCGACTGTATTGAAAGTGAAGTTTCTTGTATCCAGCATTTGTGTAGTATAGAACTGGATACCAAAATCGCTCTGACCCTCTTTTACGATATTCAGAGCAAGACTGTCGTAAGTAAAATAATCCTTGATCTCGACATTGTATGCCTGTGCACCTCTTGTGGTATATACAGCCTTTATTTTATCATTTTCCAATGTATAGAACTGAGCCGGTGCATTATATGCAGCTTCAAGAAGTGAATCTTTATACACATAGGCATATTGTGACTTTGATTGTGGCTGGGTACCAAGTACCGAAAGGCTGTCGGCTCTGGTCGCCATTTCTGCAGCATATTCCAATGCTCTTGCCTGGGCAATGGAATCCTGCTCCATCTGGTATGCTCTCTGCTTTTCAAATTGTTTTGAGTTGTAAACACTGAATCCAATAAGAATTGCTCCCATGAGCAACATACCAATGAAGGTGTTCTTATTCATACTTTTCTATCTATTCAAACTGGTTATCGATTTCTTTGATCTTAGCTTCAAGTTCTTCAAGTTCAGTTTTGGCCGCTTCGATCTTCTTCAGAATCTCCTTGATCAGAGGTTCTGCATTCTTTGAGCTTGCAAAGAAGCCCATATTGTTTTCATAAGTTGCGATTTCACTCTCTTTCTTACGGAATTTCTGAACAAGTTTTTCTCTCTCAGTTTTCAAAGGATTTGTCTCTTTGCGTCCTCTGTTATCCTTTCCGTAACGTTTGGCTCTTGATAGACCCTGGAATTTGGCATCCAGAGCCTCTTTGTACATAGCCTGAACTTTATCCTTCTCTTTGATAGGGACAAAACCTATCTCATTCCATCTCTGTACAAAGTCTCTCATTGCCTCAGAATCATTCCCTTCAGATTCGTACTCTTTAATCTCCTCGATGAGGGCAAGTTTCTTATTGAGGTTCTCCACATACTCCGGATCAATACCACCATAATTCTTCTCCTTATTGTCGAAGAAATAGTCACAAGCAGCACGGAATCTGTTCCATATCTGCTCTGATTTCTTGCGGGAAACAGGGCCGGTCTCCTTCCAGATTCTCTGCAATTCAATAAGATCCTCTGTTGTTTTTTTCCAATCGGTGCTCTCTTTCATTGCTTCAGCCTTCTCACACAACTCGATCTTCTTCTCCATATTGCGGGTCATCTGATCCTTGAATTGAGAATAGTACTCTCTCTTGCGGTTATAGAACTGATCGCAAGCAGCACGGAATCTGTCATATATCTTCTGGTTCTCTTTCTTGGATGCAAATCCGATACCCTTCCACTCCTTTTGAAGTGCATCAAGCTCTTTTGATGCATCGTTCCAACCATTTGAACTGTCAATTTCCCTTGAAGCGATAGCCTCTGCTTTCTCGCAAAGTATGCTCTTGGCAGCAAGATTCTCTTTCTGTTCCACTTTAACCTTCTCAAAGTGTGCCTGATGTTTCTTGTTCACCTGCGAAGTAGCAGCTTTGAATCTGTCCCAGATAGCATCTCTATACTCCTTCTCCACCGGACCGAACTCTTTCCATTCATCGTGAAGTTTCTGTAGTTTTGCAAAAGCATTCACCACATTCTCCTCTTCAGCAAGTTTTTCAGCTGCTTCACACAAAGCGGTTTTAGCCTCAAGATTCTTCTTGAAATCCAGGTCTCTGAGTTCATTGTTAATCTTCACATAATCATAGAACAACTCTACATAGTGCTGATATGTCTCGTAAGTATCCTTGACCTTGTTCTGAGGAACAGGGCCTGACTCACGCCATCTTGTCTGCAGAGTTCTGAATTTAGGGAAAGTGGTATTGATATCTTCCTGAGTTTCAAGAAGAGATTTAAGTTCTTCTATGATTCCTTGCTTTACAACAAGATTCTCATCTTTTTTCTGTTCAAGTTCCTGAAGATGTGATGCCCTTGCAACTTTATATTTTGAAAAAACATCTTTGAAAGCATTCTCCACCTCTGCAAATGGATTCTCAGAAACAGCTGGTGCTTCATCTTCAGCAACCACTTCGCTCTCCACAGGCTCAACATAACCTGCTGCGATTTTCTCCCTCTTCAGTGTTTTATAGAAAATAGCCTTGATAGGCTCAGCATATTTGTACATCTCTTGAGAGTCTCCCCTCTCCACGACTTCCTGGAAAACAGTTACAATATCTTTCAAACTTTTGGATGAAAGATCCTGGAGCAAATCTTCACTCTGGTTGGTTTCAATTGTTTCTTCGGTATTTTCAAGGAGAGGTGCATTTGGCATTACCTCCTCGAATTGCTCTTGAGAAGCAGTAGTTTTAATCTCTTCGCTCATAGTTGACAGTGAAATTCGTGGTTAATAATTTTATAATTCGCAAATATACATTTTATTTTTAATAGATTGGCAGAAATAAGTAATTTTGCACCATTATGAGAATTGATATTATCTCCGCTGTACCGGACATATTGGAAAGTCCGCTAAATTACTCGATTATCAAGAGGGCCAAGGAGAAAGGTCTTGTGGAAATCAACATAGTAAATCTTCACGATTACGGCAAAGGGAACTATAAACAGATCGATGACTACTCCTATGGTGGAGATGCCGGAATGGTAATTATGCCAGAGCCTCTTTACAAGGCGATTACAGATCTGACTTCACAAAGGAAATACGATTACGTGATCTACACCTCCCCAGACGGAGAACTCCTTGACCAGCCACTTGCCAACTCACTCTCCTGTGCAGAAAATATCATTATCTTGTGTGGCCATTACAAAGGGATTGACCACCGTATCAGGGAACATCTCATTACCAAAGAGATATCTATCGGGAACTACGTCTTGAGTGGAGGAGAGCTTGCCGCTGCAGTTATATGCGACTCAATTATAAGACTGATACCTGGAGCAATTACAGATGAAATGTCCGCTTTGAGCGACTCTTTCCAGGATGGTCTCCTCGCCCCCCCTATCTACACCCGTCCTGCCAATTTTATGGGTTGGGAAGTCCCCCCTGTACTACTTTCCGGCAACACCAGACTCATCCGTGAGTGGCAAGAAAAAAAAGCCCTCGAGAGGACCCGAGAGCTTAGACCTGAACTTCTTGAAGGGTTGGAAGATTAAAATCCGAAACTATCGACCACCTTCTGTTCCTGTATCTCCTTTTTTGGGGGGACCGCTTCTCTGTGCACCGCCAATGGTCTCACAACCATAGCTTTGGGTGCCATAGGACAAACATATTCACAACCACCGCAACCGATACACATATCGGGATTAACTGTAGGGAAAAAGAGGCCTGGTTTCCCTTTCCACTCCTTCATAGTGATCGCTTTGGTAGGACAATGTTCATCACATGCTCCACAATCTGTCTTCTCCTTGAAGACAATACAGTTCTTCGCAATAAACTCTACCCTTCCGATTTGAACTTTTCTTTTTTGTTCAACACTCAAAGGGAGGAGTGCCCCATTCGGACACACATTGCTGCAGACGTTACAATTGAAGCCGCAAAATTGTTTGTTATAGTGAATTACAGGGAGCATAAGATTGCTCAATCCGTACTCTCCGAATGCAGGTGAGATAATTCTGTTAGGACATGCCTCTACACAAGCCTGGCATGCAGTACAATTATTTTTCAGATGTTCAAGGCTGATTCCACCCGGAGGGATTATCCCCTGGAGTACCCTGTCACTTCCGGCAACATTACCCTCTACACCGGACCTCTTTTCCGAATTTGAAACGAATTCTCTTGCAACGAGCAAAGCTCCAAGCCCTGCGATAGCCCCCATCGCCTCTCTTCTCCCCTTCATCTGAGGATCTCCCGACTTCACCCCCCTGTTCAATTTTGAACGCTTCACAAACTTAAGTCCTTGCTTCTTGCATACAGTTGTACAATTCAGGCACACCACACACCTGCTTTCATCCACCTCCTGAGTCTGAGTATCAATACACTCCGCCTTGCACACATGTGCACAGGCATTACATTTGATACACTCATCCTTATCTATTGCAAGTTTGAACAGCGAGACCTTTGAAATATACCCCAGAAGGGTTCCTACAGGACAAATTGTATTGCAATACAATCTCCCTCTGAACATACTCATAACGACAACAACGAGGGCGAACAGTGCACCGAACACGAATGACCCCCACACAACAGCAGAGTAGCTTCTGTGGAAAATGTATTCAGGGAAGATTGAAGAGAGAAGGTTATTGATTGCAATAAAAACCGGATCTATCAGCTGGGATGCAATCTTTCCGAAGTTTGAATACGGATCTATCCATGCAAACATCCTCGCTCCGAAAATCAGGAGAGCAAGGAATGAGACAAAACAAACTGTAACCCTGAGGATTGTATGTGGTTTTGAATACTTATACCTCTTCCCTTTCTTGCTTTTGAACAATGAGGCCACCTTTGAGACACCATCCTGCATAATCCCAAGGGGGCAGAACAAAGAACAATAGACCCTTCCAAAAAGGAGAGTCATCAGGACAAAAAAGAAAAAGACAAGTGCCCCGCCACTAAGGAATGATACAAGGGATGGGATAAACTGGAGTTTTGCGACCCAATAGACATTTTCCAGTTCTCTCCCTACAAATGTGAATGCCACTATAAAAAGGAGAAGAGTGACTGTCGCCACTCCTACCCTTATCCATCTGAGTTTCTTATACATAACCTATAGTTTAATTCTCTCCACTTTAAGTGAGTCAATATCCATAGTGCCGACCTTCACACTCTGTGCCATAGATAGATATGGAAGAGAATCGAGGTTCATCTCCCTATATTGTGAAAAGAATTTTGTCGCTGCAGTATCCACAGCCACGATATCGGTCGACATAAAAATAGCTTTTGCCAACTGGACATCATCAAGGCTCTTACCTTTTGGACCATTCTGTGTCATAATGCGGTAAGCATCAACAATATTGAGGACAGGCCTTTTTTCAAATGTAGTTGCATCGGCAATGCATTGCTGAAGATTATGACGGTGTAGGTAACCTCTATCCCATACTATGCCCATATAATTCTTCATAGCGATAGTCATCTTGGCCCCGCCATGATTTTTAAGTACAGGAACATTTATCCACACATCACAATCGAGGATTGCTTCGTGAATCTTTGCCTTCTTCATCTTCACAGCCAAAGGGAGCTCTACCTCCCTGTAATACTTGTCATCGTGGGCAAATGCCACTTTTGCCCCGGCTTTTCTGGCAGCCTCTTCAATGCCGCTATTCTTGTAGCACCCCTCCCACTCATCACAAGTGTGGTCAAACACAACAACTTCCTCAGCACCGGCAGCCAAGCAATCCTTCACAATTTCAGCCACAAGCAACGGATTGGTGTTTGCCCCATACTCCGGTGTCTTATCCCATCCTATATTTGGTTTGACAGTAACTTTCTGACCTTTTTTTACAAACCTCTTCATGCCACCCATCGCCTCAATACCTTTTCTGTACAATTCGACGGGTTCACCACCCATCACTGCGACAAGATCATTTGGGGTTTGTGGATCTGAACTTTTATCTGCTGCCAACAAAGTGTTGCCATCAACCTTGACAGCACCTGCCACAGCACCGACCAAAGCGGTTTTAAGAAAGTCTCTTCTTTTCATAGCGGAATATTTATTTAATGGAACGTCTGAATGCTTTAAGGGTATTCTGCATCAATGAGACAATAGTCATAGGGCCTACTCCACCGGGAACCGGGGTTATGAATGAGCATTTCGGGGCAACATTCTTAAAATCGACATCCCCCACGATTCTATACCCTTTTGGCCTGGCAGCATCCGGAATTCTGGTAATCCCCACATCAATCACTACTGCCCCCTCTTTGACCATATTCTCCTTAAGAAACTCCGGTGATCCAAGTGCAGCAATGATAATATCTGCATCCTTTGTAAATTTCTCAAGATCCCTTGTCCGGCTGTGGCAAATAGTCACTGTACAATCTTTTCCTTTTTGTGAAAGGAGGTTTGCAACAGGTCTTCCCACAATGTTGCTTCTGCCAATTACAACACAATGTTTACCGGCAGTTTCAACATTATTCAGCTCCATGAGGGCAACGATACCGTAAGGGGTTGCAGAGATAAAAGCCTCCTCCTCTCCAAGAATCATTTTACCCACATTGGATGTATGGAATCCGTCAACATCTTTCAATGGATTGATTGCATCAATGACCGATTGCTCATCAATATGTGAAGGGAGAGGCAACTGGACAATAAAGCCATCTACGCCATCATCCTCATTGAGCCTCTTTATCTCCTTCAAAAGAGATTCCTGGGTAATTTCAGCAGGAAAACGAAACACTTCAGAGTCAAAACCGACCTCTTTGCAAGCCATCTCTTTATTGGCTACATATGTTTTGCTGGCTCCATCCTCTCCAACAAGTACAGCGACCAGACATGGTCTTCTGTACCCTTTGGCAACCAACTCTTCCACTTGCTTTGCAATATCTTTTTTTATTGCAGCTGCTGTCTGTTTTCCATCTAAAATTACCATCTCAGATTATCTCCTTCTCATTGATTTCATATTGCGCATAGCGTTCTTCATACCGCCACCCGCAACTGTTTTCATTATTTTTCTAGTATCTTCGAACTGTTTGAGCAACTTGTTTACCTCAGCAACAGATGTACCACTACCCATTGCGATTCTTCGGCGTCTGCTACCATTGATAATTTGGGGATTCTCCCTCTCTTCAGGTGTCATCGAGAGGATTATCGCCTCAACACCCTTGAATGAACTGTTATCGATATCTACATCTTTAATAGCCTTCCCGACACCTGGAATCATAGAGGCAAGATCCTTGATATTACCCATCTTCTTGATCTGCTGGATCTGATCATAAAAATCGCTCAGAGTAAACTGGTCTTTAGCAAGTTTCTTATGGAGTTTGCGGGCCTCTTCCTCATTGTATTGTTCCTGCGCCTTCTCCACCAAAGTAACAACGTCACCCATACCAAGGATACGGTCGGCGATTCTCTTTGGATGGAATACATCAAGAGCCTCCATTTTCTCTCCTGAGCTGATAAACTTGATCGGTTTGTTTACCACAGCCTTGATAGAGAGGGCAGCACCACCACGGGTATCACCATCCATCTTGGTCAAAACAACACCATCGAAGTCCAACCTGTCGTTGAATGCCTTTGCTGTTTCGACAGCATCCTGGCCTGTCATTGCATCGACGACAAAGAGGATCTCTGTCGGATTGATTGCCTCTTTGACAGCAGCAATTTCATTCATCATCTCCTGATCAACAGCAAGACGACCGGCTGTATCGACAATAACCAGAGAGTAACCCTCCGCTTTTGCCTTTGCAACGGCATTCTTTGCAATCTTCACAGGCTCTTTGCACCCCTCTTCGGTATAGACATCAACCTGGATCTGATTACCGAGTACTTTCAACTGTTCAATCGCAGCGGGACGATAAACGTCACCGGCCACAAGAAGGACTCTCAATCCCCTTTTGTTCTTGCAGTTGAGTGCCAGTTTACCTGAGAATGTTGTTTTACCGGAACCTTGAAGACCTGCAACGAGGACAATACCGGGATTCCCTTTTATGTTTATATCGGAAAACTCACTTCCCATCAATGAGGTCAATTCATCATGAACGATCTTCACCATCATCTGATCGGGGCGGACAGCTGTAAGGACATTTTGACCTATAGCCTTCTGCTTCACATCATCACAGAAAGTCTTTGCTATCTTGTAGCTGACGTCGGCATCCAACAAAGCGCGTCTAACCTCTTTCAAGGTTTCAGCCACATTGATTTCTGTAATCTTCCCTTGCCCCTTCAATATCTTGAAGGACCTCTCTAACTTCTCGGTTAAGTTCTCAAACATAATTCTTTATAAATCTATTTCTTAAAATCGTCAGAATAGTAAGCTTTTGCGAGATCTCTCTGGTTGTATCTCATACCCATCACCTGACCGTAAGCACCTGCCGAACGGATTGCAATAATATCACCTCTGCTGGTCTCTGGCAACAAAACTTTCTTATCCCAGAAGTCACTTGATTCGCAAACAGGCCCAACAACATCATATCTCATCTTTCTCCCTGTAGATGTAAGGTTTTCAATCTTATGGTGAGCATGATAAAGGGCAGGTCTGATAAGGTCATTCATACCGGCATCAAGAATTGCAAACTTGATCCCTTTTCCTTTCTTCACATAAAGGACACGTGAGATCAAAGAGCCGCATTGAGCCACGATAGCACGACCTGGTTCGAAGTGGACAGATTGGCCTGGACGGACAATAAGGTTTTTGTTTATGATTGAGAAATACTCCTCGAAATTTGCAATAGGATTGCCCATCGGATCTTGATAATCTACACCCAGGCCACCACCAAGGTCAAGGCTCTCCACAAGTACTCCTCTGTCAAGGAACCATTTCTGAAGCACCTCTACCCTTTCGCAAAGGGTCTTGAACACACCAAGTTCGGTAATTTGTGAACCGATATGGAAGTGAAGTCCGATCAGTTCAAGGTGATCTGAAGTCTGTACCAGGTTAAGCACATCTTCAAACATCCATGGAGAGATACCGAACTTGTCCTCTTTCTTTCCTGTGCTGATGTATTTGTGGGTATGAGCATCAATATCGGGATTTACCCTGATAGAGATATGAGCCACTTTGTTCATTGATTTTGCCAACTCTCCGATAACTGCAATTTCCGGAATGGACTCACAATTGAAAGCATAGATACCGGCTTTAAGTGCAGCCTTAATCTCCTTATCACTTTTGCCTACACCTGCATAGACGATTTTATCGGGAGAGAAACCATATTTGATAGCAAGCTTAACCTCATTACCACTCACACAGTCAACACCGAAACCGGCTTTTCTGATCTCGTCCATGATACGTTTCTCAGCATTTGCCTTCATCGCATAATGGGCAATGTAGTTATGTTTGTTCAAATGTGAATTATACACGTCAAGAGTCTCTCTAAGGAGATCCATATCGTAGTAATAGAAGGGGGTTTCAATCGAGTTGAAAATTTCAATAGGCTCTGTATGCATAACAATAAATATAAAAATTCACGCAAAATTAGGAAAAATTGGTAATTTTGCGAACACTTAGGCGACAAACTTATAAAAAAGTTGATACAGGATGGAATTGTATGAAAGATTGATCAAAAAAGGGGGGAAACTGGCCGTTGTTGGGTTAGGTTATGTAGGTCTCCCCATTGCCCTGGAATTTGCTAAAAAGCTCTCCGTAATCGGATACGACATCAATGAAAACCGCCTCTCTGACATGAGAAGAGGGATTGATCCATGCGGTGAACTTGACAGCAGCGCCTTCGACAACATTGACATACAATTCACTTCGGATATAGAGACACTCCGCCAGGCATCTGTATTCATCATCGCAGTACCTACCCCCATAGACAAATACAACAAACCCGACCTTGCCCCATTGAAAGGTGCATCGGAGGCTGTCGGCAAGGCTCTCAAAAAGGGGGATTATGTTGTGTACGAATCGACAGTCTATCCAGGTTGTACTGAAGAGGACTGCATCCCCATCCTCGAGAAATGGAGCGGACTTAAGGGGGGTGAAGATTTCAAATTCGGATACTCTCCAGAGAGGATAAATCCTGGTGAAAAAGTCCACACCCTTCCCAACACCATCAAGATAGTATCGGGGTGCGATCAGCAGGCACTTGAAAACATTGCCAGAATTTATGAACTTGTCGTCAAACCAGGTGTACACCGTGCCCCCAACATCAAGGTGGCAGAAGCTGCCAAAATCATTGAGAACACCCAGAGGGATGTAAATATAGCACTGATGAACGAACTCTCAATCATTTTTGGGAGGATGGGGATAAACACTTACGATGTTCTGGAAGCTGCCGGAACAAAATGGAATTTCCTGAAATTCTACCCTGGCCTCGTCGGAGGACACTGCATCGGAGTTGACCCATACTATATGGTTCACAAGGCGAGTGAATTGAAATACCACACCAAGATAATCACTGCCGGCCGGTTCATCAACGACAGCATGGGTGGTTACATAGGAAAAAAAGTGGTAAAGAAACTTATCTCACTGGGGAAAAGTATTCATGAAGCAAATGTTCTCGTCCTGGGAATCACATTCAAGGAGAATGTTTCAGATATCCGCAACACCAAAGTGGCAGACATCGTAAATGAATTGAAGGAGTACAGTTGTAATGTTGATGTCGTTGACCCTTATGCATCTTCCCAAGAGGTTCTCAACGAATATGGTTTCCCTCTATCATCAGAGATTGGAAAAGGGTATGATGCTGTAGTCGTTGCCGTTGCACACGACCAGTACAAAAATCTAACAGAGGATTACTTCCTCTCCATCACCTCTGACAATCCACTCCTTGTCGACATAAAAGGGTTATATAGAAATAAGATTGAAAAAATGGCCTATTGGAGCCTATAAGCCTATAACAGAATATCTATGAAGAGTTACAATTTTGCATTGATTGGTGCGGCCGGATACATTGCCCCAAGACACTTAAAAGCAATTAAAGACACTGGAAATGAACTCATTGCAGCATACGACCGCTTCGACAGTGTTGGGAGATTGGACAGTTTTTTCCCAAAATGCAATTTCTTTGTAGAGAATGAACAGTTCGACAGATACTGCTCCAAGAGGATGCACAGTGATTCCCCCATTGATTGGGTTTCGATATGCACCCCGAACCACACCCATGATGCCTTCATCAGATACGGATTGAGATTGGGATGTGATGTCATCTGTGAAAAACCTGTTGTATTGAATCCTCACAATCTTGATGCCCTCATCAAATATGAAAATGAGACAGGCCATAAGGCTTACAACATCCTACAGCTCAGACTTCACGACTCCATTGCAGCACTGAAGAGGAAAATCGAAGAGGGTCCCCAGGATAAGATATACGATGTCGATCTGACATATATAACATCCCGCGGCAACTGGTACTATACCTCATGGAAAGGGGATGAATCCAAGAGCGGTGGTGTAGCAACAAATATCGGTGTACACTTCTACGATATGCTCCAGTGGATATTCGGCGAAGTGAAACAGAATATCGTCCACGTCAAGAGTTTTGACCGGGTGGCAGGATACCTCGAACTCAAAAGGGCAAGAGTCCGCTATTTCCTGAGCATCAACGCAGACAATCTTCCAGAAAATGCCGTTGAAGGGGAGAAAAGGACATACCGTACACTAAGCATCGACGGCTCTGAATTTGAATTCAGTGAGGGGTTCACAGAACTTCACACTTTGAGTTATCAGAAAATTCTAAGTGGCGAAGGTTTCAGAATCAGCGAAGCCAGAAACTGCATACAAATAGTGAGTGATATCCGCCATGCCACACCTATTGGTCTTAAAGGAGATTATCACCCACTAGCTAAACTGCCTCTTGCAAGGCACCCGTTTGAAACGGGGTTATTCTGATGCGTGTTCTTTGCGCAAAAGATCAAGAACTGTTTTCACAGGATTAAAAGTAATTAGAGGAACCTCTACGAAAAGGGTGTTCCAGTTACTCATTGACCCATTCCACAAACCGGGCAACTCCTGTGCTTTAAGGGTTCTTCCCTGATAACTCTTGGAACTTATGAATCCTGTTGCCGGATCAGTATATTTCATCAAATCAAATTTGTCCCCTTTATAATCTACATAAGAGCATACCAGATCCACAGGATTGAAGTGTGTGGCCTCTTTCACCAATGCCTCAACAGCGGCATCCTTGGTATTCAATTGTGCACCCTCAAGAATCTGAAGAGATGTTGAGCCATCAGAGTCATAGACAACATAAGGGCCGCCACCAGGTTCCCCCTCATTTTTAACCATGCCGCAAACCCTTACAGGACGGTTCAATTTACCTCTCAGATATTCACAACGTCTCTCGGCCGGGAGATTCTCAGGCAATTTAACACAGAATGTATCATCAAGGAACTTCTCAATTTCATCACAAAGATCCTTGCAGCACCCTTGGCATTCATCCATCTTGCGAAGGTAACCGAACACTTTGCCCTGAACATCCAACAAAGTACCGATCAATATCTTCTTCCAGTTTACAGTCTCTTCAATCAAAGACTCTTTCACCACATTATCAATATTCTTCACAACAACAACATCCCCTATTGTATCGTTAAGATTGCTTAGCAGAGCACCATGTCCGCCGGGGCGGAAAAGGGGTTTTCCATCCTCTTTCAGGAATGGTGTGTTATCCTCGTTGACTGCTATCATATCTGTCTCAGATTTTTGGGTAGAGAAAGAGATATGGTATATGCACCCGAATCTCTCCTCATATTTTGCCTTCACACTATCCAGAAGAGAGATAAATCCATCCATATGCTCCGGAGATACGGTAAAATGCATCTTCACGACGTCAGAACCTTGGGTTTTGGCATACAATGCCCCCTCAACCAGATGCTCTTCAAATGCGGTTCTCACCTCTTGCGGATAACTGTGGAACAACAACTGTCCTTTAGGTTTCGCACCATAATTGAGCCCTTTATTTGTCAGCACAAACTCAAGAACCTCTTTATCACTTTTTCCTGCAAATTTTTCCCCATCATAAAATGGGAATTTCTCAACATTTGCAAGGAATTTACCAGCTGGTGAGTTGGCACTCACTTCTGATCCGTTTTCCAGCATCTCCTTTGCTTCAAACAAATCCTTGAACATTCTCGAAGCTGCACCTGATGCAGGGACAAACTTCACAATAGATCCTCCGAAAGAGTTGCATTTCTCCAATGCTTCTCTCTTCTGTTCATCATTAAGGACACGAATCCCCCTTTGTGGGGTTGCTGCGGAGATTACTTTCAAAAAAGGGAACCCCTTTTTATAATTTTCGAGCTGTTGTTCTATAGTCATATCTTCCGATTTTATAATTGATTCTGTAAAGTTATTGCAAAAAAAAGATATTCGAAAAAAAAATCATTTTTTAGATTTCAGCTTTTCTCCCACCTCTGCAAAAAAATTGTGATTCTGTCACTTCAGTTCATCTCCAGCAACTTTCCTTTGCAGAAAAAAAAGATGAGCACAAAAATTCGGACAACACTTCTGATCTTAGCATTTCTCCTCCTTTCGGCTGCCCTTTATGGGAAGGGGAACAACAATGTCGCCATAGGTTCCAACCTTATGGGATATCTCAATTTTGCCACATTTAATGGGGATTTAGGAATCGGGATAAGCAGGCATTGGAGTATCCATCTCAATGGGAAATACAACCCTTTCAACTGGCACACCGCAAATCAATATCTTCAGAACAAACAACTCTCATTTGCCTGTGGTGCCAGATATTGGAATTGGTATCAGTTTTCGGGATGGTATTGGGGAGGAAAGGTAAGGTACTGCATATACAATAGCGGTGGGATTATTTCCCCAAGGACGGAGGAGGGGGATGCTTTGGGAGGAAGTTTGGAGTTCGGTTATCAACTTCTCCTCTCAAGACATATTAATATGGAGTTCGGTGCGGGAATCTGGGGTGGTTGGAAAAAATACAGACATTACGATGCTCCCAGATGCGGAAAGTTCATCGGCCAAGGGGAGAAATTTTTCATTGCCCCAGACAACATTTCAATATCGGTAATATATAATTTCTAACAAATCAGGTATGACACGAGAATGTATTATGGTTATTGCTGCCCTTATTGTCATAAGCTGCAGCACCACTAAAAAAATTGAGGCTATCCGCTCTTCAGGGGTAAAACCCGAAATTGCAGTCTCTGACGGCTTTGATAAAGAGACAGAAACCAGAATTATGACATCGGAATACTCTGACACCCTGACTGTCACCGGGCTGGATGGAGAGAGGCTGAATTTGATGAAGACAGTCACAGATTCTGCCGGAAACACCTATGCACATGAATCTCTCGATGGTGTGGTGGTAACTGCAAGATTTAAGAATATCGCCGAAAGGGGTGGCAAAATAGATCTGTCATTCAACATAACTATACCAAAGTCTCTGCAAGATCCCTCCTGGCAACTCAGATTTACCCCAAGGATGAAAATTCTGGAGGATACAATCGATCTGGAGTGCATATATGTCACCGGCAATGAATACCATTTGAGCCAAAAGAGAGGATATGACCTCTACTCCCGTTTTCTCTCATCAATAATAACAGACAGCACGCTCCTCAGATACAGCCATCTGATTGAGATTTTCTCGAAAAGGAACTTGTCAGAAACCTCAGAGATCTCACTGCAGGAGATCCTCAACCATTACCGCAAATCTGGAAAAATATCATTGAACAACCACCGTCAAAGCAAGAGTGAAAAAATGTACAAGAAAATGGTCAGGAACCCGTACACGACAGATATCATCAGGCTTGACACAGTGTTGGCCACCTCATCAGACATTGTTTACTGCTACACCCAGACAATCCGGGCAAAGGCAAATCTCAAGAAGGTGGATGTAGCTATAAGAGGGGGTGTTTACAAGGATGGGGAGAGACTTTACATGATCCCAGACAGCAAACCCATCACTTTCTACATCTCAAGTGTATCCTCATTTGCCGAAGATATTACCAGATATGTAAAACAGGTGGTTGAAAGGAGGGTACAGGCTAACACACAGGCCTATATCGATTTTGAACAGGGGAGATCTGTCATCAACCCATTACTATATGAAAACGAGCACGAACTCTGGAGGATTTCGGAAAACATTGCAAGTTTTCTGAATAATGACACCTACGACATTGACAGCCTTATCATCACTGCCTCATGTTCTCCAGAGGGGAATTATCTCCTTAACAAGCAACTCGCTTATGAACGGGCTATTTCCATCAGAGATTACTTCAAGGAATATGCCCGAAGATATGCCGATTCATTGAACAGAACAAACAACAGCACAATAACTATTGACTTGGAGAGAGGTCGAGACAACGGAGAGAAGATTCCCAGAATTGTCCCAGATTTCTCGTTCAAAATCAAATCGATAGCAGAGAATTGGGAGAAGCTCAAAGATATGGTGGCCAATGACTCTCTTGTGAAAGAGAAAGAGAGGATACTTGCAATTATTGATGATGATATCCCATACGACAGGAAGGAGTATCTATTGAGGCAATGTGATGACTATGAGTATATCAGATCGGTGTTATACCCATATCTCAGGAGTGTCAGGTTTGATTTCCACCTCCATCGCAAAGGGATGGTAAAAGACACCATACACACCACAACCGTAGATAAAGTTTACACATCAGGAGTTCTGGCACTCAAAGAGAGGGAGTACAAAAAGGCCCTTGATATACTCAAACCTTATAAAGACATAAATACAGCTATCGCCTATCTGAGTCTCGACTACAACGCATCTGCCAAAGCAATCCTTGAAGGGCTTGAAGAATCGGCGAAGAGGGACTATATGCTGGCATTGGTTCATGCCAGGACAGGGGATGAACAGAGAGCTGTACAATTCTACCTCAACAGTATCGGAAAAGATCCGGCAATGAGATTCAGAGGGAACCTAGACCCGGAAATCAGCGCATTATCTAAAAAATACAATATTAACGGTTACATAAATTAAACATCATGAAAATCAACAAATTATGCAGCACATTGTTTTGTGTTGCCGTCATTGCTGCATCCTGCAGCAAACCAGATTGCCCCTGCGACAGTAATGAGAATCAGAGTGCTGTACTATCTCTGAATATTGATTCTGAGATAACAAAAAGCACTGTAGTACAGAGTTCTGCAGAGGAGAATAAAATAAACAGTGTAGATATATTCATCTTCCGAAACACATCCCCCACTTCTGAAGATTACCAGAAGCTGGAGACCTACAAAAGGGTCATATCACCCCAGAACGGCTCTGTAGAGGTATCTACCACAACGGGGCCAAAAACTATATGTGTATTGATAAATGATCACGGTTCCAATTTTACCGGAGTCACAACTCTGGAGAAGTTCAGGAAGATTGTAACAAAACTGCAGAGTGAAAAGCTCTCTGGCTTTACAATGTATGGAGAGGCCAACGCCACACTCGGAACCGAATCATCTGTAGCTATTACCGTACAGAGATTCATCTCGAAAATTGAACTCAAATCGGTAAGTACAAAGTTCTCAGGAACCCCATACAGCGGTATGTCTCTGACCAACTGCAAATTGTTCCTGGTAAATGCCCATGGGGATAAAATTGTCTACAACAACACCCCTACCGCTAACCCAACCATTATGAATTACAAAAAACTTGTCGGAGAGGATGTAAATGGTTGTGCTGAAGAGGAACTTCTGGCAGAGATTCTCTCTGTTGGAATTACAGACGTACCTATTACTACATCACACTGTTTCTATACATATTCCAATATCACCGACAATATTGAGGAATCGACCAAGCTTGTCCTTCAGGGTGACCTCGATGGTGTAACATACTACTACCCTATCCCCATCAATCAGAAAGGGTACGGTCTGGATGATAGCGGCACGGATGGAGGTGTGGGGAGAAATACCCACTACAGTTATGGGATAGTTGTCACCAGACCCGGATCCCTTGATCCTAACATACCTCTTATCCCCGGAACACTGGAACTCTCTTTAAGTGTGACCGACTGGGTAGTAGTACCGACATTTGAAAAAACATTTTAACCATTATGAAATACCTGTTGTTCACAGCAACTGCCATCTCACTTCTCCTCTCATCCTGTTCGATTAAAGAGCAAAGGGATCAGTGTCCCACATGGATAACATTTGATTTCAGAGGTGACTCGACAAGGGTTTGGAATATCCATTACATTCTGGGATATGGGAATGGTGCAGTAATCCACGACACCATCCCCTCTGAACACACAGACTCCCTTTATGAGATTGCAGTCCCCAGAGGGGAGGTAAATATTGGGATATTCGCCAATATCAGATCCATGCTCTACGCCAACGGTTTTGTCACACCTGCCGGCAATTGTGCTGATACACTTTACACCCAATTTACAAATACTTCATTCATGAATGATTATGACACATTGGAAGTATCTCTGCACAAGGACTATATAGCTACATACATAAAGGTCATGGAGTACCCGCCTGAACGTGGTATGGAGTTGAAAATCACCTCTTCATCCATTGGAAGGGAACTGGATGGCAGTATCATATCCGGGAATTTCATCCACTCTCCATCACCCTATCACACTCCTACAACAGAAGAGCCATATTACTGTTATTACTCCCAGATTACCCGACAGGGGAAAAATGACCTCACACTCAATTTGTCTGGATTTACCATTGAGATGGAGGGGATCCTTCAGGAAAATGGCATTGATATGGATGCCCCATCTCTCAAAGACCTCTACCTAACCATTGATTATTCAAAACTTACACTCACAATATCTGTAAAGGGTTTTGAGAGCAAAGAGTATATCGAAATCATATTATAAACTGATCACATGAAAAGACTTATATTAGGAATAACACTCCTTTGCACAGCATTGGCAGGATGCAAGAAAACTTCTCCAATGGAGGGAAATTCAACCATCACTTTCAGGCTCGAATACGACTCCCTCACCACCAGGACGGGATCAGAAGCAAAGATTGATGAGATCGAAGATCTGAACATCTTCCTATATGATACAAAGGGAAAACTCTCATTCTACAAATACATTGACAATATTGAAGAGGTGGTGAAGATGGAGATCTATACCGATAAGGAGTACTCGGTATATGCTTTAGCCAACACCGGAGAGATTTCAGACCTCTCATCGATAGTAGATGAAGAGTTGATAAACAAACTGAACCATAAATTCGAAAAAAAGGAATTTGACAGCGGTGGATTGAAGAAGATTCCAATGAGTGGTCATCTCCCCCTCAAACGGATCTCCAAAGGGGAAACACTTACAATTCCACTCACCCGCCTTGTCTCCAAATTCAGGGTAATTATAGATAAGTCCTCATTGAGTGAGGATGTCTCACTATTTGAGATAAAGGAGGTTGCTATCAAAAATGTAAACAGTTGTGTAGGATACTTCAGAAACAGCAGAGGGGAGACATTGGAGAACATAATCCCCTCTGGAGAGGTTAAAAAGGGTGAGTTGCTCTCATCGGTCACCTCAACGGGTGTCGATTTTCTGATCCCCGAAAACATGCAAGGTGATCTCCTCCCATCCAATGTAGATGAAACTACACATATACCGCCAGGAGAACTCGCCGACCTTGCTACATATCTTCAGATTACTGTCGGATACAAGAGCAAAAAGCACTATGATAACGACCTTATCTACCGCTACTACCTCCACAACGGGAGACGGCTTGACAATTTCGACATAGAGAGAAACTACATGTATCTGTGCCGTACATCTTTTACAGTAGAGGGGCTTGAGGAGAACAGTTGGAGAATTGACAAATCATCTCTAAAAAAATATGTCACAGCAATATCTATTTCTCCGCAAGAACATAAGTTCACAGCAATTGGTGACAATCTCCTTCTCACCCCTACCATTGAACCTGCTGATGCCTATAACAACTCATTGGAATGGGAATCGACCGATCCATCTGTTGCCACCGTTTCCGATAATGGGACTGTAACCTCTACAGGAGATGGAGAATGTATCATCAAGGCAACTGCCAAAGATGGATCTGGGGTAAGCTGCGAGGTAAAGATCGTGGTTGACAGTTACATATTCCCGACATCGGTAGAGATTATCCCCTCTACACTTGAACTGTTTGAAGGGCAATCTGCTGCACTTGAGGCGAAAGTACTTCCCGAAAATGCAAACAACAAAAGGGTTATATGGTCATCAGGCAACAAGGATATTGCGACAATCTCTTCAGATGGGACAATCTTTGCTATCTCTGCCGGAAGTTGCACCATCTCTGCCACTACTGTAGATAAAGGTCTTGTTGCATACGGAGAAATAAAAGTAAGAGAGATGGATTTTTCTATTGATGAAATACCCGATATTTTATACCCCAACTACAATACTCCATTCTCAATTTCCTACACTGCAAATCCTGCAGGAACCCCCATATATTCACTTGAAAAGATCTCTGGAGATGAGGCTCTTCAATTGAATGGCAATTATCTGACTGCACACAATCCAGTCGGTAGAAAATCGGGAGAAATTGCCAGGTACAAAGTAAAAGGGGAACTCAACTCCATTACTAAAGAGATAGAGACAACGGTAAGTGTCGGTGAAATATCTCTTACACCCCCTCTACAGCTCTATGTAGGGATAAAAGAACAAATTGCTCTCTCCTCATACTCCCCATCCGATGCTGATATTACATGGAGCAGCAGCGATGTGGATAAAGCAACTATCTCCTCTGATGGTACCATACATCCACTTTCCGAAGGGAATATCAAAATCAGGGCAACACTCCAGACCACAGGGTATGACGAAGTTGATTGCAACATTCTCTCCCCCACTATTTATTCAGACAATTATATCACTATATATCAAGGAGTTGAACAAAAGATAAACTACTCTACAACACCAATTCAAGCCCACGACATGTTCTCCTGGAGCGTAGTTGGCGGAGATGAATACATCTCCATATCTGAAGACGGAACTATATGTGGAGAGAAGCCTACCGAGTGGTACGATGTCCTTATCCGTGGCCAGTATATCCACTCTCCATCCATATACAAGGAGATATGGGTGAGGGTACTCCCTGCACTAACTATCTCTTCATCTGGGAAATCACTCGCCAATATCAATTTCACCCTTGACAGAGATATTCCGGGGATTCCGACAACATTAACCCTTGATATCGAGAACCATTTGGGAAGTGGTGTAGAGTGGATGTTTTACGATTCCAATCATCAGAATATAAACCAGTCGAACCAATTTCACATATCCCCATCAGGGGTTCTCACAGCACTCAACAGCACATCTGGCAGATACTATATCAAGGCAAAATCGGGAGAGTATTACTCAAATGAAATAGAGATTGATGTCTATCTATACCTTGAATACCAGGTGGGGATTGAGCCGGGTAAAATACCCCATACAGATGTCAATCCCATCGAAGGGAAGTTGAAGATATCCTATTCACTCTTCAGCCAATGGCACCCATACAGCTGGTCGAGAATTGAAGATGGAGGGCTTGAAGATCTTCTGACAAAACTCGACAAGTACAAATGTATAAATGGGGAAAATGATGGATCAAGACACTACATAAGCAAGAATCACAACGAGATAAATCAGATATCTTCGCTGATCAATATCAATACCACCTACAACCCCGACTTGACACCCAACCCAGAATACGACATCTTCACATACATCCCCGCGCAAAGTTACCTGATCAGCCCCACCACAGGGGATATCTATGACGGGCTCCATGGGATGTTCATTCATATCAATGAAACCGAAAAAAATGCCCTGCTCTACATCAGGCAAAGCAGTGTCCTGTTCAATATATCTGGAGGGGGGGTGTAATATCAATCAGTACTCCGACTTTAAGGGTCTGAATACGATTCTGAAGTTGGAGTACTTCTCCTTTTTATACCCTTTCGATTCTATCGTCAATATCACCACCTCCCCATCGGGCGAAGGTTCAGAGACAAGGGCATAATTCTCCATCTTCATCCCTTTCAGATGTAACAAATTGGGAGATTCATATATTGAGGAGAGATACCAGTTCCAGATATCTGACTCAAACCACCCTTTATCATATTCGGTAAACTTAGTAAATAGGGTACCGTCATATTCTGGAGAAGAATTGGGGAGTATCGAGCCCACAAGTGAAATATTCAGCACCGTCATAGATTTGAAATCACCTTCGGGGATAAAACCGCATATCTCAATCTTGATGGTATCTGCATCTACATGCACATCAAACTCCCGTGTATCATTGTAGGTCTCAATCATAGGAAAATAGAGATCTGAACCGTTCACCTTCAGATGGAGACCTGTATGGCTATATCTCATGGAGATAAATCGGCACCTCCGCTCCTGATCTCCGTAAGAGGCGACTACTTCCCCCTCCCCCTCTTTTATATACTCCAAAAAATACCTTTTTCCATCGGCAGAACTCTTTCCCCTCACAATCCCCGAAGGTATAACCTCCCACTCCAGCTCATCCGGAATCTTCCCCCCTGATACCGCAACGCTTCCTGGAATATCTGATGATACGGTAACCTCCTTATGGTCAAGATTCCATATATACTCCACATCTGTTCTGAATACATTTTCAATCCATGAACATCCCCCAAGAATCAGGGTAAATAGGGAAGCAGAAACAAGTTTTCTCATATCACTAATATTTGTTTTTTCTACACAAATATAGAATAACATGAAAGCAAGAATCGTATTTTAGACGAGTATAAACGGTTATAGACGGATATAACTGATTCGTTCTGTGGTAAGGAGTTCCATATCCTCATTGTATGTATCGTGACGTATCATCCCATACCCTCTCGAATACCAGGTATCGGCAACAGTCCGTCTGTTACGTCCCATCCCTTTTTCCACTTTTCTCTCCCTCACCACCACACAATCAAAAGTACCGACAGATGTCTCAAGCGTCTCAAATCTCAGCACTCTCCTCTGGGTTACAGATATTTTCATCTTCATCCCAAGTGCCCTGACTGTGCAGAATGCATCGGCAAGGGTATCTCCAGCCTCCATATCATCAGGAAGATATGAGTTGTCCCCGTCACTCTCCACTTTTGTATTCTCTCCAAGTATAGAGTGGAAAATTGCACCCATCGATTCGGCTACATTGATTCCTACCCCTGCACTATCAACAAAGGCTTTCATCTTAGGAACATTCTTTGTATAGGGTTTGTTTTTTGAATTGAACAACTGGGAAGAATATATAATGCTGTCCGGGGTTACTTTATGAATCTTCATCTCATGATACCATTTCACTTTTCCGTCGTTCTCTGTTCGGGTATACTTCAGGACCATCCCCTCTTTTGTACCGAAATATGGCTCCTGTCCGTTTGACACAAATGGTACCAAAAGGAGGAAAAGGGAGAGGATTCTTTTTAAGAGTTTCATATTATTTCCAAACAAATTCTCTTCTGTAAACATACTCAGACCTTATTTTCTCAAAATCGGAGGGTGTACACCTCAGACTCTTGTCAAGTTCGTAAATAGGGAAGATTTTCAAAAATTGTGCAGCTATCTCATCTTGGGTCATCTCCCTTGAAATATCAAGTTTAGGAGCAGGTGTGTGTTCCGGGACAAAATCTTTGAGTTCATCTATCCCGAAATGGTGAGCAAGTGCCTGAACAACCATAGAAGTTCCGTTGATCTTACCTTCATAGGAGTACCCAGCTATATGTGGTGTTGCAATATCTGCCATCTCTATTAAAGCATCAGATATTGACGATGGCTCTCCCCTCCAAACATCGAGTATAATAGCCGCCAACTTTTCCCTGGCCTCCATCAGAGCCTCTTCCACTACCACCTCTCCCCTGGATGCATTGACAAATATTGCACCATTTTTCATTTTTCTGAAAAATGCATCATCAGCCAGCCCATCTGTCGCATGGTCAAGAGGTACATGGAGCGTTACAATATCGGATTGCTCCAGCAGATAATCCAACGGAGAGTATATCGACTTGTCTGCTGCACAAGCCTCTTTCGGAGGGTCATTTCTCAAGACTCTGAAACCCAGAAACTCTCCCAATTCTGCCACCTTTCCTCCTGTATTTCCTACCCCTATCACCCCCAGAGTCCTCCCCTTCAGAGGGATATTTTTGGCAGTGGCAACAGAGAAAAGAGCTGTATGGACATACTGCATGACACCACCGGCATTACATCCTGGTGCACTCGAAAATGCGATACCCCTTGATGAGAGATACCCCTTGTCAATGTGGTCTGTCCCTATTGTTGCAGAGGCGATGAAACTCACTTTGGTCCCCTCAAGAAGACTCTTGTTACAAACTGTCCTTGTCCTGACAAGGAGGGCATCCGCATCCCGGACAGCGGTAGAATCTATCTCTTTTCCAGGAAGATAGAGCACCTCTGCATATGGTTCAAGCACACCTTGCAGGAAAGGGATATTCTTATCTGCTACAATTTTCATATCTAACGGAGAACTACTTTATCTACAAGAGGTTCACCCAACACTTCATTGATCCTTTTCTGGATCAGCTGGGACTGGAAATACATCTGATTTGCAAGGATAGAGGAGTTCATCGTGCAGAACAGAATCTTATCCTTATCCCTATAGAATTTTTTCACGGTACACCTCGCCGCCCTATTTCCCACCACTTCGTCCCAGGCCTGATACACCCTTACACTCTTCATCTGCTCTTCGATACCGAGTCTCTTTGTAAGCTCACTAATCAAGTCCCCCAACGGGATTGCATCTTGCCTCTTCATACCTGAGATTTTTACAATTCGGTGAAAGCTCCACCAGTCACTGTGAAGAACTTGCTGTGACTGTCAATCTTATTCACAAGTTCAGCTATCCTCACCTTGTTGCTGTCTGTAACAAATATCTGTCCGAACCCCTCATTGCTGACCATATTGATCAGGTGTTCTACCCTCTTCATGTCGAGTTTGTCAAAAACATCATCCAGGAGGAGAATAGGTGAAAAACCATATATCTGCTTCATCATTGACAGTTGGGCCAATTTCAAAGAGATAAGGAAACTCTTCTGCTGCCCTTGTGAAGCACATTTTTTCAATGGATAACTGCCCATATTGAATTGGTAATCATCTCTTTGAATACCCACTGAGGTATATTTGAGAGCAATATCCCTATTGAAAGAGAGGGATAGGAGCTCAGAGAGTTTTCCTTTGCTCAAATCGGAAATATATTCAAGTGAAACACACTCTTTGTCACCCGAAAGTTCTTTGTAAAAGAATGCAGACAACTCATTGAGAATATCTGCCAGTTCTCCCCTTTTCTTGTATATGTACTCCCCATCCCTGGCCAATTGTCCGGAGAATGCCTCCAGAAGTATCTCTGAAGGGGGAAGGTCACTTTTCAGTAGTTTATTTCTCTGAAGGAGGACCCTGTTGTAGGATTGCATTGCCCTGAGATATTGGGGATCTGTCTGTGAGAGGACAACATTCATAAAGCGTCTTCTCTCCTCCCCTGAGTCATGAATGAGGGAGGTGTCTGATGGAGAAATGACAACAATCGGTATATGCCCCACATGCTCGGAAATACGGCTATAGCACTTATCGTTTTTCTTGACCAACTTATCCCCATTGCTCCTCACACCGATGGAAATTTTCTCTTCACCACCATCCATTGCATAATATCCGCACAGCGCCGCCTCATTCTCCCCATAGGAATATGTAAATTTATCCGAAGTCTGGAGAAAGCTCTTTGTCATTGACAAATAGTAGATAGCATCAAGCAGATTTGTCTTCCCCTCCCCGTTGTCTCCGCAGATGCAGTTGATTGTGGGGGAGAAAGTCAGATCAGCTGATGCGATATTCTTGAAATGGGACAATATGACTCTTCTGATATACATTCCGATTGAAATTTGAGTGCGAATATAGGAAATTCTGTCGAAACAATTGTTGATAAATTTTTTAGGTTTGTTTTCTTTGTTTTTGCTATATTTGCGTGATATTTTGTGGAAAAATAATATTAAATCTAATTATAATGGCAAAAAACGTTAAAAATCAGAATGTTGAAGCAGCTCAAAACATTGGTGAGGCAGTTTCAAAAACAGAGCAATTCTTCAAAAAGTACTCTAAAGTCATCATCTATTCAGGTGTTGGTCTTGTAGTTGTCGCAGCTATTATTTTGGCAACAATCCAGTTCTACATCAAACCATTGCAGAAAGAGGCAATCGACCAATCATACGTTGCAGAGCAATATTTCCGTGGTGGAAACTATTTTGATGCACTGAACGGTGACGGCAGTGCAATGGGTATTGCTCAAATCATTGATGAATATGGCAAAAAAGCTGGTCAGGCTATGTATTTCTACGCAGGTGTCTGCGAACTTCACATCGGCAACTATGACAATGCTATCTGGTATTTGAAGAAATACAACGGTAAAGACGAAATCATGAAAGCTCGTGCTTTGGCTTGCATCGGTGATGCATATGCATACAAGAGCGATTTTACCACTGCCGCTTCATACTATGACAAAGCTGCAAACGAAGCTGACAACGCATATGCTGCAGGTTACCTTTTGAAAGCAGGTATCATGTACGAAGAGTTGCAGAATGCAAGCAAGGCATTGAAAGTATACGAATCTATCAAAGAGAAATATCCTCAAACTCTTGAAGGGTACGAAATCGACAAATACATCCAAAGACTAAAAGAACAACAAGCACTATAATTATTTAAGGTATGGGAAGAGCGTTTGAGTTCCGCAAGGAACGTAAATTTAAGCGTTGGGGTAATATGGCCCGCGTATTTACCAGAATTGGAAAAGAGATCACAATTGCTGCCAAAGCTGGAGGGTCCGACCCTGCTAACAACCCAAGGCTGAGAACACTTATTCAAACTGCACGCAGTGAGAATATGCCCAAGGAGAATATTGAAAGGGCAATCAAAAGGGCTGTTGAAAAAGATCAGGGAGATTACAAGGAGATCGTATACGAAGGTTACGGTCCTCACGGTATTGCAATTCTGATTGAAACCGCTACAGACAACCACAACAGAACCGTTGCAAACATCAGAAGTTACTTCACAAAATTTGGCGGTGCACTTGGCACACAAGGTAGTGTTGAATTTATGTTTGACCGCATGTGTGTCTTCAAAGTAAACGGCAACAAAGAGGTCGACATGGAAGAACTCGAATTGGAACTTATCGATTTCAATGTAGAGGATGTTTACATGAATGAAGAGGAGAAAGAGGATGGTTCTGTAGTTAAACAGATTGTTATTTACGGAGCATTCGAATCTTACGGTGCAATCCAGAAATATCTTGAAGAGAACGGTTTCGAAATCCTCTCAGGTGGATTTGAAAGGATTCCTAACGTTCCTTTGAAACCTCTTGGCGGTGAGCAGAAAGAGGCTCTTGACAAACTTCTTGAAAGAATTGAGAATGATGATGACGTACAGAACGTTTATCACACAATGACATCTGAAGAATAATTAAGACAGTTAACTAAATTACTAAACTATAAAATAAATCATTATGAATCTATCTCATATTGAGCACATTGGAATCGCAGTCAAATCTATCGAAGAGGCTCTTCCATATTATGAAAATGTACTTGGCCTTAAATGCTACGCTATTGAAGAGGTTGCTGACCAGAAAGTTAAGACCGCTTTCTTGAAAATCGGACAAACTAAAATTGAACTTTTGGAAAGCACATCTCCTGACGGAACAATCGCAAGCTTCATTGAAAAAAGAGGTGAAGGTATCCACCACATCGCTTTCTCAGTAGCTGACGGTGTTCAGAATGCACTTGTAGAACTTGAAGGCAAAGGTGTAAGACTTATCGACAAAGCTCCCCGTAAAGGTGCTGAAGGTCTTAACATCGCATTCCTTCACCCAAAATCAACTGTAGGTGTTCTTACTGAACTTTGTGAAAACCCTAACGAAACCAAATAAAACAACAATATAAAATCAGATACTATGAGCAAACAACTTGAACAAGTTAAAGCGCTGATTGAACTTCGTGAAAAGGCTCGCCTTGGTGGTGGTCAAAAAAGAATCGACTCTCAGCACGAAAAAGGTAAATTCACAGCTCGCGAAAGAATCCAGATGCTCCTTGACGAAGGTAGCTTCGAGGAATTCGATATGTTCGTGACTCACCGTTGTACTAACTTCGGAATGGAGAAAACTACATTCCTTGGTGATGGTGTTGTAACAGGTTACGGTACAGTAGACGGCAGATTGGTTTACGTATTTGCACAGGATTTCACCGTATTCGGCGGTTCACTTTCTGAGACCCTTGCAATGAAGATCTGTAAAGTTATGGATCAGGCAATGAAGATGGGTGCCCCTATCATCGGTCTTAACGACTCAGGTGGAGCACGTATCCAGGAAGGTGTAAACGCTCTTGCAGGTTATGCTGAGATCTTCGAAAGAAACATCCTTGCGTCTGGTGTTGTTCCTCAGATTTCTGCTATCCTTGGTCCTTGCGCAGGTGGTGCTGTATATTCTCCAGCTCTTACCGACTTCAACATCATGACCAAAGGTACAAGCTATATGTTCTTGACAGGTCCTGCTGTAGTACAACAGGTACTTGGTGAGAAAGTTACCCAGGAACAACTTGGTGGTGCTTCTGTTCACGCTTCAAAATCAGGTGTTGCTCACTTCGCATGCGATACAGAGGAAGAGGCTATTGCAGCTATCCGCAAACTTCTCAGCTTCATCCCTCAGAACAATATGGAAGAGGCTCCTGTGGTTCCTACCGAGGATCCTATCGACCGTCTTGAGGACAGACTCAACGAGATTATCCCTGACAGTCCTAACGCTCCCTACGATATGTATGAAGTTATCGGTGGTATCGTGGATGATGGTGAATTCTTCGAGGTTCACAAAGACTACGCTCGTAACATCATCGTAGGTTTCGCTCACATGGGTGGTACTTCAGTGGGTATCGTAGCTAACCAGCCTAAGGTTCTTGCTGGTGTTCTTGATATCAACTCTTCAAGAAAAGCTGCACGTTTCGTACGCTTCTGCGACGCATTCAACATCCCTCTTGTTACCCTTGTAGACGTACCTGGCTTCCTTCCTGGTACTCAGCAGGAATATGGTGGAATCATCCTTCACGGTGCTAAACTTCTTTACGCTTACGGTGAGGCTACTGTTCCAAAGATTACTGTTACCCTTCGTAAATCATATGGTGGTTCACACATCGTTATGAGCTGTAAACAGCTTCGTGGTGACATCAACTACGCTTGGCCTACTGCAAACATCGCAGTTATGGGTGCTGAGGGTGCTGTGGCTGTACTTTATGCTAAAGATATCAAAGCTGAAGAGGATCCTGCAAAACAGACTGAGATCGCTGAAGCTAAGAAGAAAGAGTACAACGACTTGTTCTGTAACCCTTACAAAGCAGCAAGCTACGGTTATATCGACGATGTTATCGAACCTCGTAACACCCGTTTCCGCATAATCCGTGCATTGGAGCAACTTGCTACCAAGAAACTTACCAACCCTGCTAAGAAACACGATAACCTACCTCTATAATAAATTAGACTATAATGAAAAATTTAAGATACATATTGGTGTTGTGTTCTATCGTGTTGTCACTATCTCTTAGTGCACAGCAGCAGAGCGCGATGCGCATCAATGAATATCTTGTGGAGAATACCACAGATTTTCAGGATGACTTCGGCCAGCAGAATGCTTGGGTAGAGCTTTTCAACACATCTTATGGTACTGTGGACATTGGAGGATGCTATCTTTCTAATGATCCTGCCAACCTTAAAAAATACACTATTCCACGTGGTGATGTACTTACTAAGATCAAACCACGTCAGCATGTACTTTTCTGGGCGGATAATCAGCCATTCCGTGGTACTTTCCACGTAAACTTCACACTTGCAGAGAGCGACACTATCTACTTCGTAAGTAGTGACGGACGTACCGTTATCGATAAGATCTTTGTAAACAAAGAGCTTGCAGAGAACGTTACTTTCGGCCGTACTGAGGATGGTATCGGTTCTAACTGCGGTTGCGGTGAAGGTTGGCAAGTGATGGAGAGAACATCTCCAAGCACAAACAACGCAGGTGTAGATGCAGAGAGCAAATCTGACCGTATGGGAAGACTTGACCCTTACGGATGGATTATGACCATTACTGCTATGGGTGTAGTATTCACAGCTCTTATCATCCTTGCTATCATCTTTACCTATATCGGTAAACTTAGCGTCAAGAGAGGTCAGGACAAAGCTACCAAAGCTGCTGAAGTTAAAGGTGAAGCTGCACCTAAAGCTAAAGCTGAAGACTACTCAGCTGAAGCATTTGCAGCTATCTCTGTGGCATTGCATCTGTTTATAGAAGAGAACGAGGCTCACGATGAAGAGAGCTTCACCATCACCCTTCAGCACGAGGCACGTAAGTACTCACCTTGGAGCTCTAAGATTTATGGTCTAAGACAGACTCCACAGCTAAAAAAATAATCTCACTTGTAAAATAGAAAGAAATGAAAGAATATAATCTTAAAATCAATGGTAGCGACTATAAAGTTACCATCAATGAAGTGGAAGATTCTGTCGCTAAAGTAGAAGTTAACGGCACCCCTTTCACTGTAGAATTTGAACAACCTGTAGCTAAACCAAAAGCTATCAAAGTAGTTAAACCTACCGTATCTGCAGCTCCTGCTGTTACCCCTGCAGCCGGCAGACCATCTGCAGCTACCAACGCAGCTCCTGCAGCTTCAGCTGGTGGTACAGAGGTTACCTCACCACTTCCAGGTGTTGTACTTGATGTACTTGTAAAAGAGGGTGACGCTGTTAAACAAGGTCAAACAGTAATGATGCTTGAGGCTATGAAGATGGAAAATGCCATCGAGGCTCCAGCTGACGGTGTTGTTAAATCAATTAATGCAAGAAAAGGTGACTCAGTACTTGAGGGTGCTGTGCTTGCTATCCTAGGCTAATTATGGAAAATATCATAGATAATCTAGTACAGTTCTGGCAGTTTACAGGCTTTGCAAACTGCAACTTCCAGTATTTGATTATGATCCTTATCGGACTCGTATTCATTTACTTGGGTATCAAAAAAGAGTGGGAGCCACTTCTTCTTGTTCCTATCGGATTCGGTATCATTATCGGTAACATTCCTTTGTTCCCGGGTCTGCAGGTAGGTATCTACGAAGAAGGTTCAGTAATGAACATTCTTTACCAAGGTGTTCAAAGAGGTTTCTATCCACCACTTATCTTCTTGGGTATCGGTGCGATGACAGACTTCTCTGCATTGATCTCTAACCCAAAACTTCTTCTGATCGGTGCTGCAGCACAGTTCGGTATCTTCGGTGCATATGCCATCGCTCTTGCTTTTGGATTTACCCCTGCTGAAGCTGGTGCTATCGGTATCATCGGTGGTGCTGACGGTCCTACTGCAATCTTCTTGTCTTCAAGACTTGCTCCGGATTTGATGGGTGCTATCGCTGTATCAGCATACTCTTATATGGCATTGGTACCAGTTATCCAGCCACCTATCATGAAACTTCTTACCACTAAGAAAGAGAGACTTATCAAGATGAAAGCTCCTCGTGCAGTGTCACAGACAGAGAAAATTATCTTCCCTATCCTGGGCTTCCTTTTGACAGCTTTCATCGTACCTTCAGGTCTTCCACTTCTTGGTATGTTGTTCTTCGGTAACCTTCTTAAAGAGTCAGGCGTAACCAAACGTCTTGCTGAGACTGCCCGTGGTCCACTTATCGACATCGTTACTATCCTTATCGGTGTAACTGTAGGTTGCTCTACTCAGGCTGACCAGTTCTTGAGAGGTTCTTCAATCAAGATCTTCGCTCTTGGTGCATTGTCATTCATCATCGCTACCACTTTCGGAGTTCTTTTCGTGAAGTTCTTCAACCTGTTCCTTAAAGAGGGCAACAAGATCAATCCACTTATCGGTAACTCAGGTGTATCTGCTGTTCCAGACGCAGCACGTGTTTCTAACCACGTAGGTTTGGAATACGATAAGACCAACTACCTACTTATGCACGCTATGGGTCCTAACGTAGCTGGTGTTATCGGTAGTGCAGTTGCAGCCGGTATCCTGCTTGGTTTCTTGGCATAAACAATTCAAGACACTATATATCAAAAGGGTGACTCCACACCAAGGTCACCCTTTTTTCTAATTTTATACTATGATTAAAGAACTCATAAATAATCGTATTCTCATCCTTGATGGAGCCACTGGGACAATGCTTCAGAAATATGGAGACACACCCGATATGGTCAGACGTATCCATCGTGAATATATTGAGGCTGGGGCAGATATAATCAAGACCAATACATTCAACTCCCTCACCTATCAGGAGAGTTTTGATGGGGCAAAAATGGCCAGAGAGGTGGCAGACCAGATGAGTTCTTTGGTCGGACGGAGAATTTTTGTTGCCGGCAGTATGGGGCCGACATCCAAAATGCTCTCCCTCTCACCTGATGTTGAAAAGCCAGAATACCGTGCAATCTCATTCGATGAAATGGCAGAGGGATACCGGCATCAGACAGAGGGACTAATTGATGGTGGGGCAGATCTCCTCCTTATTGAGACCATTTTCGATGCTCTCAATGCAAAGGCAGCCCTCTATGCCATCTCAAAAGTACAGGAAAATAAGGGTACAGATATCCCCGTAATGATATCTGCCACAATCAACGACAGACAGGGGCGTATCCTGACAGGGGTACAAGTAGAAGAGTTGTACAATATCCTCTCCCACTACCCTATCTTCAGTTTCGGTTTGAACTGTTCATTCGGTGCAAGTGATATGGAGCCTATCATCGCATCATTGGCCTCACTGCTCCCTTGTGCAGTAAGTATATATCCCAATGCCGGCCTCCCCGACACATTGGGAGGCTACCCCGAAACCCCCGAAATCACAGCAGGATACATTAGAGAGATTGCCCGCAAAGGGTATCTCAACATCGCCGGTGGGTGCTGCGGTACCACTCCCGACCATATCAGGGAGATTGCAAAAGTTCTTAAGGATATCCCGCCCCGTCAGTTTCCCCCTGCAGAAAACACGAGACAGATCCAGGAGCACATCTTTACAAATGTTGGGGAGAGGACCAATGTTGCAGGTTCAAGGAAATTTGCAAAGCTTATAGCAGAAAAGAGATACGAAGAGGCTGCCTCAATCGCAAGGGGTCAGATCAGAGATGGTGCAACAATCATTGATATCAATATGGATGATGCAATGCTTGACTCGGCAAAAGAGATGGAGAGGTTTGTGAGAATCATCTCCAATGACCCTGACATCACCAAAGCCTCATTTATGATAGATTCATCCGACTGGGAAACCATCCTTGCCGGGCTTAAAAACACTCAAGGGAAATGTTATGTAAATTCGATCTCTCTGAAGGAGGGTGAAGAGGAATTTATCAGAAAAGCAATAGAGATCAGGCGTCTTGGTGGAGATGTCATTGTTATGGCATTTGACCAAGAGGGGCAGGCCACTACCCTTCCCAGAAGAAAAGAGATTTGTCAAAGGGCCTATAATCTGTTGATTTCAAAGGGGGGATACTCTCCTGACCACATAATCTTTGACCCCAATATTCTGACCGTAGGGACTGGTATATCCGAACACGACACCTACGCCATTGATTTTATAGAGACTGTACGTTGGATTAAAGAGAATCTTCCCGGTGCAAAAACCTCTGGAGGTGTCTCAAATCTCTCATTTGCATTCAGAGGGAACAACAAGGTGCGGGAAGCGATGCACTCTGTATTCCTGTACCACGCAATCCAGGGGGGGCTTGATATGGCAATTGTCAACCCATCCATGCTTCAGCTCTACAGTCAGATTGAGCCCGAACTTCTGAGGTGTGTAGAGGATGTTATCCTCAACTCCGATCCTCAAGCCACAGAGAGGCTCACACTTCTGGCTCAGAAGATAAAAGGTGACAGTGCGACGCAGAATATGGAGAACAAGGGGGAAAAATGGAGAGAAAAACCATTTGAGGAGAGGCTTGTCCACTCAATCGTTAGCGGAATCAGCGAATATCTTGAAGAGGATCTTCAGGAGGCATTGCAATATATGGAGCCCCTGACCATTATTGAGGGGCCCCTTCTCAAAGGGATGGAGGCTGTAGGAGAGGAGTTCAGAGAGGGCAAAATGTTCCTGCCACAGGTTATCAAGTCCTCTAAGATCATGAAACAGGGGGTCGATTTTCTCCAGAGGTCAATGGGGGGTCCACAAGGGGAGGAAAAGAGACGGTCAAAAAAGAAAATTGTCCTTGCCACAGTCAAAGGAGACGTTCACGACATCGGGAAGAACATCCTCTCTATTGTATTATCATGCAATAATTTGGATATAATTGATCTGGGTGTTATGGTCGACAATTCTACCATTCTTGAGGCAATTGACAAACACCGTCCCGACTATGTAGGGGTCAGTGGTCTTATTACCCCCTCACTCACATATATGGAAGAGCTCTGCAAGATGATGGAGGAGAAAAATTTGGATATCCCCCTCTTTATCGGTGGTGCCACCACATCCCCACTCCACACTGCTGTAAAGCTTGCTCCCAATTACTCAGCCCCTGTCATTTACACAAACAGTGCCTCCGACTGTGCCAATATGATAAACAGACTTGGCACTTCATACCAGGAGACCATCCAGGAGATATGCTCTGCTCAGCACTCCCTCAGAGAGCTCTACAATCACTCCCAAAAGGGTAAAATAACACTCGAACAGGCTCGGGAAAAGAGGAAAAAGTTCCCTTCCGAAAGTTACAGACAACCCGAAAACTTCTGGGGAGAAAACATGTTTGTAAAAGGGCTCCCTGTCGAAGAGGTCATCTCCTATATTGACTGGACAATGTTCCTCTCATTTTGGGGATTCAAAGGGAGATACCCCGAGATCATCTACGCCAACACCGAAGCAGAGAAATGTTATGAATCTGCAGTAGATCTCCTTGGTGAGATCATTTCCGACAAAAGTATTGAGATCTCTGTAATTGCAAGATTCTTCGATGCCCAAAGCGAAAATGAAACCATAATTCTGGATGGCAGGCACCGTTTCCACACATCCCGGTCACTCTCTGAAAAAGAGGGATACAGCTCTATTGCCGACTTTGTCCCCTCCACTACCTCTGGAGAACACTCTGCCGCCGGTCTGTTTGTCATCAAAGTGGAGGATCTCCATAAATGTGATGATTGCAAATGTTATAATCATCTCCTGAGAGAGAGCATATGCGCCCGACTCGCAGAGGCAACCGCTATCTGGATGGAAAAACTCCTCTCGGAAGGGGAAAATGTCATACGTCCTGCATTCGGATACCCATCCTCTCCTGACCACTCCCTCAAGCAGAGTGCATTTGAACTCCTTGATGCCGAAAAGCGAATCGGTGTATCACTTACAAGTTCATTTGCCATCGTACCCACCACATCCATTTGTGGAATGCTTATCTCACACCCCGAAGCAAAATACATCTCAAACATATGAAAGTAATTGACATCATCAGGAATCAGAACAAACCGTTCCCTTCACTCGAATTTGTACCGCCACTCAAAGGGAGCGACATCAATGTACTTTACCACTCACTTGAACCTCTGATGGAGTTCAATCCCCCATTTGTCAACATTACCTGTCATAGGGATGAAAGTGTATTTGTGGAGCAGTCAGACGGCTCGATGGTCAGAAAAATAATCTCTAAAAGGCCCGGTACTGTAGCAATTGCAGCAGCGGTAATGAAGAGGTTTCCTATCGAGGTTGTCCCCCATATCATCTGCTATGGTGTAAACAAATATCAGATTGAAAATGAACTTCTGGACCTTAATTTTCTGGACATTCAGAATGTAATGGCCCTCAGGGGAGACGGAGGTTCCAGGAACAAAGAATTCATCCCCCAGGAAGATGGTTACAGCCACACCAACAGACTTGTAGAGCAGATAAATAATCTCAATCACGGAAAATACCTCAACAGCGAACTCGAAAATCCCATCCCCACCAATTTCTGCATAGGGGTAGCGGGATATCCCGAAAAACATTTCGAGGCGCCAGACATGGATACCGACATCGCAAATCTGAAGAGAAAAGTGGATGCCGGTGCCGAATACATCATTACCCAGATGTTCTTCGACAACAAATATTTCTTCGAATTTACACAGAAGTGCCGTCAGGCAGGGATTAAAGTACCTATTATCCCAGGGCTCAAGCCTCTCTCCCTGACTTCTCACCTGGAAAAGCTACCTGAATCTTTTGCAATCCGGATACCTGAGCAACTCCGGAATGAGGTAAAATCGTGCGCCACTCCCCAAGCGGTCTTTGATCTCGGGATAGAGTGGTGTATTGCCCAAGGAAAAGAACTTCTCCAGCATGGTGTCCCTGCCATCCATTTTTACACTATGGGGAAAGCTAAAAATGTTAAAGAAGTGTTAAAAAGTCTGTTCTAGATTATTGATATCGGCAGTTTTTTTGCTTATTTTTGTGAGATATAGAATATAACTACACATAGATATGCAGAACAAATTGCAAGAACTTACAGACAAGCTCTACAACGAGGGTCTGTCAAAAGGAAAACAAGAGGCGCAAGAGATGGTAGCAAAGGCAAAGGCCGAAGCTGAAAAGATCATCGCTGCTGCGCAGGAGAGTGCTACTAAAATCGTCGCTGACGCTGAAAAACAAGCACAAGAGATCAAAAAGAAAGCAGACAATGATCTTCGCATCGCTGCTTCACAAACAATCTCCTCTGTCAAACAACAGATTGAAAATCTCGTTATCACAAAAGCATTGAAAGAGCCTGTAAAAGCTTCAATGTCTGATGTGGAATTTGTAAAATCTGTTATTCTCACCATCGCACAGGCATTCAATGCATCCAATTCAGAGCCTGTAGATCTTGAATTGATCCTTCCGGCCAATCTTCAGGAAGGTCTTAAATCTTTTGTAGAGAAGGATGCAAAAGCCCAGATGAGTGCCGGCGTTACCGTCACTTTCTCAAAGCAACTCACCGGAGGTTTCAAGGTGGGTCCTAAAGAGGATGGCTATATGATTGGCTTCTCTGATGAAGACTTTGAAAAGATTCTGTCAGACTACCTCAGACCCGCTACTAAAAAACTCTTATTCGGATAATTGATGAACAATTACCACTATATCATCGCCGGTCTTCCCGATATAGTTCCTGATTTCGGGAGCCAGCAGTTCTCGTACCAGGAGATTTCGGCCCATATCCGCGCAAATCTATCCAAAAAGGACAATAAACTTGTTGACTGGCTGGAGTACGGACTTTGCGAGGAGAATCTCTCCCACTACTTCTACCATAAGGCCGAAAAATCCCCCAATAAATTTATCTCAGAGTACTTTGCATTTGACCGCTTCCTGCGCAATGCACAAGTGACCCATTTGTCGAAAACTCTCGGCAAAGAGGGTGAAAAATACATTATGGGTGAGTTGGATATCGAGAACGACGACTATCAAGAGATTTCCAAAATTTTCGAAATCTCCAACATCATCGAGAGAGAACAGGCTCTTGACAAGTTGAGATGGAGAAAGATAGCACAGATCAACCTTTACCACTATTTCGATATTGATGTTATCCTTGCATTCCTTCTGAAAGGAAAAATAGTGGAGAGATGGATCAAATTGGATCAAGCCAAAGGGGCAGAGCTCTTCGAGCAATATGTCTCTGAGGTGAGAGGTACATTTACTGGAATTAATTTTTAAATCTATAAATATCAACAAATAATATGAAAACCACCGGAAAAGTAACAGGTATCATCTCCAACCTTGTCACAGTGACTGTAGATGGACCTGTCGCTCAAAATGAGATCTGCTTCATCAAGTTGGGTGATGTAAAACTTATGGCAGAGGTCATCAAAGTTACCGGCAAATCGGCTTCCGTACAGGTATATGAAAGCACAAGAGGTTTGAAAAATGGCGATACAGTAGAGTTTGCAGGGCACATGCTCGAGGTAACCCTCGGTCCTGGCCTTTTGTCAAGCAACTACGACGGTCTTCAGAACAACCTTGCTACAATGGAGGGGGTATTCCTTCAGAGAGGTGAATACACACTCCCTATCGATACCGAAAAAGAGTGGGAATTCACACCTCAGGCAAAAGAGGGTGATGTGGTGATAGCTGCCGATTGGCTGGGAGAAGTTAAGGAAGGCTGGCTTCCCCATAAAATCATGGTTCCATTCTCTTTCAAAGGGAATTATACTGTAAAATCAATCGTAAAAGGGGGAACATACAAGGCAAGCGATACCATTGCTGTTCTTGTTGACCAGAACGGCGAAGAACGCCCTGTCACAATGCTTCAGAAATGGGCTGTAAAGGTTCCTATCACAAACTACAAAGAGAAACCAAGACCATTCAAAGTGATGGAGACCGGTGTCCGCTGTATTGATACCTTCAACCCTATCGCAGAAGGTGGGACAGGTTTCATCCCCGGACCTTTCGGTTGTGGCAAGACAGTTCTTCAGCATGCCATTGCAAAACAGGGCGAAGCTGACGTTATTGTTATGGCTGCCTGCGGTGAACGTGCAAATGAGGTTGTGGAGATCTTCACAGAGTTCCCTGAACTTATCGACCCCCATACAGGCCGTTCACTGATGGAGAGAACCACTATCATCTGTAACACCTCAAACATGCCTGTTGCTGCCCGCGAAGCTTCTGTTTACACAGCAATGACCATCTGCGAATACTATCGCGCAATGGGTTTGAAAGTTCTTCTTCTTGCAGACTCCACTTCACGATGGGCACAGGCACTTAGAGAGATGAGTAACCGTATGGAGGAGCTTCCCGGTGCAGATGCGTTCCCTGTTGACCTTTCATCTACCATCTCCAACTTCTATGCAAGAGCCGGTGCTGTTGTCCTGAACAATGGTCAGATCGGTGCTGTAACCTTCCTGGGTACAGTATCCCCTGCCGGAGGTAACTTGAAAGAGCCCGTTACCGAGTCAACAAAAAAAGCGGCAAGATGCTTCTATGCACTCAATCAGAACCGTGCAGACAAGAAGAGATATCCTGCTGTTGACCCTATCGACTCTTACTCAAAGTACCTTGATTACCCTGAGATTATCCAATACATGAGTGAACATATTTCACCTGACTGGGTAGAAAAAGTTCACAAAGCAAAAAATATCGTCCTCAGAGGTAAAGAGGCGTACGAGCAGATCAACATCCTCGGTGATGACGGTGTTCCAATCTCTTATCACGAAATCTATTGGAAGTCAGAGCTTATTGACTTTGTTATCCTGCAGCAGGATGCATTTGACAAGATCGACGCATCATGTCCTATCGAAAGACAGGAATATATGCTCTCTCTTGTATTGCAGGTATGCGATGCACAACGCGAATTCGAGACATTTGAAGAGTGTTCTACATACTATAAAGGGTTGATCAACCTCTTCAAACAGATGAACTACTCAGAATTCAAGAGTGCTGAATTTGAAAAATATCTTCAACAGATTAAAAACACCGTAAGCTATGACAAATAAAGCATTCCAAAGGATATATACACGACTTGAAGCCATTACAAAGGCTACTGTCACTGTTAAAGCTCAAGGGGTATCCAATGACGAACTTGCTACTGTTGACGGAAGATTGGCCCAAGTGGTAAAAATGAAAGGTGATATGGTCACCCTTCAGGTATTCAAGGGGACAGAAAACATCCCTACAGACGCTGAGGTAATATTCTTCGGTGAAGCACCTGCCCTGAATGTAGGCGAACAGCTTGCAGGAAGATTCTTCAATGCTTATGGCGAACCTATCGACGGTGGTCCTGCAGTTGAAGGGGAGAGAAGATTCATCGGTGGCCCCTCAGTAAACCCCTACAAAAGAAAACAACCATCACAGTTGATCCCTACAGGTATTGCAGGAATCGACTTGAACAATACTATCGTATCGGGCCAGAAGATCCCATTCTTCGCCGACCCTGACCAACCTTACAACCAGGTAATGGCAATGGTGGCACTCAGAGCTGACGTTGACAAGATTATCCTTGGTGGTATGGGGCTTACAAACGATGACTACCTCTACTTCAAGCAGATGTTTGAGAACGCAGGTGCTCTTGACAAGATCATCAGTTTTGTCAATACGACAGAGCAACCACCTGTAGAGCGTCTTCTGATCCCTGACATGGCACTTACAGCTGCCGAATACTTCGCAGTGGACAAAAATGAGAAAGTATTGGTTCTATTGACCGATATGACCCTATACGCGGATGCCCTCTCAATCGTATCCAACCGTATGGACCAGATCCCTTCAAAAGACTCAATGCCAGGCTCACTTTATTCAGACCTTGCGAAGATCTATGAAAAGGCGGTACAACTTCCCGATGGTGGTTCCATCACCATCATCGCAGTCACCACACTGAACGACGGTGATATCACCCACGCTATCCCCGACAACACCGGATACATCACAGAGGGGCAGTTGTATCTCCGTATGGACACAGACACAGGAAAAGTCATCATCGACCCATTCCGTTCTTTGTCCCGTCTGAAACAACTTGTTATCGGCAAACAGACACGTGAAGACCACAGTCAGGTAATGAACACCGCTGTCCGTCTTTACGCCGATGCTGCCAATGCAAAAACAAAACTTGAAAACGGTTTTGATTTGAGTGACTACGACAACCGTTGTCTGGATTATGCCAAAGAGTACTCAAGCAGATTGCTTGCAATCGATGTAAACATTTCGATTACCGAGATGCTTGACACTGCCTGGGAATTGTTCGGCAAATACTTCACCAAGCCCGAGACCGGTCTGAAAGAGGCACTTATCGAGAAATACTGGAAAGACGCGAAATAGTAAAAGATGGCTATAAAATTCCAATACAACAAGACATCGTTGAACGAACTTAACAAACAGCTTAAAGTCCGTTTGCGTACATTGCCTACCCTTAAAAACAAGGAGTCGGCACTCCGTCTTGAGGTGAAGAGGGCTAAAAAGCATTCTGAAGAGCTATTGGAGCAATTGTCATCAACACTCAAAGAATATGACTATCTCGCAGGACTTTGGAATGAATTTGAACCCGGTCTTATATCGGTAAAAGATGTAGTCCTTGAGACTGTAAAATTTGCCGGTGTCAAGACACCTGAACTTAAAGAGGTTATCTATGAGGTCAAGGAATTTGACCTGTTCAAGAAACCCCTTTGGTACACAGACGGAGTCAAGATATTGAAAGACCTTGCACAGATTGGGATAGAGTCGGAAATCTATACAGAAAAAGCACGACTGCTTGATTTCTCCAGAAAGAAAACCACTCAGAAGGTAAACCTTTATGAGAAGGTGCAGATTCCGGGTTATCAAGAAGCTATCCTTAAGATAAAGAGATACATGGAAGATGAAGAGAATCTTTCAAAAGCATCTCAGAAGATTGTAAAAACAAGACATCAATTAGAAGAGGAGGAAGAGCTATGATAGTAAGAATGACTAAATACTCTTTTGTAGTACTCAGCCAGGAGCTTGATTCTTTCCTTGCCAAACTACAGGAACTCGGTATGATGGACATCACCCGTTCGGAGAGACCCATTGACCAGAATTCCAAAGATATGGTAGAGATCTCTTCACGCTACAAGAGTGCCATAAGCGAACTTAAGCGTGGTATGAAAGTGTATGAAAAGATCGAAGCTGTTCCGGTTGCCGTATCTGATGATCTTCTTTTACAAACCCTTGAAGAGGTCTTTGCTGCTAAAAGCGAATCTGTTGTAGCACGTGCCCAATTGATTCGTGACATCCAGGAATCTGAGGTTTGGGGAGAGTTTTCTTACGAAGATATCGCCCGCTTGAATGGAATAGGATTCCAACCCCATTTCTTTGCCGTATCAAACAAAAGATACCAGCAATCATGGGAAGAGGAGTATCCGTTACAGATTCTTAATACTACCCCCAACAAGGTATATTTTACAATTGTATCCCCTGTAGGTGAAGAGCTTGCATTCCCCATTCCGGAAGCACCATTCCCTGAAAAGCCCGCATCTGTACTAAGAGAAGAGCTGAAGGTGACAGAGGCAAAGATAGAAGAGTGCCAAAAGATACTTGCCGGATATGCTAAAGAGATAGAGCGTATCCAGCGTCTGAACAGTGCCCTTTTGAGCGAACTGGACCTCTACCTTGCAAATGTTGCCTCAACAAAAGAGGGTGAAGATACAATATCTGTTCTTGAAGGATTTGCCCCCACCACTGAAGATGCCAGAATCTGTGAATTTCTGGAGAGCACATCTGCCCTCTACATCACTGAGAAGGCGACTCAAGAGGACAATCCTCCTGTAAAATTGAAAAACAACTGGTTCTCCAGGGCATTTGAGCCTATCGGCTCGCTATATGTCCTCCCCAAGTATGACGAACTTGACCTGACCCCTTTCTATGCCCCATTCTATATGCTCTTCTTCGGCTTATGTCTCGGGGATATGGGTTACGGACTAATCCTTGTACTTGCCGGACTTATCGCTGTCTGGAAGTTGCCCAAATTCAGAGGATACGGACAACTTATCATCTGGCTCGGTGTCGGCTCCATCATCATGCCAATGCTTTCAGGTACCATATTCGGTCTGAAGCTTGCAGAGATAATCCCATCTATGCCCGACAATATCAAATCATTCTTCTTCAGCGACCTGAAGATGTTCTGGTTTGCAATTATCTTCGGTATATTCCAGATTATCTTCGCAAAACTGCTGAGGGGGATCGACTCCTTGCGCCGTAAGATGTGGGACAACGCCTTGACCAACTTCGGTTGGGCATTGGTCATCACCTGGTGTGCATTTGCATATGCCGGGATGGAAATGGGTACCAAACTTCTCCCTCCAATGGTATCGAATGTCATTGGAGTTGCTGGTCTGGTACTTGTTCTGTTCTGCAGCAAACCTTCCAAGTTTTTCCTTCTCAGACCTTTGAAAGGTATCATATCCCTTTATGACATTACAGGTGTATTCGGAGACGTCCTTTCATATATCAGACTGTTCGGTCTGGGAACTACAGGTGGTATCCTTGCATTGGTGATCAACTCAATCTCACTTCAATTATCCAACATCCCAGGTATCGGATGGGTGTTGACAGTGATTATGTTGATTGTAGGTCACTTGGCAGTCATGGGGCTCTCGGTTCTCGGAGCATTTGTCCACCCTGTCCGTCTGACCTTTGTAGAGTTCTACAAAAATGCAGAGTTTGAGGGGGGTGGAAGAGAATACAAACCACTTAAGAAATAACAAACAAAAACAATAAACATTAAAAATTTTATCTATTATGGAAACATTACCTCTATTTTTAGCTTATTTCGGTATGGCTGTAATGCTCGCAATGTCTTGCATCGGTAGTACAATGGGTGTAACCATCGGTGGTAACGCAACTGTTGCCGGCCTGAAGAAAAATCCTGACATGTTCGGATCTGCAATGCTACTTTGCGTTCTCCCTTCTACTCAGGGTCTATACGGCTTCGCTGGTTTCTTCCTCATGCTCAACAAATTGAAAGAGATGGCTGACGTTCTTACTCTAAACCAGTCTTTGGCTATGTGTGCAGCAGGTCTTGGTCTTGGTATCGTTGGCTGGTATTCAGCAATGAGACAGGCAAACCTTGTAGCAAATGGTATCAATGAGATTTCAAACGGACAGGATGTATTCGGTAAAACTATGATTTTGGCCGTATTCCCTGAGCTTTACGCAATCCTTGCATTTGCTTGTGCATTCTTGGCTCTACCTGCATAATCTGAAATTATGGAGACTCAAACACTACTTCGTAAACTCGCTGCAGAGCACAACAACGGGAAGTTGTTTGAGCAGGATCCAATCATATTTCCCCGACATTTCTCCAAGCTATACAAGGAGGGAAAATCTACCCTCCAGGATGTAGAAATAGCAGCTGTTATTTCAGCACATCTAGCTTGGGGAAGGAGGGAAATGATTGTCAGAGATTGCCACAGAGCTTTCGATGAAATGAGATGGGAACCCTACCATTATATCAAAGGGGGGATCTATAGAGATGACGACATTTCACTTCATCGCACCGTCAAATGGAGTGAATTTGCCCGGATCTGCGAAAGATTGAATCATTTTTACAAGAAAAACTCCACACTGGAGATCCTCTCTCCCGATGAGATTCGGACAGAGATATACGGGCAAAAATCTGACCTGAAAGCGACCAACAAGAAGATCCACATGATGAGAAGGTGGATGGTCAGAGATGACGGTATTGTCGATTTGGGAATCTGGAAAAACACCTCACCCAGAGATCTTATCATCCCACTGGATGTCCACGTATTCAATAGTGCTGTCAAGCTGGGTATCACCAAACGTAAATCCCCGGACTACAAAGCTGCACTTGAGATTACTGAATATCTGAGGCAAGTATTTCCGGAAGACCCTATAATTGGAGATTTTGCGCTGTTTGGATCGGACATATAGTATTGCATTTTGGCACGGATTTATTACCTTTGTAAATATAGTGTTTTGAAATATGCCTAAATTATTCATTGTTTCAGGGTGTAACGGAGCGGGGAAAACCACCGCTTCATATACCATATTACCTGAAATACTGAATTGTAAGGAGTTTGTAAATGCTGATACTATTGCCTATGGTCTCTCCCCATTTGCCCCTGAGAAAGCTGCAATTGCAGCAGGGAGGGTAATGCTGGAAAGGGTCAAAGAGTTGCTCAGTGCCGGTCAGGATTTTGCCATTGAGACCACTCTCGCCACCCGCACCTACGTCAATCTCGTCAAAGAGGCACAAGAGAGAGGATATGTAGTCACCCTGCTCTTTTTCTGGCTCAACATGCCGTCGCTGGCGGTAGAGAGGGTCAAATTGAGGGTAAAATCGGGTGGACACAACGTCAGTGAAGAGAAGATCAGAAGGAGATACGATATGGGTATCTCAAATCTTTTCAAGCTGTACATTCCAATATGTGAATATTGGCTTATAATCGACAATTCAAACTCCCCTATCCTGATAAGTGAGGGAGGTAAAGATATTGTTACTAAAATACACAACAAAACCTTATTCAACCAATTAATTAATTATGAGCGAACTAGAATCACGAGAACTTAGAGACAATATTGTCACAGGTCTCAATCGCACCTTCGAAAAGCTCGTTGAAGAGAAAAAGAAAGAGGGGTCGGAATTGGCTTTTGCAGAGAAAGGACAAGTCATCACTGTAAAAGCTACCGAAATCTAAAATTCGCTTCACTCTGCTACGTGAACCGACAATGACCCCTTGCGGGTCACTTGAAAGGCAGTTCTGAATAGAGCTGCCTTTTATGTTTTTAAGGCACCAGGCGCACCCGCTGGGCTTAATACGCTGAATATCTGCTTGTTACAATTTTTAGGGTCACAAAATTTTCTTCTCTCTTTTTTGCAATTTAAATGTAATCAGCAAGTTATAGGTGGTTTATAATTATAGATATCGGCACGGGAGTTACTAACATGTTTATTATCAGAATAATATTACCACATACCAGTGTCCAAATTCATAATCCATCGGATATTCTATATACCTGGGAAGGGAAGCATTTATATCGGGGAAGATATGCCAATACGTCAGACATAATCTATACATTCAATGGAAAACATCTCTATAGAGGCCGTTATACTAACACAGCAGATATATTGTTAACAATTGATGGGATAATTCCTCCAATAATTCTTATAGTGTCAAATATTTGACAAAAAACGTTGCTCTGGGGAGGATACAATTGTAATCACCACCCTATCCATAATCTCTGGATAGTGAGTTATACAGCAAAAAAATTTTATTGCTTTGTCAAATTAAATTTAGAGCAGACCAAAGCATATTTAACAGGAAAAATGGGGTGATGTATATTAAGGATGAGGGGCACAAATTGTACCCCTCACTATTTGATTTTAATCAATCTCCTGCTTTAAAAGCTCATAAATATAAGATGGACTTTGTGCATATAAACCACAATTAGAGTCCTGTAATTGTTGGTAAACTCTAGAGTTATAAACAACCTTTAGAGCCTCTGTAAGATTCACATTGGAACCAATAACCATGGTAAAGTATCATCTTAAAGTCCCTCCATTATTTAAGCAACAAACAATAAGATCATCTACTGCATCATCAAGCGAATTTAAAAATCACTATCCATAAAAATGTCACACATTAATCCTTAGCATACTAGCCAATTGCACAAAATAATCATTGGACCAGATTTCAAGTTCCTTAGGATTCTTTACAAATGGCATTACATCTTCTTTCACCTGCTTTATATTGGCGGTCGAAAGACGTTCAATAAGTTTTTCCTTGAACAATTCTGGAGTAATTGACTCATTATTGAATTGTTTGCAACGTTCAGCCAGGTGTACAAAATCCAATGGTATATTATTACGCACATACCATTCAAAATCGTACCAATCTCGGCCTTTTACTCTATTCAGCCAAGAACGATATACTAACGCATGCATCTTGCCTGCAAATAAACAAGGGAGAGTAAAGCACCTTGTCATGAAAGAATATGGTTGAAGCAACAGTTTCTGTTCCGTATTAAATTTTAATGGCGGACATGTATCCACTTCAATTTTTATCTTTATAGACTTCTCCGTCTGAAATGTAACATCATAAACATCGGTATTATCTTTCAAAAATGCAGATTCTACCTTACCAAAGCTTTTCTTTTCTTTTTTCCTTATTTCCACTTCTCTACCTACCAATGAAAACGCATCCACAATGGGCTGGAAATATTTAGAAAAATCAAAATTTTCTTCTTGCACCAACAAGGAAAAATCCATATCCTCACTAAAACGATGCAACCCGTGGAAGATTCTCAAGCAAGTACCACCATAGAAAGCCGCAGACTCAAAGAAACCTCCAGAATAGAGTCCTGCAAGTATCACTTGCTGATTAACCTCAAAAATGGCATTTCGTCTCTGCTGCTCGGTAGAAATGTCGTAGCGGGACAACAAATTTTTAAATATCTCATTATTCATCGCTTCAGATACTTTAATAGTTTAACAATAGAGTCAGCCTTTTTGCCTACTTTAATATATTCTTCAAATATATTCACATCCATCTTATAAAACTCCTCCATATCCATTCGGATATCCTGCTCAAGATATATTTCTACATCCTTCATATATCGGAGATTAACTTGCGAAGTATTGGCTATCAAATCGCATAAAGCCTTTTCTGGTGAAGCTATTAGAAATGCATAGTTACCTTTTTCAATACTTCTTACACCAACTGAAAATGATTCTCTTGAAATATATTTGTAATCATATAATCCAATTGGAGTTTGAAAACTGCGGGAATGTTTCACTGTCATTGATTGATGAACATACACAGCCTCTGGAATAAGTCCATAATAACGCAATGCCGTTGACATAGAAATATATGATGGCGCATATATATGATTTGCAATCAGTTCACTGGAAAGAGCTAATCCTGAATATTCAGGATTAACAACATATAGTCCACGCTTCAACCTTATGATAAATCCCTGTTTTTCAAGCCAGTTCACCTTTTTGTCAGCTGACCTAAGCTTAGGATACAAAGATTCAATGATTGAAGTTGTAACTGGAATAGTCCCTATTTCTTTTAATTGCTTGATCATACAACAAATGTAGTAATATTTTGAATAATAAACGAAATAAAACCTCTTTTTCTATTCAAAATATTACCAAAAGATTGATTAATAAATACAATCCTTATCAGTAATATAACAAATTGTTATAGGTAAAAAAGAGAAAAATTTATTTGGAAAACGGCCTGACTTTTCCGAAAATCTTTCCGAAACTTCATATTTTCTAGTATACCTATGTACACCAATGTTACATTTAATGAAACATAACAATTTGAAAATAGGTGATATAGGTGTATATAGTTGTACGTTAAATAACTCTAAAATTCCCCTGGCGGGTCACAAAGATATTAAATACCAAGCTGCCATATTCTTTATGAGCCCTGTAGGCCATAGGAAAGCCCGTAAACACTAGATAAGTCAAGTCCACGCCAAAGCGCAGACATTCACTGATTTTTTTGCCCGACAATACTACTCGCCATTGTATTTCTGCCCTTCCGGCTCACTCAGCCATCTTCTCTTCACAGCATCATTTTCTTTATACATTCCAATAGGCTTACTCCTATACTTCTTGACGGATAGGATATCCTCACCCAGAACAGTCTCCACTCTCGCTATGGTCTGTATGGTAAAGTTATGCTGTCCACTCAGCCACTTGGAGATCTCAGATTCTTTCTTCCCCATAGCCTTTGCTAGGTCCGCCTGGTTCCAACCTCTTCGCTCCATAATTTCAATAATACGTGAGGCTATACCAAAGGAAAGAGACGAAGTTCTCATTTGGTCCTTTGGTACTCGTGAAAGCAACTCTTCAAATAATGGATCAGAATATTGTATAGTGCTCATATTATTTAATGTAGATATGAAATTCATTAAGAAATTTCTTTATCTCTGAGTCTCTGCTACCATTAATCTTTATTGAAAAAATTTGCACTGCATTTGTCAGCCTGAATGGTTCAAATTCTACCCTTCTCATATCTACATATAGTTACCGAGCACAAATATAGGCATAACATATTTATTAGCAAGCAATTTTTACAAATTTTTCTTAACTTATAAGTTAAGTTTATAATTCAGATATCATATTCGTTTTGCCATATAGCTAACCTATTTCTCAAGAAAGATTAATAATAATTCTACATTTATGTGGGGGATTTGTTAACTTTACTCAAGTTATCTAAAACTTGAGTAAATATTATGAGGTATCTTTATTTGGTAGCTGTAGCGTTGCTATTGGCAGCGTGTGGCAACAGCAAATGCAATGAGAAAGAAAGTGAAGTGATTTTACCAGAAGGGGAATTTACTTACAATGTGCCTTGTAAAGTAGTGTATGTCAATGCAGACAAGCCAGGCAAAGCTATTTTATGGCTGTGGCTTCATGGTGGGGTGCACGATCGTCCAAAGCACGACATGTTCTATCACCCGAATCATTTCGACTGTTGCGATGCCGACGAATATATCCTGCAATACTTGAAAGAGAGCGGAACTAAAGCTGTTGCACTGTTCCCTGTGTGCTATAAAGCAAACTTAGAGGAAACCATCAAATGGATAGATTGCTATGATGATGTGAAACACATCATCGATGACTATGCAGATAAGGGGCTCATTGATACCACCAGAGTTTATGTAACAGGATCATCTGACGGAGGTCGTGGTGCTTGGGATTATGCCGAGATGCACCCCGATGTATTTGCCGCTGCAATATCGATGTCGTGTTCGAGTCCCAGACCGGTGAGCATTCCGGTGTATTTTTTCAGCACTGCCAGCGAGGGCGACTGCACTGCACGAGTGGACGAACTTGTGAAGCAAGGTATAGACATCAAATATAAATACTGTCCCGACCAAAAGCACGGTGGTGACGCTATAGAGTGTACTCCGGAACTCTTAAAAGAATTCTTCGCACACACAAAATAATAATTCCTGAGAAAATCTCTACCCTTGAGTGAGAAAAACACTACCTTTGTCCTGTTATGGACAAAAAATATCTTGATCTTTTTAGTGTAAATGAGGAGCAGATCAGGCAGGTATTGGCTGCTGCTCTCTCAAAAGGGGGGGACTATGCAGACCTCTTTTTTGAACACACAATCTCAGATGAGCTCTCCCTCAGGGATGGGGAGGTGAATTCTGTGAGTTCAAACATCGACTACGGAGTTGGAATCAGGGTTGTCTCGGGTGATAAGACCGGATACGCCTACACCGAGCAGACCACCTTGCAGGAGATGCTCAATGCTGCAAAAGTGGCTGCCCAGATTGCAGAAACAGAGACAGCATCTCTCCATATTCCACAACTATTCACAAATATCAGTTCAGCAAATCATTACCCGATAATATCACCCTGGGAAGATCACTCAGTATCGGAGAAAAAGCCATACCTTCTCTCTCTGAATGAGAAAGTTTTTGCACTCGACAAAAGGGTTACTAAGGTTATGGAGCGGCTCTCCACATCAAATACAAAAATCCTCTTTTACAACTCTCTCGGAGAGTGCTTCACCGATGAGAGGCCGATGTCAGCACTGGTGGTAACCTGTGTTATGGAGGAGGGAGAAAGAATCGAAAACTCCTCATCTTCACGCAGTTTCAGGATGGGATATGAATTTCTTAATGATCCCCTTCTCGATGAAATGGCGAGAGAAGCGGTCAATAATTGCTCCATCCTGTTCCAGGCCCAGCAGCCCAAGGGGGGTGAAATGGCAGTAGTGATGGGGGCCGGCGGTTCAGGGATACTTCTTCATGAGGCGATAGGACACGCCTTTGAGGCAGACTTCAACAGAAAAAGGACCTCAATCTTCTCCGACAAACTTGGAAAGCAAATTTGTGACAAATCTATAAATATAGTTGATGACGGCACTCTGCTGCACAACAGAGGTTCGGTCAATATCGACGATGAAGGGGTTCCGGGACAAAAGACCTATATGGTAAAGGAGGGTATCCTCAACTCCTATCTTCACGACAGAATAAGTGCCAGACACTACAACACCACATCCACAGGTAACGGCAGAAGGGAGTCTTTCCGTTTTATGCCAATCCCCAGAATGAGGGCTACATATATGGAAAATGGTAACTGCAAGGAGTCAGACCTGATTGCAGAGGTGAAGAGAGGCATTTATGTTGACAATTTCTCCAATGGACAGGTCCAGATAGGTGCCGGAGACTTCACATTCTATGTCAAATCGGGCTACCTCATTGAAAATGGGAAACTCACCACACCTATCAAGGATATCAATATTATAGGAAATGGTCCAGATGCCCTGGCAGATATACTTGCTGTGGCAGACAACAATAAAATTGACAATGGTACATGGACTTGCGGGAAGGAGCAGTATTGTCCGGTCTCTTGCGGTATGCCATCGGTCCTTATCAGACAGTTAACAGTAGGAGGAATCAACTGATGAATAAAGATATTGCATTAAAGGCCCTTGACATGGCCAAAACTGCCGGTGCACAGCAAGCACGAGTTACTTACACCCACTCCTGTCTCAACCAATACACCCTTCTCGATGGGGAACTTGAGAAGCTGCAGCACTCCTTGGGATCATCCTTGTTTATACAACTCTATTCCAACGGCAAATACGGAGCATTTTCCACCAACAGAATGGAGGGAAACGAACTGCAGAAATTTATTGAGGAGGCATTGCTCTCCATTGATTACCTCACACCTGACCCCTGTAGGGGGCTTCCCAACCCAGAATTGTATTTCAAGGGAGAATGCATGGATCTTCATCAGGATGATCCCACATATTCTGAAATATCTCCGGAATCAAAAAAAGAGCTCCTGTTGGAAGTTGCCCAGGAAGCAGACCGTTCCGATTCAAGGATAATTTCTGTCTCAAATGACTACGAAGATTTCAAAGAGGTAATATATATCGCAGATTCCCAGGGATTTGAAGGATTAACTTCCCAGACCCTCTTCTCACTCTCAGCTGAATGTTCAGTCAAAGGGAAAGGTGGTGCCAGACCACAAAACTGGTGGTTTGACAGTTCAATGTTCTACAAGACCCTTCCAAAAGGGTGCTGCAAGGAGGCAGTAGAAAGAACCCTCGCAATGATTGGGGCGAAGAAGATTAAAAGCGGCAAATACAATATCATTATAGATAGGAGTGTAGCATCCAAGGTTGTCTCACCCATATTCTCAGCATTGAGCGGAGGATCTATCCAGCAGAGAAACTCATTCCTTTTGGATAAACTCGGAAAGAATGTCCTCGGGGAGAAACTTACAATCAAAGACACCCCGCATGCCCCCGGATTTATGGGTTCCAGATGGTTTGACAGTGAAGGAATTGCCACCAAAGAGATGGAGATTGTATCTGAAGGGGTTCCCCAACTCTATTTCCTCAATTCCTATTTTGCCAACAAGCTCAATACCACCTCCACCATCGAGTCGGTTTCTGTCCCCACAATCAATCCATTTGGGGCATCAGATGCCGCATCTATGATGAAGGAGATAGGGAGCGGCATCCTGATTACCGGTTTCAACGGGGGTAACTGCAACGGCGCAAGCGGCGATTTCTCTTTCGGCATTGAAGGCTACCTCTTCAAAGATGGGGTAATACTTCATCCGATAAAAGAGATGAATATGACAGGAAACATATTATATTTGTGGAAAAATGTAACAAACATCGGCACAGACTACCGCAAATGTTCAAGATGGCTTATACCATCGATTGCCTTTGAAAATGTCGATTTAAGTGGAAAATAAAAGATGAAAAAGCCAGGTATTTACCTTTCATTACTCCCCATTGTCATTCTTATAGCAATGATTATCATTGGAGTAAAGGTATTCGGAGAAGACCTCACAAGCGGACCTTCCCAGATTTCTCTTGTAATCACAGCTGCCATAGTTATACTGATATCGATGTTTTATCTCAAGATACCATGGCAAAAGATTGACGAGGCTATAAATATTCAGTTGTACAACACAGGGAGTGCCTTTTTTATACTCCTTATGATCGGGGCACTTACATCGACATGGATGCTTTCGGGGATTGTCCCGTCGTTGATATACTACGGACTTAAAATCATCCACCCATCCATATTTCTGGTGACAGCTTTCATACTCTCCGCTGTGGTTTCTATCCTCTCCGGGAGTTCCTGGACCACTTGCGGAACTATTGGGGTAGCCCTTATCAGTGCAGGATCACTGATCGGGATACACACAGGATGGCTTGCCGGAGCGATCATTTCCGGTGCCTATTTCGGAGACAAAAGGTCACCCCTCTCCGACTCATGCAACCTCTCTGCCTCTATGGCGGGTGTCGATCTGTACAAACATATCGGGTATCTGATCTACACAAATCTCCCTGCATTTATCATTTCATTCATCGTCTTCACCGTTGCCGGATTCAGTATGGACACCAACGGTATGGACATTTCATCAATAATGACAAATGTTACTGGAAGTTTCAATATCTCACCCTGGTTCCTACTTATACCTTGCTTCACTATTTTTATGATATACAAGAAGTTCCCTGCTTTTCTCACCCTTCTTATATCTGCGGTCATGGGGGCACTCCTGGCATACTTTGCCCAACCCCACATTGTTTCCCAGATTTATGGAGATGTGTCGGGAGAATTTAACCGGTTCCTCTATGCCTCATTGAAGATGATGTCAACATCTGTAGAGGTGGATGCCGGCAACCAGATGATGAACGAACTTGCATGCACCAATGGAATGGCCGGAATGTTGAACACCGTTCTGCTGATCTTGTGTGTAGTAGTTTTTGGTGGGGCTTTCCAGGCTTCGGGGATGATTCAGACAATCACCGAGAAGATGATCAAACTGATGAATACCACCTTCTCAATTGTCTCAGGCACAGTGTTCACAGGTATTTTCTGCAATATTGCCCTCTCTGACCAGTACATGTCAATCATCCTCCCATCCAAGATGTTTGCAGAGACTTACCGTAAAAACGGGTATGCGCCAGAGCTTCTGAGCCGCTCAGTGGAAGACTCCTCTACAGTTACCTCTGTCCTTGTCCCCTGGAACACTTGTGCAGTGGCACAATCATCTGTACTTGGAGTTGCAACCCTGGCATACTTGCCATACTGTATTTTTAATATTATTTCGCCGATTATATCTATATTTGTCGCCGCTATCGGCTGGAAAATTCATAGAATAGCGGTAGAAAAAGAACAGGAAACAATAACTCAATAATATTTATAAAAATGGAAATCAATCAAAATAAAGTTGTTGCCATCACATACACACTTATCGTAGATGGTAAAGAGGCAGACAAGGCTACAGAAGAGAGACCATTGGATTTCATCTTTGGCACAGGGATGCTTCTTCCTAAATTTGAAGAAAATCTTGCAGGAAAGAAGGTAGGTGATTCATTCGAATTTACCCTTACACCTGAAGAGGGTTACGGAATGCCTATGCCAGAAATGATTGTAGAACTTCCAAAATCCATTTTCGCTATAGAAGGTAAAATCCAGGAAGATATCCTTTTCGTTGGCAACATTATCCCTATGATGAACAATATGGGTGGAGTAATGCAAGGTAAAGTTTCTGAGGTTAAACCAGAGGCTGTAATCATGGACTTCAACCACCCCATGGCTGGCAAGACACTCAATTTCACAGGTAAAGTTATCACAGTGAGAGAGGCTACCCCAGAAGAGATGACAGATGGTCTTCATGGTGAGAAAAAAGCTCAGGGCGGATGCAGCGGAAGTTGTTCAGATGACTGCTGTTCAGGTTGCAGCGGTGGATGTCACTAAAATAGGCTGACTTAAATGATGTGAACCCCTAAAGTTGGACAGTTTTACATTATTAAGAGGCGGACTTAGATTGGAATAGAGCTCGGTATTGTACCGGGCTCATTCCTTTTAGCCTCAGTTTGATTCTATCATTATTGTAGTAGCGTATGTACTTAATCAGTTCCTTCGCGAACTGCTCCACGCTATCCCACTCCTGCAAATATAGCAACTCTGACTTCATAAGTCCAAAGAAGTTCTCCATCATCGCATTGTCCAGACAGTTGCCTTTACGAGACATACTCTGCACTATATTTCTGTCTTTCAGTGCTTTCTGATATCTCAGATGCTGATAGTGCCATCCTTGATCAGAGTGAAGGATAAGTCCTTCTGGTATATCAGTCTTCTTG
>JAZOBN010000009.1:0-16119 GCA_045595965.1 Candidatus Coprenecus sp.
CAACGGTGCACCTTGTGTACGTTATGCTGAAACAGTTCTTAACTGGATCGAGGCTAAAGCTGAGCTTGCTGACAAATTCGGTGGTGCTGCTGTTACCAATGCTGACCTTGACAGATCTATCAACGCTATCCGCAACAGGCCTCTTGCTCCTGAAGCAGTAGCTAAAGGTGTTAAGAAAACTGCTCCTCTTGATGTAAACAACCTGCCTAACGACCCAGCTCGTACTGCAGCTCCTGAAGTTAACACTCACGCTGGTGTTGTTAACAGCCCTCTTATCTGGGAGATCCGTCGTGAGCGTCGTATGGAATTCTTCATGGAACACGTACGTGCAAAAGATATCCGTCGTTGGGGTAAACTTGAGCTTATGAGCGGTGCAAACAACCCTGATATTATGCTTGGTGCTTGGATCAATCTTGAAGAAGCTAAACTACAATGGCGTCCTTATGTAAGAAGTATGGCTGATAAGGATCTTCTTCAAGTTCAGGCCCTTGATGGTACAGTTATCAAATTCAAGACCGACATCAATGGTGACGGTACATATCCTGAGTATGAAAAAGATGGTGAAGGTAAATTGGTTCAGGTTCCTGCTACTTACGGTGATGGTTCAATCATGGTGAACAAAGAGATCCTTGATGACAACGCTCCTGAAATGCAAGGTTTCTTGATCCCTCGTAACATCAAAGACAGAGGTGTTGCTAACTTCGGTGAACACCAATATCTTGAGCCTATCTGTACAGATGTACTACAAGAATATAAAGATAATGGTTACACCATTGCTCAAAACCCTGGTTGGCCAGAATAATCGGTCATAACCAAATAACTCAAACGCCCTTCAGAAATGGAGGGCGTTTTTTATATTCTCTAAAGTTAAAGGATTGAAACTTTTATCTCAATATAAAACAGTCTCTCTTTTAACTCGTTTGAGAGAGAGGGGTGATATCTCAATCGTTGAGCATCCTTTTCTGTAGTAATTACCACTGCTGTGGGATGCTGAAGTGAACTGTCTATAATCTTTTTTATATCTCCATCTGTGAAATCTCTATGGTCAGAGAAGCTGAAGACCTTATCAATAGTGTATTGTCCAGCAAAATGGTCTATAAAGAGTCTGTTGTTTGCAATTCCTGAAAATAGAATTGCTTTTGGGGAATAGAGATACCTCTTATCACACTCCTGTGGGAAGAGAGGATGAAGGTCACAATACTCAATCTTCGAAAAATAGAGATCCTGATACTCTTTCAACTTTAGAGAATTTCTCCAATAAGAGATATCGGGAGACTCTTCGTACCAAGGAGTTTTTGTAACAATTACAATGTCGGCAGCAGATATCCTTTGTGGCAAATCCCTCAACCTTCCAATAGGGAGAAGGTAATCCTTGAAAATAGGGCGGTTATAATCCACCAGGAGAATTGACCTGTAAGGGGTGATTGTTCTGTGCTGAAAAGCGTCGTCAAGGATGTAGATTGTAGGCCTTTCACCCTCCGGCAATGAAGAGAGGTTCTCTATTGCCCTCTTTCTTGATGAATCTACCGCTACAGTAATCTGAGGAAATTTTCTTTTGATTTGCAGAGGTTCGTCTCCCACATCACGATAGTCATCATCCACATCTACAACTCTGAATCCGTGGGTTCTCCTCCCATACCCTCTTGAGATGAGGGCTACTCTATGATTCTGCATCAACTCCCTTATCAGCAATTCAGCATGGGGAGTTTTCCCGGTACCCCCGACGGTAATATTACCTACTGAAATTATGGGTGTATCGTATCTGTATGATTTTATTTTGCCTGAATCATACAGATAGTGTCTCAATTTGAGTGTGAGATAATATGGGAAAAGGAGAATTTTATCAAACATCATCACAAAGTTAGAGTTTTCTATAATTATTTCTACTTTTGCAAAGATAAATTTCTCCATTTAAGATGAATATAGGCAATATTTCGTTCAGAGAGAAACCACTCTTCCTCGCCCCTATGGAGGATGTGACCGACGCATCGTTCAGATATGTCTGCAAAATGTTTGGTGCAGATATGCTCTATACCGAATTTGTCTCCTCTGACGGACTGATCAGGGATGCTGCAGGCACATTGAAGAAACTCGAAATCTTTGACTACGAAAGGCCTATAGGAATACAGATATACGGACATATTCCAGAGGCAATGGTTGATGCTGCAATCCGGACAGAGATGGCACAACCCGACATCATCGATATAAATTTCGGATGCCCCGTAAACAAAATTGCCAAAAGGGGAGCCGGATCCGGGATGATGAGGGAACCAGACAAACTTGTGGAGATAACCAAAAGGGTTGTGGAGGCTGTAAAGGTCCCGGTTACAGTAAAAACAAGGCTCGGTTGGGATGAGAACTCCAAGGTTATTGTCGAACTTGCCGAGAGGTTGCAGGATGTGGGTATAGCCGCTTTGACCATACACGGGAGGACAAGGTGCCAATTATATAAAGGTGAGGCTGACTGGACCCTTATCGGTGAGGTGAAAAATAACCCCAGAATGAAGATTCCGATTATTGGGAACGGAGATATTACAACCCCTGAACAGGCTGCACAAGCATTTGAAAGGTATGGAGTCGATGCAATAATGATCGGAAGGGCTACATACGGTCACCCCTGGATCTTCAAGGAGATCAGACATTATCTTGATACCGGCGAATTGCTCCCCCCTATGAGTGTCAACGAGAGGGTAGATCTGGCCAAACGCCATTTTCTGAAATCTGTGGAGGTAAAAGGGGAAAAAGTAGGTGTTCTGGAGATGAGGAGACACCTCTCCTGCTACTTCAAGGGGCTTATCAACTTCAAAGAGACAAGATTGAAACTGGTTACTGAAAATGATCCTCAACAGGTTCTCAATCTATTGGACTATGTAAAAGAGACCTGGGGAGAAAAAGAATAAATCTGATATTGTTATGATGGAAATTATGTTGGAGATATTTGCCGCTCTGCTCGGCATTATCGGAATTCTCGGTTCTATACTTCCTGTCCTTCCAGGCCCCCCTATCAGTTATGTCGGGATGTTGCTTCTATATGTGTGGGGGACAAATACTGATGACATCCTCACCCCAAGACTCATGCTCATCTGGCTGGTAATCACCATTGCAGTTGTCGTCATTGACTATATCGTACCATCCTATTTTACAAAGGTCACAGGGGGTTCAAAATCGGCCTCACGTGCATCTATGGTAGGGATGATTATTGGCATCATCTTCTTCCCTCCGGCAGGGATGATTATCGGAGCTTTCCTTGGAGCTCTTATTGCAGAGATGTTTATAGAAGGAAAAGAGCTCAAGCACTCCTTAAAGGCAGCACTCGGCTCTTTTCTCGGTTTTCTTGTAGGAACCGGATTCAAACTCATCTCATCCGGCGTCATGCTCTACTACATCATTGTCGCAGCAATCTGATCTATTTACACCATTGGTCCAGCCAATCAAAGAACACCGCATTCCAGTGGATTGAGTTTTGTGGCTTGAGGATCCAGTGATTTTCATCGGGGAACAGCAACATTTTTGAAGGGACACCCATCATTTGTGCTGCATTGAATGCTGCCATGCCTTGTTCTACAGGGACTCTATAATCAAGCTCTCCGTGAGTAACCAAGATAGGGGTATTCCAATTCTTGATCAGTTTGTGTGCAGAATTTGCATAGTGTCTCTTTGCCACCGGGTTGTTGTCCCATGGTGCTCCACCATTGTCCCAGGTAGGGAACCACATCTCCTCGGTCATCATGTACATCTGCTCCTGATTGAAAATACCTGCGTGCGAGACAAATGCAGAGAAGGTATTTTTGTGGATACCGGCAAGGTAATAGATTGAGTATCCGCCATAACTTGCACCCGCCGCTGCCACCTTTCCTACATAGGGCTCTTTTTTAAGGTTCTCAACTGCCGACAAATAATCTTTCATATTCTGTCCACAATAGTCTCCTGAGATCTGATCACACCATTCCTGACCAAAGGCTGTAGTTCCACGACGGTTCGGAAGGATTACGATATACCCTTTGGATGCCATAAGTTTATAGTTCCAGCGGGTTGACCAGCTTTGGCTGATTGTCCCTTGTGGGCCACCTGTACAGAACAAAATTGCGGGATAGACTTTGGCAGGATCAAACTCTGGGGGGTATACTACCCAAGTGTGCATCTTCTTGTTGTCTGTAGTAGTAATCCACCTCTGTTCGATCTTGATTGGCTTCAGCTGATTCAAAACTTCGTCATTCTCGTGAGTCAACTGCTCAAACGAACCATCTGCAATCGAAACAGAAACGATTTCATTGGGTCTGTCAATAGAGTGGTTAGTAGTGATAAATCTATCCCCAGCCACTTGTACTCCATCAAAGTCATACCACATATCATCTGGGGTAATTCTCCTCACCTCTCCATCAAGGCTTATCTCAAACAACCCTTGCAAAGCATTCACAAGAGATGTGAAATAGAGACCGCTTCCATCCTCTTTCCATACAGGAGAAGCTACATTGTATTTATACTCGGTGGTCAGCTCCTTTTTGGTACGACTTTCAAGATCAATCACAAAGAGTCTCTGTTTGTCTGCCTCAAAACCACCTCTGCGCATACTGATCCAAGCAATGCTCTTCCCATCTGGAGAGAATAGAGGGTCTGTATCGTAACCAGGCATCCCTTCGGTAAGGTTCTCGCACGATTTTGTCTCAACATTGTAGAGGTATATATCGGTATTTGTTGAGAATGCATACTCTTTGCCTGTAAGTTTCCTGCACGAGTAGGCGATATATTTTCCATCAGGGCTCCAGCTCAACTGCTCCATTCCGCCGAAAGGGAGGGTGGGAAGTTCATAAGGGGCACCATCGAGGATATCAACACCCTCGCCAATTTTTGAAAGGGAGAACTCTGCCACGTATGTATGGGGAATAGTCTCCACAAAGCAATCCCAGTGACGGTACATAAGGTCATTTATCGTCCTTCCTGTAGATTTTGGAACCTCAGGATATTCATCTGTAGGACGGATTGCAGAGTGGATTCTTGAAATATACATCACTTGTGAACAATCTCCAGAGAGTTCAAATCCTTCTATTCCGTTCTCCACATCAGAGACCTTAAGAGGTGTTCCCCCATTAAAGATGTTCCATACGTGGATCTGGCCACCCATCAAAAAGGCAATTGTGCTGTCGTCGATCCAGCGGGCGTTGCTGACACTCTTTGGAAGATGGGTCAATTGATGGTTATCACTACCATCCACATTCATCAAAAACAGATGTCTCTGACTTTTGTTCATCTCTATGTCGGTATATGCCACGCCATACAACACCTTTTCTCCCGATGGTGAGATCCGGGGATCTGAGATTTTACCCAGGCGGTGCATAATCTCGGGTGTATACTGCCCGTCAACAACCTCTATTGAAGTTTTCTCTATTACCTGAACAGGCTCATTTTTACAACTTGTCATCGCAAGTAATCCTAATAAAAACAATATTCCTTTTTTCATATTCTCGTTATTTTACTTTCATCCAATCTGGTTCTGGTCCCCCTTTCAGGAAGTGGTCGAAGAACTCAGCAAGTTTTTCACTCAAATCTTTGCAGTTATGCCTCTCTCTGAGGTTGTGGTCTTCACCCTTGTACTGGAGCATCCAAGCCTGTTTGCCACATCTGCGAAGTGAGGCAAAGAACTCAATACCCTGATACCATGGAACTGCTGTATCCTTATCGTTGTGCATAATCAGGACAGGGGTTTTGACATTAGGGACGAAGAACAGAGGAGAGTTTTCATAATAAAGTTCAAAACCATCCCAAAGATTTTGTCCAATGCGGCTTTGTCCCCTTTCGTACTGCATCTGGCGTGTAACGCCTGAGCCCCAGCGGATTCCACCGTATGCACTTGTCATATTTGAAACTGGAGCCCCTGCCCCTGCCGCTTTGAAACGGTCTGTCTGGGTAATCATATATGCCACCTGGTAACCGCCCCAGCTCTGCCCTTGAATTGCCATATTTTCACCATCAATCCAAGGATACTCGCACAACATATCCACAGCAGGCATAATTGAACGCATCGCCGACTGTCCCGGATGCCCTGTTGTGTAGTAGATATCTGGATCAAACACTATATATCCGTTGCTGACAAAATATGGGATGTTCACAATCGAACGGCTTGGAGCAGGTGAACGGTAATTATATAGTTCATCAGAGTCCTTTTCGTAGAAATAGATGATCACAGGATACTTCTTGTTCGGGTCAAAATTCTCCGGTTTGAATAGGAGACCCTCCGCCTTGATTGAGTCGGCAGTCATCCACGAAACCATCTCCACTGTACCCCAATTGTACTCTTGCTGTTGTGGATTGGTGTTGGAAACAACACTCTCTGTACGGAAGTTGTCACTTGTATAGAATACATTTGTAGAGTTCTCAAAATTCCCTTTTGTATAAACATACACAGGTTTTTTTGGTGACAACAACGAAACACCCGACATTGTGCATGAGTATGGGCCCTGGGCGAGTTTTGTAAGTTGGGCTTTTTTCCTGGTAATATCTTTCATATAGAAGCCATGCTCCCTGCTCACTCTGTTGAATGCAGAGAGATATAGAGGCTGATCTGCTTTCAAAGGGCCTGAAGCATTGCCGAATCTGGTCTTCTTGGCTTTTGGATCGTGTACCGGACGGATAATCTTAAATGTATTTTCTGTAGCCTTTCCTACCCCTTCGGTAATCATATATGGGGCAACTTCCCCTTTTGGATCAAATCTCCACAGGTCATATCTGTCACCTATGTAGAAATACTCCTCTGTCTCCACCCATTGGGGTGCAGAATATGGTCTTGGCAGACCCGGTGTGTCGGTGTCTTCATTCCAGAAAGCCACTCCAAGATCTTTGGTGAGGTTTCTGTGTTCACCTGTTGCCATATTATACAAGTACCAATCTTTGGTCAATGAACCATACAAAGTATAATAGGTCCCTTTGGGTGATGCAAGGAGTGTAGATGATGTAGCATCCTTTTTCAAAAGCTCTTTTTCCCCTGTTCTGAGGTTCACTTTATAGATATCACTATGAGGATTGGTCTCCCATTGCCTCAAGATTCTGTAAGGTTTGTCTGAAGAGGTAAGGAGATAGTCACCCTGCAATTCATCGGGGATATTCACATTGGGAACCTCTTCAGTTTCGATCTGAACCACATGTGAAGGGTTAGCAAAATAGTATGCTGTCAGATACGATTTGTTCTCAAACTCACTCTTGCGGACAGCCTCAACAGTAGGAAGATAGTCGGCATTCCACCTCCAGATATCAAGTTTTACCCTTTCAAACTCTGCAATAGTGGTATCCTGCTCCTGAGGAATAGGTTTGATGCCGAACCACAATACTCCACCATTGGCACTATGGGAGTTCTCTTTGGGGGCAAATTTCAAGACTCTCTTTGGACCTATCATCCAGCCATCCTTGATCCCATCCATCTCCTTTGTGATAAGCTTCTCGCATTTTTTTGCAGCTATATCATATAGATAGATGTCTGAATACTTCAAACCCTCCTTCGTGGTGTCGGTTTGTCCATAGAAAGCAATTCTTGGGGCAGACTCGTCAAATACAGGAAGTTCCAGCTTGATCTTCTTGTCCCCGGAAATTACTGTATCTGTTGTGTTGGTTTTCAAGTCTCTGATGACCAAAGCTCTCGTATTGACAGAGTCCTTTTTCCCAGGTTTGGTGATGTATGCAAGATATTTACCATCATTGTCAAATGAATACTTCTCGACAATCCCAATGGTATCGATAGTGCTCTTATTCACATTCATGAGATAAAGGGGGGTACCGCTGCTCTTGTCCTGTTTCCCTTTTTTATCTTTTGATGGTTCCGGAGTGGTCTGAAAAGCGACATATTCTCCAAGCTCATCGGGATATTTTACAGATTGCAATCTCGGGTAGAGACTCTTCTCTCCACTCTTGAGGTTCAGAATCACCAAAGTGTCTTTAGGCATATCATCCCCTTTTTCCTTCTTGATTTTGGCCTCTCGGGTCTGCTCATAAAGAGGGGCAACCCTGTAAAGGAGGGTCTTGTTGTCCTGACTCAACACTGCACTTTTTCCCCTTGGAATTTCGGTTTGTCCTTTACTCTTAAGATCATAAAGATAGAGGGTGCCATCCCCTTGTTGTTTATTGACCGAATAGAGGATGTATTGACCATTGTATGGTACAGAAACGCCCGAAAGTGACTCCCATGAATCATACACGGAGTGGTCGATGGGTTTTTTCTCTTGGGCTGACGCATTTGCCGCTACCAGCATGGCAAAAGCGAAAATGAAAATGGCTTTTGTTCTCAAAATAGTATCGTTTTTTGTTATTTGTTGCAAATGTACGAAAAAGAGAGAAGAGCTGCTTCCCTGTCCGGTAAACACTCCAGATGATATACCGAGACCATCTTCAATATTGATGAAATAATGGCGCAGATATGGTCTGACAACCCCTCATCATGGGCAAAAGCTGGTGGACAGGAGGGATATATGGCACTGAACCCCCTTATCTTGGAGAGGGGTATCATCTTGTTGTGCGGGGCCTGACTCAGCCTCACAATAGCGGCGACAGGATAAGACTCATTCTTATAACAAGGGGTCTTTCCGCTCCATGGAGAGCCGTATGCCATCACTTTTCCCCCTTCTGCCCGGAGGATAGGGCTGTCATCATTCAAAAGTGCCGCCCCCTCAATATTTTCCCTCCACAAACGGGTGTGGGTACTCTTTCCTGTCCCCGACTCCCCGAGGAATAGTGCCGCCTTACCACTATGGACAATAACAGAAGAGTGTATCGGGATCCCCCCTTTGGCTGCAATGGCAATGGCAAATGCCATCCACATAGAGAATCTCAACATCGAACGGTGTTTGTTTTCTTCCCAATTGCAATCTACATCCCATCTCCCCCCTCTATTGGTCGCCACAAAATAGTGATGCTCCCCTATCTGAGGAACCATCCTGAAAATCAGTTGTTCGCCATTCCGATAAAAATCACATTTGATATCCTCATCATCAAATTCAAAAGAGTGAAGGGATTTCTTCTGTTGTGCAAATCTGACAACATCTGCAAGTTCTTCTGAAGATGAGGTGATATTATACCTCAAAACCGGATCAAAATCAATTTTTCCATCACTTCTGAAAAAGGAAAAACCCTCAATTCTATCAAGAGGTGAATTTTCCAGTGAACTCTCCACCTGAACATCAAAACCCGCTATCGTATATCTGAATATATTTCCCATAGCTTACAATTCCAATATTGATTCACACAACTCCAGAGTGCTCTCTCTGTGAGAGATAATGATTATTGTCATCCCCTTCTCCTTATGGGAGAGCATCTCGATCGATTTGCTTATCTCATTTTCAGTATCAACATCAAGAGAGGAGGTGGCCTCATCCAGGAACAGCACTTGAGCACCTTTATACAGTGCACGGGCTATGCCGATCCTTTGCCTCTGACCACCCGATATCCTGCACCCCCCTTCTCCGATTTTTGTATTTGCCCCCTCGGGGAGAGAGGAGACAAAATCCCACAGCGCTGCCCTTTTAAGAGACTCTTCCAGCCTTGAAGTATCAATCTCATCAGGATCACACCCCAGGGCGACATTCTCTCCCAATGTAAGATCTGCAATGAAGACATCCTGTGGGACATACCCCACCAGACTTTGCCATGCTGATACACTCCCTGCATCCAGAGGGTGGCCATCTATCTTGATTGAGCCCTGTGTCGGCGCAAAGAATCCGAGCAACAGATTGAACAGGGTGCTCTTTCCGCTACCTGTCCTTCCTTTTATTCCGAATCTTGCCCCTTTCCTGATTGTAAAATTCAAATTCTTGACCACAAATTCATTGTCTCCACTATATGAAAAAGAGAGATTTTCCACCTCAATTTTATCTTCAAAAGAGATATTCGGAGACTCCACATCCACTTTCGCCCCATCCTCATTGAAAGATTCTATTATTTCAATGGTATACTGGGAGGCTTTCATATTGCTCCAGGTTCCGATAAGGGAGTGTACGGCAGGGAGCATCCGCAACATCGCCACAGCAAACACCCCAAGAAATACCCTTATAGAGGAGTCCGCAGCATTCAGGCTGAACAGAACCATAAGGGAGACAATCAGCACCACCGCCCCCTCAAGAAGATAGGCTGGGATACTTTGGATCAGCAAGCTCTTCACCCTGAAATTGTATATTGAACCAAGCCCCTCCTTGAACCTCCTCTCCACCAATGGGAATGCCCCATTTATCTCCATCTCTGCATACCCTTTGAAGGTCTCAAGGACGAGTTTCTGCTGATTCCGTCTCGCCTCCATCTCCCCCTTGCCATATTGTTTAAGTTTCCTCCTTACAAACAAGAGATAAACTGCCGCCACCGGTGTCATAGAGCAGAAGACTAAAAGGGCGGAGAGGGGGTTATAAACTGCCAGGAAAACTATCAGAAAGAGTGAAAAGATGAAATTTCCGCAAAAACGGAGGATTGATGCAAGGTAAACCACAACGAAATTGTAGCACACAGCATTTATGTTGTATGCCAACTCCGAGGTGTTAGAATTCTTTATAAACAGAAGCCCCTTCCGGTAGAGTGAAGAGAACAATTTTGCCGAAAAATGTTTGTAAAGTGAGAGCAGATAACGGTTCTGGTAATTGACAAGGAGGAGATTCAGGAGACTTTTCACCACAACCAATGCAATCACACCACAGATCACCGCAATTGCAAACTGACGCCCCTCTACCCCTGTCCACTGATATAATTTGAAGAAAAATGGATTGGAGATCACCTGATCAGGATCCAGAACCAGCACCAGAACAGGAATCAGCACTGCCACCCCTACAAGATCGAGGAGGGCACGCAGAGGGACAGAGAGGAAAACAGAGACCCCCCTCCTTCTGAACCTTTCCGGTATCAAATCCAATATCTTCCTTAAAAACATCCCCAGCTACTCTACAGCTCCGCAGGATTTAAGTTGCTCTACCCACACAGCGCTATCCTTGGCAGCAGTATCGGCAGAAATACCATATTTCCCGATCAGCAATGATTCCACGTCTTCAGATGTAAACTCTTTTCCTGCAAGTGATTCCCACAAATAGAGGGAAGAGGAGTTGAGCGTAATCACTTTTGTCATATCAGAGTGTCCTTCACCCTGCATGATAACCACCGATTCGCCGGCAATATCCCTGACCTTTAGCCCTTTCTTAAATCTCATAATTATGTACTTTGATAAACTTTGCTATATTTGCGCCATAAAAATAAGAATAATTTCCAACTTAAATGAAAACTATTCCGAATCATATATTTTTTGAAGAGGTAGAGAAACTGCTCCTTGAAGAGAAAAAACCTGTAAAGATCACAGTCCAAGGGACCAGCATGTCTCCATATTTCAAATCCGGAATAGATTATGTCATCGTATCCCCACCACCTGCCGAAATTCTCGGAAACATCAGCAGAGGAGATATTGTCCTCTTCCATATTGGTGACTCCGTTCACTTGCACCGCATAATCCACTACTTCGGCACCCTTCTCGAAATCAGAGGCGACGGCTGCTACGGCAAATATGAGAAAATAACCGCCTCAGACATCATCGGCATTGTTACAGGTGGCACATACAGAGGGGGCAGACCTTTCGACGCATCATCCACAAGCTGGAAGATCCGCTCATACATCTGGATGAAGAGTTATTTCATCAGGCACCAGCTTATAAGGGTAAAAAGGGTTCTCAGAAAAACACTCTCACTTTTTCACAAATAGCTCTTTCTTATTGAAAAAGAGTGTATTTAGTGTTGCAAATTCAGAATTATTTCCTATCTTTGCAGCCCGCAAAAAGTATGCGGGATGATTTAATTCATTGATTAACACTAAATTAGTTAAACTAATGCCTGGATTAATTGGAAAAAAAATCGGAATGACTTCCGTATTCGATGCCGACGGTAAAAACATACCGTGCACCGTTATTGAAGCTGGGCCGTGTGTTGTTACGCAGATTCGTACAGTAGAAAAAGATGGTTATGCCGCTGTACAGCTTGCCTATGACGATAAATCTGAAAAGCACACCAGCAAACCCGAAATGGGACACTTCAAAAAGGCAGGAACCACACCTAAACGCAAATTGGTAGAATTCAAAAACTTTGACACTACCAAAGTTAATTTGGGTGACACTATCACCGTCAGCGACCTTGACCTTGACTGGGAAAACGGTACTGACTGGGTTGACGTAACAGGTATCTCTAAAGGTAAAGGTTTCCAAGGTGTTGTAAAACGCCACGGATTTGCCGGAGTTGGTGGCCAGACCCACGGTCAGCACAACAGACTTCGCCACCCTGGTTCTATGGGTGCATCTTCTTGGCCTTCAAGAGTATTCCCCGGAATGAGAATGGCCGGACAAATGGGTGGAGACCGCGTTAAGGTTCTTAACCTGAAAGTGATTAAAATTATTCCTGAAAACAACTTGATTCTTGTAAAAGGTTCTATCCCTGGTGCAAAAGGATCTTATGTAATTTTGGAGGACTAAGGTATGGAGTTATCAGTTTACAAAATCGACGGAACAGAGTCTGGTAAAAAAGTGACTCTTGATGCTGAAATCTTTGGCATTGAACCTAATAATCACGCTATCTATCTGGACGTTAAGCAATATCTTGCTAACCAGCGTCAAGGTACTCACAAAACCAAAGAGAAATGGGAAGTAGCACGCAGCACCAAAAAGATCATTCGTCAGAAAGGTTCTGGTGGTGCTCGTCACGGTAGTACAAAATCTCCTACAATGGTAGGTGGTGGTAGAGCATTTGGTCCTCAGCCACGTGACTATCGTTTCAAATTGAACAAGAAGCTTAAACAACTTGCTCGTTTCTCAGCTTTGAGTTATAAAGCTCAGGAGAATGCTATTACACTTGTTGAGCCTTTCTCAATGGAAGCTCCTAAAACCAAGCAGTTCATTCAGATTCTTGAGAACCTTAAAGCAAACAGCAGAAGAACCCTATTCGTTCTTCCTGAAAATTCAGATAATATTTACATCTCGTCTAGAAACTTGCAGAATGTCAATGTTATCACTGTTGATGAAATCAATACCTATGCTATCATGAATGCATACCACATGGTAATGGTTGACGGTGTACAAGATATTCTTGCTGAAAGACGCAAATAACCATATAGAGAAATGGGAATATTGATTAAGCCTATAGTAACTGAAAAAATGACGATTCAGGGCGATAAATTGAATCGTTACGGTTTCATCGTTGACCGCGACGCCAACAAAGTTGAGATTAAGAACGCGGTTGAGCAGATGTATGGTGTTACAGTGAAAGACGTTAACACTGTAAACTACCATGGTAAACGTAAAAGCCGCTACACTAAAGCGGGTATTTTGACAGGCCGCGCAAATCACTTCAAAAAAGCATTTGTAACATTGGCCGGAGAAGATAAGATTGATTTCTACAGCAACATTTAAGGAGATGGCAGTACGTAAATTTAAACCAGTAACACCTGGTCAAAGAAATAAGGTTATCAGTGCATTTGATGAAATCACTTGCACAACCCCCGAAAAGTCGTTGTTGGAACCACTAAGAAAAACCGGTGGTCGTAACAACCAGGGTAAAATGACAATGCGCTACATCGGTGGTGGTCATAAAAGAATGTATCGTGTCATCGACTTTCTTCGCGACAAAGACGAATACACCGCTGTAGTTAAAACTATAGAATACGATCCAAACCGCAGTGCACGCATTGCTTTGGTAGTATATGCAGATGGAGAGAAACGCTACATCATTGCACCTAACGGAATCAAAGTTGGACAGACTATTGCTTCTGGTAAAGGTGTAGCTCCCGAAGTTGGTAACTCACTCCCTTTAGCTGAAATTCCTCTTGGTACTCTAGTTCACAACATTGAGCTTCGTCCTGGTCAAGGTGCTGCAATGGCACGTAGTGCAGGTACATACGCTCAGTTGACCGCTCGTGAAGGTAATCACGCTATCCTTCGCCTCCCTTCAGGTGAGACAAGAATGGTTCTTACCTCATGCCGCGCAACTGTTGGAACAGTATCTAATCCTGACCACAACCTTGAATCAGATGGTAAAGCAGGTCGCAGACGCTGGTTGGGCCGCAGACCTCGCAACCGTGGTGTGGTTATGAACCCAGTAGATCACCCTATGGGTGGTGGTGAAGGTCGTGCTTCCGGAGGACACCCTCGTTCTCGTAAGGGTCTTCCTGCAAAAGGTTACAAGACACGTAATCCTAAAGCCACTTCTAATAAGTTTATCATTGAAAGAAGGAAAAAATAAAGGAATAAACTAAAGAATTATGAGTCGTTCACTTAGAAAAGGTCCTTATATTCAGGCTGCTCTTGAAAAAAGAGCTATCGCAATGAATGAGGGAACAATGAAAAAAGAAGTAATCAAAACCTGGTCTCGCGCCAGTATGATCTCTCCCGACTTTGTCGGTCACACTATCGCTGTTCATAACGGGAACAAGTTTATTCCTGTATATGTTACTGAAAATATGGTGGGTCACAAACTCGGCGAATTTGCACCGACTAGAACTTTCAAAGGTCACTCGGGTAATCGTTAATCATTTTAAGTAAAGAGTTACAAAATGGGATCTCGTAAAAAAGTAATGGCCGACAGGCTAAAAGAAATAAAAAAGGTAACAGCTATCGCAAAGCTTAACGATGTACCTACATCTCCTCGCAAAATGCGCCTTGTTGCTGACATGGTAAGAGGTATGGAAGTAAACCGTGCTTTGGATATCTTGAAATACACTAAGAAAGAGGCTGCTTCACGCGTTTCTGTGCTTATCCGCTCAGCTATCGCTAACTGGGAAGCTAAAAACGAAGCAGACCGTAAGGAACTTGAAAACGGCAACGTTATCGTAAAAACTATTATGGTAGGTCAAGGCCGTTCACTAAAACGTATTCGTACAGCTCCACAAGGACGCGCTGCTCGTATCCGCAAACGTTCTAACCATGTGACTGTTGTACTTGGTGTTAAAAATCAAACCGTAGCTAAGGAGGAACTATAGTATGGGACAAAAAACTAATCCTATAAGCAACAGAATCGGTATTATCCGCGGTTGGGACTCTAACTGGTACGGTGGCACCGACTACGCAAGCAGAATTTTGGAAGATGCTAAGATCCGTGAATATCTTAATGCACGTATCTCTAAAGTTAACCTTTCAAAAATCGTTATTGAAAGAACTCTTAAACTAATCACTATCACTATCCACACTGCTCGTCCAGGTGTTATCATCGGTAAAGGTGGTCAGGAAGTTGACAAGCTAAAAGAAGAGTTGAAGAAAATCTCTAACAAAGAGGTACAAATCAACATCTTCGAAGTTAAGAGACCTGAAGTTGATGCAAACATCGTTGCTAACAACATCGCTCGTCAAGTAGAGGGTCGTGTATCTTATCGTAGAGCTATCAAAATGGCTATCGCATCTACAATGAGAATGGGTGCTGAAGGTATCAAAGTACTTATCAGCGGTCGTCTTGGTGGTGCTGAAATGGCAAGAAGCGAGCTTTACAAAGAAGGTCGTACACCTCTTCACACTTTCCGTGCTGATATTGACTACGCACTTGCTGAAGCTCACACTAAAGTAGGTGTTCTTGGTATCAAAGTATGGATCTGCAACGGTGAAGTTTATGGCAAACGTGATCTTTCTCCTAACGCTGGTGTAGCAGCTAACGCTAATGCACCTCAAGGCGGCAACCAACGTGGCGATCGTCGCGGTCGTGGTCGCAAAGGCGGTGACAGAAAGAACAACAAATAATCTCACCAGAGATATTCTAAAAAGGAGGCGACTAATAATTGATTTAGTCGCCTTCTTTCGTGTATATAGAGATATGACGACAGTGGAGGTAGGGTAAGTTTGGCAAACTTACCCTACCTCCACTTCAGAGCATACACAATATCCTTTTGCCATGTCAGTTGGAGTTAAGGTTTTATTTTGACATTAACAATAGCTATTCCTTTGACCATCAAAAGAATAGCTATATTTTTATGCCATATATTCAAGAGGGAGGATAGTAGGGATTGCGGAGGCGTGTCCACCCCCGGACACGGGCAGGGGGAGGGGCCCGCAAGATACGAGTTCCGCGATAGCGGGACGAAGTAGATTGTGGGAGGGGCCGGAGTGAGCGAAGCGAACGGAGTCCTCCGCAATCACTATCATCCTCC
>JAZOBN010000010.1:0-66016 GCA_045595965.1 Candidatus Coprenecus sp.
TTAAATTTAAAATGAAATTTAATATATTTATCTTGTCTAAGGCCTAATAGTAAAAAGGAGAAATTGGAAACAAAACTATTCCATAAAGTAGAAACTACAAGGCTATATATACCTGCACCTTTATACGCTAAAAATGATGCAATCATAAGAGTTGTAACCGAAGATATAATCTCTATTATTGATATAATCCTGAACCTACATTTTTTTTGTTGTATTATTTTGTGTTGAATACCTAAAGAGGAAAGAAAAATAGTTAAACTTAATAGAGATAAAACTCTAGTGAGCTCTGAAATATTATAAATATCCGAAATGAATGGAGCAACTACAATTAGTATGACAGTTAATAACGAGCCTGTCATTATATTTAGCCAAAATAACGAGCTGTATTCATTTGAGGAGACTTCTTGTTTATGTAAGAGTCCACTTGAGACTCCTAAATCAGTAAACAGACTTGTAAATCCAGTAAATAACGTAGCAATTGCCACTATCCCAAAATCCGATTTTTGCACGAAATGTGTAAGAATGGATATTTGCAACAATGCAACTAAACTCCTAACAACAGTGGAAACTGTTGTCCATACAACACCATTAATAGCTATTTTTTTATTCGAAGACATTTATTTAAAAGTTTCTTTTAACAACCTAAACAATCTTTCCTTATTATATAATTCTTCAGCTAATGTCCTATTTTTGTTTTTCTGTAATTGAGATAATTTTACCTCAAAATCATTTGTTATATTCTCCAAAGAAAACAATATAAAACCTTTACTTCTATAATATTCTAATAAAGGATTATACTTTGATAAATATACTTTTTTGCCTAAATATAGAGTCGTCAAGATGTTGCCTTCCGCTTCCTCCCTCCAATTACCAAAAATAAACGTATCACCGGAATTTAACAACCGTTGATAATTTTCTAAAGAACAAAAAGTTTCATTAAAACAAATATTAGAAAATAAAGCTTTATATTTATGCTTTACACTTTGTACGTATTCAAATGTTCCACCGTAAGCAAGCTGTAATACAATTTTACTGTCAATAGGAATATTCTTTATTACATCCAATATATAATTATGATTATTAGTAAATGACGCAGAATTACCAATTACAATAGCATCACCCTCAACAAAAGGACTCTTATATAGCGAGCCCATAACATCTTCTATGGTATATGCAAATAGTTCTACTAACTTCAGTTGCTTCTTTAATCTTGAATATTTTTGAATTAATGTCAGAGTACATGCATTGCAAGCAAATATATCAACACGATTCACAATAAAACCGAACTCTAATCTCCGTATAAAATACTTCAATAAATTTTTCAATGAATTTTTTCTCGTGTGTTGAGAATATAAATCATATCCAAAATTTACTAAATAACGATTATATAAATCACCCCCATATACAAACCAGCATATATTAATATCATGTTTAGGAAGTAGCCGAACTAAATTTAATTTCTCCGATGTCAAATAGTGAATAATAACATACTTAACTTTTGGCAAATATGAGTGAATAAAACGATATGCACTTTTACTGTTTTCAATTCTATGAAATTTATTATTTGTTGCATATTTTATTTCTTCCTTAGAAAATAAGAGACCAACATGATTGAATTCGCTAAGACACTCCTCATACTCGTTAAATGTCCTATTAACGACTTTTTCATCAGATAATAGATGAAGAATAATCCCCTTTTTGTTCAAATTGTTATTTATTACCATAAAAAGAAATAATTTTATCTACAACGCAAGACACCTGAATATTGGTTAACTCATAATACATTGGAAGTCTTACAAGGCAGTCAGCATACATATCGCAAAGAGGAAGTTCAGGAACTATGTCTGAATGGTTGGTATAATAATCACTCCTATGAAGTGAAAGGTAATGGAAAGGAGCCATAATACCTTGTTCTTTTAAATGCTGAATCAAACTCGTACGCTCGTCCAAGTTGCGGCATACGATATAGAACATGTGGGCATTATTAGTTGCATAACTTGGAATCTGAGGAAGGCGTATCTTACCCTCAGCAGCCAAGGCCTGAAGTCCAGCAAAATACTGCTCCCAAAGTTTCTTACGTTTACTCTGAATTTCATCTAAGTTCTCCAACTGCGCCCATAGGAAAGCAGCGTTAATTTCTGCAGGAAGGAATGAGGAACCCATATCCACCCAACCATACTTATTGACGGCACCACGGAAAAACTCTGCACGATTGGTGCCTTTCTCCCAAAGGATTTCTGATCTGCGAATGAAACGCTCGTCATTGATTACAAGCAAACCGCCTTCTCCACCAGCAGTAATGTTCTTTGTCTCGTGGAAAGAGAATGCACCAAGATGACCTACACTACCCAAAGCTTTCCCTTTGTAGAATGAATCTACAGCCTGAGCTGCATCTTCTACCACAATAAGGTTGTACTTCTCTGCAACGGCCATAATAGCATCCATATCGCAAGCAACACCGGCATAATGGACAGGAGCGATAACACGTGTCTTTGGGGTAATCAAAGACTCCAACTTCTCCGCATCCAAGTTAGGGTTACTGTCCATAGAATCTGCAAACACTACCTTTGCTCCTTCACGAAGAAATGCAAGAGCAGTTGACACGAATGTATATGAAGGTACAATCACTTCATCCCCTGGTTTCAAATCACATAGCATGGCACACATTTCTAATGCATCTGTTCCAGATGTGGTTAGTAAACACTTCTTGAAGCCATAACGCTCCACGAAAAAGTTCTGACACTTCTTGGTGAAATATCCATTACCTGATAGTTTGCCTGTATATACTGCCTGATACATATAATGGGCTTCCTTGCCTGTTAGATATGGTTTGTTAAAAGTTATCTGTTCCATTTATTATATATTTTTATTTATTTGACAACACTTTATTAATTATATTACAAGTCTGCAATGCCATTTCTTCTGTATAATTTTCGTCATTAAATAGATTGATAGTTGTATTGTATAGTTCTGTTGCATTTGGATATTCCCTAGTATCGAAAAGCCTATTTGCACAACGATAATGGTTGCTGGCAAAGAGTCCTTTAATAAAAAGATTATTTAGGACAATTTCTTTTTTTTCTTCTGTTACACAGACATTAAATCTCCATTGTTGAAACGATTCTCTAAATTGAATATCTTTGATTAGGTTATTTCTGTAAATACTATTTAATTTCTCCCTTTTAATAATTCTTTCGGGGATATGAGATAGTATTATATCTTTATATAAGCCCCAATCTTTATATTCCGACACCTCCAACCAACCAAATGGTATTTCATCTATAATCCTATCTTCTTTGTATGCTTGCTTATAAATTACTTCTTGATCAGTACCATCATATAATACATTTGCAACTAAATGAAGTTTTTCATTAGAAAATGCATAGCCCCCCCCTCCTAAATCTATTTGTTTACAATGGCCGGTACTATACAGAATCAAATCTGCATTATGCGTTTCTATTTTTACAGATGGTAAGCACAAACATCTGTCATCGACAATTGCTATGTTAGGAACTATGGTACGACAAGCATCAAAGAATTGGCTACTATCATATAAATTGCCATAAGTGCGCACATATATAATACCAGTGTACTTCCCCTTATGTTTACTTAACAACTCCAAGCATATATTTTCATCAATACATAAGTTCGTAGGACTGATATCAACAAATTCAAATGGAATATTTGCCGCACATAATGTAAGAGGTATATCTGGACATACATTTACCGGAATAAGCCAAAATCCTTTATTTTTTTGCAGTATGTAACTATATAATATAGCACATGCTCTATTCGCAGTTATTATACTTAAATCCATTTATTAAAATCCTGTGAAATCTATAACTCACATTTATTGCTTGCTTGATAAAGCACATACCCACTCCTATCCGCACTACAAGTGACTTCACGGAGTTCTGTATCAGTAATTTCACCATCCACAAACGAAGGAATATCTATCCAGTTCTCTATTATTGTCTTGAGGCGCTCGGTTTCTTTGCAAAGGAAATAAACACCAGAACACATATTGAGAGTTTTAACTGGTTCTACAAACTCTCCAAGGGCCACGTCGATTACTCCTTTTACGAAGTCATATCCTGTAGAAAGTCTCACCAAGTCAGAGCCTATAAAATCTCCTCCCATGCGACCACCAATTTCCATAATGGCTATTCGTCCATCCTTGGTAATCTTATATTCAGCATGTGATGCTCCATCAGTCAAACCAAGAGCATTAAGAGCTATCTTGGTAATATCGTAGATGGTTGCATACATCTCATCTGAGAGGGTTGATGGCTGATGATGCTCCAATTCTACAAAGTGAGGAGCTTCTGTTGTTACCTTATCTGTTATCTGCAAAGGATAGTGTTTACCATTATAAGAGATAAATTCTACACTAATTTCTCGTCCCTCAATAAACTCCTCAACCATTGCCTGATGCTTGAACGATTTCTCCATTGCAAGCTCTACTGCAGGATAAAATTCTGCAGGAATCATTATTTTGGTAACTCCTAAAGAACCGGAACGATCAGAAGGTTTAGTTATCATTGGATATTGAAATTCTCTAAGTCCGTCTATTATCTCAGGAGTATGAAGCGTTTCAGGAGTAACCATTATAAACTTAGGACAAGGCACACCAGCCTTCATGAAAGCTTCACGCATCTGGTACTTATTGTTTGCTCTTACTGCAGCCTCATAATCATTTCCCACAAGATTCATTTTGTTGGCTACGTAAGCCACTGTAGGTGCTGCTACATCAGAAGCAATAGTGCAAATACCATCAATGCCGATCTCCTGGCACTTCTTCAAAATTTCCTCTTTCTCTACAATAGAAATCGGGTAAAAATAATCTGACAACTCCTTGCAAACTGCACCCTCTGCCCAAGCAAAGCAATGGACTTCCAAGCCAATCTCCTTAGCCTTCTTAACCAAAGGTATTTGAAGGTATGAAGCACCAATAACTGCTAGTTTTTTTTGCATAGTTTACAATCTACCATCAACAACATCTCTAGGCAATATACCCTTCACATCATAAATAACTCCACCATCCTTAACAAGGCTCTTCACGTCAAGTTCCAAGAATTCTTTGTGCGCCACACCAAGGATAACAGCATCAAACTTCTCAACTGTAGGAAGTTCGTTTACAATATCAAGATCGTACTCATGCTTCACATGATCGTAACTAGCCCATGGATCAAATACAGTGATGTTCTTTGTGTACTCTTCCAAAGTGTGATAGATATCCACAATCTTTGTATTTCTCACGTCTGGGCAATTTTCCTTAAAGGTGATACCCAAAAGAAGGATCTTTGCATCCTTCACTATTACACCCTTCTTGTTCATGCACTTCACAGTCTGCTCTGCAACATAAGCACCCATACCGTCATTCAATCTTCGAGCAGAATGCATAATACAAGGAAGCACACCATTAAATTTACTATTCACCATAACAGCCATGGAACATCTACATGCACCATTCCAAGGATAATAAAAAACACTATATTCAGGCCCTTCATATTCATCATATGTAAATGTACCGCGATTAATTTGATTGTCAATGCAATTACTGAATTTGACACTTGTACCCCAAATATTTCCACATTCCTGCAAACATATTATATCTGGATGATATGTATTGATTAAATTATTTATCTTTCCCTCAGCAAAAGCATTTCCTTGAGTATTCCAAGTGACAAGTGTAATCGTTTCCATTAATTTACACCATTGATTAATCTAAAGATCTCGGCAACGGCTCCACACAAGAAGCCATGATATCTATTAACTTACTCAGACCCTCTATCTGTCTCTGCTGACGTGCTGATACATGCACCTGATACTTGGCTGTCTGGTTGGTTGAACGCATATTCTCACGTGAAGAAAACACCTTACCGCTTACATTCACAGAACCACCACCAAAGCAGCCGAACTTAAAATTTGCGTTGGCACTAGTGCTCCCCTCACTGGCAGATTTATCTATTGAGGTCTCAGTAGCTGTAACCTCCATCTGAAAATCAACCTGCACATCATCAATCAGAAGATTCGGAAGTGGAACAAGTCCAATGAATAGGGCCTGAACCTTAATATCCTGAGGCTTCGGCGACCCTTCAATAGGTCTCTGAAGATTAAACTCGACCATACGGGTCTTGCCTTCGTCATTAAAACCGATCTCAATCATGAACTCATAGGCAGATTGAGCAAGTTTCTTCTGATCTGACTTGCTATCTTCTGCCATGAAAAAGATTATCTTCCTTTATACATGTCCTGGTAGTATTTCTCATACTCACCTGAAGTGATGTTATCCATCCACTCTTGGTTATCCAAGTACCATCTCACGGTTCTCTCTATTCCTTCCTCAAACTGAAGACTTGGCTCCCAACCAAGTTCTTTCTGCAATTTGGTAGAATCAATTGCATAACGAGCATCGTGACCAAGACGATCAGTTACATAAGTGATCAGTTCTAGACTGTATCCTTCAGGATTTCCAAGAATCTTATCAACTGTCTTGATCATCACTTTTATTAAGTCAATATTCTTCCACTCATTGAAACCACCGATGTTGTATGTTTCGTTGATACGGCCTTCGTGGAAAATTGTGTCGATTGCTCTGGCATGATCCTCAACATATAACCAGTCACGAACATTCTCGCCCTTTCCATATACTGGAAGTGGTTTCCTATTGCGGATATTGTTAATGAACAATGGAATCAACTTCTCAGGGAACTGGTATGGGCCATAGTTGTTAGAGCAGTTGGTCACAATAGTAGGCATGCCGTAAGTATCGTGGTAAGCTCTCACAAAATGATCTGAACTAGCTTTACTTGCACTATAAGGACTATGAGGATTATACTTTGATGTCTCATAGAAGAAATCATCACCATAAGCCTTGTGACCTTCTGAAGAAGCAACTGTCTTGAATGGAGGTTCAATTCCTTCCGGATGATTCATTGTAAGAGCACCATATACTTCATCTGTAGAGATATGATAGAATCTCTTACCTACATACTTTTCTGGAAGGCTCTCCCAATAAAGCTTAGCAGCCTGAAGAAGTGCAAGAGTACCCATCACGTTAGTCTTAGCGAATGTGAAAGGATCCTTAATCGAACGATCCACATGTGATTCAGCTGCCAAGTGAATGATACCATCAATCTTCTCATCCTGCATCAACTGATAGAAAGCCTCAAAATCGCAGATATCCATCTTTACGAACTTGTAGTTTGGCTTATCTTCAACGTCCTTAAGGTTTGCCAAGTTACCAGCATAGGTAAGCTTGTCCAAGTTGATGATATTATACTCTGGATATTTGTTTACAAAAAGGCGTACAACGTGACTGCCTATGAATCCTGCTCCTCCGGTTATGATTATGTTGCGTTTCATATCTTTCTATCTTTTTGCCATTGTATCTGAATCTATCTCTCTTTTCTTTTCATCAATAACTTTAAGAAGGTACTGACCATACTGATTCTTAAGCATTGGTTGAGCTAATTCACGCATCTTCTCTTCGGTTATCCAACCTTTTCTATATGCAATTGCTTCAAGGCATGCTATCTTAAGTCCCTGACGTTTCTCAATAACCTCAACGAATGTAGATGCTTCTGAGAGCGAATCATGTGTACCAGTATCAAGCCATGCGAAGCCACGTCCTAAAGTCTGGACTTTTAGCTGCTTATCATCAAGGAATCGCTGATTTACTGTTGTTATCTCAAGTTCACCTCTTGCAGATGGCTTAATACTCTTCGCTACCTCAACGACTTTGTTAGGATAGAAGTAAAGACCTGGTACTGCGTAGTTACTCTTTGGGTGTTGAGGTTTTTCCTCAAGACTCAAACAGTTGCCTTCTTTATCAAATTCTGCAACGCCATATCTTTCAGGATCACTTACCCAGTAACCGAAGATCGTAGCTTTTGCATCTTCTTCTGCTGCTCTTACTGCTTCTTTGAGCATTGGAGTAAAATAGCTTCCATAGAATATATTGTCACCAAGTACTAGGCATGCTGCATCGTTACCAATAAACTCTTCTCCAATGATGAATGCTTGAGCAAGTCCGTCCGGAGAAGGCTGCTCTGCGTACTCAAAGTTTACTCCGTAATCTGATCCGTCTCCAAGAAGTCTTTTGAATCCAGGAAGATCGTGCGGTGTTGATATAATCAGAATATCTTTTATACTAGCCAGCATGAGAACGCTGATTGGGTAGTATATCATTGGTTTATCATATATAGGGAGCATTTGTTTACTTACTCCTTTAGTGATTGGATAGAGACGAGTGCCTGACCCGCCTGCTAGTACTATACCTTTCATTGATCAACTATAAGATTTAATTAAATTAGCAGCAGGTGGCAAATTCGATTTGCATCATCACGACATGGCACCTGCTTTATGTTAACTATTAGCTCGTAACAGTACTATTCTTTTCTCCAAACCATCTTATTAACAACACCTGTATAGCTCTGAATAAGCTTAACAATCTTGGTACTGACATTTTCGTCAGTATAGTTTGGCACTGGAATTCCATTATCCTCATTCTTTACCATCTCTACAGCGACATCAACGGCCTGAAGAAGGTCGTGCTCATTGATACCTGCAAGGATGAAGCATCCTTTGTCCAAAGCCTCTGGACGCTCAGTGGAAGTTCTAATACACACAGCAGGGAACGAATGTCCTACACTTGTGAAGAATGAACTTTCCTCAGGAAGAGTACCTGAATCTGATACCACTGCAAACGCATTCATCTGGAGGCAATTATAATCATGGAATCCGAGGGGTTCCTGGCGGATTACTCGTGGATCAAGCTGAAATCCTGAAGCTTCAAGTCTGTTGCGACTACGAGGATGACAGCTGTAAAGGATTGGCATATCATACTTTTCTGCCATCTTGTTGATAGCAGTGAATAGAGAAATAAAGTTCTTCTCAGTGTCGATATTCTCCTCACGGTGAGCAGAAAGAAGGATGTATTTACCCTTCTCAAGGCCGAGACGAGCATGAACGTCTGAGTTCTGGATTTCCTCTAAGTTCTCGTGAAGAACCTCTGCCATTGGAGAGCCTGAAACATAAGTCCTCTGAGGAGCAACGCTGCTGGCATTGAGATAACGTCGAGCATGTTCGCTATAGCATATGTTCACGTCAGAAATAATATCAACAATCCTTCTATTGGTCTCTTCTGGAAGACACTCATCAAAGCAACGGTTACCTGCCTCCATATGGAAGATAGGGATGTGAAGTCTCTTTGCTCCGATCACAGAAAGACATGAGTTAGTGTCACCAAGTACGAGTACTGCATCAGGCTTTATCTGAACCATCAACTTGTATGATGCATTGATGATATTACCCATTGTTGAACCGAGATCATCACCTACTGCATCCATATATACTTCAGGATCTGCAAGTTTAAGGTCACGGAAGAATACTCCATTGAGATTGTAGTCGTAGTTCTGACCGGTGTGTGCAAGGATACAATCGAAGTACTTGCGACACTTGTTTATAACCGCCGCAAGACGGATGATTTCCGGCCTTGTGCCAACAATTATCAAAAGCTTGAGACGGCCGTCATTCTTGAACTGGACGTCGCTATAGTTTGTTTTTAATTCCATTATTCTACTGGTAAGAAATAAGTATCTGGTTTGTTTGGATCAAAGATTTCGTTACAGTACATAACTGTCACAAGGTTTTCTGTTTCTGAGAGGTTGATGATATTATGGGTGTAACCCGGAAGCATGTGAACTGCTTCTATCTTGTCACCACTTACCTCAAAGTTGAGGACTTCATCTGAGTCTATTCTTCTCTGCTGGATAAGGCCGTGTCCACTCACAACGATGAAGAACTCCCACTTAGTGTTGTGCCAGTGCTGTCCTTTAGTAATTCCTGGTTTGCTGATGTTGATGCTTACCTGACCGCTGTTCAGTGTGTGGACAAGTTCAGTGAAGGAACCTCTGTCATCAACATTCATCTTAAGAGGGAAAGAGACTTTCTCCTTTGGAAGATAGCTCAAGTATGTGCTGTAGAGCTTCTTTGCAAGAGAGTTCTCCGGAATCTCAGGAATCATTAGAGTCTTTGGCTGATCAGCAAAGCTGTAAATCATGTCCACTATTTCACCAAGAGTAGTCTTGTGAGTGATTGGGCAATAGCAATATCTGCCGTTTTCTGTTGGGACAGTATCAACACCGTCAAATTCACACCTATGAGCCTCTCCCTTAAGAGCTGCAATCATTTCATCAACAAGGTCATCGATGTAGAGAAGCTCCATCTCAACGCTCCTATCATTGACCTGAATCGGTAGATCATTAGCGATGTTATTGCAGAAGGTTGCAATTGCAGAGTTATAGTTAGGTCTACACCATTTTCCAAAGAGATTAGGGAAACGATAGACAAGTACCTTTGCTCCAGTCTCTTGCCCGTATTCAAACATCAGTTCCTCTCCAGCTTTCTTGCTCTTGCCGTATTCGCTTGTTCCGAACCTTCCAGCAAGAGTAGCCTGAATCGAACTTGATATCATCACTGGGCAGTTGTTGCCATACTTCTTAAGTGTGTCAAGAAGAAGTGAGGCAAAACCGAAGTTACCCTTCATGAAGTCTTCTTGATTCTGAGGACGATTTACTCCTGCAAGGTTGAATACAAAGTCGCACTTTCTGCAGTAGCGGTCAAGTTCTTCTGCTGTAGAATTGATATCGTACTCATATACTTCAGAGATAGTAAGGTCACCGTAGCACTTGGCTTTGCCTTCCTTTATATTATTGAGTTGGGCGCAAAGGTTTTTACCTACAAAACCTTTTGCACCTGTTACTAATATCTTCATAATATTATTCTGAGCGGATGTCTCTTGCTTTTGCTCTTGGAATAAGGCCAAGATCCTCCTGAATAAAGCGAAGTCTCATGAGCTGTTCTTTCATGCCTTCAACATCGAGACGGCCAGTGTTATGTGAGTGGTAGTCCTCAATCTTGGACATATCTTCATTTCCTTCTGTGAAGAATTTGTCGTAGTTGAGGTCACGGTTGTCGCAAGGGATGCGATAGTAGTTGCCCATATCGATAGCCTTAGCCATCTCCTCACGTGTCACAAGAGTCTCATAAAGTTTCTCACCGTGACGGGTACCGATAACCTTAACTTCGGTTTCACCGTAAACTGAATCCATTTTGCTGTAGATCTGCTTGAGAGCCTCTGCAAGAACTTCAAGAGTTGCTGCAGGAGCTTTCTGAACGAAGAGGTCTCCGTTGTGGCCATGAGTGAATGCATAGATTACAAGATCGACTGCATCATCAAGAGTCATCATAAAGCGGGTCATGTTAGGATCTGTGATAGTGATTGGCTTACCTGCCATAATTTGCTCAACCCAAAGAGGTATTACTGATCCGCGTGATGCCATTACGTTACCGTAGCGAGTGCAACAGATTGTAGTGCCTGCACCTTCGCCAAGTTCGCGTCCTTTGGCTATAGCTACTTTCTCCATAAGTGCCTTTGAAATACCCATTGCGTTGATTGGATATGCAGCCTTGTCTGTTGAGAGTACTACTACATTCTTTACACCATGCTCAATTGCAGACAAGAGTACGTTGTTAGTACCTACGACATTGGTCATGGTAGCCTCCATAGGGAAAAACTCGCAAGATGGTACCTGCTTGAGGGCTGCTGCAGCAAAGACATAATCGACGTTTCTCATAGCTATGTCTACTGACTCCCTATTTCTAACATTGCCAATGTAGAATTTCACCTTATGTGCAACCTCTGGATATGCTGCCTGAAGATGATGACGCATATCATCTTGCTTTTTCTCATCTCTTGAAAAGATACGAATTTCTTTGATATCAGATCCCAAAAAACGACGCAAAACTGCATTGCCGAAACTTCCTGTTCCTCCGGTTATGAGTAATACCTTGTCTTTAAAAATGCTCATGATTTATGTTTATTTAACTTGTTTATATTCTTTATATTATAGTTAGTGCGAGTTATAAAGGTGTTAATTTGGTTATTTTCTTCGCGGTTTATTCGTTTTCTATTCTATATATCACTTCACTTACAATGAGCAGGAGTCTTATGGTTTGCTCTTGGGTGAGGGTGGCAGTGTTGGTGGTTTGTAGGAGTGCCAGGACACTGTCGGGATGATGTTGAGGGTTTTGATGGCTTGGTCAAGGGCCTATTATGATTATTATTTATTTCTCTTCTTCTGGCATCTCCCACTTGACAGGAAGATTTATCCCTTGCCCCACGAGCCAGTCAATACCTACGACGATACCACATCCAAGGATGGCTCCGAGGAATGTCCAGATGACAAGGATTTTGGCTCTCTGAGGTTTAGCCTTTTTATAAGGGACTACTACAGGTTTGACTGCAGTAAGTACAGGGGTATCCTCTTTCACCTGAATATCTGCCTGGAGGAGTTGTTTTGCCATCTCGGTGTAGATGGTGTTGGCCATATTGTACTCTGAGGTGAGCCGTTCAAGTTCTGTGCGGGCCTTAGCTGATGAGATGACACGGTTTGCGTCCTGGAATGTGGCGAGTGCCAACTGTTTTTTCTCATACTCCGCCTTGGTCTCATTGTATCGGTTCTGGATAAACTCCATCTGCGCTTTAGCCTTGTCAATCTTGAACTCGGTCACATATTTGCCTAGAAGATCAAAAGTTATCTGACAGAGCTGTGCTGCAGCCAGCGCCTCACCCATATTGGTTGTAATGGTAATATACCCTTTCTTCTCTTCAAGAGTCATTGATATAGCATCACTCAGAGCTTTTGCACAGTTGAATTCATCCTTGGTATAATATTTCATACCATTTTCGGTAGGAACATTTACCGAAGTTGTATCCTCACCCCTGATAGCATTGAGAATTACAAAAGGGAGACCTATAGTGTATTTCTTCACTGTCCCCAAGACACTGCTCTTCTTATATTCAGGATTGGTAAAGTAATCTATCAGAGCAATCGGCTCCTCCCACTCCTCGAATTTCACCTTTGAATACATCAACTCCTTCTTGAAATCGATATTGTCAAGGATCTGGGGATACATATTTGGAGAAAGGCTCTCTGCCGAGGACATATCCCCAAGATTGATACCTGCCATCGCTGCCAATGATGAGAGTCCGCCCGATGCCCCTTTCTTGGCACTCTGAGGGACAAATGTCACACTTGAGGTATATTCTTTTGGGGAGAATAGTGCGACAAACAGACCGAGTACCATGAAACAGCCGGTAACTATAAGGATAAATTTCCTTTTGCTCCATAGCCTTTTTACTATCGCAAGGATATCAATCTCCTGCTCCTCTTCGTAATGATTAATATTTTGATTTTGTTCGTTCATACCTGATTATTTCTTTAATGAATTTATCATAGATACAACCATAGCTGCGACAGAAGCTGTAGAGGATGCTATTGACATCACTTCAGCAGCGGAGATCCTCTGCATCTGCTCTTTGTTCTTCACAGGTACCACTATCTCACATCCTGGTTCAGCTTCATATTTTGAAGTCCCCCTCTTCGACACCTTGCCATTCATATATATGATATATGTATTCTTCTTGATAGCCCCTTTGGTATAACCACCTGCCATATTGATATAATCTTTAGGTTTAAGAGATGGGTCAAATGTCACCACGTTATTATAAAGTACACCGCCGGAAATTTTGACGGTATTGTTCATTTTTGGCACATTTATGATGTCCCCCTCATGAAGAACTACATCGGCATAGGATCCTGGATTATCAAGGGCTGCTTGAAGGTCGATACCTACATTATACCTCTCCTCCCTGTTGATCTCTTCGATCATTGTAGGGTCTGCACCGGTCTGACGCAGAGCCACTTTCCTCGCTGTGACTGCACGTTCATACTCTACATCTGACAATTTCCTCTCTATAGTTGCACCTTTAATATATGCATCATTGTTGACCCCTCCAGCCCTCTTAATCACATCAGAGATTCTCACCACATTTTTCTCCACCACATATTGTCCGGGGAAATTGACCTCCCCTACGACACTTACAGCTTGTTGCTTCTTATAGTTCGGTGCCACCCTTACAAATACAATATCGTATGGAGCAAGTTCGAAATCCTGATCCTGGGGATTTTCAAGAAGATTGAAATTGAATACAGTTGCAATTGTATCACTTGCCACCATCTCTCCATCATTCATATTGCGTCTTGCCACATCTATATTGGATCTTGCAGCACCCACAGTGAACCCTCCCGATAGGAGAATGACATCACCCAGGGTCATTCCCGGTCTGAAGACAAATGTATCTGGTCTGTTTATCTCTCCATAGGTATATACCAATGTCCTCTTCTCCAACTCTCTGTGGGCAAAAATTCTGATAGAGTCATCCGGCATGAGCATAACCTCCTCAGTACCCTCAAGAACATTCTTTACACTGAAATGGAGGGCTATGGTATCTCTCCTCTCATTGAATCTCTGGATATAACCTCTATCCTCATATACATCATCTTTCACACCACCTGCAGCAGCAATAAGTTGTTGCAATGTATTCAATGTATCAGAAATTGCATATGACCCCTGATGCCATACAGAACCCTGGATATATACTCTGTTCTTGTTCTCCTGAATATTGCTCATCACAGTCAGAGAGTCCCCATCCATAAGTTTGAATGAAGAAAAGTCCCTCTTGAGAAGGTCGAAACTCACACTTCTTGCCCCTTTCTTGCGTGTAATATGAATCCTATCCTCATTAGCCTCATCTGTAAAGCCCCCTGAGTACTCAAGAAGTTTGGCAACAGTTTCACTATTTGTCATCTCATAGATCATAGGACGCTTCACCTCTCCGGCAATCTTTACAAGATTGGTGTATGCACTCACTTTGATAAGATCGTTGTCCTCAAGTCTGACATTGGACTTGAAATCCCCATCAAGCATGAATTTATATAGGTCAAATGTCTCAAGAAGCTTATTGTTTCTGTAAATCTTAATATTTCTTACAGAACCTATCTCTGTAGGGCCACCAGCCATATAGATCGCAGATGTAATGGTAGCAAGTGATGGCAATGTAAATGTCCCCGGTGTTTTGACATCACCCACAACATTCACCGACAAAGAGCGGATTCTACCCAATGAGAGACGGATAAAGGTGGTAGGCTCTTCAGCTGTAATACCTGAGTATATACGTCCAAGCTGCACCTTCAGCCCCTTTTCAGCCTGCTCTACAGTTTGTCCTGCAAGATATACAGGACCGAGATCGGGAATAATGATGCTCCCCTCCGGAGATATCTCCTGAATCAGATTCTGCGATACAGCACCCCAGATATCGATCACCACCTCATCCCCAGCAGCCAGTTTGTAGTTAGCAGGGGTAGGGATATTGTAACTTGGGAGGAAATTCATCCTTTGTGACTGGAAAATGGCGTGACCATAGATCTGGCTCTCCCTTTTCTCCATCATTTCAAGCTGGGCAAGTTTTTCTACAAGAGAGGTGCCGTCACCTGATGAATACATGCCCGATGTATCCTGACTCATGGATACTGTCTGTGGGGTCCGCTCTACAGCTGGAACTGTTCTGGTTTGTGACTGTACTGCTTCACCACCCTGGTGTTTGCTGATCATGGCATTGATCTGTGCCTCGCTGTACCCTTGGGCACGAGCCATCTTTTTAGCCATTTCAATCTCTGCTGCCGATTGGGCTGCAAGATTAAATGACACCAACGCCACTCCGATTAGAACTGCTAATTTCCTCAATTTCATATTGTTATATATTTATTTTTCTTTCCGCTTAACACAGCTTCGCCTCCTGAGTCCCATCTCTGCGAAAGGGCCCCAGCAGGCGCTGTCTTAATTTATATTTCAGACGACTTCAATACCGGTCGCCTCTGATTACAGATTACTGTTTGCTATCAAGTCTTCCGTACCTCGAGTTGCTGCTCTTGAACTCTGGGACGATTTTTTTCATAATTGCCACTGTCTCCTCTTTCCCCATCTCCTGGCAGCAAGCCTTGAGTTCAGACAAGCTCTCTATGACATCGGCATACTGATACGATCTTACCTTTGCCAGGAATATCTTTTTATGCACTGTCGGAACAGTATTCTCCTCATTGCTGAGCAACTCTTCATAGAGTTTCTCACCAGGTCTCAACCCCACATACTTGATCTCAATATCTTTTCCAAGTTCCAGACCGGAAAGAGATATCATATTTCTTGCCAAATCGTCAATTTTTACAGGATCTCCCATATCAAAAACGAAAATCTCATCCTCTCTACCCATTGTTGCAGCCTCCATCACAAGTCGGCAAGCCTCGGGGATAGTCATGAAGTATCTGATAATTCTGGAATCTGTCACTGTAACGGGACCACCCTCGGCTATCTGCTTCTTGAAGAGAGGAATCACAGATCCGTTGGATCCGAGAACATTTCCAAAACGGGTGGTTACAAATTTGGTGATACCTTTCACCTCCCCAGCTGCAATAGCCCTGCTCAAACTTTGTGTGTAAATCTCTGCAATACGTTTGGATGCCCCCATCACATTGGCAGGGTTGACAGCCTTATCGGTAGATATCATTACAAACTTCTCCACACCGTACCTCACAGCCATATCTGCCACATTTTTAGTACCGAACACATTGGTATTTACTGCCTCTACAGGGTTTGACTCCATCATTGGCACATGCTTATAGGCTGCTGCATGAAACACTACATTAGGATTGTATCTTTTGAAAATATATTCCAATTTTGGTTGCTGTCGGACATCTCCGATAATGAACTTCTTCTCGATTTTTGGAGCCACCTCCCTCAATTCCAACATCATGTCGTTCATAGGGGTCTCTGCTGCATCAAATAGGATCAACTGCTGGAGGGGAATATTGAGCAATTGGCGGCACAACTCCCCACCGATAGAACCGGCAGCACCGGTCACAAGGACAACCTTATCTGTAAGAAATTGTCTAATCTCCTCCAGATTGATCTCAACCTCATCCCTTCCAAGCAAATCTTCAATCTTCACCTCACGGATAGGCGGCATAATGGTCTCACCTTCGTTCAGTTGGTTCACTTTAGGGAGAATCAGCACCTGAATACCATGTTTTGCACAATACTCTACCATCCTGTTCTGCTCATCTCTCACAGACTTGTAATCAGGAAAGACTATTGCGTCAATCCCCATTGACAACAAACTTCTTTCAAAAGCCTTTTCACTCCCCACTGGGATTACCGGATATCCGCAAAGGCTCTTTCTATATGATGATTTGGTCGAGTAGACTACAAATCCCCTGCATATATAATCCTTTCCCTTTTCAATCATACTGAAAACAGATACAGACTCGATTGAATCGCCATAAATCAGGACATTATTTGCATCTTCAGTAGATATCTTCACGAGGAACTCCTTATACACCAAAGAGACACAGGCTCTGATTGCGATAAGGAAAAGTGTGGTAACAAGAAGATCAAGAATGATAATCATGATCAGTTTCACCGACGGGAGGACAACGGAGCAATTTGTCCCGAGGGAAAAAATCACGACAAAGACCACAAGAGCCTTAAACATTGCTGCCACAAACAGCCTCCATATTTCAGCCATTGTGGTATGTCTGATGGCACCTGCGTATGTTCTGAGAGAGAGGACAGAAACGACAGATGCCACCAAAGAGACACCTGCCAGAATCAAATAGAATATTTTGGATCCGATAAACGGAACAAAGAGATCCATACCGGCGAAAACAATCAGAGAGGCCACAACAGATGCCGCAACATCTATCATCATAATCCATATACGGCCCACATAATGCTCTGAAAAATACTTAGGAAAGTTCAATGACATAAAGTAACCTTTTTACAATATACACTAACTTTACAAAGTTAGGTATTTTTTCCTAAAAAACAGCAACTTTATACCCACAAATTTTAGCTGATTACCCCACTTCCAACCATTTCTCCATCTGATGCATACCATACTGCAAACTGACCGGGGGTTATACCCCTCTGGTGCTCCCGGAACACAATATAGAGATCTGACTCCCTCTTGTATAACTTTGCCTTTTGGAGGGGTTGGCGATAACGGATCCTTACATCATACTCCCTCACCTCTCCGGCAGACATCTTAAGGTCCTCCCTTATCCAATGGACCTCATCAGCAGAAATTCTTAGTGCTTTTCTCAACAGACCTGGGTGCTGATGCCCCTCCCCAACATATATAACATTATTGTTTACATCAGTCTCTATCACAAAGATCGACTCTTTGTGCCCTCCAATATTAAGACCTCTTCTCTGTCCTATTGTAAAAAACTGTGCACCGAAGTGACGCCCAATTTTCTTCCCGTCTTTCGGGCTATATTTGTACACTTTTGATAGCTCTTCCAACTCATCTGCAGAGAGATTTTTCATATAGACTTCATCTCCATTTTCCACCCCTTCGTTTCTCCCGTATCCGGGGTACCCCTCCAACTTATCATAGAAATCGGAAAAGATCTCTACAGTATCACCGTCCTTAGCCTGAAGTTTCTGTTGAAGAAAGACCGGCAGATCCACTTTACCCACAAAACATATCCCCTGCGAGTCTTTTTTGTCCGCACTCGGGAGTCCGGCCTCTGCAGCAAGTCTTCTCACCTCCGGCTTATGGATTCCACCTATAGGAAACAACGCCTTGGAGAGCTGCTGCTGAGTCAGTTGGCACAAAAAGTATGTCTGATCTTTATTGGGGTCACTTCCTGCAATAATCCTATAACCATAGCTATCTTTCTCCTCTTCTGGAATACCACCATCAACCACCGGAACATCCTCACCTGTCGCCAGATCCACTATCTCTTTCTGACAATAATGACCTGTAGCCACATAGTCTGCCCCCAACTCTTGTGCACACTTGAGAAAAGCATCAAACTTGATCTCACTATTGCACAATACATCAGGGTTTGGTGTCCTCCCCTTCTCATATTCGGCAAACATATAGTCGACCACCCTCTGACGGTAAACCCCCGACAGATCTACAAAATGGAATGGGATATCAAGTTTTTTTGCCACCATCCTGGCCACACTCAGATCCTCCTCCCACTCACAGTCACCATGCAGTGTCCCTGTAGTGTCGTGCCAGTTCTGCATAAACAGGGCAAACACATCGTACCCCTCCCTCTTCAACAGAAGGGCAGCTACAGATGAATCAACACCACCAGAGAGTCCAATCGCTATTTTTATATTTCGTTTTGCCATTTTAAATAAATATTTTACCTTTGTACTCGGGTAAGTCATACACGACCAGCTCCCTCTTAACTCCCCCAGGGCAGGAATGCAGCAAGGGTCCGGAGGTCGTAGCGGTGCGATGTATTCAGCTTACCCTTTTTTATTTTCTATTTTTCAACCACTCCTTATATGCTTTGTTGTATGCCGCAGAATGCCTTTGATGCTGGCTGTAACTCTTTGCAAAATTGTGAGTTCCATCGAATTCCGGCTTAGCGCAGAAATAGAGATAGTCACTCTTCTCATAGTTAAGGACGGCATCTACAATTGCCGGAGGGGGGACAGTTATAGGGCCGGGAGGGAGCCCCTTCCGACGATATGTGTTATATGGAGAATCCACCTTCAGGTGGCGGTTGAGAATACGGGTCATATCCGGCTCTTTCTCTATCCAGACATATTTGATAGTAGGACAAGCCTGAAGAGGCATCCCCTTTTTGATTCTGTTTATATACACCCCTGCAATTTTGGGCCACTCTCCGGGAGAATTGGTCTCTTCAGCTACGATAGATGCGAGAGTTACCACTTGTGATGGGGTCATCTTCATCGATTTGGCCTTTGCAAGTCGCCCCTCATTCCAGAATTTGTCGTACTCCCTCTTGAACCTCAGCACCACATTTTTAGGCTCTGCAGTCCAGTAAAATTCGTAAGTATTAGGGATAAACATCCCTATGAATGTATCGGGTCTGAATCCGAGACTATCTGCAAGTTCTTTATCATACAGCACCTGGGCAAACGCTGCAGAATCGGCCTCAAACCAATATGAAAAGGCCTTTGCAAGATTGTTCAATCTTCGGGTATATCCTCTGAAGGTCATAGTCATAGGACTCTGCCACCCATTTGCAAACATCCTTATCATAGTCTGATTGGACATCCCCTCCTTCACCTCATATCTCCCCCTTTTGAAATATTTTTCCAGCTCCCTTTCGGTTGCTGCCCTTTCGAATCTCTTCCAGTTCCTGACCACCCCCTTCACCTTCAGACTATCCATGAACTGGCTGTAAGAATAACTCCCGTACACCTTCACAACCCCCTCCTGGGCCACATTGGAGGCTTTGAAAGTCAACCAGTAATTCAGGGCATACACACAGCAGCACACCACAGCAATTGCCAGCACCGAAAGCAGAACTGTTTTCCTTTTTGAAGACATAAATTTCCCTATTCCTTTTTATGTTTTTCAAGATACACTATTGTCCCCGGGGTCAACAGGGTCTTTCTCCCCACGCCGTTGAACTTGTATATCTCTTTGTTGAAAAGATTATATTCCTTCGCTATACTTTGATATGTATCTCCCTCGTTTGCAACCACATAAGGCACTCCTTCATGCTCATATACCTTTCGCATCTTTGAGTAGCGATAGAGATATGACCTCTCCTGAAATTCCCCTTGCGCATCGATTATTTCTGCAATATGTTGCTGCATGACAAGCTTTCCGTGATCATCTTTCGCCCCATCATATTGATAAAGCTCGTAATCCTCTATGATCTTTATAAGCTGGTCTGCATATCTGGGATTTGTGGCGTATCCAGCCTTTTTAAGCCCCCGTGCCCACCCTTTATAGTCGGTCACGTCAAGTTCAAATAGAGATGCATATCTGGAACGGGTAGTGAGAAACTCCGAATGGTCCTCAAAGGACTCCTCCACCTTTTCATACTTCCTGAAACACGACTCTGTCTCCTCATCATCCATCTTGTAGAATGTCTTCCCCTCCCACCCCTTGTGGCACTTTATTCCAAAATGATTGTTCGCTTTTGTTGCAAGCTCTGAGAGTCCATTTCCCGATTCAAGACACCCTTGTGCAAGGGTAATGCTCGCAGGAATACCGTGTGTACGCATCTTTTCGATTGCAACATCCTTATATTGCTCGATATATTTTATCCTCGCTTCACTCTTTTGGGCAGCAACATACCCCCCTCCAAGAACAAACAAGGCACAAATTATGCAGCAAATCCTTTTCATAACCACAAAGATAGTCAAAACTGCTTTTTTTGCGAATAATTCTTATATTTGTCTCACTAAAAGAAATTTACAATGGAGAGGAAACAGATCACCATCGAATATACAAAATACGACTCTATAGAAGAACTTCCCATCACCGAAAAATCGCTTCTTCAGACAGCGATTGCAGCCACCGGTGGGTCATATGCCCCCTATTCACGTTTTCGCGTAGGGGCAGCAGTCCTCCTTACAAACAATGAAGTGGTAATTGGTGCAAATCAGGAAAATGCAGCATATCCATCGGGACTCTGCGCAGAGAGGACAGCAATGTTTGCCGCAAGCACATACCATCCCGATGCAAAAGTGAGGGCTATCGCAATCACCGCTGTGGACAAAGATGGAGAGATGCTCCCTACCCCCACATATCCATGTGGTGCATGCCGTCAGGTGATGGCCGAATATGAAATGCTGGCAAATGAACCCATGAAAATTATCGTGGGGTCAAAAAACGCCATCGAGGTGTTCGACGGCGTCCGTTCGATTATGCCTTTTATATTTGACAATCTCAAATAAGGGAGGCTGTACTACCTTGTCACACTCTTATTGGCGAGATTGACCCTCACCTTGTAAGTTGTTTTCCCTTTGTAATAGTAAAGGACAAGTGAATTGCTGCTCTCAAAATAGATATTGCTGAGCAATGGATCCCTCTTCTCATCCTTGCATACAGGTTCCACATTTACCAGAGAATACTCTGCTGATTTTTTCTGATAAGAGACTACAACTGTATATCCCCTGATATCGAAGAAGTTGACCTTATACCCCCCTTTTACCACCGCATCATCCCTCTTATTGAATGCATCCACTATAGAGCAGTTGGATGGAAGGATACCGAATTTAAGTGATTTTGCTTTGGGAGAATTATTTTTCAGCCACCACTCTATCGCCTGGTCTGTCAGAAGATCCCCTTCCGGGATTGGTAGAAGTATCTCTACCTTTTTCAGCATCTCCACAAGATATCTTGTCTCAACACTTGTAAATGAGTCACTCCCTGCGTCTATAAATTCACCTTCAATCATATACCCCTCCCCCTTATCTGCTGGGATTACTTTCCCCGAAAACATCGCCGAATGGCTTACCCCACTCTTCACATCGACCAACGCTGCTACATACTCACACTCCATTCCCGGCTTCAATTCACCATTATATGATTGAGGGACATTCTCATATTCATAAAGATAGTAATCATTCCCGGCAAAATAGTGCTTTTCAAACGGACGAACCATCCTGCACTGTGAAAGATCATTATCCTGTATATATCTCTGCTCGATTACCATATCAAATCCCCTCTGAAGTGCCTGTTGTGAGAACTCCGAAGCTGGGTATGCAGATGCATAAGCCAGACAAGAGACGATATCACTCTGATCCACTGCACCGAAATGTATAGAATCAATGAGATGGGTTACCTTATCCTGATAGAAAGAGTCGGGAAATTTACTCAGGAACTTCTCATACCCTGCAACTGTCCCTGTTTTTACCGCCTTCTGAAACTGTTTTGTCTCTTTTTTGCTTTGGCCTTGAAGTGATGCCGACGATACTGCCGCCATCAAAACTGCTACAATGCCAAATTTTAATAATGATCTCATATTACCTGTTTGTTATATTGTACTTCTGCGAATATTCATCCCATTTGAGTATTGTCTCTATAGCTGCTCCGAATTCAGGATCATTATACTTGTGCAACACCCTATAAAAAGAGGTCCTGTCAATAATGGAGCTTGCCACAAGCGCCCTGATATAGATCTCCAGTTCCCTTCTGCTCACCTTTATCTCCTCATCTACAGGTTCTATCCCCCTCTTGCTGGCAAAATCAACCAACCCATCGAACATCTTGTCACTCACCTGGAATTCCATCTCAAACTCGCTGAAATTGCCATATTTTCGCCCCCATTTCACCCTATTTTCGTCGGTAAGTGCATTTACATACTCCTGAACAATACCCCTTCTTAGAAGCTGGCCGTAATAAGGTGTATAGAATGATGTATCCTGAGGAACAAAAATATCGGGCATGATACCCCCTCCGCCAAAGACAGTTCTATGAGTCACAAGTGTCTGATACTTCAGTGAATCGGGGAAATGGATACTGTCTTTGCTGAAAGACTCGCCCCTTTGGTATCTCTCAAGTGTTTGCATGTAATATGCATCACGTTTCCCCTCCTGATATGGGGCCTGTATTCCACGTCCTGAAGGGGTGTGATAACGTGCGACAGTAAGTCTGAGCTGCGCTCCATCATTCAGAGGCAGCAACTGTTGTACAAGCCCTTTTCCGAAAGTTTTTCGTCCTACAATGAAACCTCTGTCCCAATCCTGTACCGCTCCCGAAAGGATCTCGCTTGCAGAAGCAGAGTTTTCATCCACCAGAATCGCCAATGGCCCTTGCTGGTACACCCCATCCCCATTTGCAAACTCCCTTGCAGTACGGACGCTTCGCCCCTCTGTATAGACTATGAGTTCACCCTCTTTGAGAAATTCATTGGCAATTTGGATTGCTGTATAGAGGTAGCCACCCGAATTCCCACGAAGGTCGAGAATCACCCCTTTCCTCTGGGGATATGTGTCAAATGCCGAGAGGATCTCCTGTGCAGAAGTGGCTGCAAATCTGCTCAATTTTATATACAAGACCCCCTCATCGGTCAAATAGACAGCATCCACACTATTCAACGGTATTTTATCCCTTACAACGGTAAACAGGAGCTCCTCTCGCATCCCCCTTCTCACTATCCCCAAATCTACCCGTGTCCCTTTCTCTCCCCTCAGAAATTTGTAAACCTTCTCATTTGTAAGTGAAATCCCCGCTATATTTTCGCCATCCACTTTAACAATCTTGTCACCTGCCAGAATACCCACCTTCTCTGATGGTCCCCCGGCAATGGTTGCCTGTACAGTCAATGTATCTCCAATAATGGCGAACTCCACACCTATCCCCTCAAACTCCGCCTCCAGAGGCTCATTCATCGCCTTTACATCCTCTGCACTTATATATGAAGAGTGGGGATCAAGCTCCCGGAGAGTAGCTACAATCGCCGCATCTACAAGTTTGGATGCATTTGTAGTGTCAAGATAATAGTTATTGATATAATAGAGTGTCTGACCGTATTTATTGATCTCACGCGAAATATTCTTCTGTTGAGCTACTACACAAATAGGGAGCACCACCAGGACAAACAAAGCAAAAATCCTTTTCATTCTGCAAATATAGATAAAAAAAGCGCCGACCGAAACAGTCAGCGCTCCTCTATAAGAATCAAGTTAGTAAGAACTATTTTCTTGAAGCCTCTTCCATTTTAGATTTAAGGTCAGCAAGTTCTGAAATGTCACCTAGAGTAGTTTTCTCAAGATTAGCTTTTAGCTTCTTAACTGCTTTCTGAGTGCTTTCAGCTTCAGAATTCTTCTCTTTTACCTCTTCTTTCTTAGGCTCTTCCCAAGTTTTGGTATGAGAAAGAACGATCTTCTTGTTTGACTTGTTAAACTCTACAACTTTGAAGTTAAGTTTCTCTTCTACAGCTGCGTTAGAACCATCCTGTTTAGCAAGGTTCTTAAGGGTTACAAAACCTTCGATACCGTAAGGAAGAGCTACAGTAGCACCTTTGTCTACGAAGCTTACGATAGTACCTTCGTGGATTGAACCAAGGGTGAATACAGTTTCGAATACATCCCAAGGATTCTCTTCAAGTTGTTTGTGGCCAAGGCTCAAACGGCGGTTTTCCTGATCAACTTCAAGAACAAGAACCTCCAAAGTATCACCGATAGAGGTGAACTCAGATGGATGTTTGATCTTCTTGGTCCATGAAAGGTCGCTGATGTGAACAAGACCGTCAACACCCTCTTCAAGCTCTACGAATACACCGAAGTTGGTGAAATTACGTACAGTTGCAGTGTGTTTAGAGTTAACAGGGTATTTTGCTGAGATGTTAGCCCATGGATCTTCTTTAAGTTGTTTGATACCAAGAGACATCTTTCTCTCTTCTCTGTCAAGAGTAAGGACAACAGCCTCTACTTCGTCACCAACTTTCAAGAAGTCTTGTGCGCTGCGTAGGTGAAGTGACCAAGACATTTCTGAAACATGGATAAGACCTTCAACGCCAGGTTGGATCTCGATGAATGCACCGTAGTCAGCGATAACAACAACTTTACCGTTTACTTTGTCACCAACTGCAAGATTTGCATCAAGTGCATCCCATGGATGAGGATTAAGTTGTTTCAAGCCAAGAGCGATACGTTTTTTGGTATCATCGAAGTCAAGGATAACAACGTTGATTTTCTGATCAAGAGAAACAACCTCTTCAGGATGGTTGATTCTGCCCCATGAAAGGTCAGTAATGTGGATAAGACCGTCAACACCACCAAGGTCAACGAATACACCGTAAGAGGTGATATTCTTGACTGTACCCTCAAGAATCTGTCCTTTTTCAAGTTTGCCGATGATGTCAGCTTTCTGAGCTTCGATTTCAGCTTCGATAAGTGCTTTGTGAGAAACTACTACATTACGGAATTCGTGGTTGATCTTAACAATCTTGAAGTCCATAGTTTTGTTTACAAATACATCGTAGTCTCTGATAGGTTTTACGTCGATTTGAGAACCAGGAAGGAATGCCTCGATGCCGAATACGTCAACGATCATACCACCTTTAGTGCGGCATTTAACATAACCTTTAACGATCTCTTCTTTTTCGAATGCATCGTTAACCATATCCCAAGAACGTAGTGAGTGAGCTTTTCTGTGAGAAAGGATAAGCTGACCTTTCTTGTCTTCAGCTGTCTCAACATATACCTCCACTTCGTCACCGACTTTTACATCTGGTTCGTAGCGGAATTCGCTGATACTGATGACACCTTCACTCTTATATCCGATATTTACGAGGACTTCTCTTTTGTTGACAGCCATTACCACACCTTTCACAACTTCGTTTTCAACAACTTTTGAAAGTGTCTGGTTGTAGCTCTCTTCTACTTGAGCTTTGTCCATACCGTAGACTGTGTCATGTTCAAAACTATCCCAGTCGAATTTGTCAACAGGAACAGAAGCGTTGCTTTTGCGTTTTTTTACCTCAAGTTCGAGGTTTTGATTTTGTTCGTTACTCATAATTTTAATTAATTTAACAACAAGTAGTTAGACTTTATTTATAATTTCCCCGAAAGGAAAGCGCGCAAAAATATAAACTATTTGCCTGATTTGCAAATTTTCCCACATCCAAAAAATACATATCTTTGCCCCCGCTATGAATAAGAAGGAAACAAAGAGCAAATTCCCCGGAACTTTCTGGGTTGCAGTGATTATGGAGTTTTTCGAAAGGGGCTCCTACTACGGAATGATGTCGGTACTTTCGGTATTTCTGGTTCTCAATGGGGCCGAGGGTGGACTCGGTTTTTCAAAAGAGCAGGCGGGGAGCATTCTGGGTGTTATTCCACCCCTTCTTTACTTCCTTCCGATAGTTGCCGGGGCAATTGCCGACAGGTATGGCTACCGCAAAATCCTCTATTTTGCATTCAGTTGCATGGTAGTTGGCTACGGACTCACTGGAATCTTCTCCGGAAGGGGTTTTGACGGTGTTCAGGCCCGCTATTTTTTGGTATTCGCATCATTGCTGATTATGGCAGTGGGTGCTGGCTTCTTCAAGCCTGTCATCTCCGGAACGATTGCCAAAAGTACAAACGAGGGGAATTCGGGACTCGGATTCGGCATATTCTACTGGTCTATCAACCTCGGTGCATTCCTTTTCCCACTTATCCTGATCCCGATACTCAAATCTTATTCATACAGCTACATTTTCTACCTCTCTGCCGGGATAGGGGTAATTCTACTTCTGATAAATACACTCTTCTACCGTGAACCCGGAAATCGATCGGATAAGGAGAAAAAGCATAAATCTCTCGGACAGGTCTTTGCAGAGATGCTCCTTGTTATCAAAGACTGGAAATTTCTCCTGATGGTTCTCCTCTACTCTATTTTCTGGATTCTATATTTCCAGATGTACGGCACTGTGCTTTGGTATGTGGACGAACACATGGATATGACACCTATCAATAATGCAGTCAATTCCCTCCTCGGAGTGTTTGTGGAGAACCCTTCGTGGTTCTTCGACGTGGAGCATGTCACTGTAGTAAATGCAGGTGTGATCATTCTCCTCCAGCTCTTTGTCTCTAAGATAGTACAGAGAGCCCCTGCCCTCCCCACTATGATCGTGGGTATCGGATTTGGAACACTTGGAATGGCAATTCTCTCGTTTTCAGACTCCCCATGGCTATTTATCGTCGGAATCGTAACTTTTACCCTCGGTGAAATGACTGCTCACCCCAAATACAACTCATACATTGGAATGATAGCCCCTTCAGACAAGAAGGCACTGTATATGGGTTACTCTTTCCTGTATGGGGTGATCGGGAGCAGCATAGGTGGATTCCTCGGAGCATCCTTGTATGTGAAATATGTAGAAGAGATGGCCAATCCTTCAGCATTCTACTTGATATTCGCATGCTTGGGAGGATTCAGCATGGTAGCTCTATATCTCTACAACAGATTTATCGCAAAGAGGTAAATAAGAAACTGTTACAGATTACAATCCGAGATATTTTGCCTGCTCGGAGGTAAGTGTATCGATATTGTAACCCCAGCTTTGGAGTTTCATTTGTGCCACCTTCCGGTCAATCTCCTCAGGTATTGCAAATGTCATCGTCCCGGTGCCACCTCTATTTGCATCCTTGAAGTGTTCAACGACATATTTTGCACTCATTGCCTGGATAGCAAAACTCATATCCATAATCTCGGCAGGGTGACCATCACCCGATGCAAGGTTGACAAGACGACCTTCGGCAATTATATAAACCCAATGGCTGCCACCTTTGCCATCAGAGACTTTGTATCCCATGATATTTTCACGGGCAAGCTTGCTTTCAGTGCAAATTGATTTCAATGCTGCAACATCCACTTCACAATCAAAGTGTCCTGCATTACAACATATCGCACCATCTTTCATTGCCCTGAAATGTCTCTCAACAATAACATCCGAGCAACCTGTCACAGTGACAAATACATCTCCCTGAGGGGCCGCCTGATCCATAGGCATCACCTCAAAACCATCCATTACAGCCTCAATTGCCTTAACAGGATCCACCTCTGTTACAATAACTGCAGCACCAAGACCTTTAGCCCTCATCGCCACACCTTTACCGCACCATCCATAACCTGCAACTACAACTTTCTTACCGGCCACTATAAGATTTGTCGTTCTGTTGATACCTGTCCAGACAGACTGTCCTGTACCATATCTATTGTCGAAAAGATACTTGCATTTTGCATTGTTTACCAACATCATAGGGAACTTCAGGGCTCCATCCTTATCCATCGCAAGCAATCTCATAATGCCGGTTGTGGTCTCTTCGCACCCCCCTATTACACCGGGAATAAGATGTGTATACTCAGTATGGAGAAGATTCACAAGATCACCTCCATCATCAATAATGATATTAGGGCCGGCTTCAAGCACCTTGCACAAATGTCTGTGGTACTCCTCAGGGGTACAATCGTGCCAGGCATACACATTCAGACCGTCATGTACAAGTGCAGCTGCAACATCATCCTGTGTAGAGAGGGGATTGCTCCCTGTAACATACATCTGGGCTCCCCCTGCAGCAAGCACTTTGCACAAATAGGCAGTTTTTGCCTCAAGGTGGATAGACAACGTCACTTTAAGACCTGCAAATGGCTTTGAAATACTGAATTCCTCCTCAATAGCCCTCAGTAGAGGCATATTCCCTTTTACCCATTCGATTTTTCTTTTTCCACTTTCCCAGATAGAAAGATCTCTGATTTCTGAAGCCATTTTGCTAAGATTTTAATATGTTACAATAGTTTTTTCCATTTGAAAATCACGAAGGTAGCAATAATTGTCACCGCCATGATTGAGAGGATGATGAAGAAATCCCAACCGCTCCCCAACATAGGAAGGGAGATATTCATTCCATAGATAGATGCAATCAGCGTAGGCGGCATCAGAAGCAACGACACCAATGTAAAGACCTTCATAATTCTATTCTGGTCCAGGTTGATAAGACCCAGAACTGTATTCTGCAGATAGTCAAGTCTCTCAAAGCTGAAGTTGGTGTGGTTGATAAGGGAACCGATGTCCTTGTTCATCACACCCAGTTTGGTATATACATCACGGGGGAACTTGTCACTCTTCAGCACTGCAGAAATCATCCTCTGTTTATCGACAATATTCTCACGCACCAACATGGTATTATCCTGCAATTGGTTGATATCCAAAAGGAAATCTTCATTCACATTCCCCCTTTGGCTCGCCTTTTTGCTATATGTATCGATCTCTTTTGCAATAAGCTCGATCATATCGGCATCAAGGTCAATACGGTTTTCAAGAATCCCCACAAACACGTGGTAGCCTGTCGGATAGAGTTTTGAATTCAGTTGGGTTTTGCGTTGGATATCTACGAATGTCCTCAATTTCACGTGACGGATCGAGACCAGGATACCTTCACAAAGGATAAATGAAACTGTCTCCATCGAATACTCGTCCGGACCTGGAATCAGGAAGTTTGTATTGACGAAGATAGAGGTCTCTGTCTCCGAGTAGCGTGATGATGACTCAATCTCTTCAGCTTGTGCCCTTGACTGGAGTGTTGTTTCGAGGAACTCCTCGACCTCCCTTTTCTCCTCCCCTGTGGGGGCATAAAGGTCAATCCACAAAACGTCGTCAAAGCCCAACTCTTTCAAGAGATCGATAGACTCTGATGTGACTACTCGTCTGTTTTCTTTGTAAAAAATCTGGATCATAGTTTCCGGGTTTAGAAGATTGGTAATTGTATTCTTTCGCTGTCACAGCGCTTAAGATAGGGGCAATTACCATCGGACTCGGAACTTAGAGGGATCGAAATGTCCGAGCCCAAACACCGCAGTGCTTCGATACAGAACAGTTGCAACTCGAACCATAATCATCCATTTTTATCCTTGATTTGAAATTAATAACTCGCAAATGTAGTAATTTTTCTTAAAAAGCGATATGTTCTATTAGAATTTTCAATCCTATAGCTATAAGTATCACACCGCCCATCAGCTCCGGCTTGCTCCCAAGTTTGTCTCCGAGACTCCTCCCCCCTTTAAGACCAATAAGGGCAGCAAGAGCTGTAAAGGTAAACACAGAGGCAATTCCTACGATGATTTTTGCAGCTGAAAGGGAGACCATTGCAAGGGAAATTCCCACTGCAAGTGCATCAATACTTGTTGCAATTGCCAGCACTACCAGCTGTCTGATATTAAGCAGATCATTTTTGGGCTTCCCCCCCTTATTGAGAGTACACTTTTTGGCCCCATCCCCTTTTGATCCCTCAATTATCATTGTGGTACCAATATAAGCAAGGAGGGTGAATGCAATCCAATGATCTACCTTTTCAATATAAAAATAAAGCTCTGTCCCCAGGAGCCACCCCAAAAGGGTGAATCCTGCCTGGAACAGAGCGAAGACTGTAAATATTCTGATTGTCTGCCATACATTTGGTTTGGTTTTCATACACACCCCCCCTGTCAAGGAGACTGCAAATGTATCAAAACAGAGCCCGATACCTATGAGAAGCAATTCAATGTATGACATAACAGACTATTTTTTTCTGAACAACCACATTCCGAAGAATGTCAAAAGACCGTTCACGATCAGCAATGTAAATCCAAGGTCGAAATCGAAATATTTCTTACCGAAGAAATTGATAAGGAAGCACAATACGGGAGCTGCTACAGCAATCCATGGGGTTGCCCCATCTTTCACTTTGTATTTTGTCAAAATACCGAAGAAGAACATACCCAATAGAGGACCGTATGTATACGAAGCGAGCTTATAGACAAGGTTTACAACTGCATCGTTGCTGACGATGAAGAGGATCAGGATAATTATGAAGAAAAGTGCAGTAAACCCTGCATGGATCCACTTTCTCAAGTTATCCTTTCTCTTGTCATCGAGGTCTGTGCGGGTATTGAAACCTGCAAAATCGACACAGAAAGATGTTGTCAAAGAGGTCAATGCACCACCTGCGCTTGGGTATGATGCCGATATAAGACCGATAAGGAACAACACTCCAACACCTACGCCAAGGTATCCGCTTGCAATAGTAGGGAACATATCGTCAGTCTTCACGATTCCCAAAGCGTCAAGGCCACCTTTGTCTGCCACATAGATTGAGAGGATGGCACCAAGAAGAAGGAAGAAATAGTTCACAACTACTACAATCACAGATGTTGTGTACATATTCTTCTGTGCAGACCTGATATCTTTGCATGCAAGGCTCTTCTGGATCATCCCCTGATCAAGACCGGTCATCGCCACTGTCATGAAGATACCAGCTACAAATTGTTTTACAGCATTTGTCCCATGACCCCAGTTCCAATCAAAGAGGTTGCAGAAGCGTGTCCCCTCGATAGCCGGATTTTCGCCGTTCGCTACAGCTGAAACCATCTCTCCGAAACCCCAGCCCATCTCTTTGCAAATATACCAGATAGTGAAGAATACTGCAAGGAGCATAAATGTGGTCTGAAGGACATCTGTCCAGATAATTGTCTTCACGCCACCTTTATAGGTGTAGAAATAAAGCAACATCAGGAATATGAGGGTAACAATGCTGAATCCTACTAAATCGCTCCCCAACAACCCTTTAGGAAGGAATGCAAAAAGAACGAGCACCACTACGAAGATCCTCACAGCTGCACCGAGAACCCTTGAAATCATAAAGACTGTAGTCCCTGTTTTGTAAGATTTGATTCCGAATCTGTCACCAAGATATGAGTAAATCGAGGTAACATTCATCTTGTAATAGAGGGGAAGGAGAATTTTTGCAATGACAATATAGCCTCCTACAAATCCGAAGACCAATGGCATATAATAAAAATTCTGCACCAGGACATTACCAGGTACAGAAACGAAAGTCACACCAGAGATTGAGGTACCCACCATACCGTAGGCAACCACAAACCAGGGAGCTTTTCTGTCTCCGGAGAAAAATGAATTGCTTCCAGCTTTTTTGCTTGTCATCCATGAGATGAAAAACAACAGCACTGTGTATGCCGCAAAAGCGAGAAGGAATACATACAAAGGAAATTCGTGTTTCATAAATGTTATATTTCAGGTAAAAAAATCTGTCTGTTGACAATTGATCTGCCCAGCGTAAGTTGGTCGGTATATTCAAGATCATCTCCGAAAGCTACCCCCCTGGCTATGGCTGTAATTTTTACTCCAAGTGGAGTGAGCACCTTGTAGAGGTAGAACGAAGTGGTCTCCCCCTCCATTGCTGTGCTCAATGCAAGGATCACCTCCTGCACCTGAGAATTCTGCACCCTTCTGACCAGATGGCCAATCGGAAGATCTGAGGGCCCGATCCCATCCATAGGGGATATTACCCCTCCAAGGACATGATAGACACCCCTGAACTCTCCCGTCGCCTCGATGCTTATTACATCTCTGAGACTCTCCACCACACATATTATTGAGTGGTCACGTCTTTGGTCAGAACAAACAGGGCACAACTCTGTATCGGAAATCATATTGCACTCTCTGCAATATTTAGTCTCTCTGCGCATCGATATAATAGCATTGGAGAACTTTTCCACATTCTCGACAGGTTGCTTGAGTAAATGTAGAGCAAAACGCAGTGCGCTCTTCTTCCCGATACCGGGCAATGAAGAAAGCTGCTCCACTGCGTCTTGTAACAATCTATTCCCTGCAGGAGAATTGTACATTACTCTTCTTTCTTATTTTGAGAGAAATAGTAATCTACTGCGTTTCTCACTGAATGGTGTTCGAACAACAGGAATTTTGCATAATCATAATCTTTGATTCCTGTCTCATCCATAATCATTTTGGTACCTCTGTCAACAAGTTTGGCATTTGTAAGCTGCATGTCCACCATCTTGTTACCTTTTACGTGACCCAATCTGATCATAACTGATGTTGAAATCATATTCAGGACAAGTTTCTGTGCTGTACCTGATTTCATACGTGTACTGCCTGTCACGAATTCGGGACCGACAACAGCCACGATAGGAATATCCACTTCGTTAGCTACCGGAGCACCTGGGTTACAAGTGATACAAGCTGTCAAAAGGCCGTTTTTCTTTGCCTGACGTACTGCACCGATAACATAAGGAGTAGTACCTGAAGCAGCGATACCCACCACTGTATCGTTCTCTGTAGGGCGATATGGTGCCATATCATTCCAACCACCGTTCAGGTCATCTTCTGCGTCCTCTACAGCTTTTCTGATAGCTCCGTCACCACCTGCGATAAGGCCGATAACAAGATCAAATGGAGCACCGTATGTAGGGGGGATTTCTGAAGCATCAAGGATACCGAGACGTCCGCTGGTACCTGCACCAAGATAGAATAGGCGGCCACCCTTCTTCATCCTCTCAACGATACCTTCTACCAGTTCTTCGATCTGAGGGATACATTTTTCCACTGCCAATGGAACGTTTCTATCCTCTTTGTTCATGTTTTCGAGAATTTCTCTCGTTGGCATTTTGTCCAAATCCTTGTAGTTGGATGCTTGTTCTGTAACTTTTGTTATCATGATTATATCTCCTCTTTATGATATTCTACTAGACCGTCAATAGGGCTCTTGATGATTTTACCCACTTTCATACCTTGTGCTGCGGCGCTCTCCTCAATAATAGGGCGATAATAGTATGCAATCGAACCCACGAAGTTCACATCGTTGTTCTTGTAGTCGTAATGGACGATATTACGTTTGAAGAACTCATCAAAACTGCTGCGGAGCAGATTGTGGATATAAGGGTGCTCCTTGAATTCGTTAAGGAATGGTGAGAAAGATGCCAGGAAGCGGCTTGGAAGGCTCTCCCTATAGACTTTCTGAACGATTGCCATATAGTCAAGACCATATCTCTCTACAAATACATCTTCGATCTCTTTAGGAAGAAGACCTTTGATGAAGTCTGAAATAAGACGTTTGCCAAGATAACCGCCGGAAGCCTCATCTCCAAGGATAAATCCACCTGCTCTCACATTTTTCACGATATCTTTACCATCATACATGCAAGAGTTTGAACCTGTACCAAGGATACATGCAATACCTGGTTTATGACCGCAAAGGGCACGTGCAGCAGCAAGAACGTCTGAAGCTGCATAGCAGACTGACTCTGGGAAAACCTCTTTGAAATATCCTGCCAAAGTACCTGAAACCTCAGGAGAAACAACTCCGGCCCCATAGAAATGGATCTCTTTCACACCGTTACCAAGAACAGGAACAAGTTTGGTGTTGAAAATCTCTAGAATCTGCTCTTTTGTTTGAAATACAGGGTTGATACCTTCGGTAAAAATTTCTATAACCGAACCATCCTCCTTTATTGCTCTCCAATCGACCTTGGTAGAGCCGCTATCAGCTATAAGTTGCATAAAAAGATCTTTATATGTTTATATTAATATTCCAAAACGCAAAATTACAAATTATTTCAAAACAACACCTCTCTTTTTCCAATAATAATAACCATAAATTGCAGATATAGTATAAAACACATACAGAACCGCTGTAGGATACAACCCCTGCCTGATATACAGGAGAATGCTGAGTAGATTTATCACTACCCATAGGAGCCATTGCTGGATGAATGAACGCCCCAGCCAATATGTAGCAAGCAACGAAAGGACAGTCACCAAAGAGTCAAGAAGTGGCTGGGAATCATCTGTATATCCCCCTATAACAAAATATAGCAGAGAGAAAACTGCAGCAGCAACCGATACCGATATAACCCCTTCATGTAGCCTCAACCTGTTGATCACAATAGCAGTGGTATCTCCCTCCTCTCCAACACCTCTGGCAAGATCCCTTTTCCACAAAACAATACCGTAAACACTCATCACCAGATAATAAATCTGATAAGACATAGAGGCATAAAGCCCCTCCATTGCAAAGAGATAAATATAGACCAGAGCCATCACGATTCCAAGATACCACATCCTGGAATCGTGTCTGATCTCATAGTACAAATAAAGGAGCCCCGTAACTACTCCAAATATTTCTATAGCTGTATTCATCTAAAATCTGATAGTTGCCTTCAACATCCAATTGAATCCAGGCTGCGGAAAGAACCCCTCCTCCACATAATCATCTCCATTTTCAAACACAGCCCTGTAAACCCAGGCATTGGATATATACTCTTTATTCAAAATATTGTTCAAAAATAGTGATAATGAGACAAATTTGAAATCATACGAAACATTTCCCCCCATCAGGAAATAGCCTGGCAATGAACGCTCCTGCGATGAGGTGTTGTCATAGTACTGTTTCCCTACATATTTTCCATCCACAGAGATTTTCAGTGTTTTCCAAGGGTTATATGTGGCCATAGCCATCCCCACAACAGATGGTGACATCATCAGGTGAGTCTTATTCCAGTTCTGCGACACCTGTCCGATAAGATTCCAATCCTCGTCATACAGATCTGTCCATGAGGTATAATTCTTGATTTTATTGTCACTCAGTGTGATATTTCCCTCTATCGAGAACTTTTTGAACGGACTCCAGGCGGCACTCAATTCCACACCTCTTCGGTAGCTGTTTGGTACATTCTCCTTGATTTCATACCCTACATCACTCAATTTTCCGGTAGATACCAGCTGATCTTTATACTCCATCATATAGAGGTTTGCGCTGAATGCAAAGTTTTCAGCATTGAACTTGTAACCCAGCTCTACATCAAGCATTGCCTCCGGTCTGATACTATTTCCCGAAAGGGATTTTATTGACTCCTTGATATCGCTTCGCGATGGCTCTTTATGTCCCAATGCGGCTGAGAGATAGATTGTATTCATCTCATTCGGGGTATATCTTGCTCCGATTTTTGGGTTGACAAAATTGTACCTCCTCTGATAGTCGAGTGAGGCGAAATCTTTATCCATACCGGCCATCTTCAAATCGATATGCCGATATTGCACATCTGCATAGAGGGTCCATTCTGAGAGGTCGATCTCCCCTTTCACAAACCCTCCGGCTTCCCACTTATCACCTGTGTTGTCATACCACTGGTAGTTGTCCGGAATATTTTCATTATGCATTGCCCAGATCACATTTCCGAAATGGAGCCCGTCATAATACGAATATGTTCCCCCGGCAGAGAGATCGAGAAGATCACTGCGATACTTCAATGCAGAGGTCACGACATAGTATTCATTGTCCATCTGCTGGCGGATGATCAGATCACTCTTGGAGATCGAATTCTGGGGCTGGAGCCCGTATTTTGAGAATTTTGCATCGTCTTTATAGTTTTCATAATATCCGTCACCTTTGGTAAAGTTGAGAGTATTGTTCCAATAGAGGCCGTTATCGAAGCGGTGTGAGAAAAATCCCTGGACAAAATGTTGGGTATAGTTATCTGTCTCATTGTCGTAGTATCTTACATTTCCACCCTCATCATAGTACATTCCGGCGATATTTCCACGTCTGTCACTCTCCAGCATCTCTCTTGAAGCACCCTCCCAGGTGATCCCCGTATGCTGGTCGCCATAGATGTAGATCACCTTGAATGAACTCCTCTTGGCAAGATATCCCATAGTTGCAAAAAACGAGTTCAGTTTCCCTTTGCCGTTACGGATATATCCATCTGTGGTGTTATAGGAGTATCTGGCGTCAAATGAGAACCCCGATGGGGTCAATCCGCTCCCTGCCCCCATTGAAGCGACGACAGTATTGAATGAGCCATAGGACAATTCCCCCTCCGAATAGGGTTTGGGAGAGACATAATTGGTCTGCATATCAATGCTTGCCCCAAACGATCCCACACCATTGGATGTAGTCCCGATGCCCCTTTGCAATTGAACCGACTGGAGGAAAGAGGTAAGCGATGGGATGTTTACCCAGAATACCTCCTGCGATTCCGCATCATTGATTGTTACACCGTTCAATGAGACATTGATTCGGGTGGCATCAGAGCCTCTTACTGAAATTTTTGAGTACCCCAGACCGCTTCCCGCTTCTGTAGTTGCTACAACTGAAGGCTGCAGATTGAGAAGTTGGGGTATTGAATAGTTGGGTGCAGATTTTTCTATCTGCCCTTTTGCCACCTCTGTATAGGTGGCTGGTGTTCTGGATGAAACTCTGTTGGTAGAGACTACCACACTGTCCAGACTGACGGGTTTTTGCTCCTGCGCAAAAGCAAGGATTGTCAAAAATAAAAACCCGCAAAAAACTAATAATTTCTTCATAATTAATAGTTTTGCGGGAGTGTACTTGTATCTTGAGATTCACTTTCCCTTCGGCAGCATTATCTGCATCAGGTAATTACGGGTATAATCTCAGCCTACAAATGTAAGCACCCCCAAGTTAGTACTGAATATGTTATCTATTTTTCCTCTTTAAGAGAGACTTTATATAGTTTCGGCCAATATTTTCCTGTCAAATATAGCGATTTTGTCTTACTGTCCCAGGCAATGCCGTTCAACACATCTGTCGTGGGTTTTCTCAAATTGTTGGGAAGAAGCCCTTTACAGTCCACCACACCCTCCACTTTTCCACTCTGGGGATCGATAATAATGATGGAGTCGGTGGTATAGACATTTGCCCAGATTTTCCCGTCGATATACTCAAGCTCATTGACATACCCCACTTTTCTCCCGTTCAGGGTCACCTCTATAGAATTTTTCTCCATAAAGGTCATGGGATCGAGAAAATAGATCTTGCTTGATCCGTCACTCATTATCAGATCCTTTCCATCTGTTGTCAACCCCCACCCCTCTCTGGGATTCCTCAACTCACCCACCTTCCGCATCGATGCCACATCGTACACGAAGCAGACGTTCTCCATCCAGGTCAATACATACAGACGGCCATTCAAGACACACGACCCTTCGAGGAAATACCTTCGGTCAACACTCTGCATCGAGAGTACATTTCCACTTTTGAGGTCCACTTTTCTGATGGAAGAGGTGCCATACTGGCCTGTTGTCTCATACAATTCCCCATCGTGAAAGAAGAGTCCCTGGGTATATGCAGTCACATCGTGAGGGTAAGTACCCTCCACTTTCAAAGTATAATTTTTCAATCTCTGCGCGGTGGCATCTTCAGAGGGGAGACAAAACATTACCACCACAGCCAGCAAGGCTATGGTGATAAGATATTTTGTACCTGTGTATCTCTTCTTCGCCACTTAATGACTATTTTTTATTTTCAATTGATGCCTTGACAAATGCCACAAACAAAGGGTGCGGATTTTCAGGGGTACTCTTGAAATCCGGCAAGAACTGAACCCCGATATAGAATGGATGTGAAGGGATCTCTACGATCTCCACGAGGTCAGTATCGGGATTTACGCCGGAGATCACCATCCCAGCCTCCTCAAGCTTGGGGATATATTCGTTATTCACCTCATAACGGTGGTGGTGACGCTCAACAACCTCTGATTTTCCATATATCTTATGGGCCAAAGTCCCCTCTTTAATTTTACAGAGGAAACCGCCAAGACGCATTGTACCACCTTTGATAGTTACTGTCTTATGGTCAGCCATAAGGTCTATAATAGGGCAGTCTGTATTTGGATCCAGCTCTGTACTTTTAGCATTTTTCAGCCCCATTACACTACGGGCAAAGTCCACAACGCCCATCTGCATTCCAAGACCGATACCAAAATAAGGGATATTGTTCTCTCTTGCATAATTTGCTGCCACAGCTTTCCCCTCAACACCTCTTTCACCAAATCCTGAAGCGACAAGAATTCCATCCATTCCGCCCAATTTCTCAGCCACATTGTCGAAAGTAAGGTGCTCACTTTGGACAGATGTTACTTTTACTTTGCACTCGTTCACTGCACCAGCATGGATAAATGACTCCTGAATAGACTTATAAGCGTCCTGAAGCTCAACATATTTTCCTACAAGGGCGATATTTATAGTCGATTTAGGAGCATTAAGTCTTTGGATAAATGCCTCCCATTTTTCGAGATTCGGCTCTGGAAGTCCCTGAAGGTTCAATTGTTCTATTACCACTTCGTCGAGTTTTTCCTCTCTCATCAACAAAGGAACTTCGTAGATGGTTTTAGCATCCATAGATTCAATGACAGCGTTGGGTCTCACATTGCAGAACAATGCAACTTTTCTCTTCGCTTCGGCCGAAATATGGTGCTCGGTACGGCAAACTATCACATCTGGCTGAAGACCATTCTGCTGAAGGAGTTTGACAGAGTGCTGGGTAGGTTTTGTCTTCAACTCTTTTGCTGCACTTAAGTAAGGAACCAATGTCAGATGGACAAGAAGTACATCTCCGTCAGGAAGTTCCCATTGGAGCTGACGTACAGCCTCAACGTATGGAAGTGACTCTATATCTCCTACTGTACCTCCTATCTCTGTAATAACAACATCATATTTGCCCGATTTCCCCAATAGGAGCATTCTCCTCTTGATCTCATCAATGATATGGGGCACCACCTGAACGGTTTTTCCCATATAGGCACCTTCCCTCTCCTTATCGATTACAGTGCGATAGATTTTACCTGTTGTGGTTGTATTTGATTTTGAAGTATGTATGTTAAGGAACCTTTCGTAGTGTCCAAGGTCAAGATCGGCCTCTGCCCCATCCTCTGTAACATAACATTCACCGTGCTCATAGGGATTCAATGTACCTGGATCGACATTGATATACGGATCGAATTTCTGAATGGTAACTCTTAAATTTCTGGCTTGAAGAAGCTTTGCAAGGGATGCAGATATGATTCCTTTTCCAAGTGACGAAGTCACACCTCCCGTAACGAATACATACTTTGCTGACATTGTTATATATATTTAGTGTTCTTTACGGGGATACAAAATTAAGAATTTTTCTAAATTTGCAATCGGTTTCAATGAGAAATTTTAACAAAAATGAATAAATACACAAAGCATCTCACAGTCCTCAGCTCAGAGACTGACCACAATAAAAATCTCAAGGTTTACTCCTACCTTTGCAATACACAGGAACTTGCGAATGACCACGCCATAGATCTGGGATTTGGATACGACAGATTGATCCAGAATAATTGTGCATGGGTACTATCCAGACTAAAGACCAAATTCATCAATATTCCCAAATGGCAGGACAAATACACCATCACCACTTGGCACAAAGGGATGCAGGGGCTTTTCTCAATGAGGGACTTCTCTGTAACTCTTGACTCTTCACCCGACTCACCGGCTATAATCGGAACATCGAACTGGCTGATTATGGATCTCAACACCAGAAGACTCCTCAGGGCTGAACATGTATTGGGGGAAGATATATTCACCACTGCCCACCACGAAGATGCTATCGGAGAGGGGTGTGGAAAACTCGTTTTCCCCAAAGAGATGGAGAGGAGATCCTCCCGCAAGGTAGTTCTCTCAGATATCGACATGAACCTCCATACCAACAATGCCAAATATATGGAGTGGGCATTTGATGTTCTCCCCACAGAGGTCACCCTACACAGGGAGATTGATGAATTCCAGATAAATTTCAACAAAGAGTCCAAAATTGACGATATTATCGACTTCTATGTTGCTCCCCAGGATGAGAACATATGGATGGTGGAGGGTAAGAGGGACTCTGATTCAATTTTCCAGACAATAATAAAATTCAGATAGATATATGTTACCACAACCTTATCTTATCGCTATAGGGGCAATGGCCGTCATAGCAGTTCTTGTCTTTATAGCACTACAGTTCTTCAAAGCGGGATACGGCTATTTAAGGACATCAAAATGGGGACCATCGATTCCAAACAGACCGGCCTGGGTACTGATGGAGTGTCCCGTTTTCATTGTAATGGTCTGGTATCTTATCCAGAACTGGAGCCACACCAATATTGTTGCTGTAACTATGGCAACACTCTTCTTGATTCACTACTTCCAGCGGTCATTCATCTTCCCTCTACTGATCAAAGGGAAGAGCAAAATGCCTATTGCAATCATCCTTATGGGGGCAACATTCAATGTGATCAACGGAATTCTTATCGGGAAATGGCTTTTCGAATATTCAGACTATACAGTTGAATGGTTCTCAACCCCTCAATTCATAATCGGAACATTGATTTTCTTTTTCGGTATGGGTGTCAACCTCCATTCGGACTACTTAGTCAGACATCTTCGCAAGCCCGGAGAGACCAGACACTATATCCCTAAAGGGGGTATGTTCAAATATGTCTCTTCTGCCAACTATTATGGAGAGATTACCGAGTGGTTCGGTTTTGCAATTCTTACCTGGTCACTCCCCGGAGCATTGTTCTGCATCTGGACATTTGCCAACCTTGCTCCACGTGCCAACTCCCTCTATCACAAATACGAAGAGGAGTTCGGGAAAGAGTTCACCGATTTGAAAAGAAAAAGAGTAATTCCATTCATTTACTAAAAGTCACTATGTCAAAAGTAAGAGAAAAATTGTTCACTCCGGCCAAAATAGGTCCGATTGAACTGAGAAACAGAACAATACGTGCATCAGCATACGAAGGGATGGCAGATGGCCACCAACCCACACAGAAACTGATCGATTACCACACCTCTGTAGCAGAGGGGGGAATAGGTATGACAAGTGTTGCATACGCAGCTGTATCCAAAAGTGGCCTCTCATTTCACCGACAGTTGTGGATGAGGGAGGAGATTATTCCCCAACTCCGCGAGTTGACAGACTCTATTCACAAGGGGGGGGCAAAAGCATGTGTACAGCTTGGACACTGCGGAAATATGTCCCACAGAAGATATTGCGGATGCCGTCCTGTTGGCGCTTCCGGCGGATTCAACCTCTTCTCCCCGACTTTTGTTCACGGACTGAAAAAGGATGAAATTCTCCAGATTGTAAAAGATTTTGGGAATGCGGTCCGTATCGCTAAGAAGGGGGGATTTGATGCTGTGGAGATCCATGCCGGCCACGGTTACCTGATCTCCCAATTCCTCTCACCATACACAAACCACCGCAAAGATGAATTCGGTGGTCCACTTGAAAACAGGATGAGATTTATGGAGATGGTGATGAAAGAGGTGATGGAGGCCGCTGGAGATGATATTGCTGTATTGGTCAAGACAAATACCAGAGACGGGTTCAAAGGTGGGCTTGAGGTAGATGACTGCATCACTGTAGCAAAGAGACTTCAGGAACTTGGAGCGCACTGCCTCGTCCTTAGCGGAGGTTTTGTAAGCAAAGCCCCTATGTATGTTATGAGGGGTAGAATGCCGATGCGCACCCTTTGGGGTTATATGCCATGGAAGTCACTCTGGTGGCTGAAGATAGGGATAGCAATAGGGGGAAAACTTCTAATAAAAAATGAGCCTTTCAAAGAGGCATTTTTCTACGATGATGCCATCAAATTCAGAGAGGCACTCGACATGCCCCTGGCATTTGTAGGGGGATTGAACTCTGTTGAATCAATCAACAAAGTGATCGATGCAGGGTTTGATTTTATCCAGATGGCCCGTCCGTTGGTTTACGACCCTGCTTTTGTCAACAAGTTGAAAGATGGAACCTGTACACGCAGCGGTTGCCGCCATGCAAACTATTGTGTAGCACGTATATGGAACTACGACATGCAGTGTCACGAAAACTGCAGCGTGGAGCCATTCCTGCGTCGTGAACTTGAGAAGAATATGAAAAGGGGCTAATCTGTCAGACGGACAAAACGGACACCGTTTTTAGCATAGTCCGCTATGGTCTGCTTGTCGATTACCACCTTTTTCTCTCTGAAAGAGGCGTGGATAAATTTAAGTTCCCCTTTATCCCAATATGCAAGGGCTACATGGGAAATATCCAACCCCTCAATAGGTGATACGAAGCATACGATGTCTCCATTCTTTATAAGATCTCTCTTTGAATCAATATCCTTCTGCTGGATATAGTAATATGGGGCTTGTTTTTCAAGCCCTTTTTCTATGTGTGCAATCTCCCTTACAAGATCGGGGCAATCCTTTAATTGCTTGTAGCTCCCCGAGTGGGTACTCATATATGAAAATTTCTGGTCAAGAACCTCCCCCATTTCTGGAGTTATCTCCTTCATAAGTCCATTTGAGGAGTTTTGTTGTATCCACTCCGAGGTGTAGTGGATCCTGGATGCATATCCATCCACGACACCACCTCTATATCTAAGTTTTTTCACCACGTCACAATAGTCATCAAACATAGGATGGGGATCTTTTACAGTAATTGCAAGGGCAATACACATCTCCACAAAAAGGATACAGTCGGTCTCCCTCAAATTTATAGTAAGCATTTCAGGTTCATTTTCAAGTGTCCCGGCCACATACTGAGTTTCAAGGAGATGGAGTGCGATCTCTGTAACCAGATCGGGCAAAGGAAGATTTGTTATCTCCTGACAATGACTGACAACTTCATAAAAGGCAGTCATGTCTGCATCAGTTGTTCTTACTTCATTATTTTCTTGTGAAAATGAGTTGAGTGTGGAGCCCAGAATAAGGACAATGGTTAGGATAAAGGATCTGTATTTCATTTGGTACTTGATAATTATCATAAAAAAGGGTGGAACGATAAGCCGAGTTCTGTACTTGTTGCCAAGCCTCTATCATTTATCTGAGCAGCCTACCCCCCGACAACGGACGAGCAACCCTTGAATGTCGGTATATTTGGCCTTGCAGGTCACAGGAACGTACTCCGATGATGTCGCCACCACCAGACGTGGGCTCTTACCCCACATTTTCACCCTTACCTATACAGGCGGTTGTTTTCTGTTACGTATTCCATAAACTTACGCCCATCTGTGCTTTCCACAGTGCGATGCTCTACCCTGCCCGGACTTTCCTCCCCCATTCTGAGAATGGCAGCGATAGAGTGTTCCACCCATTTGTCTCTATTTGAGATTGCCTCTGAGCACCTTCATTACCCCCTCTGCATATCTCCCTTCGTGAAGGATACTGTAGATTGCATCTGCAATCGGCATCTCCATTTTGTATTTTTTGTTTATATCGTGTATCGCTTTTGATGCATAATACCCTTCAACCACCTGTTTCATTTCGAGCTGTGCACTCCTGACAGGATAGGCTTTTCCAAGCATTACACCAAATGTCCTGTTCCGGCTGAACTGGGAGTAACATGTTACGAGCAAATCACCCAGATATGCCGACTGTGATGTCACCCTCACTTTGTCAGGGTGTGTTATATTTATGAAGTTCTTCATCTCATTGAAGGCATTCGAGATGAGAACAGCCATAAAATTGTCACCATAATTGAGACCGTTACAGATACCGGCTGCTATGGCATATATATTCTTCAATGCAGCTGCATACTCCACTCCGTAAATATCTGTCCCGGGGATAGTGTTCACATAGTAGTTTTTGAAGAGATTACACAAGTACTCTGCAACATCCTGGTGTTTTGATGAAATGGTAAGATATGAGAGTCTCTCTCTGGAAACCTCCTCTGCATGACATGGACCGCTTATGACCCCAATCTTGTCATAAGGGATAGAGTGGATATTGTGAAAATACTCTGCTATGGTGAGATTATCATCAGATACAAACCCTTTTACCGCCGATATTATCAGCTTATTCTGATAACCTACTGTAATCTTTGCAACCTCATCCATAAAATATGCAGATGGTATTGCAAAAATAAGAATATCAGCATCTTCAACAACTTTGTTTATATCATTGCTGATATCCATCATCGAGTTGTTCAACTCAACTGCCGGAAGATAATTGGGATGGTGGCCATGTTCTCTGATATGCTCTATTGCATTTACATTTCTCATGTACCATCCTACCCTTTTGCCGTTTTTGGTCAGAAGTTTTACAATCGCTGTAGCCCAACTTCCTCCCCCAATCACCGCCAGTTTCGGATTGTTGTTTTCTAGAATACTCTTCATCAGTTTTAGGTTTTATAGGACAAAAATACTCATTTTTTTTAATTTTGCAGTAATAAAAAAACGAGAGTACCATGAAATATATAGGAGCGCATGTCAGTGCTGCGGGAGGAGTAGAAAATGCCCCCCTCAATGCAGCAAAAATCGGAGCTACCGCTTTTGCCCTTTTTACAAAAAACCAGAAACAGTGGGTAGCACCCCCCTTGAGTGAATCAAGCATAGAACTTTTCCGTCAGAGATGTTCCGAACTTGGTTTTTCACCCCGAACAATACTCCCTCATGACAGTTATCTTATAAACTTGGGGCACCCGCAGGAAGAGGGTCTGGCCCGCTCCCGTGCAGCTTTTATCGATGAGATGACCCGTTGCCAGCAACTTGGTCTGGACAGGTTGAATTTCCACCCCGGAAGCCATCTGAAAGAGATATCCGAGGATGAATGTCTGAAAAGGATTGCCGAGTCTATCAATCTGGCCCTTGAGAAGACACAAGGGGTCACAGCAGTCCTGGAGAACACCGCAGGACAGGGGTCAAATATGGGTCACAGGTTTGAGCATCTGGCTCAGATTATCGATCAGGTGGAGGACAAATCGAGGGTCGGGGTATGTCTGGACACATGCCACTCATTCGCTGCCGGGTACAATATCATCCCCTCATCAGGAGGGTCGGGGACCCTTTTTGACACCACCACTGAGGAGTCCTCTTACGACACAGTATTTTCAGAATTTGACAGAATAGTTGGTTTCAAATATCTGAGGGGCATCCACCTCAACGATGCAAAGAAACCTCTCGGTTCGAGGGTAGACAGGCACGACAGTCTCGGTGCAGGTGTGATAGGCAACGAGACCTTCAAAAGGATGATGGAAGATCCCCGTTTTGACGGGATTCCAATTATTCTGGAGACCCCAAATACCGATATCTGGGCTGAAGAAATTGCCTTGCTGAAAGGTTGGGCAGGTATTCTCTAACTGATTTTGGAATAATCTATTTCTACCATAGAATCATCACTCCTCTTGAGGCTTGCAAGCTGCTGGAGGAGTATTTTATTCCCCTCTGCCTGAAGGAGTGGATCCCCCTCGAGTATCTCCTCGGCACAATTTCTGGCGAGTGTAAGAAGCTGTCCGTCCTGTGCAAGGCTGGAAACCTTCAGATCGACAGCAAGGCCACTCTGCTGGGTCCCTTCAATATCCCCTGGCCCCCTCATTCTCAGATCTGCCTCTGCCAATTCAAATCCATCATTGGTTGAGCACATCAGATCTATCCTTTGTCTCGACTCCTTGCTGAGTTTGAACCCCGTCATCAGTATACAATAAGATTTCTCGGCACCTCTGCCCACTCTCCCCCTGAGCTGATGAAGCTGCGAAAGGCCGAATCGCTCGGCACTCTCAATCACCATTACCGAGGCATTGGGGACATCCACCCCTACCTCTATCACAGAGGTTGCAACAAGGATATGTGCCCTCCCCTCGGCAAAAAGCTTCATATCATACGCCTTATCCTCATTCTTCTGCTTTCCATGAACCACTGCTGTGATATATTTGGGAGCAGGGAACTCCTGTACGATTGTCTGATACCCCTCCTCAAGATTCTTGTAATCCATAGTCTCCGACTCTTTAATAAGGGGATAGACAACAAAAACCTGCCTTCCAAGGGCAATCTCCTTCTTCAAAAAGGCAAACATCTGATCTCTTTTTGATTCGGACAAATGGATGGTCTGGATCGGTTTCCTTCCGGGGGGGAGTTCATCCAGAACAGATACATCCAGATCTCCATAAAGGGTCATGGAGAGTGTTCTTGGGATAGGGGTTGCAGTCATCACAAGGATATGCGGGGGGATTTCAGATTTGAACCTCAGTTTTGCCCTCTGGTTCACCCCGAAGCGGTGCTGCTCATCTATGATTGCAAGCCCGAGATTCTTGAATTGGACAACATCCTCAATCACAGCATGGGTACCGAAAAGGATATGGATAGTTCCATCAAGCAGTCCGGCATGGATCTCCCTCCTCTCTTTCGCCTTTGTGCTCCCCGTAAGAAGTGCACATTTTATCCCCGAACCGGCTATTGTCTTTTGCACACCATTATAGTGCTGTGTCGCAAGCACCTCGGTAGGGGCCATGATACAGCTTTGGAAACCATTATCGGCAGCCAGAAGTGCTGAAAGAAGGGCCACCATTGTCTTCCCGCTCCCTACATCTCCCTGAAGCAGCCTGTTCATCTGCTTTCCACTCATCATATCTCCCCTGATCTCCTTTATCACCCTCTTCTGGGCACCGGTCAATTCAAAAGGGATATTTGCATAGCTTTTATTGAAATATTGCCCCACCTTAGGGACTATCACCCCTTGTGACTCCCTCATCCTTTTTTTCTTCGTCTTGAGAAGCGATAACTGCAAATAGAAAAGCTCTTCAAATTTCAATCTGTATTGTGCAGCCGAGAGGGCTTTCTGATCTGTGGGGAAGTGGATATTTTTCAGGGCATAAGCAAGGGGGCAAAGTCTGTATCTCCTAATTATGTGCTGCGGAAGGGTTTCAGGGACAAATTCAAGAAATTTTGAAAGAAATGTCTGGACGAATTTCCCGAAGACCTTATTTCCTATCCCTGCAGATTTGAGTTTTTCGGTACTTGAATATACCCCTATCATCGTAGGACCCGAGACACTCTCTGCATCGGAGACTTTATCAAGTTCGGGATGGACCAGATTGAACGAATCCTTAAAGAGTGTAGGTTTGCCAAAGACGATATATTCCTGATTTATGGCAAGTTTCTCCTGGATCCATTTGATCCCCTTGAAAAAGACAAGATCTATTGTTCCTGTGCTGTCCTGAAGGGTTGCGACAACCCTTTTCCCTCCCCCCTGGCCCACTGTCTCTATCCTTTTTATCTTCCCTCTGACCTGTATATATGCTGCAGTGTTGTCAATCTCACTGATTGCATAGACCTTGCTCTTGTCCACATACCTGAACGGGACAGTATAGACCAGATCCCGGAATGTTTTTATTCCGAGTTCTTTTCCGAGGAGTTCCCCCCTTTTGGGCCCTATCCCTGTAAGATATTGAATTTCTCTATCAAGTATCTGTGACATGAGACAAAGATATGGAAATTTTTCCTAACTTGCACCGTTAAACCAATAATGGATATGAGCAACAAAATTATAATCGGAATCACCCAGGGGGACCCCAATGGTATCGGCTATGAAGTGATTATCAAAGCATTGTCAGATGCCCGCATCCTGGATATATGCACCCCCATCATCTATGGTTCCTCAAGAGCATTCGGATTCTACAAGAAACAGATCCCCACATCTGATTCACTCAATACAAATATCATCAATAGCGCCAGAGATTGTCATCCCAAAAGGGTAAACATCATAAATTGCGTCCCTGACAACTTCAGAATTGACCCGGGCCAACCTACCAAAGAGGGGGCAGAGTCTTCTATTCTTGCACTCAAGGCTTGCGTAGAGGATCTCAAGAGGGGGGACATTGACGCAATGGTAACAGCCCCGTTCAACAAAAAGGCTGTTGCAGAGTTCTCTTTCGGTTTCCCCGGACACACCGAATATCTGATAAATGAATTTGGTGCAAAAGATGGCCTTATGTTCATGTGTTCAGACAAAATGAGGGTGGGTGTGGTTACAAACCATGTCTGCTGGTCAAAAGTTGCAGAAGAGATCACTCAGGAGCGGATCATCGGCAAGCTTGAACTCATGAACGAATCTTTGAAAAAAGATTTCAATGTCGTAAGACCAAGAATCGCAGTTTTAGGGCTCAACCCCCATGCAGGAGACGGAGGACTTCTGGGAGAGGAGGAGATCAACATCATTCATCCGGCCATCCTCAAGGCAGTAGATAACGGAATTCTCGCCTTTGGCCCATACTCCCCTGACGGTTTCTTCGGCAACCACATGGAATACAAGTTTGACGCAGTCCTGGCTATGTACCACGACCAGGGGCTCATCCCATTCAAAGCACTTGCATTTGACAGCGGTGTCAATTTCACAGCGGGGCTCCCTATCGTCAGAACATCTCCTGACCACGGAACTGCATACGAACTGGCAGGTACAAACAGTGCCAACGCAATGCCTATGCTCTCATCCATCTATGCAGCCATAGATATCGTACGCAATAGACGTAACTACGCCGAGATGACTGCCGATGTCCTCACTGTGAAGCAGGATTCTCACGACGAAGGAATTAAAGGGCCAGTATAGTCTATGCCACTCCCGATATTGTTATATACTGACGGTTCATCAAGAGGCAACCCCGGTCCGGGCGGATACGGGGTGGTCTTAAAGTGTGGTGAGCACTACAAAGAGCTCTCTGAAGGGTTTGAATCGACCACAAACAACCGTATGGAACTCATGGCTGTAATTGTCGGTCTCGAGGCCATCAAAAGGGAGAATGCCGAGGTAATTGTCTATAGCGACTCCACCTATGTAGTAAAAGCTGTAAACGAAGGATGGGTATTCGGTTGGGAGAAAAAAGATTTTGCAAAGAAGGCAAATCCCGACCTATGGATCCGCTTCCTGCAGGTATATCGTAAACACAGGGTCAAATTTGTCTGGATCAAAGGGCATGCAGGACACCCTGAAAATGAACGCTGCGACTCACTTGCAGTGGCCGCAGCATCCAAATTTCTATAGTATTTCCATTTTTACATCTCCCTTGGTGTAGGAACTGAAGGGAGCGGTTTGAAATTCTTGAGTTGTTCAAGAAGCACCTCTACCGCTTTGTTCAATTGTGCATCTTCCCCTTTATAATCTTCAAATGGATTGATATCCACAACGATATCTGGAGTTACACCTTTGTTTTCAATAATCCATTCCCCTTCGGTAGAATATGAAGTAAAGAACGGGGTACGGACATCCTGGCCATCTACATAAGATTTCGAGCCTGAAATACCTACTATACCGCCCCAGGTCCTCATACCGATAATAGGCCCTATACCGAGTTTCTGGAAGCCGTATGGGAACAGGTCTCCATCTGAAGATGAATATTTGTCGACGAGACACACTTTAGGGCCATAGTGAGTAGACTCAGGAATTGTAGCGAGTCCCTCTGAACCATTGCGATACATATTCATACGGTAAACCTCTCTCTGAAGTCTTTCAAGAATCATAGGTGAGACATTTCCACCTCCATTCATACGGTCATCAATGATAAGTGCCTTCTTGTCAAGTTGGGTATAGAACAGTTTTGTAAACTCATCAAGTCCTACTGTACTCATATCCGGAATATGGATATATCCAATCTCCCCTTTGCCCATTTTTTCCACCTTTTTGATATTGTTCTGGACCCATTCGAAATAGGCGAGTTGGGTCTCGTCCCCTATCGGCTTGACATAGATGGTTCTTGCCCCCTCTTCTGTAGCCTTGGTATTGACTTTCAAAGCGACCATTGAGCCAACTTTGCCTACAAGCGACTGATAGATATTCTTCATATTCTTGGTGGTTACACCATTCACTGCAAGGATATAATCTCCCACTTTTACCCCCAGACCGGGTTCGGCAAGTGGTGAACGGGTACTTTCTGACCAATCCTGACCTGCGAATATCTTGGTAATCTTGAAATAACCTGAAGCATCTTTTTTGAACTGACCTCCGAGGAGACCTGTTTTGACCCTCTCAGCACGTGGAGCCTCCCCTGTTGTCACATAAGCGTGTCCGATATTCAGTTCTGCAATCATCTCACCGATAAGATAGGTAAGATCCTGCCTGTGCTGGACATATGGCAACATCACTGCATATTTGTCATGTATTGCTTTCCAGTCCCTTCCATGCATATTTTCAAGATAGAAATGGTCTCTGAACACCCTCCATGTCTCATCATAAATCTGTCTCCACTCCTGTGCATAATCGATATTCACACGCATATCAGATGTAGGGATTGTGGCTTCACCTTTGAAATTGGCTGTTGAGACCACTTTGAACGCCCCTTTATCCATAATAAGGGCCTTTTTGTAATCAGGAGTTGTAGAGACTACTCTGATCCTCCCCATCTTGCTCTCCTTCATATCTTTAAGTGAGAGTTTTGTGAATTCTCCATTTCTTGAGAAGTAGAGATTACCATCCCAGCACCCTGCAATCGAATATTGTCCGGCACCTCCGGGAATTACCGCTGTCCTCTCCACAATGCCATCAATATCAACCACTGTTTTGACAGGTGATTTGTCTCCACCTTTAGGGGCAGTAACACCATATTCATCCCCTCTCAACAAAGTTGGAACAGGGGTAGTTTTTGACAATGGAACAACAAACATGTAATTTGACACCTCGTATGCAGCATTCCACTCCACATAAGAGTAACGTGAACGGAACTCCCTCCCTGAAGTAAAGAAGAGGTATTTCCCGTCACTTGAGAATACAGGCTGGTATGAGTCATACCATGTAGTGGTTACAGGATAGTGCTTGTTTGCTGCCACATCATAAAGATAAACTACAGATACATTGTTCTTTGCAGCTGTTGAGTAGGCAATCCATGTACCGTCCGGAGATATATCCATACCTCTGATACCGCCATATTTGCCATAGAATATGTTTGTAAGTTTCTGTGTTTCTACATTAAGAGAGTATGTATTTTTCTTCTCATCAGAGAAATATAGGGTCTTCGAATCGGGACCCCATGTCAAACCCTGGGGATACCCTGTCTTGAAATTTGTAATCTGCTTTGCAGAAGCAGGGTCTGCCGAGTCCGATACATAGACCTGATATTCACCAGATGCATCTGAGAAGTATGCAATTTTCTTTCCGTCAGGAGACCATACCGGTTCGCGCTCCTGTGATGAAGATGAGGCGGTAACCTGATATGTTGCACCTTTTGTCGCCGGAATGTTGAAAATATCACCTCTGTAGGCGGCCAGAACCCTCTGTCCGTCTGGAGAGAGACTGATACCGCCACGGGCCATCCTCATCATATTTCCCTCGGGGGCTTTGGATAATTTGCCGCGGGCATACACTCCATCAGATGAAAGTGTGATATTCACCTTTTCACATTTTCCCTCTTTTACAGAGTATTTGTAGATATATCCCCCATTTTCAAATACTATATAATCTTGTGAATAAGATGGGAACTTACAGTCGTACTCTGTAAAATTGGTCACCTTCTCGGTCTTTCCATTTTTTGTGTTATAGCAGAAAAGGTTCATTGTCATATCTCTGTCTGACAAGAAGTAGATCTCCTCTCCCACCCACATAGGGAATATGTCCTGAGCAGGATTATTGGTAACATTTACAAGTTTTGTGGTACCTACAGTATTGATCCAGATATCATCTGCCTGACCTCCACGATAATATTTCCATGTACGGAACTCTCTGAACATTCTGTTCATCGCAAGTTTTTTCCCGTCTGGAGAATATGAACAGAAACCTCCCTCGGTGGTAGGAATCTGCTGCAGATCGCTGCCATCAACCGGAGCACGGTAAAGGAGACCTCTCAAACCTGAGAATGTGTACCAACGTGTACGGAATACGACCTCTTTTCCGTCAGGGCTCCAGCACATAACTATATTATTGGGACCCATTCTGTCCCCGATATCATCTCTGTCAAGTGTTGCTGTATATGTCAGTCTTGTAGGCTCTCCACCCTCTGCAGGGATCAGATAAACCTCTGTATTTCCGTCATATTGACCTGTAAATGCAATGGTTTTCCCATCTGGAGAGAACCTTGAAAATGTCTCATATCCCACGTCAGAGGTAAGTTTGGTAGCGTGGCCGCCATTTACTGAGACTGTGTACAAATCTCCAGCGTATGTAAAAGCAATTTTGTCTCCCCCCACGGATGGGAATCGGAGCAAACGTCCCTCCTGTGCAAACAGTGCTGCAGAGAGGAACATAAAAAGGAAGCAAATTTTTTTACGCATACTACAATATATTTAGTGATTGTTCTTTAATCTTTTCAAGTTCATCTTTCATCCTCACCACCCATTTCTGGATCTCCACATGGTTTGCCTTTGATCCCATGGTATTTATCTCACGCCCCATCTCCTGAGCGATGAAACCGAGCTTTTTGCCGGGATACTGTTCTTTCTCCATTGTCTCGAGGAAATAACGGCAATGCTGACGAAGACGCACTTTCTCCTCATTGATATCGAGTTTTTCTATGTAGAAAATAATCTCCTGTTCCAGCCTGTTTTCATCACAACATGAACATAACTCATTGACCTTTGAAATTATCCTCTCCCTTACCGAAGTGATCCTCTCCTGCTCGTACTTCTCCACCTCATCCACAAAAGAGTTAATCAGTGCCACCCTCTGGCATACATCCCCTTTCAGTGTCTCACCCTCTCTGGTTCTGAATTCAATAAGATGTCCGGCCGCCTCCACTATCGCACTCTGCAGGGCATCCCAGCTCTCCTGGCTCATCTCACTCTTCTGAGTCTCAATCACATCGGGAAACTTCAAAATAGCAGGTATGAGTGCATCGGTATAGTTCTCCACAAAAGGTAGTGATGATATCATCTCTGTAACTTGCCTGTAATAATCCTGGAAAACTTCCTGATTGAGTTTCTTGGTCTGTCCCCCCGCTGTCTGCTCTACAGAGACGAAAAGATCGATATTCCCCCTTACAAGTTTCTGTGCAAGATATTGTCTGATCTCTATCTCTTTCTCTCTTGGAATAAGAGATGTTTTGACAGAGAGGTCGCAGTTTTTTCCGTTCAGTGATCTGATTTCTACTGTAAATTTCTCAGTAGCAGTATTTTTTTCGGCTTTTCCATAGCCGGTCATTGATAGAATCATCTTTTTTACACTTTTTAACGTGTAAAATTAGTCAGAATAAATTACCTTTGCAAGATTAAATAAACAAGCCAATGGAAGAAGTAAAGAAAGATGTGGCCGAAGCTAAGCCACTAAATTTTTTGGAAGAGATCATCGAGAATGATCTGTCATCTGGGAAACACACAACAGTATTGACCCGTTTCCCTCCTGAACCTAATGGATATTTGCACATCGGACATGCAAAGAGCATTTGCCTTAACTTCGGATTGGCTCGACAATACGGTGGCAAGACCAATCTCCGTTTTGACGACACAAACCCTGTAAAAGAGGATACAGAATATGTAGATTCAATCAAGAACGACATCAAATGGCTCGGTTTTGATTGGGCAAACGAATTCTATGCATCTGACTATTTTGACCAATTGTACGAATGGGCAGTTCTCCTCATTAAAAAGGGACTTGCGTATGTTGATGACCAGACTCAGGAGGAGATCCGTCAAGGACGTGGCACAGTTCAGACACCTGGTACAAACAGCCCATACCGAGACAGAAGCGTAGAGGAGAACCTTGATCTTTTCGAAAGGATGAAAAATGGCGAATTTGCCGAAGGTTCAAAGGTACTTAGAGCCAAGATTGATATGGCGCACCCCAATATGATGTTCCGTGACCCTTTAATGTACCGCATCATCCACGCTGACCACCACCGCACAGGTTCGAAGTGGTGCATCTACCCTATGTATGACTATGCACACGGACAATGTGACTCTATCGAGAATATCACACACTCTATCTGTACACTTGAATTTGATGTTCACAGACCTCTATACGACTGGTTTATTGAGAAACTTGAAATCTTCCCTTCACACCAGTATGAATTTGCAAGGCTCAATCTTACATACACCGTAATGAGCAAACGCAAACTTCTTGAACTTGTGAAGAACAACTTCGTTTCAGGATGGGATGATCCCCGTATGCCAACCATCTGTGGTCTCCGCAGAAGAGGTTACACCCCAGAAAGTATCAGGGCATTTGCTGAAAAGGTGGGTGTTGCAAAGAGGGATAACATCATCGATTTATCACTGCTTGAATGGTGTTTGAGAGATGACCTGAACAGACGTTCAAATCGCTATATGGCAGTCCTCAACCCTGTCAAGCTTATCATCGACAACTGGGTGGAAGAGACTTGCAGCGGAGCCACCGAAGCAGAACACGGCCGTATTGAGTATTGCACAGCACCCCGCAATCAGGAAAATCCAGATGCCGGTACCCGTGAAATTGCATTCACCAAAGAGCTCTATATCGAAAGGGAGGACTTTATGGAAGAGCCACCCAAGAAATTCTTCCGTCTCCGTCCGGGTGGAGAGGTACGTTTGAAATACTCCTACATTATCAAATGCGAGTATGTGGTTAAGGATGAAAATGGAGAGATTACCGAAATTCACTGTACCTATGACCCTACCACACGCCCAGGCAGTGGAGAATGGAGATCGGTCAAAGGGACTATCCACTGGGTTTCCGCCCACTTCGCAGAGAAAGCAGAGGTCCGTCTCTACGACAGACTCTTTACCGAGCCTGATATGGGTGGTATTCCTGAAGGGAAAGACTATAAATCATACCTCAACCCTGATTCGCTTATTGTAAAAGAGGCTTATGTCGAGCCAGGTCTTCTTGATGACAACTCAGGTATCGCTGTTCAGTTTGAGAGAAACGGTTACTACATCAAAGATGCCGATTCAACCCCTGAAAAACCTGTTTTCAACAAGGCTACAGGTCTCAAGAGCAGCTTCTAAACCGACAATTGTAACACTATATAACAAGAGATTAACCACAGAGCGGTTGACCTCTTTTATTTTTGATTTGTCTTGATCTTCTCTCTCAACGAGGGGATTTGTGCGAAATAGCACTTACTTTCGGCATAATCGAGCCATTTGAGAGCTACATCGTATTTCCCCTGAATCTCACAAGCCACAGCAAGATTGTATGCTGCAGAGGCAGATTTCTCCAGATTGGGAGATTTCACCAGTTCCAGCCATTTCTCTATGGCCTCATCCCATTTGAAATCTACAGCATTATAGTATGCCGCCATCCATTTCTGATTGTTTTCGTATGTGATGATTATCCTCTGCTCCTCTCTCCATTGGGGAAAGAATACAGAGGCAAAATTTGACCCCACCTCCTTGATAGAGGTTTTCAGAACAGAGTTGGCTTTGGCTACCGCCTTCGACCGGGCAATCTCCCTCTCTCCTACGATAGACCACACTACAACATCTTCAAGATGGTGCTTTGCCAACACTTTCAATCCTTTTGAATCATAGACACATAGATCTGCCGAGACAGGGAGTTTAACATTGGCAACATATCTCATTTCATCGCCATACTCCACCCCATAACTCCCGAGAGAGACAGAATCTATACACATAATTATGTCTGATCCGCTCTGAAGAGCGAATATATCGAAAGCACCCGGCTCAGATATATTTATCTCCTTATCGGACATCACGAACACAGGGACATCTCCCCACACATAACCACACTCCTGCTCAATTTTTTCGGCAACACCTGTCCCAAGCTCGGCTATGACAGCACTATCCTTTTCCATGCTCTCCTCCTGAATCATAAGGACAGCGACCTCTCTCCCCTGTAAAGGAAGTTCATATTTTGCCCCTTGTTTTGACTCTATAGTGAGATAATGTGGTACAGGTCCGCATCCCTGTCCGGCGACAAGGAGCAAACAAATCATAATGAACAGTGTATATCCCCTCTTCATCATTTTGAATTTTATATAAAATCTCCCATCAAATCATACTCATCAGCCCCTGTAACAAGAACTGATGCAAATTTCCCGACCAACTCTGGATTAAATTCACCTTTTATAAGGAGTTCTCCATCCACCTCAGGACTCTCTTTTGATGTCCTTGCCACATATACACCATCTGAGTATGAGTCGACAAGAACCCGCTCTACAGTTCCCACTCTGGAATCATTGAACTTCCAGGATATGTCGCTTTGGAGTTCCATAAGTTCCTCTAAACGCTCCTGCTTCACCTTTGCAGATATGGTATCTTTCAGATTTGCAGCCCCCCAGGTCCCCTCCTCTTCTGAATATGTAAAGGCACCAAGACGTTCAAATTTATACTCCTGTACAAAATCTATAAGCTCCTCAAACTCCCTTTTACCCTCTCCGGGGTGTCCCACAATCATAGTGGTTCTCAACACAATGCCGGGAACCTTTTCCCTCATCTTCTCCACCAGAGCACGTGTCTGCTTGCCATCTATATTTCTCCTCATGGCTGCAAGCACCTTATCAGATGAGTGCTGCAGGGGAATATCCATATATTTGCACACTTTTGGGGAGTTTGCCATCAGATCGAGGACATCTTCAGGAAATGATGTAGGATATGAATAGTGGATTCTGATCCACTCAATACCCGGAATCTCCTGCAGTTTCTCAATCAAAGGTGCCAATGCCCTTTTTCGGTAGATGTCCAAACCGTAATAGGTGGTATCCTGCGCAATAAGGATCAACTCTTTAACCCCAATAGATGCGAGAAATTGTGCCTCACGGAGAAGTTCCTCCATAGGGACTGATACATGAGGGCCCCTTATTCCTGGAATCGCACAATATGAACACTGTCTGTCACATCCCTCCGAGATCTTTAGATATGCATAATGTTTCGGAGTGGTGAGAAGTCTGCGGGTCAGGAGTTCCGAATCCTTTTTCACACCGAGATATTTCAACATGGAATCGAGGTCATAAGCTCCAAAATAACGGTCGACCTGTGGAATCTCCTCCATCAGTTCTGATTTGTATCTTTGTGACAGACAGCCAAATACAAGAAGTTCTGATATATGCCCCTCCTCTTTGGCCTGTACCCCCTCAAGGATTGCCTGGATAGACTCCTCCTTGGCATCATTGATAAAGCCGCATGTATTGATTATGAGAATATCTGCCCCAACCTCTGTGATATCTTCAGTCTCGGGAACTATCTCATAACCGGCCCCCTCCAACTGCACCAAAAGGTGCTCCGAGTCAACTTTATTCTTGGAACACCCTAAGGTCGCAACTTGTATTCTTTTTTTGTTATTGTTCATCCTCTTCCACCTTCTCTGGTTCTACGAAATCAAGAGAAGCGTGTTCTTTCAAGATGTTGTACCACTGCACAACTTTCTTCATGTGGGAAACATAGAATCTATCCTTGTCATAACTTGGAACCGCCTCTTCAAAGAATTTCACCAAAACTTTTGAATCTGATTTTGCATCAGGAGCAGATGCATCACCCAATTTCTCTTTCATAGCAAGGAAAACCTCTCTCAGAGGCAACTCTTTTTCATCTGTATAGATTGCAATATCTGCAAGAGATGTCACCTTTGCGTGCATACCGAAAACAGTTCTCTTCTTGGTTGCCAATTGTTCAGCTATCACACCTGTTTTTGCCTGTGAAATATATTCAAATAGACCTTGTTCTCCTGAAACGGAAAGAATTTTTTGTAAATCTGTTGCCATTACTTTTATGTTTTAATTTATTCCTCTCTCTTTTTTAATTTTTTCGTAGGCCTCCTGCACCTGTCTGAATTTCTCTTCAGCAGCCTTCTTGACATCTTCACCAAGATTTGCCACTTTATCAGGGTGGTGCTTCATTGCCATTTTCCTATATGCTTTCTTGACTTGCTCATCAGTAGCATTTGAGTCAATTTCAAGCACTGTATAAGCATCCTCAACTGTGGTCCCGAACATCGCAAAAACAGAACTGCTGTCACTTGCCGGAATTCTCAATGCTGAAGCTATCCTCTCAAGCACATCAAGTTCTGCCCGTGAAGGGATCGCATCTACCCTTGCAATGCCACAAAGATAGTGCAAAAGTTGGAGCCTTTGAGAAATTGTCATATTTGCAGCAATCTGAGCCGACACCTGCTCTATATTGACATCTTTCTGTAACAACTCCTTCAATATCTTCAGAGCCTGCGATACAGCATTGTCCCCGAAATTGTTTCTCACAAAATTCTTGACATACTCAAGTTCCGATTTCATCACCTTCCCATCTGCCTTCATCACAGCAGAAGAGAGTACAAGCATTGAAATCAGAAAGCTGTTACGCTGGTCATAAGATCTTCCATCACTGTTTTCAGAATTGGAACTGTTCTCAATCAAAGAGGCAATTCCCACCCCGAGGAGCGCCCCTATAGGACCTCCCATCGCCCAGCCAAGGGCCCCTGCTATCCATTTTCCGATACCCATTATCCGATCATCTTTTTATAAATCTCCAAAATCTGTGGAAGAAGAGCCTTCGACTCATCTGAATAGATGACAAAATCTGCGAACTTCTCCCTTTGTCCGTCACTCCATTGGTTTGCTATCCTCTTCTCAATCTCCCCTTTTGACAACGATGAACGCTTCATCACCCTGTTGATCCTCAAATCGAGTGGAGCAGAGACTACAAGCACTTTGTCCGCAAGTGGAGGAAGGATCTCTTTTTCAAGAAAAATCGCAGACTCCATAATTACAAACTTTGCCCCATTTTCCCTTTCCCTCTCTTTCCACTTCAGAAAATCCTCAACAACAGCAGGATGGACAAGGGCCTCAAGTTTCATCAGCAGAAGGGGGTCAGCAAAGAGTCTCTTAGCCATAACATCCCGTCTGAGTCTCCCATTTTCGAGGAGATCATGACCCAGAAGATTCGCTATAGACTCCTTTAACCACTGCGACTCATCGTAAAGGGACTTTGCTCTGGAATCTGTGTCATATACAGGGATCCCCATAGAGGCAAACATTTTGACTATATGGCTTTTTCCACTCCCTATTCCCCCGGTTACGGCCAGTACTCTCATTACTCCTCTTTATCAATTACAAGACATTCGACAAATGGGGGATCTATCTCTATTGAATAGAGAATATCGGGACACTTCTGCATTTTAGGGACCACCTTGGAGTCTATTGACGACAGAATATCATTGTAGTCTATCACATACCTGAAATCATTCTCCCCAATCTCCTTCTGGTAGTCGAATGGTGCTCTGAATTTCACATTTACGCCAGAAGACATAAGTATAATATTTTTGTTATAGGGAACATTCACCAAAGCCAAAGGGATGTGTAAGGTCTGCTCTATATACCTCCCAACCTCCTGAGAATAAAACACTTCATCAGCAGATGCCGATATATTTCTGGGGACAATTACCTTTGTAAAACCCTGGACGGTCGATTTTGCCTCACGCGATGTGATTATATCTGTTATAAGGGATGATATATTCACCAGATACCTCTCCTCCCCATATATCAAAATACTGTCAGGGACCACCTTGATACTCTCTACCGGCATATACTGGGATGCATAATCTATCTGCTCCCTTGCCACTACCGGGACCTTTTTGGAATTGATTGCGGGGAAACTGAATATAACGCTCTCAGTGGTGAAATGCTCTACAACCACTTTATCCTCTACATCTATCTGGCTCTCTATAAGATTTCTTATTTCAGAACAATAGAGGATGAACTCATCGGAATCGTCCGACAACTTGTGGAGATACTTCGAATCAAGTTCCACAGAGACAACGCCGTTTCTTGAGAGTCTCTGCTGGAGAATATAATAACCGGTCGCTCTGACCTTGAGAATAAGTTTGTCTTTGGAAAGGGCCTCTGGTGCCCTCCCTTCAATATTGGTTTTCACCTTCAGCGAATACTGAAGAAATACCGAATATGGCAAAGAGAGGTTGTGGACTGTCCATATAAAAAACGCCAAAAAGAGGGAAAGTAGCAATGATAGCCAATTCCCCCTTCCTTTAGCTGTTTCAGCCCATTTTCTCAGATCAAAACGAGCCATAATGAAAATTATTGTGCAGCGATATCAGAGCTATCTCTTACGATAGATGACTTGTCAACACGAATTTTAACATTATTATCAACTTCAATTAGAAGATCTTTCTCTCTTACTTCAGCTACAGTACCGTAGATACCACCGACAGTGATGATCTTGTCCCCTTTCTTAAGAGATTCTCTGAACTTCACGATCTCTTTCTGCTTCTTCTGCTGTGGACGGATCATAAAGAAATACATCACTACAAAAATGAGCAACATCATAATAAGGAATGAATAGTTGCCCCCTGTGGGTTGTGCTGCGGGTGCAGCCTGCAATAGAATTGATAGAATATTCATTTTAATTTCACTTAATAATTATTATACAAATTTAGAAAAATTTACGATTCAATAAGCCCTCTGCCTGTTTTTACTACCTCACCTGACGAAACCATCCCTTGGATCATCCTGTCAAGCAAACCGTTTACAAACACTTTGCTGTTGACAGTGCTGTAGAACTTTGATATTTCAACATATTCATTGATGGTAACTTTGACAGGGATATTCGAGAATCTGACAGCCTCTGAAACGCCAAGGACGATCAATGTGATATCTGTAGCGACCAATCTGTCTGAGTCCCAGTTCGAAACCTGAGCAGAGACTTTCTCATAGTACTTGGGATAATTGGTGAACGAGTAATTCATCAGTTCCCGTGCGAACTCTTCATCATCATCTTTGAGGAAGGTTTGTGGCAATACAAATTTATCTCTGTCTCTGAGGAATTCAATATTAGCAATAATTGTATTCAGGACATATCCCAGATCATCCATCCAATACAGTGACATATCTTCAAGCATCTGCTCAAGATCCTCATCATCCTCAAATTCCTCTGCAAAAATGTGTATGAACAGGTTGCAATCCTCCTTGATTGACCTCTCCGGAGATGCCATATACTCTTTGAAGTAATCTTTCTGGGAGATTCTGGCATATAGTTTCTTTACATATAATATCAACTCTTCACTGTTCCACAACAATCCGTTCTGTTCACAATATTTTATGAAATCCTCCTGCGCAAGAATTGCCTCCACAAATTTGTTTTCAGAAAACTTCATGTTGGGGTTCTTCTCTTCAGGAGTTGGATGGAATTTTTTCAGTCCAGCCTCTATTTTATTGTCTGCAGCCCTTTTCAATGCTACAGCCACATCCATCATAAAATAATAGAGATCTTTTGTCTTGTCGCACGAATCGAGCAGCACTCTCTCTACACGCATCACTGAACTCTCTCCAGAAGATACTGCTGCATAGAGAGTTTTGAAAACTTTAATCCTAATAAGACGTCGATTTAACATAGATTATTTTATTTTTTGCAAATTTATAGTTTTCAGTCGAAATTTATTTATCTTTGCGTAAGAAATTTAAAAAAATCAATCTTATGTATTCTGAAGATATTGAAAATGTAGTGGCGCAAGAGCGTGCCGGAGATGACGTTTATTCTAAACCAGTAAGAGCAGGGAAGAGAACATATTTCTTCGATGTAAAAGCGACTAAAGGTAATGATTATTATCTGACAATCACCGAAAGCAAAAGGCGTATTGAAAAAGATGGCAGATTTGTTTATGACAAGCACAAGATCTTCCTTTATAAAGAGGACTTTGACAAATTCGCAGAGGGTCTTGAAGAGGTTGTTGCATACATTAAAGAGAGATGCCCTATCACTGAAAGGACTTCAGAATCAACTACCTCTGGACAATACCAGTCAGATGTAAATTTCGAAGAACTGTAAAAAGAGATTTCACTATCATACACGGCGAGGATAATTTCTCGCCGTTTTTTTAATTATCATACGATGAACCCTGATCTGCAGAGATATATTGAGTCCGAAATTATCCCCAGGTACGACAACTTTGACCTGGCACACAGAAGAGACCACGTAGAAACTGTAATAAGCCAAAGCATGGAATTGGCACAGCACTACGATGTCAACCCCGAAATGGTATACACCGCAGCTGCATACCACGATACAGGACTATCAGTCGACAGAAAAACACACCATCTCGAATCGGGGAAGATAATCCGCAATGACAGACATCTTGATGAATGGTTCACCACTGAGGAGATTGAAACTATTGCACAAGCAGCAGAGGATCACAGGGCATCAAACAAAAGTGAGCCCCGCTCAATTTATGGACGGATTCTATCAGAAGCAGATCGGGTAATAGACCCTGTCACCATTATCCGCCGCACAGTCCAATACGGGCTGTCAAATTATCCGGAACTTGATATGCAAGGGCACTACTCCAGAACAGTGGAACATCTTAAGGAGAAATATGCCGAAGGGGGGTACCTGAAATTATGGATAGCGGAGTCCCCTAACGCCGCAAGGCTTGAAGAACTCCGCCATATAATCAAGAATGAAACTAAATTGAACTCACTATTTGTTGAACTGTATCAACAATTACTCCCCACCACTTCACAAGATCGTTCCAATACTCGGGAAACAGGTATGTGAATGCCCCGATAATCCCCTTTCTGATACTCAGCAAAATTATTGATGCATTGAAAACCCATGCAGTGAGGATAAAAAGGTACGACCTAAGAAATCCCTGTTCACTTATATCTGTCTGATGGGAGCCGGTCTGTTTTGCAAAACAGCCGATATGAAATGCCAATGTCACTCCGATTATTATATCGAAAATGTAAAGAGATTTGTTATCTCCCAGCAATCTGAGGAAAAGCATTGCAAAGGTAAAGATCGGAAGGCAGTACGGTGCCAGACTTATAAAAATCTGTCCGAATCTCCTTCCGCTGTGACTGACAACCCCTTCTCCCTCTCCTGCCTGCAATGAGTGGATCTTATGGAAAAACATCATTCCAACTACAGCATGTGTCATCTCGTGAGAGGTGGTCTGTAACCATTTCTCATTTCTGAAAAAGAATGGGATGAACTTCAGGACTATATACCCTCCCATTCCGTATAGGAGCCACTGATATGTCTGGTAATGCGCAATGGCCCATTTGACGAGTGGTATGCACTCCACTACTGCCAAAGCAAGACAAATAAAGACCAACGGATAGTAAAGAAATCTCATATTTTCTATTATTTCGCAAGTTCAGCCTCTATTGCAGCACAAAGCTCACTGAACTCTTCTTCTTTGAAAAGACGTGTCAGTTTGATGATTTTACCCTCTCTGTCGATAAGTACATTCCTTGTGATACCTGCGTTCCTGAGTGCATATTTTGCAAAAATATCTGCACCGGGGTCAAGAGCAAGCGGATAGGTGACACCTACAGACTTCCCAAAATCTACAACTGTCTCCAGAGGCTCATCCCTGTCGATTCCGATCAGGACAAAATCTTTATTCCCTTTATGTTTTTGCCAGATATCCTTCTCGATGAAGGGCATCTCTTTGCGGCATACTCCACACCAGCTTGCAGTAAACTGGAGCATAACCACCTTACCTCTGTAATCTGACAACTTGACCTCCTTCCCATCGGTAAGTTTTGTTGAGAAATCGGGTGCTATATCCCCCAACTTGACAATATAACCTACACTGTCTGCAACAACTGCTACTGTATCATTTTGTGGAACACTCTTGGTTTGTTGACTCTCTTGATTACCACCACATGAGCAACTCTGCAACAATGCAACGGCAATAACAATTAAGGAAAGGGGTAGTTTTTTCATATATCTCTAAATTTTTATTGGATTATATGGCAAATTTAGAAAAACATTCTTAACTTTGTTGGAAATGAATTGCATAATCAACATACGATATTATTACCCCGTAATGTAATTTTCGGGCGGTAATGTCGTATCACTATAAATATCAACGATTAAGCACTACAAGCCCGATTTATTTCGGGCTTTTTGTTTTGAAATTATATTAACAAATAGACTACCATGCCAAACATTAAATTCTTCTCTGGAGAGAATATTCCTCTCGAGCTCCACAAAGTGAGAATAGTACAGAAATTGAACCTCGTTCCGATTGAAAGGAGACGCGATGCCATCAAAGAGGCGGGTTACAACACATTCAAACTCTCTACCCAGGATGTATTCCTCGATATGCTTACTGATAGCGGGACAAATGCAATGAGTGACAACCAGCTTGCAGCAATGATGCATGCTGACGATGCTTACGCAGGTTCCCAATCATTTGTAAGGCTGACAAAGGGGATTGAAGATGTCCTTGGCAAAAAATACTTCCTCCCCGCCCACCAGGGACGTGCCGCTGAAAACATCATTGCCCGCACATTTGTAAAACCCGGCAGTGTTGTAATGACCAATTATCACTTCACCACCACCCTTGCCCACATCAATGAAGTTGGAGGAAAAGTTATTGAACTTCTGAGAGATGAAGCCCTCCAGCTGAAATCTGACAACCCATTCAAAGGGAACATTGATATTGACAAACTTGTCAAATCAATAGAAGAAGTTGGTGCCAAGAATGTTGCATTCATCCGAATGGAGGCATCTACAAACCTTATCGGGGGTCAACCATTCTCTATCAGAAATATGATGGATGTCCGCCAGGTGGCTGACAAATACGGCATTATGCTTGTTCTTGATGCAAGTCTCCTGGGTGAAAATGCATACCTCGTTAAACAACGCGAGGAGCAATGGAAAGAGAACTCTATGGCAGATATCATCAAAATGATGACCGGTCTTGCCGATCTTGTATACTTCTCTGCACGCAAACTCACATCTTCCCGTGGTGGCGGCATCTGCACCAACAATCAGAAATTATACAAGCAGATGGAACCACTTATCCCATTATTTGAAGGTTTCCTTACATACGGAGGAATGTCAATCCGTGAAATCGAAGCAATGGCTGTCGGCATCTACGAAACCATCGATGAGACTATGATCAGTCAGAGTGTCGATTTCATCAAATATTGTGTAGAAAGTGCCGTTAAGGCTGGTATCCCTATGGTGACACCTCCAGGTGTCCTTGGTGCACATGTAAATGCTGGGGAATTCTGCTCACACATCCCTCAAAGTGAATATCCTGCAGGCGCTCTTGCTGCAGCATTCTACCTTTGCTCGGGTGTACGTGGAATGGAACGTGGAACAATGTCCAGTGTCCGCGACGAAAATGGGGTTGAAATACCAGCTGATGTAGAGTTGATGAGACTTGCATTTCCCCGTAGAGTCTTTACCCTTTCCCAGACAAAGTATGTAGTAGACCGCCTGGCATGGCTATATGAGAACAGAAACCTTATCGGCGGACTGAAATTCACATACGAGCCAAGTGTTCTCCGTTTCTTCATGGGTGAACTTGAACCCACAAGCGATTGGCCATCACGTATTGTTGAGAAATTCCGCAAAGATTTCGGCGACAGTCTATAGAGATTTGTATCTCGATTTTCTGAACATTTCGCAGCTGTTTCATCAGAACCGGCTGCGAAATGTTTTTTATAAAAACAAACCATTATCTGACATGAACCCCGAAAGTTAGACAAAAAACTTTCGGGGTTTTGTTATGTCTAAAAAGTACAAGAAACACGGCTATGCAGAACGATTGAAGTATATGCATATGCTTGAGAATGGATGTAGTATAAATTATATCCATGA
>JAZOBN010000011.1:0-42403 GCA_045595965.1 Candidatus Coprenecus sp.
GCATGTTGCTCACGCGTTACGCACCCTTGCGCCGGTCGCCGGCTATGTATTGCTACATACCGCTGCCCCTCGACTTGCATGTGTTAAGCCTGCCGCTAGCGTTCATCCTGAGCCAGGATCAAACTCTTCATTGTATATATTTTTATATCTTTAGCTTGTCCTGAACTCTTATTAGTACTGAAATTTCTCTAAAGAAATTAACGCTTGTACTCTTTTCTTGGTACTTATAAATTGTACTTGTTCTTCATTATTTCAATCAACTTTTACCCTCATTTCGAAAGCGGGTGCAAAGATAAATGGTTTATTTTTATTCTCCAAATTTTTAAGAAAAATTTTTTCATTTTTTCTTAAAAACCTCTTTTCAGAGTGAGATAACCATTATTTCAACCAACTTACAATTTGTAACCCGTTTCTCTCGGAAAGGGACGGCAAAGGTATATGGTTAAAACCAATTCTCCAAATATTTTTTCAAAAAAAATTGAAGATTTTTCGTAACTGCTTAAAACAAACGGGGATAATTTTCATCCATCTCTCTCATGATGGTCCCCATGATGCAGTCCCTGAAGAATGCGGAGCGGGAATGTATATTGAATTTCTTGCAATAGTCCTCTATAAACTCCAGCTCCACCTGGTTAAAACGGAGTGTCTTTTTCTTATTTCTTAAGAACCTCGATTTATCCTTTCTGAAGAAGTCTGGCGACAACTTACTCTTCCTATGTTTTCTCCTCTTTGCCAATTTTTGTAAATTTTCGCCAAAGATATATAATTAAATTAAAATATCTGCTATATTTGCGCTCGAAAATGAAAACGTACCTATATATATATAGAAGCAACCAATCATGGCACGTCCGACGAAGATGTCAGGAAGGGGATCGAGTTACTATCGTCCGATAAACACTCCCTTTCATTTTGATACATTTTCATTTTCAATCACTCATTTTACCATATTATTTTCAACAGAATGAACGTAAACGTTTGCGTGGCAGACGAAAGCCATATTGTGTATGCACAGGCTATCTGTGATTTAGTATATATATCCGCACAGGAACGCGGTACAGGCATTGCAAAAAGGACTCCTGAATATATTGCCGAAAAAATGAAGGTCGGCAAAGGGGTCATTGCCATTGCTGAAGATGGAGAACTTGCAGGGTTTGCCTACGTGGAGACATGGAGCCATACCCTATTCGTTGCGAACTCCGGTCTTATCGTGGCCCACAAGTACCGTAAAACAGGTCTTGCAAAAAGAATCAAACAGGAAATCTTCAACCTTTCCCGGAGAAAATACCCCGATGCAAAGATCTTCAGCATCACCACCGGGGCAGCAGTGATGAAAATTAACTCGGATATGGGTTTCAGACCTGTCCCTTTTTCTGAACTCACAAACGATCCTGAGTTCTGGGCAGGTTGCAAGGGGTGCAGAAATTTCGACATCCTCGAGAGAAACAACTACAAGATGTGCCTCTGTACAGGTCTTCTATATGATCCGAAAGAGAAAGAATCGACAAATAGTAAAAATAAGAAAAATGGAAAAAGTAGTTTTAGCATTCAGCGGTGGTTTGGACACCTCCTTTTGCGTCCCATATCTAAAAAATGAGAAGGGACTTGAAGTTCATACAGTATTGGTAAACACCGGAGGATTCTCTTCTGATGAGGCAAAAAAGATTGAAGAACGTGCCCTTACACTTGGAGCCGCTTCACACACCACTGTTGACGCTGTAGATACATATTATAACAAAGGTTTGAAATACCTTATCTTCGGCAACGTTCTTAAGAACAATACATATCCCCTCTCTGTAAGTTCAGAAAGGGTGTTCCAGGCATTGGAGGTTCTTAACACCGTCAAGAAGATCGGTGCAAAATATGTTGCACACGGAAGTACCGGTGCAGGCAATGACCAGGTGCGTTTTGATATCGTATTCGAAATCATGGCTCCGGAAGTGGAGATTCTTGCCCCTATCCGAGAACTGGAAATCAGCCGTAAAGATGAGATTGAATACCTTACCCGACATGGTTTCAATTTCTCATGGGAAAAATCAAAATATTCGATCAACCAGGGTATCTGGGGTACTAGCATCGGAGGCGTTGAGACCCTCTCTTCCTCTGGTTACCTTCCTGAAGAGGCATACCCCTCTCAGAAAGTGAAAGATGGTAGCGAAATTGTCACCCTTGGTTTCAAAAAAGGTGAACTTTGCTCTGTCAATGGTCAGGAGATGAACCCTGTTCAGGCAATTTACAAATTGAAAGAGATTGCCGAGCCTTATGGTATAGGTCGTGATACTCACGTGGGAGATACTATTATAGGTATTAAAGGTAGAGTCGGCTTCGAAGCAGCTGCTCCACTCATCATCATAAAGGCACACCACCTTTTGGAAAAACATGTCCTCACAAAAAATCAGTTGAACTGGAAAGACCAGCTTTCAAATTATTATGGTCAACTTATGCACGAGGCACAATATCTTGAACCCCTTTCAAGAGACATTGAAGCGTTCCTTGAGAGCACTCAAGGGACCGTTACCGGTTCTGTTCAGGTAGAGCTTCGTCCTTATCACTTCTCTGTATTGGGTTGTGAGAGCAAATACGATATGATGAGTTCAAAATTTGGTGATTATGGTGAGAAAAACAAATCGTTCTCTGGGAGAGATATAATCGGATTCACCAAAGTACTTGCCAATCCACTGAAGATTTTCTACTCTCTTCAAGACGGAAAAGATGAATAAGATAAAAATTGCAATTGCCGGAGGGACAGGATATACCGGTGGAGAGCTCTTAAGGCTCCTGCTGAATCACCCGTATGCTGAGGTTGTTTCTGTTCTCAGCACCACTTCTGCCGGGACAAGGGTTGACTCTATCCACCGTGACCTTTTGGGAGACACCGATCTTGTCTGCACCTCCTCAATCGAAGAGGGGGAGAGTCCTGATCTCATTTTCCTATGTCTGGGACATGGTCTTTCAAGGGAATTCCTCTCCACTAACAATATTCCTCAGGGATGCAAGATCATTGACCTGGGGAACGATTTCAGGGTTGAAAATTCTTATGAAGATAAAACATTCATCTATGGACTTTGCGAAGTAAGAGGTGATGAGATTAAAAATTGCAGCTATGTAGCCAACCCGGGTTGCTTTGCAACCTGTATCCAATTGGCGCTTGTACCACTTGCAGCAAAAGGTCTAATCCGCGATGAGATCCATATCCATGCAATTACCGGTTCGACCGGAGCAGGAAAAAAACTTGCGGAGACATCTCATTTTTCATACAGAGATTCAAATATTTCGGTATATAAATCTTTCACCCACCAGCATCTTGCAGAGATAGAGATGACATTGTCCTCTCTTCAGGGTAAAAGGATTCCACAAATCAACTTTGTCCCTATGAGGGGCGATTTCACCAGAGGTATCTTCGGAAGCATCTATACAAAATGCTCTCTGTCAGCTGAAGAGGTGGAGAAAATCTACAAAGATTACTACAAAGGTGCTGAATTTGTGAAGGTGAGCGACAAAAGTATAAGTCTTAAAGAGGTGGTCAACACGAATAAGGCTCTCCTTCATGCAGAGTTGCACAATGGATATATCCATATCACCTCTATTATTGACAACCTTGTAAAAGGGGCATCGGGACAAGCTGTCCAGAATATGAACCTGATGTTCGGGCTACCTGAAAATACAGGTCTGAAACTTAAAGCCAACGCATTTTAATTATGGAATTATTTGACGTATATAAACTTTGGCCCATAGAGCCTGTAAAAGCCAAAGGTTGCAAAATCTGGGATAAAGATGGTGTAGAGTATCTCGATCTTTATGGCGGACATGCTGTAATTTCGATTGGTCATTGCCATGACAAATATGTATCTATGCTGGAGAGGCAGTTGCACGACCTCGGTTTCTATTCAAATGCCGTTGTAAACTCACTTCAAAAGGAACTTGCCAAGCTTCTTGGCGAAGCCAGCGGATATGAGGATTATGCACTTTTCCTTACAAATTCAGGGGCTGAATCAAATGAGAATGCGCTGAAACTTGCATCATTCCACACCGGAAAGAGAAAATTCATCGCATTTGGAAAGAGTTTCCACGGAAGAACTTCCGGTGCTGTTGCAGCTACAGACAATCCCAAGATAAGATCACCATTCAATGAGACTGACAGTATAACATTCCTTCCACTCAACGACACAGAAGCGGTAGACAAACACTTGTCAAAAGGGGAGTATGCAGGTGTTATCATCGAAGGGATCCAGGGTGTAGCTGGGATATACGAACCTGACCATTCATTCCTTCAGGAGGTTTCATCCCTATGCAAGAAACACTCTGCGGTCCTCATCCTCGATGAGGTACAGTCAGGATATGGGCGTACAGGGAAATTTTTTGCTCACCAGCACGCAGGCATCCGTCCCGATATCATAACCACAGCCAAGGGTATGGGTAATGGTTTCCCGATAGGTGGCGTCCTGATCTCCCCCGAAATCAAGCCATCTTATGGGCTGCTCGGTACCACATTTGGCGGCAACCACCTTGCATGTACAGCTGCAATCGCCGTTTTGAAAGTGATAAAAGAGGAAAATTTGGTAGAAAATGCCGCTATTATCGGTGAATATCTTCAGAAACAGCTCTCCAATCACCCTGCTTTTACCGAGGTAAGAGGTAGAGGTCTGATGATTGGCCTTGAGGTAAAGGAGGAGTATAACGGATTGAGAGACAAACTTCTGTTCCAGGAGCACATCTTCACCGGGGGTGCAGGGGCAAATGTGATGAGATTGCTTCCCCCCCTAAACATCACCAAAGAGATAGCTGACCAGTTTATATCATCATTGAACAAAATAACATCCAAATAATGAGAAATTTCACATCCGTACACGATATAGGAGATCTGCATGAGGCATTAGCCAAAGCAAAATATGTAAAAGAGAACCCATTCAGCGACCAGCATCTGGGTAAAAACAAGACTTTGCTGATGATTTTCTTCAATTCAAGTCTCAGAACCAGATTAAGTACCCAAAAAGCAGCTTTGAATCTGGGAATGAATGTAATCGTCCTCGATATAAATAATGGTGCATGGAAACTGGAGATAGAGAGAGGTGTCGTGATGGATGGAGACAAACCTGAACATATCCTTGAGGCTATTCCAGTAATCGGTTCATACTGCGACATAATAGGTGTACGTTCATTTGCAAGATTCGAGAGCAAAGAGAGCGATTACAATGAAGTGATTCTCAATCAGTTCATACAATATTCAGGGAAGCCGGTATTCAGTATGGAGGCAGCTACAAGACACCCTCTGCAAAGCTTTGCCGATCTCATTACCATAGAGGAACACAAAAGAAGTGCACGTCCAAAGGTTGTTATGACCTGGGCACCTCACCCTAAAGCTCTTCCTCAGGCAGTTCCCAACTCATTCGCAGAGTGGATGAATGCTACAGATTATGAATTTGTAATCACCCACCCTCACGGATATGAACTCGACGAGAGATTTTCCGGAAAGGCAAAAATCGAATACGACCAGAGAAAGGCGTTCGAAGGGGCAGATTTCATTTATGCCAAGAACTGGTCTGCATTTCAGGATCCTCACTATGGAGAGGTACTGTCAAAGGATATAGACTGGATGGTCGACAGCGGGAAGATGGCCTTGACCAACAATGCATACTTCATGCACTGCCTCCCTGTAAGACGCAACATGATTGTCTCTGATGAAGTTATCGAATCTCCTCAATCATTGGTGATTCCCGAAGCAGCAAACAGAGTTGTCTCTGCACAAACAGTTCTTAAAGAGATTTTATTGTCACTATAAACCATGAACAACACACTTACTATCCTTAAAATCGGTGGCAACATCATTGATGTCCCATATTTGTTGGAAAAATTCATCTCCGATTTTGTAAAGGTCGAGGGACCGAAAATTCTAATCCACGGAGGTGGTGCATTAGCTACACAAATGTCCAGACAGATGGGTATTGAGGCTAAGATGATTGATGGCAGGAGAGTTACAGACCTCCAAACCCTAAAAATAGTCACCATGGTTTATGCCGGTCTTATAAATAAAGAGATTGTTGCTGGATTCCAGAAAGACGGATGTAATGCAATAGGACTTTCCGGGGCTGATGCAAATCTCATCCCAGCAACCCGGAGATCACCAATCCCTGTCGATTTCGGTTATGTCGGTGATGTCAATCCTCACCAGATTAACGACAGATTTTTGTTCTCCCTATTGAGTATGGGGATAACACCTGTCATTTGTGCAATAACTCACGACAAAAACGGCTCGCTGCTCAACACCAATGCTGACACCATTGCATCAAGCATAGCAGTAGCGATGAGCAAACACTATACGACCAAACTCATTTATTGTTTTGAAAAGAACGGTGTTCTCTCCAATCCAGATGATGACGACTCCGTAATATCCCTTATTACAAAGGATTACTACCTTAAACTTAAGGAGGATGGAGTTATAACCAAAGGGATGATACCTAAACTTGATAACGCTTTCAAAGCGCTTGACAATGGGGTCTCCCAGGTGGAAATAAAACACGCAAGCAACCTCAATACACAATTGGGAACTATACTCAAATGATTGAACTTCTTAGAAATATAGTATCCATTCCATCCTACTCCAAAGAGGAGGATGCTGTTGCCGATTTTCTATGCAACTACCTTCAGGGGCAGGGACTAACATTCAAGAGGTTCAAAAACAATATTGTCCTGCACAAGTCAAGCAAGGATAAAAAATCGGGAGGAGTTCTTCTGAATTCGCACATAGACACCGTAAAGCCTGCAGGAGGATACACCTTTGATCCTCACAATCCCCCCATTTCAGACGAAAAGGTATATGGACTTGGAAGCAACGATGCCGGTGGATGTGTTGTCTCTCTGATTGAGACATTCAAATATTTTCAAAATGTAGAACTTCCTTTCGATCTCGGATTGATTCTCTCAGCCGAAGAGGAGTGTTCAGGGGCAGATGGACTGGTCTCTCTGGGAGAATATATCAAAGAGAACTTCGATATGGCCATCATAGGAGAGCCTACATCTCTTTGTGGAGCTATAGCAGAACGGGGCTTGCTGGTCATCGACGGGTGTGCAAAGGGGGTAACAGGACACGCGGCGAGGAATGAGGGTGTGAATGCTATTGAGATAGCACTGGAAGATCTCACAAAAATACGCAACTTCAAATTTGAGAAAGTATCACCTACTATGGGTGAAATCAAACTCTCCATCACACAAATCAATGCTGGGACTCAGCACAATGTCATCCCTGATACATGCAATTTTGTAATCGATATCAGGACTACGGAGAAATATACAAACTCAGAGATAGTGGATTTGCTTCAGAGAGAGACCAAAAGTACACTCAAAGGGAGAAATCTCACAAACAGAAGTTCTGCAACACCTGTCGAATCTCCCCTGATGAAGGCAGTTCATGAGTGTGGAATAGCCACCTACATCTCCCCTACCACGTCAGACTGGATGAAGTTACCGGTTCCTGCAATCAAAATGGGGCCAGGAGAATCTTCCAGATCGCATCAGAGTAACGAATTCATCTATATCAAAGAGCTGGAAGATGGGGTAAAGAATTATATTCAATTTATAAATGCACTTGCACAAACAATAACTAATGGGAAACAATAATTACCAAACCCTCTGGAGCAAAGGGGTACAGGCATCAAAGGCTGTTGAAGATTTTACAGTTGGAAATGACAATATTCTCGATATGAAAATCGCCAAACATGACGTTATAGGTTCCAAGGCACATATCAGGATGCTATCAACTATAGGTCTGCTGGAAGAGAACGAGGAAAAAGTTCTTTCATCTGCACTTGATGTGATATATCAGGACATTATAGAGGGCAACTTCTGCATTGAAGATGGTGTAGAGGATATCCATTCACAGGTAGAACTTCTTCTGACAAGAAAATTTGGTGAGATGGGCAAAAAAATCCACTCGGGTCGTTCACGCAATGACCAGGTGCTTGTGGATATCAAATTATTCCTCAGAGAGGAGGTTCAGAATATAAAGAGAGATGTCATTGAACTGTTTGACAAGTTGCAATCCCTGAGCGAAACATATTCAAAGGTACTCCTACCTGGATACACACACGGGCAGGTAGCTATGCCATCATCATTTGGTATGTGGTTCGGTGCCTATGCAGAGACACTTGCAGATGATATGATTATGTTAAAAGCTGCTTACGATATCGTCAACCAGAATCCCCTTGGCTCTGCTGCAGGATATGGAAGTTCATTCCCCTTGGATAGAGAGTTGACAACTAAGCTTCTTGGATTCAAAACTTTGAACTACAACTCAATAGCTGCTCAGATGAGTCGTGGAAAATCAGAAAAGAGTGTAGCCGCAGCCATCTCAGCCATTGCATCTACCCTAAATAAACTTGCAGCAGACTGTTGTGAATACATGTGCAGCAATTACGGTTTCATCTCATTTCCTGATGAACTTACAACAGGTTCTAGCATTATGCCCCACAAGAAAAATCCAGATGTGTGGGAAATCATAAGGGGAAAGTGCAACAGACTGCAAAGTACTACCAATGAGATAAACCTCCTCTGCACAAATCTCCCTCACGGTTACCACAGGGATTTCCAGCTCCTCAAGGATATCATTTTCCCCGCTATAGAAGAGATCAGAAAGTGTATTTCTATGTCACTCCTTATGCTTAACAATATAAGAGTTAATGAAAATATCCTTGAAGATTCTAAATATGACTTCCTGTTTACTGTTGAAAAAGTAAATAGACTTGTACTTGACGGCACCCCATTCAGAGATGCATACAAACAGGTTGGAATCGAAGTCAAAGAGGGTCTCTTCCAGAAAGATGAAAGTTGCTCTCCCCTACTGCACACACACGAAGGGAGCGTAGGAAATCTTGCTAATGAAAAAATAAGGAAGAAGATGGAGGAAAACTCCAATTTCTAATCTTTAGAGAGGATAATAAATTAAGATAATTTCTCCCCTTTCTTGTCATACCACTGATATGCAAGGAGGGGGAAATTTGTATCAGGCACTATCTTAATAGCACATTTGTACCTTTTTTTCCACCTCTTCTCAATCGAATTGAACAACCCTTTAGTCAAGTATGCTTCAACAATGGGATTAACCTTTAGGGTAAAATCTTTTATATTTTTTTCAGTTACATAATAAGAGAGTACCCTTTCAATCTCTTCATCTATAAGAATACTTGATGAGATCTGACCAGTCCCTTGACAACATGGGCAAGTCTCTTGAGTATTGAGTTCTGTGGCCGGTCTGGTTCTCTGTCGTGTAATCTGCATCAGACCGAATTTTGTCAATGGAAGGATATTGTGACGGGCTCTGTCGGTGTGCATCAACTCCTGCATATGCTTCAACAACATGTTCTTATGTTCGGTTGAATCCATATCTATGAAGTCAACGATAATAATTCCACCCATATCCCTCAATTTCAATTGGCGTGCAATCTCCTCGGCAGCATGGCAATTGACATCGAATGCATTTTGTTCCTGGTCCTTTCCTGTTTTGACCCTGGTTCCGCTATTGACATCAATAACATGAAGAGCCTCGGTGTGTTCTATAACAAGATAAGCCCCCTGCTTGATGGGTACAACCTTGCCGAATGCCGATTTTATCTGTCTTGTAACATCAAAATGGTCAAAAATTGGCTGGTGTCCTTTGTATAATTTTACGATTTTTTCAAGACCGGGAGAGATAGTGGAAACGTAGTCACGAACCTCCATGTATATCTGTTCATCATTTACCTGAATATCGGAAAACGTATCATTCAACAGATCCCTGAGAATTGTTGTTGTCTTACTATTCTCAGTAAAGAGGAGTTGTGGGGTCTTTTGGGTAGCAATTTTCTGCCACGAGTCTTCCCACTTGTTTATAAGCATCTTCAACTCAGCATCCAGAACAGCAGCTTTGTTACCTTCAGCTGCAGTTCTTATTATCACCCCGTAACTTGGAGGCAAAATACTGTACATCAACCTCTCAAGACGATGTTTTTCCTCTTTGGATGTAATTTTCTGAGAGATGCTTACCTTTTCGCCGAATGGCAACAATACCATATTTCTCCCTGCAATCGAAATTTCAGATGTCAATCTCGAACCTTTGGTAGAAATAGGTTCTTTTACAATCTGGACAATAATCGGCTGTCCAGGTTTGAGAACATTTTCAATCTTACCCTCCTTCTCAAGGATACTATGGATATCAATGCTCCTGTAAAATGTAGAAAAATCCCTGTTTGGATTCAACTGCCTTGCAAAAGTGTCGAAGGCAGAAAAATTCAAACCGAGATCCAAATAGTGTACAAAGGCATCTTTTTTGTCTCCTATATCTATGAAAGCTGCATTAAGAGAAGGGATAAGTTTCTTTACCTTACCTAAATATACATCGCCCACGGTATAGCCGCGGCCATTATTCTGCTCTTTATTAAACTCCACCAGACGATGATCCTCCAACAGGGCAATATTTATCTCTGTCGAATTTACATCTATTAGAAGACTCTTCTCCATCAGATACCTCTCCAAAAACAATAATCTAAAGTAACTCCGGAGAACTACTTTAGATTATTTGTACGACATCAAAACAAATTATTTCTTTTTGTGTCTATTCTTGCGCAAACGTTTTTTACGTTTGTGTGTAGACATTTTATGTCTCTTTCTTTTTTTTCCGCTTGGCATAACGATACTTATTTAACTTTAACGTTAGTTTTAACTTTATTCATGAAAACCTTAGCTGGTTTGAAAGCAGGGATATAATGCTCAGGAATTACAATTGTAGTACCTACTGTAATGTTACGAGCAGTTTTTTGAGCACGTTTCTTTGTGATAAAGCTTCCAAAACCACGTAGGAACACATCCTCATCTTTAGCCAAAGAATCTTTCACGCTCTCCATGAATGCTTCGATTACATTCTGAACAGCAATTTTCTCAATACCGGTTGATTTTGCAACCTCGTTTACAATATCAGCTTTAGTCATAATATTTATCTTTTAATTCTATAAAATCTGTTTTTTCAAATTTGAGTTTGCAAAAATATCTATTATTTTGACATTTACCAAAACTATCTCACCATTTTTTCAAAAAAAGTTTGGCATAATGATTGACAAAATAGAGGTCACACGCTATTTTAACACAATTTTTGATTTAGACTGACATATTGTCACAATACATATTTATGAGAAAAGACGATTTACTATTTGAATCAGGTGCAGGAGATGTAAGCATCCTTCCCGTTGTAAACATGGACTCCCTACAAAAATTGAGAGAAGAGGACTATCCGGAGGTGCTTCCTATATTGGCTTTAAGAAACGCTGTTTTATTCCCTGCTACTGTAATTCCGATTGCAGTAGGGAGAGAGAAATCTATAAAACTTGTCAAGGATGCATACAAGTCAAGTAAGATAATTGGTGCGGTATCCCAACTCGATGTAGAGGAAGAGAACCCTATGATTATGGATCTTTACGATATTGGAACTCTTGCAAGAATTCTGAAAATCATAGAGATGCCTGATGGAAGCATCACAGCAATACTACAAGGGGTAAGGAGATTCAAGGTGGTGGAGCAGACTGCATTCGAACCATATCTTTTTGCAAAAGTCAGCTACTTGGATGACATTTTGGCAAAGAAGAGCGACAAAGAGATGGATGCATTGGCAGGGAGCATCAAAGATGCAGCTCTGCAGATATTGAAACTCTCGCCACACCTTCCACAGGAGGCAGGTTTTGCAATCAGGAATCTCGAAGGGAATGAGTTCCTGACAAACTTCATTGCATCAAGTGTGGAGATTGAAAATCCCCTTGAGAAGATGCGCCTGCTCAAAGAGCACAATATCAAGGTGAGGGCGATGAAACTTCTTGAAATTCTCAACAGACAACTCGACATCCTCAATCTTAAACAGGATATTCAGAAAAAGGTAAGGAGTGAGATGGATCAGCAACAGAGGGAGTATTATCTCAACAATCAGTTGAAAACCATCCAGGAGGAGCTGGGAATAGATGCAGATTCGACCGATTTTGCAGAATTAAGGATGGCTGCGAGCGAAAAATTATGGCCTGATTACGTTGCTGAGGCTTTTGAGAACGAACTCAGAAAACTCGAAAGGACAAATATCAATTCGCCCGACTACAATGTCCAATACCAATATGTCAAATTGCTTGTGGATCTCCCTTGGGATGAGACCACATTTGACAACCTGGATCTCAAACATGCCCAGAAAGTCCTTGATAAGGATCACTTCGGACTTGACAGTGTAAAGGAGAGGATTATTGAATACCTCGCTGTACTCAAGCTCAAAGGTGACATGAAGTCCCCTATCCTTTGCCTTTACGGCCCTCCGGGTGTTGGTAAAACATCTTTAGGAAAATCGATTGCAAGGGCATTGGGGAGAAAATATGAGAGGATTTCCCTCGGTGGTCTTCACGATGAATCAGAGATTAGAGGACACAGAAAGACATATATAGGTGCTATGCCCGGTCGTATCATCCAGAGCATCAAAAAGGCAAAATCTTCTAATCCTGTGATCGTTCTGGATGAGATAGACAAAATCAGCAAGGATTTCAAAGGGGATCCCGCTTACGCTTTACTTGAGGTTCTCGACCCGGAACAGAACAACACCTTCCACGATAACTACCTTGATATCGACTACGATTTGTCAAAAGTTCTCTTCATCACTACCGCCAACAATATCAGCACTATCCACCCTGCACTTCGTGACAGGATGGAGATGATCCCTGTGAACGGTTATCTTGCAGAGGAGAAAGTCAACATTGCCAAGGGGTACCTGATTCCAAAACAACTTGAAGCCCATGGAGTCAAGAAATCACAGTTCAAGATCAGCAAAACTGCCATAGAGAAGGTAATTGACGAGTATACCCGTGAATCCGGAGTCAGAGGTCTTGACAAGAAAATTGCAAAACTTGTAAGGGTCTCTGCAAAGATGATTGCAACGGAAGAGAAACAGGAGGTGAAGATAACACCGAACGAGGTTCGCACAATTCTTGGAGTTCCTACAAGTTCACACGATATTCAGAAAGGTAATGAAGCACCAGGTGTAGTTACCGGTCTTGCATGGACAGAGAATGGGGGTGAAATACTTTTCGTAGAGTGCAGTCTGAGCGAGGGAAAAGGGAATCTCTCAATGACTGGAAACCTCGGTGATGTAATGAAAGAGTCTGCGACAATTGCATTCCAATACCTGAAAGCACATCCTGATCTTATATCGTTGACAACAAAAGATATCATGAAAAAGGATATCCACATCCACGTTCCCGAAGGTGCAGTACCCAAAGATGGCCCTTCTGCCGGTATCACAATGGTAAGTGCCCTTGCCTCTGCCTACTCAGGTAAGATGGTCAAATCGGGTATTGCTATGACAGGAGAAATGACTCTCAGAGGTAGAGTCCTCCCCGTTGGTGGAATTAAAGAGAAAATTCTTGCTGCAAAAAGGGCAGGAATCAATACAATCATCCTCTCCGAGGAGAACAGAAAAGACATAGAAGAGATTAAGGAGATCTACATCAAAGGGCTCTCATTCATCTATGTCAACAATATATCTGATGTAATTGCTACAATTTTCTAAAAACTCCTGCGGATGGATGTCAAGATAGAAGAGAGTTGGAAACAAATTCTTAAGTCTGAATTCGACAAGCCTTATTTTCAAGGGCTTGTCGAGTTTCTTCATAAGGAAAAGAGGGAGAATAAGACTATATACCCCCCCGGTCCTAAAATTTTCAGGGCATTTGACCTCACCCCTTTTGATAAAGTGAGGGTGGTAATTCTCGGACAAGATCCCTACCACGGAGCAGGCCAGGCGGAGGGGCTCTCCTTCTCTGTTCCAAAAGGGATTAAAACACCCCCCTCCCTTCAAAACATCTACAAGGAGATCAAATCTGACACAGGCATTGATACTACAGGTAGAGACGGGTCACTTATCCACTGGGCAGAGCAAGGGGTATTTCTTTTGAATGCTGTACTCACAGTCCGTGCCTCAGAACCCACTTCACACAGCAATATCGGATGGACTCAGTTCACAGATAGCGTAATCAAAGCTATTTCAGACAATAAAGAGGGGGTCATCTTTCTCCTATGGGGCAATTATGCCAAAAGCAAAAAGGATCTTATCGACACATCCAGACATCATATTCTTTTGGCTGCTCACCCCTCACCACTTGCCAGAGGTGCCTTTTTCGGATGCAGACATTTCTCAAAAACCAACGAAATACTACTCCAAAGAGGGGAGCAACCTATCAATTGGTAATTCTTTTTTGTTACATTTGTAAGTTAATTCGACTTACAGATGAAAACTGCAATATTTCCGGGCTCTTTTGACCCATTTACCATAGGACATAAAGATGTTGTCCGCAGTGCTGTTGACCTTTTTGACAAGGTCATCATAGCTGTCGGGTACAACTCATCAAAGAAAGGGTTCTTCCCCATAGGGACCCGTCTGCAAATAATCAAGGACTCCATCAAAGATCTTTTGGAGGATGGCAAGAAAATTGAGGTGATTTCATATACAGGGCTGACTGTAGATGTGTGCAGAAGAGAAGGGGCACACGTTATTGTGAGGAGTATCCGCACCTCAGCAGATTTTGAGATGGAATCTGTCATCGCCCAGGCGAACAAGAAACTGGACGGAAACATCACCACAATTTTTGTCCCCGCAACAGGTGAACACTCCTTCATCTCATCTACAATAGTAAGGGATATCCTTATTAATGGGGGGGATGTCTCGCAATTCATGTCTGACGGGATAGATATAAACAGTTATAAAAGCACGTTGAAATGAGAAAATTTCTATTTATAAATATCATCACTCTGTTTCTGTCGTGTATCTCACTTTTTGGTCAAGGGGGTGCGCCACAAGACACTTCATCAAACAAACTGGACAAAGAGACCATCAATCTCATAATGCAGACTTTTGATGGTCAGGAGATCGCTTTGATCAAGCTGAAAGTGGACCAATTGATAAATTCAGAGGCCGACACTCTTCAGAAAGAATTTATAGCCTCTACCCTCTTCGATTACTACTACAATTCGAAATACATGGGATATGAGGAGGTTGCCCTATATATAGCAGATAACTATTTTCTCAACAAGAAATTGAACTGGCCAAATGAAGAGGGGTTCATGATGCTGAAAATGTTTGCCGAATTCAACAGGCAATCTATGATCGGTATGCCTGCACCAGAGCTTGCACTCTGTGACACATTGGGAAAAGAGATCTCAGTACGAGATGAAAAAGGGAGGTACAAGATCATATATTTCTACGATGACCAGTGCTCTAAATGTAATCTATATACCGCCCGGCTTATGAAATTCATACAAAGTACCGAGTGCGGTCCTATTACACTCTTCAGAGTATATACTCAGGATAGTAGGGAAAGATGGACCACCTATATCAAGAAACTCAGCAAAATGTTCCCTGAAGTGGGTGAAAATGTCACTATCTACGACATGTGGGATCCAGATTTATCATCAGACTTCCAAAAGAAATATGGTGTCATTTCTACACCTCAAATGTTCCTGTTGGATGAGAACAATATTATAACCGGCAGAAAACTCGATCCGGCAGCTGTTACCCAGCTTGTAGAGATGGATTATTACAAACCCACTGAACTGGAGCTTTTCATTGATCAGTTGTTCACCTCTATCCTCCCTTATGACCAGACCAAAGAGGTGGATACCACACTTGTTGTTGCTACTGTTGATGATCTTTACAACAAAAGTAAAAGTGATACTGCACAATGTAAGGAAATGATTATGACCATGTACCAATATTTGAAGAGCCACTCTGAATACAATCTTCAAAAAGGGGCTGCATATACAGGATTAAAATATATTGTAGGGATGCCTGAGTTGTGGAGTGACCCGAATATGGTCAATGAGACTGCCAAGTCGGTCGAACTTTTCTACAGAAATCAGCTCGGTCTCCCTGCACAAAACCTCTATCTGAATATGGCAGACAAGAGTTCATACTCCATCTACGATTCTCAGGGCAAATATACTGTCCTGTATTTCTACAATATGGATTGTTCACTCTGTGAGGCTGTATCACCGGAGATGAAGAAGATCTATGACAAATACCACTCCAAAGGGGTTGAGTTCTTAGGTATTTACACTGGATCATCCAAAGAGAGGAAGAAATGGACCAGATACATCGCATCCCAACAATTCGAATGGGTAAATCTTTATGACAAGAATGACACCCAGGAGATGTTTGCAAAATACAATCTCTCTGCTGTACCTGCAATCTATCTCCTTGATGAGGAGAAATGTACAATAGCAAAAGACATTAACCCCAAAACACTTGATGAAATATTAAATTACATAACCAATGATTAGCGGAGTTTACAAACAATTCTATAATAGGGTAAAACAGATAATCCCTTCAGAAAGACTTTTACACGACGAACTCAGCCTCCTTGCCTTTGGAACTGATGCTTCATTCTACAGAATGTTACCAAAGCTTGTAATAAAGGCTAAGGATGAAAAAGAGATATCGGCCATTTTAAGTGCCGCTTCCGAGTTTGATGTTCCTGTAACATTCAGGGCTGCAGGCACATCCCTCTCAGGGCAATCGATAAGTGACTCCGTATTGGTTCTTGTTTCCCACGGATGGGACAAACATCAGATTTTGGATAACGGAAAGAAAATAAGGCTCCAAGTGGGAATAAGGGGAATTCGTGCCAATATCTACCTTGCACCTTATGGACGCAAGATAGGCCCTGACCCTGCATCCACCGACTCGGCAATGATTGGAGGTATCATATCCAATAATGCAAGCGGAATGAGCTGCGGCACCCACGAAAACTCATACAGGACAATTGCCGATGCCCGTATCATACTCGCTGATGGAACAATCCTTGACACTGCAGACAAAAATTCTGTTGCCAAATTCAGGGAGACACATAAAGAGATGATTCAGAAACTTGAAGAGATATCTGCCAGAATCAACTCAAAACCAGAGCTCAAAGAGCGTATTGCCAAGAAGCATTCTATAAAGAACACCACCGGATATGGTTTGAACTCTTTTGTCGACTACTCAGATGGGATTGACATTATCAAACATATCATTGTCGGAGCAGAGGGTACTCTGGCCTTTTTGTCAGATGTGACACTCAACACTGTTGTAGACCTACCCGACAAAGCACTTGCTTTAATTGTTTACCCGACAATCCAAATTGCTTGTGAAGCGGTCCAGATACTGCGCCACGAACCTGTAAGTGCTGTAGAGTTGCTCGACAGGCAATCAATCCGCTCAGTGGAAAATGTGGAAGGGTTACCTCCATTTATGAAGACATTGCCTGATGGGTGCTGCGCACTACTTGTAGAAACCTGTGCCCAAAGTGACGATGTCCTCAATAAAAATGTGGAGAAGATATCTGAAAGTATCAAAGGTATTGAGACAACTGTCCCATACATATTTACAAAAGATGCAAAAGAACAGGCAACATTCTGGAAACTCCGCAGAGAGGCACTCCCTACAGTTGCCGGTTTGAGAGAGACAGGAACAACTGCTGTAATCGAAGATGTTTGCTTCCCTGTTGACCAATTGGCTAAAGCTACTACAGACCTCAGGGAGGTTCTGCACAAAAACGGCTACGATGATGCTGGCATTTTCGGACATGCACTTGCCGGAAACCTTCACTTTATGTTCAACCAGGATTTCCAGCACCAGCCGGAAGTGGACCGGTTCCACAAATTCATGGACGACATTGCTGACCTTGTAGTGAACAAATATGATAGTTCTATGAAGGCCGAGCACGGCACAGGAAGGAACATTGCCCCTTATGTAAGAAAAGAGTGGGGAGATGAGGCATACGGCATCATGAAAGAGGTTAAAGAGATTTTTGACCCTAAAGGTATCCTCAATCCGGGTGTCATCCTTAATGAAGACCCTGCTATCCATGTTTCCAACCTCAAGCCCAATCCCCCTACACATGAACTTGTGGACAAATGTATGGAGTGTGGCTTCTGCGAGGGTAAATGTGTTGCTGAGGGATTCACTTTGTCACCACGACAGAGGGTAGCTGTTTATCGTGAAATCAAACATCTCAAGGCTACAGGTCAGGAGCCCCACAGAGCAGCCGAACTTCAGAAGTCATTCAAGTACCAGGGACTTGACACCTGTGCTACAGATAGTCTCTGTGCTATGAGATGTCCCGTAAAAGTGGATACAGGAAAGATGGTAAAGGTTCTCAGAGATGAGGGTCACAGCAAAGGGAGTGAAAAATTCGCAATGTTCCTTGCCAACAATATCAAAGGTGTAACCTCATTTGCCAGAGGTGGTTTGAATATACTGTACTATATCCGTCTGATGCTCGGTAAGAAGACTTTCGGAGCAATTGCAAGGGGGATGAGATGGGCATCATTCAACACTATTCCACTATGGACAGATCCATTCCCGAGAGGTAACAGACATTCAACATTCAGCACACCTACAAAAAAAACAAGTGATAGTGAGAACAACAATATAGTATATTTCCCTTCTTGTATAACCAGAAGTATGGGTGTATCGAAGAGCTATTGTAAAGAGATTGAAATCACTGAGTTAACTAAGAGACTTCTTGAAAAGGCGGGGTACAATGTCATCTATCCAAAGAATCTTGACAAGCTATGCTGTGGTATGGCATTCTCTTCAAAAGGATTTGTAGAGGCTGGAAAAAAAGTTTCCGATGAATTGGAAGCTGCACTTATGGAGGCATCCAATGGTGGCAAATACCCAATTCTATGCGATATGAGCCCATGTCTTTATACAATGCATGCAAATATGGATGGAGGACCATTGAAACTGTACGAACCGGCTGAATTCTCAGAGAAATTCCTCCTTCCACGTCTAAAAATAACTAAGAAGAGGGGGAAAGTTGCTGTATTCTCTGTCTGCTCTGCCAAGAAGATGTCTGTTGACACCACTTTGGCAAACATAGCCAGAGCATGTGCTGAAGAGGTGGTGGTGGTTGAAAGCAACTGCTGCGGTTTTGCCGGTGACAGAGGATTTACACTGCCGGAATTGAATGCTCACGGCTTGAGATACCTCAAAGAGCAAGTTTACGGATGTGATTCAGGCTATGCGACAAGCAGGACATGTGAAATAGGTCTTTCACACCATAGCGGACTCGAATTCAAATCTATACTCTACCTTCTGGACAGTTGTTCAGAATAACAGCACATTAACCCTGACTGGACCTAAGTGTAATAGCTAAAGTAAGATACATCAACGCCATCAGGGTGAAGATGAATGTCGCTATTCTTCCTATAAAATCTCCATGCCTGACAAAAAATGTCAGGTCATCATTCATATTCAACTCTCCACACAACGCATCTTCGCTCCACCATTGCGTTACGGCCACCCTCTCCCCTCTCTGATTGATGAAAGCAGAGATACCTGTATTTGCACTTCTTGCAATTGATCTCCTTGTCTCGATAGCCCTCAGAGAAGCATACCTCAGGTGTTGTTTGTATCCTGGTGTGTTGCTCCACCATCCGTCATTGGTAATGATGGTCATCACCTGTGCACCTTTCAAGACATAATCTCTATAGTAATCCCCATAGACAGATTCATAACAGATAGCACTTCCTATCTTCGTCCCGTCATTTGCAGTAAATATCGATATTTCGGGCTGTGTACCATAACTTCCTGCAGCTCCCCCCAACTCAATTGCAAGTTTGTTTATAGGGGCAAGCAATTTAGGATATGGGATAAATTCTGTAAGGACAACAAGTTTGGATTTATGGAAAAAATCGCATTGTGAGGTACTATCGATAAACATCGCCGAATTAAAGGTGTCGTACCAATAATTGTGTGCACTTTTTGCAGTCTCAGTAACCTTTCGTGAATATTTTTTAAGAGTTACAGCACCTACAATGAAATTCACATCGGGGTGTTCATCTATAAAAGCTTCAATTTTTCTTACTGTAGGGAATGCAAGTGGTGCATCTTCATTTATTGTCCAGGTGAATGTTTCTGGTCCAACGACAAAGGCAGTATTGGGTGTAACCTTTTCCTCTGCCAGCCGGAGAAGAATGCTATCCTGCTCATCTCTTGAAACATAGGTAAATTTGTCCTGATATGGCTCAATGTTCGGTTGAATGACAACGAACTCCTTGGGAGCCTTCTCCTCTTGATACCGGTGGAACATTATTGCCGAAATGACAAAAGGGAGAACGACCAAAATGGCATAAAAAGAGTAGAAGGACACCTTCTCCCTGAGCCCCCTCCCTCTATAGGTCAAGATTCTATACAAAAGTACATTGGATAGCAAAATCCATAAACTCCCCCCAAGAGTGCCTGTATATTCGTACCATTGTATCGATTTTATCGACCCTGCAAATGCATTTCCCAGGACGAGCCACGGCCATGACACCTCTGCTTCAAAATAGTAATGTTCCCATCCGAGCCAAGTGACAATGAAAAAGAGATATGGGAGGAACGAGTGTGGATTGCTCCCCTCTTTTTGAGCAATTTTTCTCTTGAACAGTCTGTAGAACCAGAACACAAGCCACATTTGTAAAGAATTTAAAAGAACGGCTGCAACTGCACCAGGAAGTGTTGCGTGGTATATCCAATATGTGGTTATTCCATTCCAAACCACGAAATAAAGATAGTAACAGATCCCCCCTCTCTTCAACTTCTCCCGATCAATAATATCCTCCATCAGGAATAGTGGGACCAACCCGAAGAGAGAAAGAAATCCGCAATGTTCTAAAAGAAATGGGAGTGAAAGGAGTAATGCCGAGATAGAAATCAATCCAGCTATATATAGTTTTGCAACACTTTTTTGTCTCATTTTTAGGCAATAATGAAATTAGAGAGAACAAAGATAAGATATTCTTTTATCTTTGCATTTGATTATGGAGGTAATGTTAATAGATTTCATCAAAGGTATTATCGTAGGTCTGGGGGCATCAATTCCACTTGGACCTATAGGTATCTTGTGTATTCAGAGGACACTAAGCAAAGGTAAGTGGTCTGGTATTGCAACAGGTATCGGTGCAAGTATTTCAGATTTGATATTCTCTGCTGTCGCCTTACTCGGACTCTCCTTCATAAATGATTTCCTTACCCAATACAGAGAATGGGTAATGGCAATTGGCGGTGTTATAGTTGCTGCTTTTGGTGTCAAGATTTTCATCTCAAACCCCATAAAACAGATCAAGAGGGTTAATGAAGGAAACCACCAATATATACAGGATGCCGTTACTGCATTCGTGATGACAATCAGTAACCCTGGAGCCATCTTCCTGATTATAGGAATGTTTGCCTTTATTGGGATCGACACAGGTCAATACGAATTCGGAATTGTCCTTGCACCGGCCCTTCTGGGGGTTGCTGTAGGAACACTGGCTTGGTGGATTACCCTATCTACTGTGATAAACCTTTTCCGAAACAAATTCAGACTAAAACAACTCCTTATCACCAACTGGATAGCTGGTGCTATTGTGATGATAATCGGTATAATCTCAATCTTTGAAGGACTGATCCAACTGATTCAGCAATCCTAATTGCCCAATAGATTTTCAAATATGTGTTCGTGATATAGTGGAAGAGTTGTCCCCTTCTTGCTATTCTTGAATACAAAATGACGGTTTGCTTCATCTGCCACATTCTTCACAATTACCCTTTGTGGAAGTGGATTGCCCTCAGAATCTTTCACGTCATATGTCCAGCTCCATTCATCCTCTCTTACTGTCCACTCACCGGCTGTCACGGTAATCTTCTTCTTTACTGACTCATTACCATCTCCCGTAAGAATAATCCTAAATTGCTGTGCTCCTCCCTTATTAAGTGTAAAAATAGCACTTTCACCCCTCTCCAGTCCATATTTTTCGAGAATCACATATATGACCTCATATCCCAGAGCAAGACAGAGGTAACGGCGTGATCTGTCATCATTCGGATCATTGTGATCAATACCTCCACTCAGCTGTGGAATATTCTGGATGTTATTGCTCAACATATCACGATATCTCATATTGGTACCGTCATACTGGTCACCAAGCAACTTTGTACCTTCAGCATAATCGGTATCATTTGTGATATAGTCCTCAATCCATTTCAAATTATCAGCACCAGGATAACCGTCAAGCTTCATATAGGTGACATCCGGAATATTTACTGTGGTCCCATTACCGTTTGCAAAAAGTTCATCAGCACCATTGTCTGCGAGATTTCCAAAAAGTCCGAGGTTCTCAGCAGAGCTAAAAATCAGTGTAGTATTTGAATTGAGGTATACGCCACCACCCATACCTTCAACCTCAGCAATATCTTTATTGTGTGCTGTAACCCCTGAATATAAGGTACTTCCTGTTTTAAGTGCTTTGTTGTTCTTGATCTGACCGGCACCGAACGACATGTTTGCTTTATTCATCAGACATACGCCACCGCCATTGACAGCTATGTTCTCTGCTATCTCCACATTACCGATAGTCAGGATGATCAAACCATCGACACAAACACCTCCACCATATCTCGCACTATTACCCTCAAGAGTTCCACCACTGAAACTAACAGTTTTATCCTCAGTCAATGAAGAGTTGTAAACATATACTCCACCTCCATATTGTCCACACTTATTCCTCTGGATCTTTCCGGATCCCATGGTTACTGTACCGTTCATAATATACACGCCGCCTCCGTTCTCTACCGATCCATTGTCAGAAATAGAGCCTGCCTCCACATTCAATGCACCACCATCCAGATATACACCACCACCATTTATTGTAACAGCATCTCCGCCAGCTTGTAATATTCCATTCTGCGTAATCTCACCATTGGACATAGTGAAGTTTCCATTGTTCATGATACAAACTCCACCGCCATTAGTTTTTGCAACATTTCCATTGATTTTTCCGCTGGTCTGATAAAAGCTGCCTCCATCAAGGAAAATACCTCCGCCATTCCCAACTTGAGTAGAGTTTCCGGCTACTGTTCCCCCTCTCATGGTAAAGTCACCACCATCTGCGATATACACCCCTCCACCTTTGCTTGAAGCAATGTTTCCTAAAATGCTGCCATTATCTCCTTGATCTGGAGCAAGGATGAAACTTCCATTTTCAAGATAAACTCCACCTCCATTATTAGCCTCATTATCCTCTATTTGCCCTTTCTTCAACTGATATATACAGTCATCACCTTTAAGATACACTCCACCGCCAAGACCTGATGTTATATTCCCTGTGATTTTTCCCACTACAAGGTCAAAGTTTCCGTTATTGAGAAATACACCACCTCCGTTGACCGCCTTATTGGTAGAGATAGAACCCATAGAGTGATTCAAAATAAAGTTTCCCCCATTCACATAGACACCTCCACCATCTCCAGATGAAATGTTTCCTGTAATAGCTCCTTGATAGAGGGTAAAGTTTCCACCGTTTACATATACGCCACCACCATTGTTATTAGAAGCTGTATTATTTTTGATCTCACCACCTTTCATAGTAAAGTTTCCCAGGGTTCCGCTCCCTACAATATATACCCCTGCCCCCATACCTGAAGAGACACTGTTTCCGACCAGCTGGCCAGCCTCTATAGTAAAATCTCCGTTTTCAATGTAGATTCCCCCACCATGACCACTTCCTGTGATGTTATTGTTGTTTATCGAACCATTGGCCATTGCCAGGCTACCCTCCTCAATATAGATTCCACCTCCATTCAATGAGGATATATTATTGGAAATATTGAGTGTATTGTTGTTGATATTTTCGGAGCCCACCTCACCTTTATAAACATAGACCCCAGCTCCATTGCTTGCCTTGTTGGTAAGAACGGAACCATAGTTCAATGAGATATTGAATTTATACCCCTTTGAGGACAATGATGTATTTTCAAAGTAAATACCTCCACCCTGGCTTGGGTATTCATCCCCATAACCTTGTGATATATTATTTTCAATACGTGCCCCGCTTAACTGAAGATTGATGGTAGAACCCATTTCAAGAGTCATCTGATCTCCGAAAAACAGATGGACTCCTGCCCCCTTCCCTGGATAAAAGCTACCGTCATAGTCGTAGTATGGGGCATTATTGTCGTGGATATACATCTTGTCATTAAGGGAATAATTGATAGTGCGTTCACCTGATACAGTTGACCCACCGGTATATCCCTCTATATACAAGCCTGCACCGACAGGTGCTGTGTTATATGCAATTTCTGTCTGACCTCCGACAAACTCCATTGTCCCTTGCGATTTTATAGCCCCACCATTGTCATCAGATTTGTTATAAAGAAATTTACAACCATCTATGGTACATTTTGTCTCCTCAGTACCACGTGCGTTCCAGAACAAAGCACCTCCGTTTCCATCTGATTGCAATGTATTGTTAAAATCAACTCTCCTCTGTGCATAATTATAGAGAAAATCCACATTTTGCAATAAAAGGCTGGATACCACACTACCGTATGTCCGGATAGCACCGCCACAATTATTGGTAGTGCCACCACCTGAATTACAATACGACACTTCCGAGTCTGACAGAGTAACAAGGTAACGCCCTTGCATCATAATGGCGCTTCCAAGTTCTGATGTACATTTTGTAATCTTTGACTTGCTTAGTGTGACAGGTCCTGTACTACTACTCGTAATGTTTATCGCTCCACCATTTGCGTTACTGCCTCTGATATTCTGGATCACTACATTGTACAACTCCATCTCCCCTTCAACTTCTATTCCGCTCTGAAGTGTTCTGGAACTGCTTCCGGGAGAGAGTTCATATGTGGTACTGTTCCAGGAAAAATCCGCTCCACCATCCAGGGTAATCTTGCATCCATCCTTAGCCTTGATAATCAATTTACCTTCTGGCTTTACTGTAAAAAAACGGGAACGTCCGGGACTTACTGCCGTTCCGTTGGCATATGTGTCCCCCACCTGACAAATGCCGGTATTTTTTATAAGAACATCCTTCTCTGCAGTAATGGTCAAAGTCTCCCCTTCAGGAATTCTTATTACCCCTATCATCGTGATATCTCCGGTAACTTTAACCTCACCGTATGCATCCACAACCCCTTGAGAGGTACCCCACACACCAGATTCGGGCAACATCTGTTGCCCATGCATAGTAATCCATCCCGACAAAAGCAATGCTATTAGTGATATATATCTATACAGTATTCTCATCATTACAGACTTTTAATATTCTACAAATCGGGCCACATCTCTTTAGCTTTATCCTCTTCAACAGCTTGTGTTACAAGAAATACTTTAAGTTGCGAGCCACTGACAGGTCCGGTAGTTTTCTTCAATGTATAACTTTCAAACAAAGGGAATGTATATTCTCCCGGCTCTACAGGAGAGAGGTGGTAATAGTAACCATTGACCTCTTTCCAGCTGGAAGACCATCCATCCGGCAATGTAAGTGTACCTACATTTTCATCATTGATATCCCAAAGTGCTGCTGCAACCTCCATTCCATCCAAAGTAATCATCCAATAACCTACGACAGCCGCTCTGATATATGAGTTGGTAAAACCTGTATTCTGAATTTTGACATTACTCATTTGTGTATCAGAACAGTCATCTTTCACATTTACCTTCACCTCATCACTTTTTTCAATGGTGTAGATATATCTCTTGTTTGGAATCCACTTTTTAACAGGAAGTTCATCAAACTTTACAGCCGGGAATGTGTGAACCAGTTCCCCGACAGCCATAGATATGACAAAAGAAGCATCAGCCCCTTCCAGCTCCTGAGGTATGAGTTTGAAACTTTTCCCTGACTCTATCTTCTGTGAATATTTGCTTTTTGTCCCATCAGTACTCCATTCTATATTCTCAATTGATACCGGATATGTGATGGAACAACTACCTTTTGACATCACATCTGACAACTCAACAATCGCCTCTGTCACATTTGCATCTGAAACATAACCCAATTGGAACTCTACAGATGAGAAGAGGTGGATAAATTCAAGTGGTACAGCCTCTGATGAGTTATCTTCGTTTTTATTTGGAGAAATGGCATAATACAAGTCCTGGTGCAAATCTGCATCTCCTTTAGAATTGCCGGTAATTACGGTATAGTCAAATGACACTTTGAACTCCCCCCCACCAGATACGAACTGTGGAACAAAAAGGACATTCTGCTCATTAGGATTGCTTGCAAAGAAATGGACTTCATCATAGTACTCAGGCCAATACATTGCAGGGGTATAGGTTTGCCATCCATCTTCAGATGTAAGGGTAAGGTTTGAGTATGGCTCACTCTCATTGTCCTTGAATGCCACAACCCCCATCGATTGGGGTTTCTCCTCACCACCAGCCTTAGTCATCTGATCCTGTTCAAAATCCTCCTGTGACACCCTCAGGAATAGAGAGTCACCATCCAACATCCCCAGAAAGAGTCTATCTGACAATGAAACCGTATCTGTTTCAGATGAACGGGTCATAGCTACAGCTATATTTGCTGTTGTAAACTCTATCTTTTTGTCCGACAACAAATTGACATCTCTTCTTCTTTCGCGCACGCAGGAGACTGCGACCACAAAAGCTGAGATGAAAAGAAATATACCTATAACCCTTGTTCTCATCTTACAACTATTTATTGGACTACTATAGTATCTGCAGCTTCACACTCACCACACTTTTCAACCTCTTCTACAACCTCAACCTCTTCACCTTTATCAAACCATGGAAGTGGAGAAGGGAGTTTTGCCCAAGCAAACAAATTGCACAACCAAAGCACTGCCACTACAAAAATCAAACAAGAAATGGAGATAACCCATTTTTTCCATGTTGGAATCCCTTTTTTTGCATATGGATCTTTCAATTTCAATGTTGGGAATTTTGCAATATTTGTAAGTGTCTCTCCAAAAGGAATGCTAATGCGGGAAGAGGCATTGATTGCCCAACCATTTGCATTCAACAATGGAGCAATGTTACGACGGCGCAATTTCATCCATGCCATCACCATTGCAGGGCCGGAAATAACTAGAAGACACCCTACAAAAGTGAGGATAACCTGCCACCAGGTAAGTGATACAAGACCTTTTACAAGACTTGCCAATGCCGAACCTATCATTCCGACTGCCATACCTAAAGCAGCAAAGATACCGGCAAATTTTCCGATATCAAACGGTGCAGCCTGAGTAGCTTTAGGATCTGCCGCAGGGGCAGCAGTTATCTTGGTATTGACATCCTTCATTATCTTAGCATCTTTGTCGGCTGCATTTTTTGCAATAAAGCCCTCTACGGTCTTTGCAATTCTGCGGTATGGAGACCAGAAGGCCTGCGACATACTGATAGGGTTGTCAATAATCTTGGTGATAACAGCATCCCATTCAACACCTGCATTATCATAGTAAATGGCATTTTTTCCAACTACAATATCACCTATATCTCCGACTGTGATTGCTGCAACAATCTGTTGTTTTGCAGCACTCGTCTTGGTGGTGCAGTCGCAATAGACAAGATACATTCCGCTTGCTGCGGCACTCGCAGAGTGTTTTCCGGCATCTGCCACTTTCATACAGAACAGACACTCCCTCTGGTCGATGATAAGACGTCCGGACTGGAAGATTGACTTGGTCTCTTTATCCTTGTCATAAAAATCGTGGAATGTGATGAAGTTCTTCAGCAGTCTGTAGAAATCTCTGTAGATATGGAGGAACTTCTTTATCATATCGATGTTATCAATATTGTCCTTAAGGGCAGCATCCTTTGCCACTAATGCCAGAATAGCATCTTTATGATTCTGCTCGATAAATTTTCTTGCACCATCTGCACCAAGTGATTCAACCTGAGCACCCGCTTTTGCCCCCTTCCAGGAGATATATGCAGCAAGCTTCTCTCCGATTTCTCCCCAAGCCTCTTCTGTCAGCACCTTGCTTTGGGGATCAAACGCCAAAGATTTGATAGCATTGAATTGTGCAGCCCATGCCGGGTTTATTGTGGCAGAGAGGTCGATCTCAGATTTGCCGGTAATCCTTGCAAGAGGATATGTTGCAATCTCATCGCCCTTTCCTGTAAGATTCTCCCCACTTATTGCCTCAATTCTTGAGTTCTGAACATCCAGAGTTGCTGTACTGTCCGGTGAGAAGGCTGCAAGTTTTGATCTCATGAAGAAATCCTTCACCTTTGCATCAAGTGCATTATACAAATCGAGTACTTTTTCTGTATTTTCTCCATATGGTGCCTCAACTTCTGCATCTTTCCATGCAACATACTCTCCCAATGCCTTATAGAAAGCCTCAACTATTTCTGCATTGACACCAGCAATGCCGCTTCGGTCCTCAACACTGCCTATTGTTGCAATTGCAGCAGCTATTGCACTCTTCTGATCCGGATCATCAGCAGAGGCCTCGATAATTACTCCATCCCCATTAAAAAGTGTCTTTGCGAAAATTGCAGAAATATCTTTAATATCTGACAACGAGATTTCAGTACCCTCTTTTCCAAGGTTCTTCAATATAATCTCCGAGCATTTCCTCAACTTTCCGCCAACTTCATTCTCCTGGTTGAAATCGTCCACATTTATAGAATCTTTCCCCAAAAGAAGCATATCAGGATTATTGACTGCACCGGTAATCCATTTTGAAGTCTCAATAACATCATTCACCCTGATCTTTCCATCTGCATCACAATCCATATATTTCAGACTCTCTTCATCTATTTCAAGTCCGCTTACAGGACATGAAAGGACTGTCCACATTTTAGGATCAAGTTCTGACAGATGTGCAATATCTTCACCTGTTTTAATCTTCACTCTTGATGAGCCGCCAATATTCTCGAACTCCCAATTGTACTTGTTTTCTTTACTTAGGAATGCCATAATTATCTTATTATTTTATAATCAATTGAAATTAACCCTCTAAGATAGATATTATTTTTCAAAACAGATAGTATCCAGATAAAAAAAAGGGACATTCCTCAAGAATGTCCCCATATCAAAGATATATTATAGCCAATTATTTAATCATCTGTGCTCCGTAACCCTCTTCAGCACCGAAGAATTTCATAGCTTCTTCGAAGTTGTATCTGTTACCGTACATTGAAACTCTTGTAGTAGAGGTACCCTGTTTATTAAGGCCGTGAGCCTCCCTATATAGGTTTGCAGCCGAGTTTGGATCATAACTTGAGGTGGTCATGATTTTCAGATTTGCGAACCCTTTCAAGTAAGCAGGGATAATCAGATCTTTGAAGTTGCTTGTTGAAGGCAATTCCCTGTTGTTTTCATACTTTACAAGTGACATTACTTCATCGAAGCGTTTTGCCGGGACAAAAATCCATTGTCCGCCACTTGTACCGGGAACAGTGATATCCCCTTTATTCATAAAGAACAAGTTGTCGTATGCCGATACGATTTTACGTTTGTCTGCAGGAAGTGTTGAGTCATCCCATCCGTTGTCAATCGCACCCATATTGGTACATCCGAAGATATTGTGGTGCACATCATGGTCAACGCCATTACGCATACGGTAACCATAACCCATATCCTCCATCTCTTTGGTTGAACACCAAGAGAACAATACTGTGTTGTGGTGAAAATCAACTGTAGATTTGTGTGCATTGGTATTCTGGTTAAGACCTCCGTTAACTTCACAACTTGCATAAATGTTACTTACAAATACATTATTGCATATCTCCCAATTGCCACCCATATTCATTAATAGAATACCATAAAATGAAGAGTTGGTAAACATACAGTTGCGGATGGTCAGCTGACCTGAGAATTTGCCACCGATAGAACGTATTGCTGAATTGGGTGGTGTGCTGATAGGTTTTACTCTACCTGTTTCACAACCTTCAGGGCACCCCCATCTGGGATCTGTAGGGTCTGCAATACAATACTCGAGATAATTTCCCAAATCGAAGAAAATACCATCTATAAGCATAGATTTGCTCATATCAGATGTACATTCAAGCATAAGAAGTCCCATCCCGATTGTCCCTCTTTGCTGAGTTGTAGGTTGGATTTTGGTGACATACTTAAGGGGATCTCTCTCGGTAAAATCGTGATTGAAGCCACCGATAATAGAGACATATTTCCCTTTGATTTCAATCCATCCTCTGTCAAGTGTTCCAAGGTAATTACCCTCTGCAACACACACGACACCTCCATTTGGTGCAAGGTCAATTGCTTTCTGGATATCTTTTACCGGAGCCTCCTTTGTACCTGCTCCACGTGCAGACCCTCTCTCCAATGACACATAAAGGGCATTTGCCGGAATATTGTCAGCCGACACCTCAGGTTGTGGCTGAACTTGTGCTGAAGCCTGCGCTGGAGTTTGTGTCGGAGTACTCTGGATTGGTTGAGTTTGTACCGGTTGGGACTGTGTGGGACTGTTTTGAGAAGATTGTGACGAAGATCCGTTTTTCAACTCCTCAGTAACACCTTTAAGACCTTTTTTCAATTTATCTCCCAGCTTAAGCTGTGCGTCTGCTGTTCCGAATGTAAGGAAAGCAAAGGATCATAAGAATCTTTTTCATAAGCATACAATTTAGGGGTTTAACATTATGTTGTAAAGATAATAAAAGAATAATAGAATATTAAACTATTCAATTTCAGATATTATCCATGAATATTTTATCTGGCCATCAACTTTCTGACGATTTATCTCAAAACAATGGGTTCCGTCTCCTGCACATGGGAAACAGTCATAAATATTGCGTGCAAGCAACCCCATAGTCATCCTTATATTCATCTCCACGACAGGATTGAACCCCATCTCTTCCGAATAGAATTGGTCTACGCCGACAAAACCATCATATTTTCCAGCCACCTCAGATTTAAGGAAGGATGTGAGGAGTTTCCTGCTCTCCATCAAAACCTCAAGAGGGATAAATCGGGATAATTTCCCCTCTATATATCGATTGGAGGCGAGGATATTTCCCCTATAGGCTCCATTATGGGAATAAAACAACGAATAGCCGCAGAACTCAACATTTCCCCCGATACATCTGAACAACATTGCAAACTCCTGAAGAATAGTCAACCGCTGCTCAACTATGACACACCCGTGTCTGGATATAAGATTTCTGCACCACCCATTGTCACTGTGAGACAACTGATCTGAAACAAATCTAATCCCTTTTCCACTCCCGGAAAGTGGGGCTTTCAGAACCACATTATGGTGTCGGGCGATAAAATGGTTTACCTCCTCTATTGAGCGTGCCACAATTCTGTAACTCTCCGTTGTTATAGGGAGTTGCTTCATATCTCCCATATTGGAGGAGATATATTCCAAACATTTTTGGGCAAATTTTCTGTTGGAGAGTTCTGCTATCAGATCTATCCTCTCAGGCGAAAGGAGCTTCTCCGCATCATACCCCTCTTTGAGAAGGCGGTTTCTCAATTGATGGTTCCACCCCCAGGGAAGGATAGCTGTCCCCGAATCTGCACGGGGATCGAGCCCTTTCATATATTTGGTAAGATCGGCGCAATCCCGGCCAAAAGTGAGCGCACTATCCGGAGGGACAAAATGGGGATCCCCATTGGCAAGACACAAATCGTGCTCGGGATTGAAAATATACATGACTGAAACTATTCTATGACACAATCAAATGTTTCAACCTTGTTTTTAAGATAGTTATTGGATATTTTCAATGTAACTTTACCCTCTGTCGAGAAATCCCAGTTCATAAAGAGTGATGATACCCAATTCACATAGTGAAGGTTGACATTCAAAGATCTTTTTACCCAGCCATAGGCACCTGAGGCGTAAAATGGACCTTCAAGACCTACATGCCAGTCTATAGGGTTGATTGAGTAAGGTGGGAGCCCATCTATCTCCTCTGTGCACCACCTCCTATATCCAAGGGGCTGGATGTATGATGTACCATCTGATTTCTTAATCGTCATCAGCACCTCTTTTCCACTCTGGCTGAAAACCACTTCACTCCAACCGTATCTGTTTTCAGGAACCGAGATTCTCTTTCCTGCAATTTTCTTAAATACAGAGCCGGACTGCTTGCCTTGTGGGAATTCCAAATGATAAGAATTCTGTTTTTCGACAAGAATTTGATAGTCAACACTCTCAGGAAGTTCACCATCTGCCAGGGCAGGAAGAAACTGGTTCCAGATCAATCCTCTCTGAGGTTTCCCATTTGTAAATGATGCCTCTGTAAGGACAATAACTACATCTTTTTCCGGAACAACAATCACATATTGGCCCAAAGCTCCATCTGCCCTTACTGCTGAGGGGTATGCGCATTGCCATGTCTGGTAACCATATCCAAAATCCCCTCCGTTTGCCTGTTTTGCACTCATTTGTTCAATCCACCCCTTTGAAATGAGTTGTTTACCATCCCATACGCCCCCATCAAGCCACATTTGGCCGATCTTTGCCAGCGATTCACTCTGGATATGGAGTCCCCAACCTCCGGTATTGACCCCTTCCGGGCTCTCTTCCCAATTTACCTTCTCTATCCCCATATAATCAAAGAGATATTTCTGAAGATAATCGAGTGTTTTCATCCCTGTCACCCTCTGTACTATTGCAGAGAGCATATATGTAACCATAGAGTCGTAAGCAAAAACCTCACCCGGCTCATTGATCACTTCCTTCGACAAGAAGGTCTTTATCCACTCTCTCCCCTTGCTCCGCATAGACCAGTCAGGTTTAATGCCCGATGTCATTGTCAGAAGATCCCTGACCGTCATATCTGCAAGACGGACTGAGATTGAATCTGGCAACTGATCCTGAAAAAAGAGGAGGACCCTGTCGTCAACTCTCAATCGGTTCTGGTCGACAGCTATCCCTACAGCCATACTTACAAGTGTCTTGGATGCAGAGTATTGAGTGTGCTGATATTCTGCTGCAAATGGAGCTGGATAAAATTCCCCCACCACATTGCCATGTCTCATGACAATCATACTGTGTATATCAGTTTGGGGCATAGCATGGAGCGAATCAAACAGAGCTATTAGCGCCTTCGACGGAACCCCTTGTTTCTCGGGGACAGATCTTGGCAACTGATTTATCTGGGCATAAAGTGCTCCACTTACCAACAGGAGCAAAACGGGAAGAAGAATCTTTTTCATCACAATTGTTTTATTGATATTCTACAAAGTTATTTAATTTTGTAGACCAATCAAAGGGTATTGATCATGAAAAAACTGGTTCTTATTATTGCAGCATTCATCACTCTTTCAAGTTTATCAGCACAAGAGAGTTATGAAAGAGGGGCATTTGTCTCACAAAACACAGGCGACACACTCCTTTACAGGTACCTGACACCTGAAAATCTCAAATCCAACAAAAAATATCCCCTTGTAATCTTCCTTCACGGCTCTGGAGAGAGGGGAAGCGACAATCAGGCACAGCTTTTCCATGGAGGGGAGATGTTCCTTAACCCTGTAAACAGGGAAAAGTACCCTGCTTATGTAATATTTCCACAATGCCCTGCAGGTGTACCGGGGGCATACAATCATGTATTGGAGACCCTTCAACCGGAAGGAATGCCGGAAAATCCACCTATCAGTCCTCTAATGCAGACTCTTAAGGAACTTATTGATTCTTACATAGATATGCCTACCGTCGATAATCGAAGGGTTTATATCATAGGCCTTTCAATGGGGGGAATGGCCACCTATGATATGGTTGCCAGATTTCCCGACACATTTGCAGCGGCAATCCCTATCTGCGGTTCGGTCAACCCCAAAAGACTTGCTGCTGCAAAAGATGTAAGTTTCCGCATTTTCCACGGTGATGCAGACAAATCTGTAACTCCACGCGGTTCACGCGAGGCATACAAGGCACTACGTACAGCAGGTGCAGACGTGGAGTACATTGAATTTGCAGGTTGCACACACAATAGCTGGAACCCTGCATTCAATTATCCAGATTTTATGAAATGGCTTTTCAGTAAAAAGAAATAGGTGAGATATGGCAAAAAAAGAGGGGATCAGAAAACTATTTGACAATATCGCTCCAGACTACGACAAACTCAACCACATTCTCTCTCTGAATATCGACAAAGGGTGGAGAAAAAAAGCAGTAAAACAGATTGTCGATACAGCATCTCCGCTTCAGATTCTTGATGTGGCGTGCGGCACCGGCGATTTTACAATTGAGATTGCAACAAAAGCTGCTTTAGGAAGCAAGATAACAGGAATTGACCTTTCTGAAGGGATGATGAAGATAGGGAGGGAAAAGATCAGGAAGGCCGGTATTGAGGCAGAGCTTGTCCAGGGTGATTGCGAAGAACTCCCATACGGAAGCAACACTTTCGACCGAATATCTGTAGGCTTCGGTGTCAGAAACTTCGAGCACCTCGATATTGGGTTGAAAGAGATGAACAGGGTACTCAAACAAGGGGGAAAACTTGTAATTCTCGAGTTGTCTGTCCCTTCAAATCCATTTATCAGATGGTGCTATAAACTATACTTCCTGAAGATTCTCCCCGCTATCGGAGGGAGGGTTTCAGGAGACAGAAGCGCTTACGAATACCTCCCTGCATCTGTCCTCAACTTTCCACTTCCCGAAAAGTTCATACCTATGATGCGTCAGGCCGGATTCAGTGATGTTATCCACAAGTCCCTCACACTGGGAATCTGCAGAATGTATATTGGAATAAAGTAATATGTTCAGAAGTTGGATAGAGGCTATGAGATTGAGGACACTGCCGGTGAGTATGTCGGGGGTGATTGCGGGTATTGCTGTTTCCCTCCTTTCGGGAGGTTTAAGAATTGTCCCTGCCCTTCTTACCCTCCTGTTTGCACTCCTTGCACAGATATCATCAAATTTTGCCAATGAATATTTTGATTACAAGAATGGTATAGACGCCAAAGGGAGAGAAGGTTTCAGAAGGGGAGTCACTGAGGGGGACATCTCCCCTCAAGCCATGAAAAATGCCACATTCATCACTCTGTTTGCTGCTGCAATTACAGGGTGTCTGATCCTTTTTTACGGTAGCTGGTGGATGATTCCGATCGGCATCTCCATAGGTATTTTTGCATTGGCATATAGTGCAGGTCCTTACCCGTTGTCACACCACGGACTTGGAGATATCGCTGTCATCATATTCTTCGGCATAGTTCCCGTCACATTGACCAGCTATCTTCAGTTGGGAAACTGGGAAAACATATCCCTCTCCCTCCCACTCTCTGTAGCAATCGGTCTGCTTGCAGCCAATGTTTTGATTGTCAACAACTATAGAGATATGGAGAGTGACAAATCGGTAGGTAAGAAAACCACTGTAGTATTATTCGGAAGAGGTGTAATGGGATATGCATATCTCCTCTCCGGAACGGTAGCAATGGGTGTGATGTTCCCTTTATGGGAACTCCTTCCACTATGGTCATTGATTTGCCCATCAGTATATCTTGTGATGCACCTGAGAACCTGGAGAAAGATGGTTGCATCAAGGGGTGGAGCACTCAATCCCATTCTCGGAGAGACTGCCCGCAACCTTCTGTTGTTTACAACATTGTTCCTTATTTGCGTTGTGATATATATCAGTTCTTCTCCCTGCGTCTGATTACATAGACATAAATCAGGAGAATCACATTCATCAGCAAAGCATAAATGATAGCCGGGATTGCCATCTCACCACTATTAAAAATAAAAGGAGATGTAGCGATTGCTATTGCCTGAGCGGCATTCTGCATACCCACTTCTATAACAATTGTCCTTCGTACTGCAGAATCATCCCCCCCCAATCTTGACAAAAAGGAACTGACGGTCATTGCTGCAATTATCATAAACCCTATAGACAAGCCCAATATCTTGAAATTGTCTATAATTTCACGTGTATACTGGAGGAAAAATACAAAAGCAAGTAGCATCAGGGCAGGGAAAGCACATTTACCCAAAACCTTGTTCACTTTTGCTGCTGATTCTGGTGCAAAATATCTAAAAACAATACCGCATAGCAGCGGCACAAACAAGAGGACAATATTCTGCACAATCAATTTCCCTACCGGAAGAACCACCTCTATTCCAGATTGTTGCGATACAAAACCAGAAACAAACTCCATAATTACAGGTAGAGTAAACAGAGTTAGGATACTGCTGATTGCTGTCAATGTCACCGAAAGTGCAACATCACCTTTTGCAAGCATAGAAAAGACATTCGACGAGCTTCCCCCCGGACAGCAGGCAACAAGGACGACCCCCATAAAATATATGGGTGGAAGTTTCAGCACCCAAGCTATACCAAAAGCAATAAGGGGGAGGATTATAATCTGACCTACCATCCCTATAATCACCCCTTTTGGATTTCTTGCAACATTTGTAAAGGCCTTTTTATTCAAATCTGTCCCCAACAAAAACATCAGAGCAATCAGAATAGGCATTACTATCCATATAGTATTCATATCCTTTTTTCTATAAAAGCGGCCAAAGGTATCAAAATTGGGCTATATTTGCAAAGTTAAAGCTAAGAGAAATGAATTTAGGAGGAATATTGGTGGGTCTGGCCACTTTTCTGATAATTGGGATTTTTCACCCTATAGTCATCAAAGCTGAGTACTGGTTGGGGGTAAAATGCTGGTGGATATTCGTAATCGGAGGTCTCGCATTTGGTGCAGCCTCTATTCTGGTCGAAAATATAATTGTATCAACTATTCTTGGAGTAACTGCATTTTCCTCATTCTGGAGTATTCTGGAACTTTTTCATCAAAGGGAGAGGGTAAATAAAGGGTGGTTTCCCGAAGGACCGGGACATAAAAAAAGAGGCTAAAGAGCCTCTTCTATCATTTTCATAAGGTTTTCAAACTCCTTTTCGTCGTACCCTTTGGAGGCATGGATCAGTTTTCCATCTTTTCCAAACAGGTAAGCTCTTGGTATTGTTATATCTGCAAATTTGGAATATACCCCCCTTTTTGGATCCGGGTAGAGAGGAAATGAAAAATTTTTGGTTTCGTTATAGGTGGTAAGCTCTTCATCCGTATGCTCGCGTCCTACAACAATAAGTTTGAATCCCTTTTCGTTTTTATATTTTGGCCAAAGCTCTTTCTGAACAGCAGCCAGCTCCTTTTGGCACGGTGCACACCAGGTGGCAAAAAAAGTTATAAGGAGAACATCACCTTCTACATCTTTTGAAGAGATATTTCCATTGACCGAAGAAGAGAGGGTAAATTCGGGGAGAGGATCTCCCGGTTTCATCTCCTCACGGTTATTCTTATCCTGGGCCACAACTTTATTGATGCTTATTATTGAAAAAGCACATAGGGCCAATGCAAAAAATATGATTTTCTTCATAATTCGTCCTCCTCTATCTATTTTATGTAAGTTTTTCCCCTTTGAAGATGGAAGAAGGCCTCAGCTTGCGCTACCCCTATCTCCCTGCCGCGGAATTTCCCCATACCGCCGTGCCAGTCATCCACCCAGCTTTCCGGGTCCTGACTTACGTGGCAGAAACAGGCCTCCCTCTTCTTGTCGGCCACCTCTGAAATATCCACATAATCTGTAGGATGGAATCCTTGTGACTGAAGGCCGGTCATAGCCTCATGGTAGTACAGTTCAAAAGTATAACCAAGTCTGCGCCAGGCATCATATACCAATGATGCACATACACGATGGTCCGCGTGTGAATCGATGGGCCAGTGGGTAATCACTATGTCCGGATTTTCAGCTGCAATAGCCTCTTTCATCTCTGTGTAGCGGGCTTTGGTTATTTCCGAGCTCCCGTCAATCTGGGTCAGGAAAACAGGTTTGGCCCCCATCACCTTGCAAGCATTTATAGCCTCCTGCCTCCTGATAGCGGCAGCCTCGTCGTGAGATTTTCCAGGAATACCTGCTTCCCCCTTGGTCATATAGAGACTTACCACATCGTAGCCGAGTTTATTCATAACAAGAATTGTCCCTCCACAGCAAGACTCCGGATCATCTGGATGAGCACCGATAACCATAACCTTTTTCTTCTTTGAAGTATCCCCTTTTTTGTCTTGTGCAAATGCGGGCAACCCCACAACAGATGCCCCCAACAAAGCAGCTCCTGTTTTCTTTAGCATTTCTCTCCTTTCCATAAATAGTCAGATTTTATTTTGATACAATATTAAACAATTTATCACACTTCATCAAATGAATTCTTTTACCTTTGTGCCGTTATAGTAATATATGAAGTGGATTCTTACCATATTGGGACTTATTTCGCTGGGGCTTGGTATCTTAGGGATTTTTCTCCCCGTCCTTCCTACCACTCCACTGCTTCTGCTGGCTGCAGCCCTTTTTCTCCGCAGTCACAAAGGGCTGTACGACTGGTTGCTGAATCATCCTAAATTGGGACCATACATACAGAATTTCATGATACACAAATCAATTCCACTGAAGATAAAGATCATATCTATCAGTATGATATGGATTACACTTCTCAATTGCGCAATTTTTGTGGTGCAACACTGGGCTCTGCGGCTGATGTTCATTCTTCTGGCTATTGCTATAACCGCCCATATACTTTCCTATAAAACATTAAAGAAATAGAGAAAGAGCATGACCCAGATATTTACAGAAAATATTTTTCAGATATTTCTCCTTGCGACAGGGGCAAGTTTTGTCCAGAGGACTACGGGATTTGGATTCGGCATTTTCATAATGACGTTGCTCCCCTTCCTTATGCCATCATACGGTGAAGCTACCGGTCTGTCGGGATTACTGGCATTTACAACCTCTCTGATTGCGGCAATAAAATACCGCAGATATATTACATGGAGAAGATTGATCCCCATTCTCTCTATCTTTCTGATTACCTCTACAATTGCAATATTTCTCCTCAAGGAGATGCACGACAATACGATAAGAATTATCCTCGGTATCATTCTAATTTTTGTAAGTATCTGGTTTGCTTTCCTGAACAAGCGGATCAAGTTCAAGACAACTCTGCCATACCAGCTTGGGGCCGGCTCTGTCAGTGGTCTGATGGGGGGATTTTTTGGGATGCATGGTCCCCCTGCTGTCCTTTATTTCATCTCTTCCGAAGAGGATAAAGAGCACTATATGGGGATGATACAGACCTATTTTGTAATTACCAATGCTATGATGACTCTCGTCAGAGGCTACAATGGTTTTATAACTCATGAGGTGGGGAAATGTTACATATTCTGTCTCGGAGCGGTGGCAATTGGCTCTCTCCTTGGGTCATGGGCCTTCAGTCGCATCCCCGGCAGGAAATTTCCATACGTTGTATATGGATATATCGGGATAAGCGGAATAATTATCCTGTGCAGTTCTTTATTATGAATTATATATAGATACAGATATGAAAAAGATTATCTTGATTCTGACTATTGCAATAGTTTCATGTGCCCCTAAAAAGACAATTACAGGGACCATCCCACTCACCTCCCCTGATGGCGATCTAACTATGGAATTTATCCTTGAAGATGGTGTTCCGATGTATTCACTCAAACACAAAGGGAGAGATGTCCTGCTCCCAAGTCGCCTTGGATTCGAGATAAGGGGGACAATGAAATCGGGACAAATCAACTTTGACCAAGATAAAATCACAAAATCAGACACCAAACCAAGTTTCTTCTTCGACAGAGAGTTCGAACTTACCGGGAGTTCCACCGACAGCTTTGACGAAATCTGGGAACCCGTATGGGGAGAAGAGAGTTCTATCCGCAACCATTACAACGAACTCCTTGTCCATCTCAAGCAAAAGGGGAGCGATCGTACTCTCAACATCCGCTTCAGGCTCTATGATGATGGTCTGGGATTCAGATACGAATTTCCTGCCGGAGGCAAACTCACACATTTTGTAATTAAAGAAGAACTCACGGAGTTTGCAATGGCAGATGACTGTTTTGCGTGGTGGATTCCAGGTGATTATGACACTCAGGAGTATGAATATGGTGAATGCCGGCTCTCTGAGATCGAAGAAAATTTTGAAAAACAAATATGGGCAAACAGTTCTCAAACCCCTTTCAGCAAGAGGGGTGTACAAACATCTCTTCAAATGAAGAGTGGCAATGGCCTTTATATCAACATACACGAAGCTGCTCTGGTAAACTATCCCTGTATGCACCTGCTGGTGGATGGGAAGAATCACACTCTCCGTTCATGGCTCACTCCCGATGCTCAGGGTTGGAAAGGGTATATGCAGACCCCCTGCCACACTCCATGGAGGACAGTACAAGTAGCAGAGAGCGCTGTGGAACAACTCTCAAGCCGTCTCATACTCAACCTGAACGAACCGTGCGCCATAGAAAATGTAAGTTGGATAAGACCTGTCAAATATATGGGGGTATGGTGGGAGATGATTACAGACAAAAGCTCCTGGTCATACACCAATGTACCATCGGTAAAGCTTGGAGAATTTGACTACACCAAAGCAATTCCAAATGGGACACATGGAGCCAACAATGCAAAAGTACGTCAATATATAGACTTCGCTTCGGAGCACGGTTTCGATGCACTTCTGGTGGAGGGGTGGAATATTGGATGGGAAGATTGGGCCAATTGCAGCAAAGACTATGTATTTGACTTTCAAACCCCATATCCGGACTTCGACATTAAGGGGCTAAACGAGTATGCCCATTCCAAAGGGATCACTCTGATAATGCACCACGAAACTTCAAGTTCCGTACGCAACTACGAAAGGCATATGGAGGCAGCCTATCAACTGATGAACAAATATGGATACAAATCTGTGAAATCGGGCTATGTAGGGAACATTATTCCAAGAGGTGAATACCACTACGGACAGTGGATGGTTAATCACTATCTGCATGCTGTAAAAGAGGCTGCCAAACATAAAATTACAGTCAATGCCCACGAAGCTGTCCGCCCCACAGGACTTTGCCGCACATACCCTAATCTGATCGGAAACGAATCTGCTATGGGCAATGAGTACCAGGCATTTGGAGGGATAGGACCAAAACATGTCACCATACTCCCCTTTACACGGCTTAATGGTGGACCGATGGACTACACACCCGGGATATTTGAACAGAACCTTAAGGAGTGGAGCGGTAAAAACTCCTGGGTCAATGCCACCATTGCCAATCAGCTTGCACTCTATCTGACAATGTACTCCCCTCTCCAGATGGCAGCCGACACACCGGATCATTATCGCGAACATATGGATGCATTCCAATTCATTAAAGATGTCGCAATCGACTGGAAAGAGAGCCGTTACCTATATGCAGAGCCAGGTGATTACCTGATTGTTGCCAGAAAAGCCAAAGATGGAGGGCAATGGTTCTGCGGTGGTGTTACCGATGACAATGCCAGAGAATTTGACATTCAGTTGGACTTTCTCGAAGATGGGGAATATGAGGCCACCATTTACGCCGACTCAAATGACGCACACTACAAAAGCAATCCAAAAGGGTATACCATTACCAGACAGAAAGTAACATCAGAAAGCGCTATCCACGTCAGAATGGCTCCAGGTGGTGGCTTTGCAATATCATTCAAGTAAATCATCAGTTGGGGATAATTCCCAACCGGTCAAGAGACTCCTTTCTGGTCCTCCTCTGCCCTGTATTCAAGAATATCTCCAGGCTGGCAATCAAGAGCCTTGCAGAGGGCAGACAATGTTGAAAAGCGTACAGCTTTGGCTTTGCCTGTCTTCAAAATTGAGAGATTCACTGGGGTAATCCCCACCTTCTCCGCCAGCTCAGTAGAGGACATCTTCCTCTTGGCCAGCATAACATCTACATTTACTATAATTGGCATAACTCTCCCTCCATATTAAATTGTAAGACTGTTCTCTTCACTGACTCTGACTGCGATTTTGTAGATCATAGCAAAAACTGCAATTATTAACGAAATACCCACATCATCAGTATCAATCAGCAGATTATCAGTACCTGTAAGGATTCCGCCATTGCTATAGCAGAAATTATATATGAATAAGGAGATGGCAGAAAGATAGAGGATAGTAACGTTCACCGCCGGGAAAAGGATACCATTTTTAAGGCCCTTGATGGTCTTGACAAGAAATGTAGTGATCAGTCCGAAGAATGCTACTCCACCAAGAGGTCTCCCTATCGCAACAAGCAATTGTAACCATTTTCCGGTATCGGACCATACTACACCAATATTTTCTGGTTTAATGACCATAACAATACCTTGAACAAATACCAATAAGGCAGAAAGAGCACAGAAAATAATAATAACAACAGATACTGCTGTAATCGATTTAATTGAATTTTGTTTCATATCTCAATAATTATTTATTGTTATTCGATATGCAAAGATAAAAATAATTATCGAAAAACAATAATTTATTAAAAATAATCGTAACAAATATCCACATCCCCCAAAAACAACACTGCCGACAGCGACGGGTTGGAGCATGCTAAGCATATAGCACCATCAATAGTCGCGTATCTCCCCTTAGGGAGGTGTCACAATGTGACAGAGGGGGTTAAACATATCTCCACAAGAAAAGGGAGCCAATGGCTAAACTTTCTTAAAAGACGTCATCAGACGTCCCGCGGAGCCCGTGTATTTGCGGAGCAAATACGGCAAGGGCGGGAGCGCTAGTCTGGCGAGAGCCAGTAAACCAAGTCGGCATCAGCCGACCGCGACGGGTCGCCGTTGCAG